>NZ_CAJMZK010000034.1:0-99461 GCF_905220265.1 Paraburkholderia sp. J67
CTTGTTTCATGTTTACTCCGATTCGGCGCCAGCCGGACCAATGATGTGCTGCTAGCTTGAGGTGCGGTTCAGTAGCAGAAATAATCTTTGCCCGGGTAGTGTGTCCACTAGCCCGGGCTGATGAGTCTTCGATTAGAAGCTGTGATACATGCCGATGTTGGTTTGAATCTGGTTGCCGCCCGATGCCGTGTTGCCGAAGTCAGCAGCCGAAGCCTGAGCGCCCAGAGCATGGACATAGGCACCCATCACGTACACCGCGGTGGTCTTCGACAGCGAGTACGTCGCACCCAGCGACACCTGGTTGATCGAAGCCATCGTGCGGCCCTTGGCGGCTTCCGCAGCCGTCGCTGCCGAACCGTAGACGTACGTGTAGCCAGCCGCCAGCGACAGCGCCGGGGTCACCTGGTATTGCATCAGGCCAGCCAGCACGTTGAAGTGGATCGACGGTTGACCATCGAAGCCCTGGTACTGAGCGTTCGAGTAACGCAGGCCAGCCGTGTACGGACCAAACTGGTATTGGCCGGCGACTTGTGCGATGCCCGCGCTCTTGAACGCGTTGCCACCGTAGTAACCCGAGCTCGGGTAGCCGAGCGTGCCACCGAACGACGGCTGTGCCGTGGCGTTTTGCCAACCGCTCTCGCCTTGATTGGTTGCCTTGAAGTAGCCGCCTGCTGCCGTCAGGCCACCTTGCGTGTAGTCCGCAGCGACCGACCACGATTGACCCGAACCCATCGAACCGGCAACGCCGCCGAACGAGTACGCGCCTTCAACCTGGAAGCCGTGGTAGAGCGGCGAAATGTACTTCACCGCGTTGTTCTGGTTGGTCGTGTTGTCGTTGTTGTCGACGTCGCCCGGGGTCGAGAAGGTCGACGCCGAAATAGCATCGCCCGTCAGGCCTTGAACCATTTCCGTCACAGCGTCGATCTGGCGACCCAGACGCACGGTACCGTACTGCTCCGACGAGAGACCGACATAAGCCTGACGGTTGAACAGCGAACGCGAGGAGCCAATCGGGCCCTGGCCGCCGATACCGCCGCTGGCAATGTTGAAACCATTTTCGAGCTTGAAGACTGCCGAGAGGCCGCCACCGAGGTCTTCCTGACCCTTGAGGCCCCACTTGTTCGAACCTGCGGCGCCGCCGACGAGGGCGAACTGGCTGTGACCACCATTGTTCGAGGTATAGCTGAGGCCTGCGTCGAGCATGCCATACAGGGTGACCGACGACTGTGCCATGGCTGCCGAGGATGCGGCGAAAGCGGCAACTGCGATAACGCTGATTTTGATTTTGCTGTTTTTCATCTGTATTTCACTAACGAGAAGTAATTTGTTGGAATGATTTGAGTGGGTTTTGTTTTATTCAAATGCAGATGACGGCACACAGCCCGCGCGCCACCTCAAGCCGGGATGGCCAGCGTCATATTCGCGTTATCACCAGGTGAAGGTCCTTCACTTCGTCATCCTTATAATTTCAATTAGGGAAGCACCCGATGTCTCGAATGTTCCGGTACTCCCCCGATTAGAACAGCCGCGGTGTCCCTACCCAGACGACCACGGCTTCCTTGCCCCCGTTGTTGCTCCAGCTATGCGGCACCGTCGACTGATAATGTGCCGAGTCTCCTGTCTGGAGCACAAACGCTTTGCCCTCCAGCTCCAGCGACAGTTCACCGTCGATCACGTAGAGAAATTCTTCCCCTGCATGCGTGGTGACCTCCGAGCGCGTATTGCCAACAGGCAGGCGCACGAGGATCGATTCGAGCTGCCGTCCGTCTGACGTATTCGTGAGCCGCGCGAACAGGTTCGCCGAATCCGCGAAGCCGAAAAACTCGAGCTGATCGCCACGCTTGACCGAACGCTCCTCCGAAGGCGTTTCGACGAAATACTGCATCGTCACGCCCAATGCCCGCGCAATGCCCGAAAGCGAGGTCAGCGACGGCGAAGCCAGACCGCGTTCCACCTGCGACAAAAACGGCTTCGAAATGCCGGCCGCGGTTGCTGTCTGATCGAGCGTCTGGCTCAGCCGCTGACGCAGTGCGCGGATTTTTTCGCCAATCGCCAGCGCTGCGGGGTCCTTTTTTCCACTTGTAGATGCCATTTGGAGAGACCATATCAGGAACAAAAATTGCCGTCAAAAATTGTTTGATAGAAGCAAATCTCGTCTGATGCGCTTGCGTGGCGCTGGGTTTTGCCTTATATGGGCTCGCGCGGAGAATGAATTTGTAAGCTTGGGGCCTGCTCGATTCGCAGGCCACCCGGGCTGGAGAGGCAGCATCACCCGGCGCGATCGCACCGACGAATGCCAGCCGTTCGTTCTGGCTAGCGTTAACCCTGGAATTCCGCGCGCAGCATCCCACGAAGGTTGCTGAGCCCTTCGACTGTCGGAACTCGCCAGGTGAGTGGCATGTCGGCGTGGTCGCGCGCGTCAGTCGCCATTCCCGGCATCGGCAGGAAAGCGTCGTAGTCGCTTTGAGGAGCCCGTAAAGGCGAGAAGAGTGACGACGGCTAATCGGGGGTTGCGGGCCATCAATCCGAAGACATCACAGTCCGCAACGCTCCCGCTGACCAAGCCAGGCGGCGTGGCCTATCTCTCCCACAAAGGCCGGTAAGGATTCGCCACAGCCTGCACAGCAGGCAATCGCGATAGAGAAACGCTCACATGAAAGTGGAAGCGGTGAGGATGACCAGGTCGAGGTCGGAGACGGCACACACACTGATGCCATGGACCGGCACATTCGCAGAGGCCACCGGCAGGCTGCCAGGTGGCGTGAATCGTATGGCGTGGTGTCGCCAGGCTGGCCGACGATTTGAACATTCCGTCGCTTCGCCTGACACCTTCTGGTGCCAGGTATGGAGGATTTCGCTGGCTACCTGTTCAATTTGCGCCAGCAGATTAAATCAATCGTCAGCCGGCGCCGGATCGGCAATCAGTATCGCGCCGCACGTGGTCTTGTGCCCCTCGATCGCCATCAATTGTCCAAAGTCCTCGCATCCGTCCATTCCTTCGGCGATCTCAAACAGATGCGGGGCACACAAAGGACACGTCACCTTGTCGCCCTTGCGAGCGATGGGAATATTGGCTGCGCTCCAGGTCGAGGATGGGCTACCGGAAATCACCTTCCCGCCGTGACTCGTCTTGTCGCCCACCACGATCTGCGCTCGCCCATGCAAACTCGCTCGCATCGTCAACGTGCCCTCATGGCGAATTTTCCGTCGATCCTCGCAAAGCCTGAATTGGAGGATCTTCGTAGCTCGTGTCGATCGTCATTCCTTGCTCTTTCAGGGCTTCTTCAGTCTTGACGCGCGCCGCGTGATATTTCTGGTTCTCGGCCGGAATCAAGGCTTTCCACTGACGAATTTTCTCTGGATCTCCCGGGAAATATCCCAGACCATAAAAAGCGTACTCGTTCTTTATGCTCACAGTCAGGAGATAAGTACTCTTCCCGGCAATACCTCCCATGTCATTTTCCAGAATCGATACATCCAGATAGACCCCATCGGCAAAGAATTTCCAATGGGGTTGCTTTCCGACCGCGAGTTTCCATTGCTCAATGGTCGGCGTATAGGTCGAATCCAGCGAGTAGAGGGCTTTGGTGACGCGATAGTTCCACGCCTGCTCCCCTGTCAGACGTGGGTAGTCCGTATCGATGTATCGACTCCAGCCGCTAGCGCGGAGACCCTCGAGGAATTTCATTACGCGAGCGCGCGCTGCCTCGTGCGTGTCTGCCTGATCGGCACTCACGCCGAAGTTGACGCTCCACTTGTAAATCCCACCCGGCACATCCTTATCGGCGGAGCCCAATGCTGACAACGCATTGTCGATTACGAAGCTGTGTTTCCCGTCCTCGAACCTGACCGTACCCAGACTACCTCGCATCCAGTCGTACTGATAGAACGTCGCACCCGACGGGTGATTGTCTACCGATGCCCCCGGTCCGGAGAGATCCAGACTCGTGGGGTTGCCGAGTCGGATAATTGTTGGCGATGAATTCATGCCTTTTTCATTAGCGGGAGTTGAATGGGAACTCAGGTCATGCGAAGCCAAGGCGCCGCCGACTAACAGCACACCCAGAATCAGTGAAAAAATTAAGGTTTTCTTCATTATCTGTCGGGCTTGTCACCCCAGCTCTTGATCTCATGAAGGTAGTCCATCATGAATCCACTTTTCTCACCTTGCATCAAGTCGTGAAATTTATCGGCAGCTTTCTGTATCCAGTCCATGCGCTTCTGATAGTCCCAAAGAACCAAACGGTCTGGCGCATCGGATCTAAAGTCAGCATTGTCGGTCTCATCGTCGGACGTGAGAACCAATTGAAGACTCGGCACCAAGGCTCGAACCAGGGGCGCCAATGCAACCTCCGATCCGTCGGATTGGCCAGCGTGCATCGCGTTGGTGGAGTCGTTGATTGCCGTATCGTCGGATGATGCCAGAGCACCGCGTTGCAGCTTGAGCCACCACTGAAATCGCTCATCATCATAAATCAACCCCTGCAATACCTCCCCTTGCTCATGCTGCGCGATGCTAAGCAAATGAGCAAGCGCATAGCCCGGGCGCTCTTTAGCCGTCCCCGTTTCCCAATCTCCGACCGATTTGAACCCGTCCGCAATGATATCCGTGTGCTGGAGATAACCGAGCTGGGATTTCTTCGCACCGGATGCCATCGTTCGCCGCATGGGCGTCGAGCCAGGCTACGCCCCCCCCAAAAGGCCGTCGACTCCAGACTACCAACCATGCGCGGCAACTCTACTCCGCCTCATCACCGCGCAGAAACCACAAACTCCGGGAGAAACGATGGACGCGTCGACAGCTTGCCGACCGGCAGCGGAATATCGTCGCGCATCGGCGCAATCCGGTTATCCCGCAACAGCCGCGCCAGCACGATCACCGCCTCCGATATCGCC
The DNA here is from genome assembly GCF_905220265.1 of Paraburkholderia sp. J67. Classification (NCBI taxonomy): domain Bacteria; kingdom Pseudomonadati; phylum Pseudomonadota; class Betaproteobacteria; order Burkholderiales; family Burkholderiaceae; genus Paraburkholderia; species Paraburkholderia sp. J67. The sequence goes on from NZ_CAJMZK010000034.1 coordinate 4,897, forward strand.
AGTTGCGCGCCAATGCACACGCGTGGTCCCACGCCGAACGGCAGGTAGTCGAATCGACCGGGCTGAGGGCCCCTCAAAAAGCGCCACGGATCGAAGCACGCCGGCGACGCCCAGCGTTGCGGATGCCGATGCAAGAGCCAGAATGGAACCAGCAGCATCGCGCCAGACGGAATCTGGACGCCGCCAACCGTATGCGTGCGCGCCGCGAGCCGTGCCGTCATGAACGCGGGCGAATAGAGCCGTAAGGTTTCCTGAATAACTGCTTTTGTCAGCGGGAGTTTCGTCAGATCCAGTGCTGTGCCTCGAGCGTCCCAGTCAAACGCCGCGGCCTCGCCCGCAAGCTCGCTCTGAATCTGCGGCGAGTGGGCGAGCAGCACAGTGGCCCAGAACAGCGTCAGCGCAGTGGTCTCGTGCCCGGCAACCAGCATGGTCGAGACTTCGTCCGCGAGCAGATCGTCCGGGCGCTCGCCGTGCGCCTGTTCCAGCAGGTCGAAGAGATCCTGCGTCCCGTTGCCGTGAGCGGGCGCCCTGGCACGCGCACGCCGCTGCGCGATTGTGCTCGCCAGCAGCCGCTGCCAGTGGTGGCGAAAGACGGCGCGACGAGCGGACAGCACCGTTGGCATCCACGACGGCAGCAGAAAGTCCGACACCGAGGGGCTGCCAATGCGCGTCATATAGAAAGTCAGCAACCGCCGCAACTCCGCGCCGATCGACGAAACGTCGGTCGAGAACATGACACTCGCGCCAATGTCGAGACTGACGGCCTGAAAAAACGTGAACAGGTCTTGTGGGAGCGCCCGCCGCGACTCCATTTCGGTACAGGCGCGCTCCGCCACTTCATGGATTAGCCCTGTGAGTGCCTGAACCTTTTGCGGCGTGAAGGCGGGCGCCATCGCGTGGCGCTGGTTTCGCCACGACTCGCCCTCGCTGACAAGCAGTCCCTTGCCAACGATCGGGCCTAAAACGCGCCGGCCTACGGGCATGCGCACGTAGTCCCGATGGCAATCGAGCATCACATGGCGGATCGCCTCAGGCGACGAAATGATGACCACCGGATTGAGCGGCGTATTGACCCGCACGACCGGTTCTTGCCAGCAACGCGCGGGGAACGCTTCGAACGCGTTGCGCCGGATGCCCTTGAGCACGCCGAAGCCGCCGATCGAGTCGTCGGCCATCGGCGGCATCGGCGGCGTCAGAAGCGCATGCGAAAGTGTCGTCGTATCCATCGAAATCGAATCAATCATTGGCAAGCGGTTCTACTGAACTCTGCGCATTGGCATGGACGATTCAGCTCGCCGCAATCGAGCATGGAACGTACACGATAACCGTCGTGCCCGGCATCCCCTGCGGCGAGCTCAGGATCGAAACGCGAGCATGCAGCGCTCGCGCACGCGCCCGCATCCCGGCGATGCCGCGCGCTCCCTCGCGTACCGCACTGGAATCGAAGCCGCGGCCATCGTCGGCGATTTCGATGCGCACGCCGTCGCCATCGGCCCTCGCCCCTATTCGTAAGGTCCGCGCCTGCGCGTGCTGGATCGCGTTGTTGACGCATTCCTGGATGATGCGCATCACCGCCAACGCCGACTGCGGCGTCAGGTGGGCGATCTCAGGCAGCGGCGCTATCACGCCCCATACGAGCCGGATACCCAGCGCGCTGAGACGCGGTTCGAGGCGCGAGCGCAAATTCGCAAGCAGCGGCACGATATCCCGATCGCCGAGGTCCAGCGAGTCAATGATCGAGCGCATGTCCTGAATGGACTCTTCGATCGAACGCACCAGCGTGACACGTTCCACGTCGTCGCGGCGCGCCAGATGCAGGGCGGTGATAAGGTGTGCGCCCATGCCGTCGTGCATTTCCTGGAGGATACGGTTGCGCTCGGCGGCGATAGCGTCACGCTGCGCGACAGCGGCCTCTTCCCGGTCCAGGATGAATTGCCCGGCGAACATATAGAGCAGCACGACGCCGAACGGCACGCCGCCCGAGTTGCTCAGGCGAATCGTATCCCACGAAAAACAGTCCAGCACGATGAGCAAGGACTGGATGATAGTGGCGATCCATAACGTCCCCGTCAGGGCCAGCGCGCCCAGTTTGAGCGATCGGGTGCGGCAGGCACGCGAGAGCATCCAGTAGGCCACGAGCAGATGCAGCAACGTGGACGGCCAGACAACCAGCCACATCGGGTCGCCGGTCACGCCAACCCCATAGCATATGATTGCGGCCACAACGGTTGCGGCGGAAAGCGTGTGCCACACAGGCAAAAACCATCGGCTCTGATGTTCCGAGAGCCGGTAGCCGCCGACCACCAGCGTCCAATGCAGCATGAGATAGGCGACGACGCGCACGAACACTTCCGTTTCGCGCGAAACCGGAAACGACACGCTCAGGTAGGAGAGCAACAGCAGGAACGCAAGCGGCCCGGAAAGCTGCATCAGGTTGCTGCTGCGTCGATGCCAGAAATGCGCGGCCAGAAAGACGAACGCGCCGATGAGAATGACAAAGACCGCATTGGGCAGCGTGACCTGCAGCAGGTAGCGCAGCCTTTGCCGCGCCTGAAGCGTCGGCGCAGGCGCGATGGCAATCGTGGACAGGCCGCTGCGCAGGCGCGCGTTGCCCTGCAACCGGACATACAACGTGTTGTCGCCCGCACGAAAAAGCCCCGACGGAAGCTCGAGGTAAAACGGCGTATCGCTCATGGCCGAGCCCATGTGACCGGGCCTGTCGAATCGCGCATCGCCGTTCACCAGGGAGCCGTTGAGGTAAAACGCACCGGCGAGCGACACATGAGGCACGTACAGCGCGAGCGGCACATCGGGCACCCGATCGAGCCAAAAATGCAGCCGATACCAGGCCACGCCGCCGAGCCCCGGATGGCTGCGCGTCCAGTTGTCGGGCAGCGTGACGGGCGACCAGCCGGTTTGCGGCGATGTCAGGGCATCGGAAGCGGCGAACTCCGCGTTCTGCAACGTGAGATCGATCTCAGGCGGGACGGCGGCCCGTGCCCGTCCGGCCAGGCACAGCAGGGCGATAAGCAGCGAGGCCCAAAGCAAAGCGCACAAGCGGTGCAAAGGAGTGCGTGCTCGCCCGCGCGGCATCAACGGATCATGCCCCGCAAGCGGGCTTCGTTCACCGCACGCTGCCGGTTGGTGACGGCAAGCTTCGCGTAAATATTCTTGACGTGCGTGGCGACCGTATGCGCCGAGATGCCCAGCGATGCGGCCGTTTCCGCAACGGAGAAGCCACTGGCGATCTGTTCGAGAATGGCGATTTCGCGCGGGGTGAGATCCTGTGCGCCCACGGGCGGGCGAGTCGGTTTGACCGTGTTTGGCGGCGCGAAGCGTTTGAGCAGATGCCGGGCAATCTGCGGCGAGAGCGGCGCGTCGCCGCTCACGACCAGCAGGATCGAACGGGCGAACTCGTCGAGCGTCGTGTCCTTGAGGAGATAGCCGCCCGCGCCTGCTTCGATCGCGCGCACCACATGGGTTTCGTCGCCGAAAATGGTGCTCACGAGTATCGCCGTATCGGGCAGGCTCGCGCGCAGGAATTCGATGAGCGACGCGCCGTCACCGTCCGGCAGACCCAGATCGACAATCGCGACATTGGGTGCGATATGCGCAAGACAGGCTTTGGCATCCGCAATTGTGGTGACGCTGCCCAGCAAGACCAGATCGGGGTGCAAGTCGACCATGCGCTCGAATGCCTCTCGCATACGCGGGTCGTCTTCGACGAGAAAAACGCCGATCGGCGTGACTGGTTTCATTGCCGTGCTATCTGAAGAACTACGTGAAGAACTGCGTGGCCTGCGCAATGCATGACGCGCCGTGCAGCATAACGTATGGCGCGTGGTGCGCGCATCCCTTGATCAAGGTATTGAAGCGGTAATTCCCCTAGGGCACGATATTTCCGGATTCAGCACGAATTCATATCGGCGAGCGTTGCGCCGCAACCGCTCGCAGACCCGAGCGCACGGAGAAAGTGAGATCCCTACCACAACACGGAGTCATCCTCACCATGATAAAAAATACGAGCAGTTCAAAATCACAGCGAATGCTTCAGGGCCGCGGACGATATATGGCCGAACTCGCACGCGGTGGTTCGCATATCGCCAGCACGTTGACGCCTGAGGGCGAGCGCGCCGCGATATCCGATATTGTGAATGACTTTCATCGTTTATACGGAACGGATGATCTCGATGTGTTCCTGGAATTGCTGGCCCAGGCACTCGACGCTCGCCGTCGTCCGGATATCGCCGGTTTCGTGCGTCGTTACACGTCAAAACCCGATCGTAATGCGAAACAAAATCGCTGACGCAGACGAAAATCCACGCCCGCGCCTTACTTTTCCTTTCCTTCGATCAGCGGCGTCATGCTCACGCATCATGGTTCCGATCTCACCAGATCAACGGCACTTCGTTGCGTTGACACCGGAAATCCATGTCGCCTGGCTTTCCACACCACAACAAAAGTCGCCGCCAGCAATAAAAGCAGTACCGGAAAGAATGCGCTGAAGCCCAGGCAGTCGAGCAATGCACCACCGAGTATCCCGCCGCCAGCAATCGCCGCATTCCAGACCGTGACGAGCACGGCTTGCGCGGCATCGGTCGCCTTGGCCAGCGCGGTCTGAAAGAGCGTCGCCGCACCGCCGAACGCGCCCCCCCAGACAGCGACCGCGACGTAGACGACGATGGGCACATCGATGACCCGGTCGAGCGTCAGACAACATCGAAACCCGACTCTGCTTCGCATTACAAGGACGCGGCATTGCCTACCTGCCTGAGTTCTCCATCAAGGAGCCGCTCGCCGATGGACGCCTGCGCGCGGTCCTGGCGGATCATGTCGAGCGTGCGGGCGTGGTTCATGTGCTCTGGCCCGCGAGCAAGCATCCTTCACCGAAGGTTCGAGCGCTAGTCGACTTCCTGAGCGCGCGCGTGTTTCCGTCGGATCAAGGTGAAAGCGAGGTCGAGAGGCATCATCGAACTGGATAAAATGTCCCGCAGCTTCGCGATCAGACGGGACATTTTGTCCTATCCCAAGGAACCAATCGGCACGCTGCGGGCGCACAGGGTGCGCTCAGACTTCCTGTTTGCTATCCGACATCTGGTAGACCCGCGTTTGCAGCCCGTCAAGCTGGGGAGGTTCTTGTGCAATGCCCCACGCCCGCAACAGACCGTCGAACGAAGCGGCAATCGTCGAAGACCGTGGCTCAGCCAATGGCACGCCGGTTGACCGGTAACGCGCTGTGCCTCGCACAGCTGTCGTGCCGTCTACGCGTGCGATCGCGCCATTGCGTATCGCATAGCGGATGACGTCCGACGCTGTGCGCGAGCCCATCAAACCCGCAGCCGTGATCTCGCTGACCGACGCACTTTCACGTTGCGCCAGCCAGTCCAGCAAAGTAAGCGCACTTGCATAGACCTTCATGCCCAACCTCTCCCCTTTGGCCTGGTTATGTTTTTTCGGTGGCCTTGTATGTGGCGAAGGTAGAAGGCGCGTCGCCTTCGAGACCTCCGTGTCGCCGCCAACGGTCGACAACGTAGTTATCGGTCGCTATCGGCGAGTCCTTTAATCGTGCGCAGGGGGAAGCGACGACGTGAGCTTCGATCACGCGACCTTGCCAGATGCGGTGAGACTGGATTCGCGGATATCCGGATCGGGCCAAGGTTCAGCAGCCCGCCGCTCCAATGTCTGCTGACGGGGTTGGTGCGCCGTAAACCGGCGTTTTTGGGGTGCAGGCGGCGAGGACGGTTAGTTGCACAATGCAATGGCCCCATCGCCTTTGGTTGCCAACGCAACAAGCCATCGAGCCCATTACAAACCGAAAGCCGTTAGCGCAAGGATTTGCACCCTGCCAATGCCCCGTGAGCGGTTCGACTGCTACGCCCGGATTGCCAACCGTCGTTGGCATCGACGTGCAGCCGAGCATCGGCCATCCTTACTGCGCGAGCATCAGGTTCAGGTTCTGCACCGCGGCGCCGGCGGCGCCTTTGCCGAGATTGTCGAACACCGCGGACAGCAGAACGTGCCCGTGCTCCTCGTTCGGAAACACGCTCAAGCGCAGATCATTCGTACCGTTCAAGACCTGCGGATCCAGCTGCTTTAGTTCACGCGATTCGTGCAGCGGCAAGACATGAACGTGGGTCGCCCCGGCATAGTGGCTTGCGAGGCACGCGTGCAGCGCGGTGCCGTCTACGTTGGGGGCCAATTGCCGCCTATCCAGCGCCACCGTCAATACGATCCCCTGGCGGAACGAGCCATACGCAGGGACGAAAATCGGACGCCGCGCGAGCCCTGCGTATTGCTGGATCTCCGGCGCGTGCTTGTGCGCAAGCTCCAGACCATACACCTGAAACAACGGGGCGTTGGCAGCGCCCGGCCCCTCGTGTTCTTCCACGCCCGCACGCCCGCGTCCGGAGTAACCCGACACCGCGTAAATGCTGAGCGGGTGGTCCTGCGCAATGAGCCCGGCGTCCAGTAGCGGACGCAGCAGGCCAATTGCACCGGTCGGATAGCAACCGGGATTGGTGACCCGATGCGCGGTCGCAATGCGCCCGGCTTGCCCCGGCGTCATTTCCGGAAAGCCGTAGGTCCAGCCCGGCTGCGTGCGATGGGCGGAGCTGGCGTCGATGACCCTGACGGCGGGATTCACAATGGCGCCCACCGCCTCGCGCGCGGCGCCATCGGGCAGACAGAGGATGGCGATATCGCAGGCGTTGATGGCTTGCGCGCGATGCCTGGCATCCTTGCGTTGCGCTGCGGGAAGCGTCACCACTTCCAGATCGGTGCGGCCGCGAAGCCGTTCGTGAATTTGCAACCCGGTGGTGCCTTGGTCGCCGTCGATGAAAACGAGGGGAGAACTCATGCGCGCGATACTCCGGTGATAGGTAACAGGTGGGACAAACGGAACACGCCTGTTATCTTCCGCGCACCGATAGAATAGAGAAAGTTGAATTTCATGACTTCAATATTCAGATTTTCTGAATCAGGACGCCAACATGCGAGAGATCAGTCTGGACCGCTTGCGCACCCTGGTCGCGATCGTCGACCGTGGCTCGTTCGCCGAAGCCGCGCGTGCGTTGCATCTGGCGCCGCCAACGGTCAGCCTCCACATCGCCGAACTGGAAGAGCGCATTGGGGCTCCACTTCTGTCGCGCAAGCGTGGGCATGTCCGGCCGTCGGCGACCGGCGAGTTGCTGGTCGAGCGCGCGCGGCGTCTGCTGGCCGACGCGGAACAGGCGCTAGACGATGTTCAGCGCCAGGTTCAAGGACTGGTCGGACGCGTTCGGCTTGGCGCATCGACCGGTGCGATTGCGCATCTTTTGCCGCAAGCGCTCGAAGCGCTGCGTCAGGACCATCCCGCCATCGACATCCAGATCGCGGTGCTCACCTCGCATGAAACGCTCAGCCGACTGGCGGACGGGACGCTGGATATCGGGCTGGTCGCACTGCCTCAGTCTCCAGTGGCGGGACTCGCCATCAAGCCCTGGCGCCGCGACCCCGTGATGGCCTTTGTGCCCGCGCATTGGCGTTGTCCGGCTCGCATTACGCCGGAATGGCTCGCCGCTCGACCGCTTGTTCTCAACGATGCGACCACGCGTCTGTCGCGCCTGACTGCGGAGTGGTTCGCGAGCGCGGGGCACCATCCCGCCCCGCGCATTCAGCTCAACTACAACGATGCGATCAAGAGTCTGGTGGCAGCCGGTTATGGCGCGGCACTGTTGCCTCATGAAGCCACGACGCCCCTTCCCGACGCGCGCATCGTTATGCGCCCGCTGCGCCCGGCATTGTGGCGGCGGCTCGGCATTGCGCATCGAGCCGGGCACGTCGAGCGTTCCACGCAACATGTACTCGATGCGTTGTGGGATCTGCGCCTGGCTTAGGCGCCGCGCGACAGCCTCCTGGCGTGCGACCTGCCAAGCACCATCGCAATGCCGCCGAGAATCATGAAGGAGGCCACAGCAAGGCGCGGCGTGATGGCTTCCGAGAGAAACGCCACGCCGCCAAATGCAGCGATCAGCGGCACCGACAACTGCACGGTGGCCGCGCGCATCGCGGTGAGTTTGCCGAGTGCTGCATACCAGATGACATACCCGATACCCGATGTGAGCGCACCCGAAGCGATCGCCCACAAGACGCCGGCCTCGTTGGCGTGAACGCCTGTAGCGGCGATGACCGGCACGCTCAAGACGAGCGCAAGAGGCGCCGCCCTTGCGAAGTTTCCCGCCGTTGCCGCGAGCGGGTCCACTACACGGCGACCGCGCAGCGAGTAGACACCCCAGGCGATGCCGGCGGCCGCCATCAGCGCTGCGCCGAGGAGCGGCGGCGCAGCAACGCCCGGCGACACCAGATAGACAAGCCCTGCGACTGCCAGGGCGAGACCCAGCCAGGCGATTGATCCGAACTTTTCGCCGGAGCGCAACCCGGCGCTGAACATCGTCAGTTGCACAGCGCCGAACAGGACTAACGCACCTGTTCCCGCCGACAAGGTCAAATACGCGAAAGAGAAGAAGGCGACATAGGCGAAGAGCATGGCAGCGGCGAGCCAGTCGGCACGACCTGCTGAGCGTCCGGCCTTGAAGCGCAGGATGAGTGTGAGCACGATCGCGCCCGAAACCAGTCTGATGCAACCGAAGCTAACCGGATCGATTTCCCCACGCTGAAGCGCCAGCCGGCACAGCAACGAGTTGGCCGCGAATGCAAGCATGGCCGCCGACGTGAGGACCGTCGTCTGCAAGATGAAGAGGCCACTGCGGACTTCATGCATAGGTCACCGCCCGATGCGACTTACGACTAGAAGAGCACTACATACAACCATCTACGCAAAGACAGGCGCGGCCCCCTGCCCCCGGTAGCTGGCGCGTTAGTACCCTCACTCCTTTATCTGAGCCGTCCTTTCCAGATCCTTCGGTGTGAGCTTTCTGCCCGATACGCCCAGCCACAAGCGGGCTTTCTTCAGTACGTCCTTGACGCGGTCTTCCTTGACGTTCAGCTTGTCCTGAATGGTTTTATTTAGCATACCCTGGAGTTTCAACAGAACGATCTGCAATTCGTCGCGATCGAGCGGCGCAAGCGCGGCGGGAATATCGCTGGGCACGCGGCCCTTTGGCTGCGTCTTGCATTGCCACTCATACAGCACGGCCGGCACCGCATAGCGAGCGGCTTCGGCATTCTCGCTGCTGAATGTTTGCGGACAGGGGCCGTGTTTAAAGCGGTACATCGTGATCCAGGCCAGTCCATACGAACTCAGGATGCCAGTCAGCATCAGATGTTCGATATCGTATTTCTCAAGATAATCGGCGATGGGGTGGTCGGGTCTGAGCGCGCGGTAATCGCGTATCGACACCACCTGCACCGTATGCGGGAGCGCCGCGAAAACCTGCGCCACGACATCGACCGCCGAGACCTGCGGATACTCCGCCACGAATACGGACGGCAGATTCACCAACTGTGTTGCGTTGATACGCACCGTGCCATCGTCATTTGCACTGCCGGTGCCGATCAATAGTGCGTCGAATGGAATCGACCGCTGTAAGGCATTCGCAATCTCGAGCATCGCTTTTGTTCCCGTCGTCTATGCACCGTGAGCGATCGCGCAGCCATTACGTGTGGCCGCGCGCATGAGCTTTCAACTCCCTGACTTGCGAAGACCAGACACACGAAACTATAGCGCGCAACACCTTAAAGGAGGAATGGACACCCAGACGATGGTGGAGAAAATCTGCATACCGAAGCACTTCACTGTGCTGATGAAGCAATCGCTTCCTACATCAAGACGATCATGGCGAAGACCGGCACACGGCACAGGCCTGAAAACGCGGCGCGACGAGAATACACACCAAGGGAGTAACCGGGATGAACATCAACGCAAACAAACGACGGTCTATCGCATTCGGTTTGCTGGCCACGCTCACGGCCTGCGGCGGACATTCGGGATCGTCGAGCACCGACGCTTCCAGCATCGGCGGCACGGTGGCCGTGGGCAATCTGCTCGCGGGCGCAACCGTCACGCTGTTCGATTCGGCGGGCAAGAGCGCGGGCGCCACCAGCGATTCGAGCGGCAACTACTCCATCGCGCTCTCGGGGATGACCGCGCCCTTCCTGCTGGTCGCCACCGATCCGGGCGGCGCCAATGCACCGATGTATTCGGTCACGGCCAGCGCGAAAACGTCGTCGGGTGCGGCGTTGATCGCCAATGTCACGCCGCTGACCACCGCGGTCGCCGCCGAGCTGACCAGCGACGGTAATCCCCTCGATCTGACCAAGCCCGCGACGCTCGCCGCCAAGGTCACGACATCGTCGGTAGGCAACGCCGTCTCCACGCTCAACGGCATTCTCACCCCGGTGCTCAGCGCCAACGGACTCGCGGCCTCCACGTTCAATCCGGTCAGCCAGTCCTTCACGCCCAATCAGACCGGCGCCGACGCCGTGATCGATTCCGTGGCGCTCACGCAAGCGCCTTCGGGCGGCCTTCAGATCGCCAGCATCGCCGCACCGACATCGACAATCGCGCTCAATTCGAGCACGTCGGCGAGCACGCAGATCATCGCCTCGCCGGTGGCCGCGAATTATCTGGCGACGCTATTGACGCAGCTTTCGCAGTGCCTGTCCGGCACATCGTCGGCCTGCTCGTCCGCCATCGACGCGAGCTATCTCGAGAACGGCTACAACAGCAGCAATGGCGGATTCCAGACCTGGCACGCACGCCTGAGCGCCAGCGGCTCCACCATCACGGGTGCGAAGACACTGAGCTACTGGGCGGCCGGTCAAAGCCCGTTTCCCAACATCACGGCCGCGAGTGCGCTGGTCAACATCTTCTTCACCAACTCGGCGGGGCAACATCAGTTCGCCACGACCGTGGTGCAATCGACCGGAAGCGGCAATTGGGACATCATCGGCAACCAGCAGGCGTATGACGTGAGCATCGGCTCGTTCGTAACGCAGCGCCAGTTCCTCGATGCGGACGACGCGTCGGGCAGCCGCTTTGAAACGGGGCTGGGCATCAGCATTCCGGTGCATAGCGCGTCGACAGTGAACCCTGCCAATATCGGCTCGGTGCAGGTGACCGGAGCAGGACTGCCCTCCACCGGCGTCTGGCTCGAACCGCGCAGCGGAACCGGCAACACGGCGCTCGCGCTGACGAGCCACGCCCTGACCAGCGCCCCGACGAGCGCGGCGACCAGCAGTTCGAATACCTCGCTATACCGCTGGGCGTGGCAGGCGCTGTCGAGCGATTCGAGCACGTTTGCGTTCGCGCCGACGACCAGCGACGAAGGCTTCTACGCGGCCACGGCACTGACGGCCCAGACGCTCCCGTCTGCGTATTCGACTTACACGGCTACGCTTTACGACACGACGGGCGCGCAGATCGGCAACCCGGTCAAGGTCGTCAATGCGACGACGCCCTTGCTGCCCGATGCGGCGCAGTCCGTGACATGGCAGACGCTCGGCAGCGACGTCACGAGCAATTTCATGAGCCCGTCGGGTTCGCTCGCGGCCGCACAGACGACGGCGACGATCGACTGGGCCGGTGTGGTCAATGGAGCGAATCTTTCGCCACTGGTGACGGGCGTCCAGATCCAGGCGGGCAGCGATACCAGTTCCAGCACGCCCGCCGAAGTCGACGGCTGGTGGACGGGCCTCGCTAGTGCGCAGAACAGTCAGTTCTCGGAATCGGTGACAGCCGGCGTCGCACAGAACGGCACGCAGACCTGCTCCACCGCCTGCACTTTCCCGGCACTTGTTGCAGGCGTCTCGCGGCTCGTGCAGTTGAACTGGTCAACGGACGGCGTGACTTATTACAACATCTGGAAATACTACGACTGAATTGCAGCGATAACGATTGAGTCCGCCCGGGCTACGTGGGTGCTACGCTCAGCACCCACGTTTTTTTGCGCGAAGCTTACACAGCGGAAGAGTTAAAGCCTAGATCCGAAAAGCTGACTACCCGGGCTTCACAGGCTTGCGCCAGCTTCTGATCGTAGCTCGCATAAAAGACGGTACGCCCCGCGCCCAGCGTCTTGAACAGATCGCCGACCACCGCGCGCGCGGGCGCATCGAGTCCGTTGACGGGTTCGTCCGCAATGACGACGGCAGGGTCGCCGATAAGCGTAGCCGTCAGAAAGATTTTCTTGCGCGTGCCGAGCGACATCTGCTCGAAGCGCTTGTCCAGATGCTCAGCGAGACCGAAGCGATCGGCCAAATCGAGCGTCGCGGCATCGACGTGGGCTCGTCTGCTGGACGCCACCTGCTCAAGAAACGCCCGCCCGGTCTGCGTCGGAAACTCCAGGCAGTCATCGGGCACATACGCCAGCGCCGATTTCGCGAGTAGCGGCGCGCTGCGAAGCGAATGGCCGCCAAGCCATACCTCTCCTTCATCGGCCTGGAGCGCGCCCGCGAGGATGCCGAGCAAGGTGGATTTGCCGCTGCCGTTCTCGTCGCTTAGCACCACGCATCCGGCACCGGCGGCGTAATGCAGCCCTTTGAAAATGACGTGATCGCCGAAGCGCTTGCTGAGGTTGTCGAATCGAAGCATGGGGGAAGACGTTCAAGCGAAAAGTCACATGATGCCTGACTGTACGTTTGTTTTCCTCATGCAACTTAGGCTCCCCTTGCCCGGACAGTCTCCTGCCCTTTTTCAAGGGGAGCTTGCGACCTTACTCAATAGGTTCGTACGGCAAACCCACGTAGTTTTCCGCAATCGTCTTGAGTCCGGCCTCGGAGGTCGTGTAGTAGTCGTAGTCGGTGCGCTGCATGCGTTTGTCGAACGCGTCGCGCTCCGAGAACTCGTGCAGCAGGTTCGTCATGAACCACGAGAAACGCTCCGCCTTCCAGACACGGCGCAGCGCAATCTGCGAATACTTTTCCAGCAGATCGGTGCGACCGTCGCGATAGACGCGAGTCAGGATGCGATACAACGTGCTGACGTCGCTCGCCGCGAGATTCAGGCCCTTTGCGCCGGTCGGCGGCACGATATGCGCGGCGTCGCCAACGAGAAACAGCTTGCCGTATTGCATCGGCTCGACCACGTAGCTGCGCAGCGGCGCAATACTCTTCTCCAGCGACGGGCCGGTGACGACCTTCTCCGCCACGTCTTGCGGCAGGCGCGTTTTCAGCTCTTCCCAGAAGCGCTCGTCGGACCAGTCCTCCACCTTCTCGGTCAACGGCACTTGCAGGTAATAGCGGCTGCGCGTCGTCGAGCGCTGGCTGCAAAGCACAAAGCCGCGTTCGTGATGTGCGTAGATGAGTTCGTGATTGACGGGCGGCGTGTCGGACAGCAGGCCGAGCCAGCCAAACGGATAAACGCGCTCGTAGTGCGTGAGCACTTCCTCGGGGATCGTCTTGCGCGACACGCCATGAAAGCCGTCGCAGCCCGCGATGTAGTCGCAATCCAGACGGTAAGTCTCGCCGTTCTTCTCGAACGTGACGTAGGGTGCTTCGCCCTTCACGTCGTGCAACTGAACGTTGGCGGCTTCGTAAATCGTCGTGGCGCCGCTGGCCTCGCGCGCGGCCATCAAATCACGCGTGACTTCGGTCTGGCCGTAGACCAGCACCGACGAGCCACCTGTGAGCGATCGCAGGTCGATCCGGTCGCGGCGTCCGCCAAACACGAGTTCGATGCCGTCGTGGACGAGACCTTCCGCATCCATACGCTCGCTCACGCCCGCTTCGCGCATCAGGTCGACCATGCCCTGTTCGAGCACGCCTGCACGAATCCGGCCGAGCACGTATTCGCCGCTCTGACGTTCGACTATGACGTTGTCGATGCCCGCCTTGTGCAGCAACTGTCCCAAAAGCAGGCCGGACGGCCCGGCGCCGATGATCGCTACCTTGGTCTTCATGACCGTGTCTCCTGTATTTCTCTGAACCGTGGCGTTGCTACTTTGCTCGTCGAGCCCCAATAATTGTTGCCACGGTTGAATTGCATTTTTCTAGAAATGTGCAGGGCTGATAAGGCAATTTTTTCGATTAAAATTGGACTTTTGAAAAGTCCTGTTTGGGATCGATAAAGCGGTGACGAATCCATGAAGCAACCGGCACGGCACGACATCCCCGTCTTCAAGTTATACGGTGAAGGGCCTGACTGGAGTACGCCCGATTTGCTGCACTGCGAGTCGATTCCTGAGCGCAGCAGCCTGCACGACTGGGAAATCCGGCGCCACACGCACGCCGACCTCGCGCAACTCCTGTACGTGCAGAAAGGCGTCGCCCTGATTGAAATCGAGGGCGAGACGACCCGCATCGACACCCCCTCGCTCCAGGTCGTGCCGCCGATGTACGTGCATGGATTCCAGTTTTCTCCGCAGGTCGACGGCTACGTGATTACGATCGCCGCGCCCCTGATGAACTGGCTTCAGCAACAGATCAACGCACCTCGCCGCGTTCTGGAGCATCCAGGCTGCTATCCGGCTGGCAAGGACCGGGCTTACCTGAACACCCTGTGCAGCCAGTTGAATCAGGAATACGGCGCTCCTGCGCCTTCAAGAGACCTGCTGCTTCGCTCGCTGGTGAGCGCGCTGGTCGTATGGGTCAGTCGCCAGAGTCAAGAAGGCGAAGAAAGGGGCGAATCGCAGGATCGTGGGCACGCCCACCTGAAAACGTTCTCCGGCCTGATCGAAAAACATTACCGGGAACACCTTCCAATCAGTGGCTACGCAGAGCAGCTAGGCGTCACACCCGTGTACCTGAACATGATTTGCCAGCGAATCGCAGGCAAGAGCGCCCTTGCACTCGTTCATCAGAGATTATTGCTCGAAGCGAAGCGCAGTCTCACGTACACCTCGCTCAATATCAATCAGGTATCCGACTTTTTAGGCTTCACGGAGCCAGCGTATTTCACCCGCTTTTTCAAGCGGTTCACCGGCGTTACACCAAACGCCTTTCGCAAGCGAAAGTGAATGCGCGGCACCAACATTTCGGAAAAGGCCACGCTCCCAGACGATATCGCATGGGAGCGTGGCCACTCGCCTGGCTTCAGAACCTATGGCGAATTCCAGCGCGCACGAGCACCTGGTGGCTGTTCGAAGAGTCGCCAGCATTGCCGATGTTGGCCACCGCAGCCGCGCCAGTGGACGACGTGCCAGCCGCGATCTGGTACGCCGCTGCGGCGTAGAGGTCGGTACGCTTCGAAAGGAAGTAATCGGCCAATACGCTGAACTGGTTGAAATGCTGATTGCCGACGTTGCCACCCTCCGGCGTAGAAACGCTATTACCCTTCGCGTAATCGTAAGCCGCGCCCAGACTGAATGCGGGCGTGACCGCCCACTTGATACCGGCGTCAACGTTATTGAATCGCGCGCTTGCACCGCCTAGCGCCACAATATTGCCGTACTCGACGTTCGACCACGACGCGCCTAGTTGCACGGAACCCAACGTGTACAACATGCCCGCTACCGCGACTTGATACGAGTTTGCACTTGCATAGCCCTTGTTCAGGATGCCCGTCAACTGCGTGCCGCTGCCGTTGCTCGTAAAGAAACCCTGGCTCGCGGTGCCGGCGGTCGGATTCTTGAAATACAGATAGGCGGCCGCCAGTGTCACGACGCCATTGGAGTATGCGGCGCCGGCCGAATAGCCGCCGTTGCCGCTGATATTGCCGGGCGAACCACCCACGCTCCACTCCGCGCCAAACGTAAGCCCATTGATGTTGGGACTCGCGTAGCGAATCGCGTTGTTGGTGCGCAGCGAGTTTGCCGTGTTGTCGAAGTCCCCCGGATGCTGGAAAATTTCGCTGGCCAGATAGCCCTGGATCGTGACCGCCTGCGCGTAGTTGACGACCGAATCGTATTGCCTGCCCAGCGTGAGGTCGCCTAAACGCCGGTCGCTCAGGCCAACGGCCGCCTGGCGTCCGAATTCGAGGCCCCCTTGTGCCGCTGCGCCCGTATTCAGATTCACGCCGGATTCGAGCGTAAAGATCGCGCGCATGCCGCCGCCCAGATCCTCCGCGCCCTTCAGACCCCAGCGACTGCCGTACAGACCGTTGACCGAGTCGAGATACCATTTATGCGCACCGTGCGACGCGCCGGTCGCAACGTTGCTGTTGAACATCAGCCCTTCGTCCAGCACCCCATACAGCGTCAAGCTGCTCTGCGCACACGCCGCTGCACCGTACAGGCAGAGCGGGGCCAAGGCAAGAAACTTCTTTTTCATCTGCGGATCTCCAAGACCTTCGTTAATTGTTTGTATGCCTAATTATTTTTATGAAATGTACAACCCAAACGGCTCGTGACCTAACCTAGTGCATTGGCACGCTTTGCTGACCTCGCGTCTGCGAAAGAGGCGCACCGCGTCCGATCATCAGGAACAAGGCACCCGCCGACACCAGCGCCGGCAGGGCAAGCAGGCTGAACACCGAGCCAAACTGCCAGCCGAAGCCCATCAAGGCCGCGCCAACCAGCGCACCCGTCACCCCGCCTATGCGCCCCACGCCGAGCATCCACGCAACACCTGTCGCGCGGCCATGCGTCGGGTAGAACGCGGCGGCCAGTGCAGACATCGATGTCACCGCGCTCGTCACCAGGGTGCCGGTCAGAAAGATGAGCGTGCCGAGCCACAACTGATGGCCTACGCCACGTCCCACCAGCAACACCATCAAGCCGGCGAGCACATACGTTGCTGCAATCACGCGATTGGCGTTGAGGCGGTCCATGACCCAACCGACACACAGGTTGCCCACCACGCCGCCAAGCGGGAAAAGCGACGTCATCAAGGCCGCGCGCGCACCGGAGAAGCCCGTGTCGCGAAACAACGTGGGCAACCAGTTGGTGAGCAGGTAATAGATCATCAGGCCCATGAAGTACGCGAGCCACAACATCAGCGTCCCGAAACGATATTGCCGCGAGAGAACGACGCGAATCGCCGACTCGCGCTTAGCGTTCGCCCCCCCCTCCGGGGCGACGAAGCGGCAACCTTCGAGCGTCGCGTCCCGTGCAATACGGCTGAGAATGCGCGCGATTTTTGCGTCGGCACGTTGGCGCACGGCCATGAACTGAACGGACTCAGGCAAGAACAGGATCAGGAGAACCGTCAGCACGATCGGCCCAATGCCGCCCGCGACCAGCACGCTCTGCCAGCCAAAATGCGGAATCAGCCATGCCGATGCGAATCCGCCGAGCGCAAGACCCGTGGAGAAGCCGCAAAACATCGCGTTGACAATGACGGCGCGCACGCGCGTCGGCGCATATTCGGACATCAGCGTGACGGCGTTCGGCATGGCCGCGCCCAGTCCGAGTCCCGTGCAAAAGCGCAGGATAGTCAGCGACTCGACCGAATTAGCGAAAGCCGAAGCAAGGCTCCACAGGCCGAAAAACGCGACGGACAGCACCAGCACGGTCTTGCGCCCCAACCGGTCGGCGAGCGGGCCCGCGAGTACTGCACCGATGCCCAACCCAACCAGCGCGGCACTCATCACTGGGCCGAGCGCCACCCGCGCAATCCCCCACTGCTGCACGAGCGACGGCGCGATGAAGCCGATGGCCGCCGTGTCGTAGCCGTCGGCCGCGACAACGAAAAAGCACAGGACAAGAATGACCCACTGAAATGGGGAGAATCGTTGGCCGTCAATGAAGGCCTGCGTGTCGACGGCGCGTGCGGGGGTCTTCATTGCTGCCCCCGCGCTGCGTGATGGACGAGCGAAGGGCGCACGCCGGCATGACCGGCGCGATCGATCGTTTTCATTGCGATGTCTCCAGATATTGATGTCGTTTTTTTGCGGCGCTGTTCCCGCGAGCGCAGGACGCTCAGGGTTGGCAACGAAGCGCCTCGCGCCTTTCATTAGTCATCCGAATCTCATTGACGACTGACGCGCGGACCATCTTGTACTTCGTCTCCAGCAAGGATTCGCGATGAATTCCCTGTGCTCGAAGTATAGGCAGACGGCGGCGACAGAGCATGGACAAAGCTTTCGAAAAACAGGACAATTTTCAAATCAGATGGAGGGCGGCATGAGGAAAATCCCTAGTTACGAACTGTATGGCGAAGCGGCGGCCGCACGCCCGCCGTGGCATGACGCCTTCAATTTCGAATGGATTCCCGAGCGCAGCCGGCCGAACGACTGGAACATTCCCGCGCATCGTCATGACGCGCTCCTGCAGTTTCTCTACATCCGCAACGGCGAAGGTCACGTCGTCATCGAGAGTGAGAAAAAGCTGTTTGACCCGCCGTGCCTCGTGATTCTCCCCGCGCAGGTGGTGCACGGCTTCTCGTTTTCACCCGAGATCGACGGTCTTGTCGTCACGGCGGCGCAGCGCGCACTGGAGTCCATCGCGAAGTCCGTTTCAACGACGCTGATCACGGTTCTCCAGCGCCCCGCCGTGATTCCCGTGCGTGGGCCGACGGCCAGCGACGCAACGCTGATGCCGCTATTCACGATGCTCGAAATGGAGTTCCGCCGTGGTGCGGCAGGTTATTCGGCTGCGGGGATGTCGTTGCTAATGGCACTTTTCGTACAGGCGGCGCGGCTTATCGACCATGCCAACGTGCCGGTGGCCGCGCTCGCCGCACGACGCAGCCTGCAGATCCGACGTTTTCGCGAATTGATCGCCCAGCATTTCCGGGACCATCGTCCGGTCGAGTTCTATGCGGACGCGCTTGACGTCACTACGCCGCAACTCGGGCGCATCTGCCGCGAGGAACTCGGTGCGTCGCCCACTGCGCTCATCAACGACCATTTGATCCGCGAGGCGCAGCGCGATCTGGTCTATTCGGGAATGACCGTCAAGCAGATTGCTCACAGCCTGGGCTTTGAGGACAGCGCTTATTTCAGCCGCTATTTCCGCAAGCAGACGGGCGCCACGCCCCGCGAATTCCAGAGCTCCGCGCATCGCG
Organism: Paraburkholderia sp. J67; assembly: GCF_905220265.1. Taxonomy (NCBI): domain Bacteria; kingdom Pseudomonadati; phylum Pseudomonadota; class Betaproteobacteria; order Burkholderiales; family Burkholderiaceae; genus Paraburkholderia; species Paraburkholderia sp. J67. The sequence goes on from NZ_CAJMZK010000034.1 coordinate 23,713, forward strand.
ATCTGGCTCTGGGGTCGTCTTAGGGAGAACGTTTCAGCCTGAGCACGCGTTGCCTTGAAGCTGGCGCGTTCGCGCCCGCAGCGGGAACCACAACCGGAACCTGCCGCCGGGCGCGGTGGGCCAATGAACCAGCCAGATCGGCTTACGCCGCGAGACTACCCAGCGTGGCGGCGCGGACAAGGCGCGTCTCCTGCGCCGTGATCAGATGACCTGAAGCCTTGAGATAAGCCGGGAAATCTGGATGCGTATCGCGCGCAAGACATCGTCGTTCGTAGTCCGCAAGATCGTCGTAGCCCCACAGGTGGGTGAACTGATTCTGTGGCCCGACCAGACTTGTCCAGAAACCGAGCGGATGCCCAAGCGTCTCAAGCAGGATCGGCATGGCGAGGCGATTGAACACCTCCATGAACTCGGGCATCTTGCGCAGTGCGATCGTATAGACCCGCACGTCCACCAGCGGCTTTGCCAGATACATTTGGCGGGTGTTCATGCATGCACCTTCTCTTTACGCGTCGCGGCCTTGTTGGCAATCGCATTGCCAGTGACATAGCCGAAAGTCATGTTGGGCCCGTGGGTGATGCCCGCGCCCGGATAGTTGCCGCCCATCACGCTGCGCCGGTCGTTGCCCACCGCATAAAGGCCGTCAATCTCGCTGCCATCGGCCCGCAGCACTTCGCCGGTGACGCTGGTGCTCAAGCCGTCGAATGTGCCCAGATCGCCCATCACCACCTTTACTGCGTAGAAGGGACCCGTCGCGATCGGTGCAACGCAGGGATTCGGCTTGTTTTCGGGATCCGCGAGATAGCGGTTGAACGAGGTGCTGCCGCGATGAAACGCCGGGTCTTCTCCGCGCACGGCATCGCGATTGTAGGCAGCGACCGTCTGCTCGAGCGCATCCGGCGCGATGCCGCAATTGCGCGCCAGTTCGCCAATCGTTTCACCCTTGACGAGATAGCCTTTGCGCAGCAACGGACCCGTCGGCATCGGCGCGGGCTTGGCGTAGCCCAGGCCGTATTTGCCCAGCGCGACCTTATCGCAGATCAGCCACATCGCCGTCTCCCGCTCCCCCTCGCAGGCGCGAATCAGCGCCGATCCAACATCGTGATAGGAGTTCGATTCATTGGTAAAGCGCCGGCCGTTGCGCAGCACACCGATCACGCCGGGTTTGTAGCGGTCGAGCAGATGCGGGAACACGCCCGAGCGGCCCTTGCCGAACGGCACCTTCGAGACCGGCATCCACGCCGATGCATCGGAAAAGCCAAGCTTCACGGCGCCGCCGACCTTCTCCGCCATGCTCAGCCCATCGCCCGTGTTGCCGACGGGCGTGGGCGAGAGATGCTCGCCCCCACGCTTCACGTGCGGATAGACCTGCGCAATGCGCTTGAGATCGTGCGGGAAGCCGCCGCATGCCAGCACGACGCCTTGCCGGGCGGTGATCCGGATCTCACCGTCCGCCGCGCTCGCGCGCACGCCGGTCACCTTGCCGTTCTGGCTCAGCAATTCCTTCACGGGCGTCGACGTATGGATCGGAATGTCGAGCGCCAGCGCCGACTTTGCCAGTCGCGCAGCGAGCGCGTTGCCGCTCGTTACGTTGATCCCCCGACGGTAGAGCGCCAGCTCCTTGATATGCGTGGCCAGACGTCGTGTTACGTAGAAGAACGAAACAAGTGACTTGGTCGCGCGGAAGAAGTGCTTGAGGTCCGCGTTCGAGGAGTTAAACATCATTCCCATGAACGTGATCGTCTCGAGCGGCGGCTTCAGGCGCTGCATGTCCTTGCCAAGCCCGCGAATATCATAGGGCGCGGCGAGGATCGAGCGGCCGATGTCCACGCCGCCGGCAGCATCCGGGTGATAGTCCGGATAGAGCGTGGGTACGAACTTCATCTCGGTCTCGCGCTCGAAGAATTCGACCATTTTCGGGCCGTTTTCCATGAAGCATTGAACCGCGGCGGCATCGTAGTTGCTGCCCGTCTCGCTCATCATGTATTCGCGCACGCGCTCGACGGTGTCCGCCGGGTTCTGCTGTCGGCCGTATTTGCTCAGCGGAATCCACAAGACCCCGCCCGACAGCGCGGTGGTCCCGCCGAACACGGGCTCCTTTTCGAGCACGACGACATCGAGTCCGCGTTTGCGCGCTGTGATTGCGGTGGCAAGCCCCGCAGCACCCGATCCCACCACGACCAGATCGCAGGTGATCTCCTTGGCCATATCCACTCTCCTTTTCGTTATGGTGTGATGGCGCTCACGCGGCCGCGGTGGCATTGAAGCCAGGGCGCGGAACCATGTCCATCAGCATGCAATCGAGCCCGCCGTCGACCAGCACCTCCGCACCGTTGACGTAGGCCGCGAGATCGGAAGCGAGGAACATGGCCGGGCCAGCGAGATCCTCCGGCTCGCCGATACGGCGGCTTGCCGTAGCAGCAGCGCGGCGCGCCTCGAAGCCAGGCTCTTCGTAGAACTTCGCAGACAGTGCGGTGCGGATCATGCCGGGCAGCACGCAGTTGCTGCGCACGCCACGTGGGCCCCACTCCGCCGCCAGTTGCCGCGAGAGCAGCAGCACGCCCGCCTTGCTCGGACTATAGGAGCCGCTATGGGTCTGCGGGTTGAGCGCCGCAATCGAAGCCACGTGGACGATACTGCCCTTGCCCGCCGCCAGCATGTCGCGGCCAAAAGCGCGTGCACACAGCAGATAGCCGGTCAGATTCACGGCAATCGCCTGGTTCCAGTCGTCGATCGAGACCGTCTCGAGCGGTCCTGCGCGCAATAGTCCCGCGTTGTTGACGAGTACGCTGACCGCGCCGAGCGTGGCGCGAACCTCGCTCGCAGCCGCCGCAACCGAAGCTTCGTCCGACACGTCGCAGCCGAATGCCTGCGCGACGGCACCGGCCTCGCGGAGTTCGGCGGCCACCGCTTCAGCGCCCGCGAGATTGCGATCCACCAGCGCCACATGGGCGCCGACACTGGCGAAGGCGCGCGCAATACCGGCGCCAATGCCGCTACCCGCGCCCGTGACCACGCAAACCTTGCCGCCGAGATTCAACCCGTAAGCGGTCGAGTCACCTGCGCGATTTTGAAGTTTCTGTTCCATCAAATTCACCTTCCTGAAATTTTCCGCGCAAATCTTGTGTGCGAATTTTTCACACGATTGCGCTTACCGAAATTTGTATCGCCATTGAACGCCTCAAGCGCCTATGGAACAATGGACAGAGCCCACAAATAACAGGACATAACGTGCACCATGCCCGATGATCCACAGCGCAGCCGCAGCGTTCTGCACTTCTCACTCTATGGCGCTGAAGCCGGCCAACCCTGGGTGGACATGGTGCATTACGAGCCCATTTCCCTGCGGGCCGGGCGTTTCGACTTCGAGATCAAGCCGCATGTCCACGATGCGCTGATCCAGGTGCTCTACGTCACCCGCGGCGGCGGCGAGACCTTCATCGACGGCAGAACATGGGCCGTGGTGGCGCCCTGTCTGATCGTCGTGCCCGCGCACTCGGTCCACGGTTTTCACTTCCGCAGCGATATCGACGGTCACGTCATTACCGCGGCACAGCCGGCACTGGAATCGCTCGCGATGACGGCCGCGCCCGATCTGCTGGAATTCATGCGCACGCCAACGGTGCTGTCGATCGATCCCGAAGTCGAGCGCGGCACACCGTTGGATACGCTGTTTCAGTCAATCGGGCATGAAGCGCAAAGCCACGAGCGTTGGCAATTCACCGCGGGCGCAGCCCTGACGATCGCCCTGTTCGTCAAGATCGGACGCCTAAGCGAAAATGCCCGACTTTCAGCCAGCTCCGAGCAACGGACCATGGCGGCACGCATCGAACGCTTCCGCGCCCTGCTCGACCGCCATTGCCGTGAGCGACGTCCCGTTGCCAGTTACGCCGACGAGATGGGCGTCTCCACCGGTCAACTGTCGCGCATCTGCCGCGCTACCTTCGGCGTCTCAGCTATCGAGGCAATCGACGCGCGCTCGGTCCATGAAGCCAAGCGTCTGCTCGGCTATTCGACGCTCAGCGTGAAGCAGATCGCCAGTGAATTGGGGTTTCAGGACGAGGCCTATTTCGGGCGTTTTTTCCGCAAGCAGACAGGACTGCGGCCAACCGAATACCGCAGCGCCGCGCACGATCGATCCCTGCCGGCTGAAAAGCCGGGAGCGGCCTGAACCGCTCCCTGATTCGCCTCAGGCCTATAACCCGCCCAGCTTCACGAACAGATGCTCCGGCCCGGAGTTAGTGAGGTTGTTGCCTCTCACATACTGAATGGGCCTTGCCGGATCGAGCGCAATCGCACCAATCTTGCGGGCCAGCGCCTTCGTTGCGATCAGCGTCTCCAGCTTGGCGAGCGGCGCGCCAAGGCACTTGTGCATGCCGTTGCCGAACCCCAGATGCCCGCTGGAATCCCGGTCGATGTCGAACACCTCGCCGTCGGCATACTTGCGGCTGTCGCGGTTAGCAGCCGACAGCAGCAGGCGCACCACAGCGCCCTTCGGTAGCGCGACGCCCGCAACCGTGGTCGCCTCGGTCGTCATGCGGCTCACGCGCTGGACGGTCCCACGATAGCGCGCCACCTCTTCGACAAAACGGTCGGCATCGGCGGGGTTTTCGCGGATACGTCCCAGCAGTTGCGGCTGCTCGGCAAGCATGCGAAAGGCGTTTGCGACAAGAATCGTTGTCGTGTCGTGCCCGGCGATAAAGACGAACGCGCACAACTCCTTCGCCTCCTTTTCCGAAAGCAATCCGTCCTTCCACATGCGCGCGATATGCGCGCCAATCGACGGGCTATCGCTGCGCGCGAGTCGCTCCATCGCATCCTTCAGATAGGCGAAAAAAGCATGCGCGCTCTGCTCGTCGGTGCCGGTCCCCGGCGCATTGCGGGCGAGGCGGCCGAAGTAGCTGAAGGTCTCGTCCGACCAGAACTTCATCTTCTCCTCATCCTCGTTGGGCACGTCGATCATGGTGGAGATGGTCGAGATGCTGAGCGGGATAGCGAAGTCGTTGACGACATCGCCACCGCCTTTGGCGATCATCGCGTCCAGCAGGACCTCCGCCCGTTGCGCGATCTGCTCGACAAAAGGATCGAGCGCGAGCGGCAGGAAGGAAGGCTGGACGACTTTGCGTAACCGAGTGTGGTCCGGTGCATCGAACAGCGTCAGAAACGTCAGCGGCGGCGGGCTCACGACTTCGGATGAAAACAACTTCGGATTGCGAATCGCTTGATAAACATCGTCATAGCGCGAGAGGAACCACACGTCCGACGTCGCCGACTGACAACGCAACACGGGCGCATGCTCGCGCATCCAGCGGTAGTGCTCGTACGGATCGCCTTGCGAGCCGTCGTCGACGACCTTGAATGGTTCCAGCCCTTCCGGCCAGTCCAGTTCGTGCGAGTAGGCTGGCAAGGTGTTGGCCGTGAAGGGGCAAACCTGCGGCGCGACATACGTGGGAGCGGGTGGTGCGGCGACCATCGGTGCAGTCCTGGCAGGCGCTACCTTGCCAGACGCCATGCTTTCCAGTGCCCGGCTCATCGTGGCCTTGGAATGCAGCGCATGGAGCGCAATCACGTCTCGCGCCTTGTTCAGGTCGCCCAGTTCGAAGGCGGCGACAATGTCCCGATGCTGCTGGACGATATCCCCGACGATCTCGATCTGGTCGGTCAGCGCGCTGGCGATGTAATCCTGCACCGCCAGTTGCCGGTAAAGCGCGATGAGCTGGCCGTTGCCGGAAGCTTCGATCGTGAACAGATGGAAGGCGTGATTGGCCTCGATGTAGCGCGATACATCGGTAAAGCGCCGCCCCGATACGAACGGCGCCGTCGCTTCGGCGAGTTGCCGGAAGACGATCAATTGCTCGCTCGACAGCCGGCCCATCGTAAGCTGAGCCGCGCCCAGTTCGAGCGCCATACGCAGGTCAAACGCTTCATCGACATCGACAGGGGCGATGCGTTCCTCACCGGTCTGCACCACGAGTCCCGTGCCGGCGAACTTCTCGTAGTAGAAATTGCGCGGCGTCAGCCCCTCAGAAGCGAGGAAATCGCGCACCGCGTCGACCATCGGCGGCGGGCCGCAGAGATAGACATCCGCATCGCCATCGTTGAGTTGGGCGGCAACGATGTGATGCGTGACATAGCCCTTGTGGGGATGGGCACTGTCGGGGCTGGCGACGGTGCAGGCATAGGTGAAGTTCGACAGGCGCTGCGTATAGGTTTCGAGCTGGCCGACGCCAACCAGATCCTCGTCGTTGTTCACGCCCAGGATCAGGTGAATCGGCCAGGGACTGCCGCCATCGGCGACGATCTTGTCCAGCATCGAGAGGAAGGGCGCGAGGCCCGTGCCGCCCGCGAGGAACAACACGGGGCGCTCGATGGGGCGCAGATAGAAGCTCCCCATCGGGCCGCGAAATTCTATCGGGTCACCGGCTTTGGCGGTCTGGTCGAGCCAGGTCGACATCGCCCCGTGACGCACGTTGCGCACAAGGAAGGACACATGCGATTCGGTCGGGCCGGAACTGAAGGAATAGGACCGCGTCTGATCCGTGCCTGGCACCCGGATGTTGACATACTGCCCAGGAAGGAAACTGAGATCGGCACGGTTCTCCAGCTCGACCGAAAAGGCGATCGTGGTGTCCGAGGCTCGCTGGCAGGCGACGATGCGCCCCCTGTGAGAGGACGGACCCGTGCCAGAGACATCGGAGTTCGTCGCGATCTGGATCACGCAGTCGGAACGCGGGCTCATCTGGCACGTGAGCACCTTTCGCTCGCTTGCCTCCTCGGGGCTAAGCGCATCGTCCACGCAGTCGCCCAGAACATACTCGCCTGACTCGCAGACCGCCTTGCAGGTGCCGCACACACCATCGCGGCAGTCGAGTGGGATATTGATTCTTGCGCGAACGGCGGCGTCGGTGATGCGCTCACTCTCTTCGCACTCGATGGAGCGGGTCACGCCGTCCTCGAAACGCAACGTTATCTGATGGGTCATGGCGGTGTCTCCTCTAGGTCCGCCCAGACATTTCGATGTACTGATGGTATGTCCAGGCTGGGGGCGTGCGAGGCACGGCACAATCTCTCGCTAGCGCCCGTTGGGTTTAAGGACGCCAATTTAGAGCCTGAGCGGCTCTCCCCTCAATGGACAGAGACGACGTTCACCCGGACAAAACGTGCATTGCCGCGGATGCGGGATGACCCTGGTAGCCGGGATCTCACGCGAGCGGCCCGCGCGACGCACCATCATGGTGCCATTCGGTTCGATTCATCTGCGATCGCTGCGTCATCTGTCTCGGGTATGCTGAGAGTTTTTGGCCCGGTTCCGTTCAAGGGGAGAATATGCGGCGCGTCGTATTCAATCAGAAAGGTGGCGTAGGCAAGTCGACGATTGTTTGCAACCTGGCGGCCATCAGCGCCAGCGAGGGTCTGCGCACACTGGTCATCGACCTGGATGCGCAGGCGAATTCAAGCCAATATCTGCTCGGCGCGAAAGCCGGCCAGGCCAGCCCCACCGTCGCCGGCTTCTTTGAAACCGCGCTCACGTTCAGCTTCAGGCCTGTCGAAGTCACGTCGTTCATTCATCCGACACCGTTTGAGAACCTCGACGTCATGCCAGCCCATCCCGATCTGGACACCCTGCATGGCAAACTGGAATCCCGCTACAAGATCTACAAGTTACGTGACGCGCTGAACGAACTCGACATGTACGACGCGGTCTATATCGACACGCCGCCCGCGTTGAACTTCTATACCCGCTCCGCATTGATCGCGGCCGAGCGGTGCCTGATCCCGTTCGACTGTGATGATTTTTCACGTCGTGCGCTGTACACGTTGCTGGAAAACGTGCGGGAGATCCAGCAGGATCACAATGTCGCGCTGGAGGTGGAAGGGATCGTCGTCAACCAGTTTCAGCCCCGCGCGAGCCTGCCCCAGAAGCTGGTCGACGAGCTGCTCAGCGAGGGCTTGCCGGTTCTGGCTTCGCGACTCTCATCGTCCGTGAAGGTCCGCGAATCACATCAGCAGGCTTCGCCCCTCATTCACCTCGTTCCGGGACATAAACTTTCACAGGAATATCGCGCCTTGCATCGTGAATTGTCCGAATAAGGGGAATCGGCGGACGTACTCGATGTATTCGGGCACTCACTCGTCGTCCGCCTTTGTCGATCGATTTTCGATGCTTCATTTCGCGAGGTGGTTGGGCCTCCTCGCGCTTATTTTTGTGCTTGGGGAATTCGATAAAGCCGATTAGTAATGGTAGCGACACGAAATGATGTTGATCTGCGTTCCGTCTATCTCGTAGACCAGGCGATTCGTCTCGTCGATCCGGCGTGACCAAAATCCGGTCAGGTTTTCCTTTAATGGCTCGGGCTTACCGATGCCCTCAAACGGCGAGCGCTGCGTATCCTTGATGAGCTGATTGATACGCTTTAACGTCTTTCGATCCTGCCCCTGCCAGTAGACATAGTCGTCCCATGCCTCGGACGTCCACAGGATGTTCAACGCGCCGCTCATTCGCTGTCTTCGACCAGCTTGCGGGGCTTGGCCTTGCCCGCTCTTGCCTGTGCGATGGATCGTTCCAGATGGGCTACGTTGGCCGGGGAGCGCAGCAAATGAACCGTTTCCATCAAGCTGTCGTAATGCTCTTGAGACATGACGATAGCGTTGGGCGCGTCTCGCCGTGTGATGAGCGTAACGTCTACGTCATCGACTACCTGGTCAATGACGCGCTTCAGATTCGCGCGAGCGTCCGAAAAGGGAATCGTGCGCATAGGCCCTCCTTCGAGGCGTGTTTGTACAAAATACTGTACAAGTCTAACACGCACACCAATCATGTACAAGTAGTTGTACAAATAGTGCTCATACATCACCTGCTAGCGCGGCTCCCCGGACACTCGCCTTGTCACGCGGTCCGCTAACGGCCTATTCCTTACCGCCGAGGTGCTCCACGCCAAGCAAGACCCACTTTCCGCCTCGCACCTGATAAACCGTTGCAGTCGCATCGCGAAGATTTCCATTCGCGGAGAACGCGATTGGGCCACTCACCCCGTCAAACGAGCCGGTACGCAACATTTGTACGTAGCGTTTCGGATCGGTCGAATCGGCTTGCCTCATCGCATCGATCATTGCCCAGGAGGCGTCATAGGCTAACGGAGCGTAATGGACGATACCCGTGCCAAAACGGGCCTTCAATTTGCCGTCGAGTTCAGCGGCTCGCGGCATTCGCTCGAGCGGCAATCCATACTCCCAGCTGTACATGCCTTCAGCGCCCTCGCCTGCCAGCTTGAGAAAGCTGTCGTTGGTGAAACCGCCCTCGCCCATGAAGGGAATCCTGATTCCAAGCTGACGCATCTGTCTTGCAAGACCGGCGGCCTGGACGTCCTGCCCCGCGAAGAAAATCAGATCGGGGTTCACCCCTTTGATTACCGTGAGGATGGCGCGAAAATCCACGGACTGGGGTGTCGTGTATTGTCGAGATACGATTTCACCGCCGTCCTTTTGGACCGCAACAGCATATTGTTTGACGAAGTTGCTACCGTAGTCGGTCCCGTCGTCAACGACCGCGATACGCTTCGCATGCAACTGTCGAGCGGAATAGCGCGCGCTCAGCGCCGCCATCTGTTCGTCGTCGCTCGTCGTCCTGAACGCTGTCTTGAACCCCTGTGCGGTGTAAGAAGGCGAACTCGAAGTGGGTGAGATCTGGGGAATACCGGCTCGCGCATACAGTGCAGAAGCGGCGACCGAGCAACCCGAATTGTGATGACCGATTACGCCGCTCACGCCCTCGTCGACAAACCGCTGTGCCACGATCACAGCCGTTTTGGGATCGGCGGCATCGTCCTGAGCGTCAACGTCAAAGCGCACTTTCCGACCGCCAATGACGAAACCCTGCTGATTGGCTTCTTCGAACGCCAGCCGGGCCGCGTTCTCCTCGTCCTTTCCATAGGATGCCGAAAAACCCGTCAGCGGTTCGGCAATACCTATCTTGACGACATCGACGCCTTCGCATCGCGCCGGCAAATTGACACCGAAGAACACTGAAAAAGCAACGACCATCCCCATGCTTCGATGAAGCATCTCGCCTCCGTTTTTCGTTCCAGACTTGTCGAGCACGGTGTTTGTCTGCCGTGGCACTAGCGCCCCGTTGCCTTGGCCAGAAAAGCGTACAAGCGATCGACATTGGCGTGAGCCACGTTGAAGCGCATATAACTCGTCGTGACGTTGCCGTTGAAAAACAGCTTTCCCGGTGCGAGCAGTATCTGTTCTTCCAGGGCAAGAGCGGCAAGATCGGCCGAATCGCCTTCCCATTGCGCGGGCTTTGCCCACACGAACATGCCGGCCCGCGGCTCGCAAAATAGTTCGAATCCGATCGACTCCAGCCGGCGGCAAACGCGCTCCTGCGCGGTGGCGAGGCGATCGCGCAACTGCTCCATCTGTTTGCGCAGATGCCCCTCCGACAAGATCGAATGCACCAGGCGCTCCGTGACCGTGGGCGTCGACATGCCGCAAACGAGCTTCTGATAAAGCAGCCCTTCGAGAACACCTGGGTCCGCGGCGACGAAGCCAACGCGCAGGCCGGCGCCAATGGTCTTTGAAAAGCTGCCCACGTAGATCACGCGCTTGAGTTCGTCCATCGACGCGAGCGTCACCAGCGGTGTCTGGACCAGCCCCGCCGACACATCGTCTTCAACGATCAGGCAGTCAAACCGCTCCGCCGCCTTCAACACCTTGAACGCCGCAGCGGAGCTGTAGCTCGCGCCGGTCGGGTTGTGCAGACGACTATTCGTGAAGTAAAGACGCGGACGATGCGTTTCGAAGGCCGTCTCGATCATGGCCGTATCGGGCCCCGACGGTGTCATCGGAATCCCGATGCAGTTGAGATCGCGAAGTCGCAAGGCAACGAGTAAATCGCTGTAGCAAGGCTCGTCCACAAACACGGTGTCACCGGGCTGCGTGAACTGCCTGATGATGAGATCGAGTGCCTGATTCGCGCCGAGCGTTGTCATCACGCCGGCAATATCCGCCGGTATTTCCTGCTCGGCCAGTTGGCGAACGATCTGTGCGCGCAACGGCTCATAACCTCTGGCATGACCATATCCCAGCAGGCTCTCCGAATGCAGCGCGATTTGCCGGAGTGCACGACCGAGCCCGTCGCTATCGAACCAGGCATCCGGGAGCCAACCCGCGCCCGCGCGAATCGTGCCTTCGCCAGCCCCCGCGAAATTGCGCAATGACCAGCCGTTCGTTAGCTGCTCGTCGAGTTTCTCGACCGCGAGTCTTGGCTTTGCGTGGCCCCGCTCCGATACATAAAAACCGGAGCCACGTCGCGCGACAAGCACGCCCTGGGCAACCAGCCGGTCGTAGGCCTCGACGACCGTAAAGGTGGAGACGCTGTGCGCTTCCGCGAAAGCACGGATGCTCGGCACGCGCATCCCGGCTCTCCAGCGCTTCTCCTCCACTTCCCGAATGACGCCGTCGATGATCTGCAAGGTCAATGGCGCTTCGGCCGTCGCGTCCAGGGTCAGAACAGGATTCATGGATCGGATAAACAGCCCACAGATGCGGATTCGACGAACTGTGAAGGTCTATTGACCTGCACAGTGGATTAACACCTGAATGAAGTGTACATGGTTCCGTACAGGTCAAAAATTTAAATTCGATTCCAGTTCAGCGCCGTTATTTCGTCGCGAACGAAGCTGGCGCGAAGTCGCAATAGCGCTGAATTCGTTTTCCTCAAAATCGAATCGAGTCTCCAGGTATGCAGAAAATCCGCAATTCCGATGCGCTCCTCTCGCAGGGCGACGTGGCTTCACGTCGTATCGTGCTTGAGATCGCCGACCGAACCCTTGCCCGTCTCGACAGCTACCAGCGCATTCGCAGCATCATGCGGCTCGAAGGCAGCGTGCTGCATATCGGCACCCGTTCTTGGGATCTCGCGCACAAGCGTCACGTGTATTTGATCGGCGCTGGTAAGGCCTGCAATCACATGGCGATGGCCGTCGATCACGTATTGGGCGATCGGCTCACGCGTGGCATTGCGATCGTGAAAATTCACGAGGAGACGGATCGCTTCGACAAGACCGAGGTGTATGTGGGCGGCCATCCGCTGCCCAATGAAGAAGGTCATCGCGCATCGAAGGAGATCATCAAGCTGGTCGACGAGGCCGGTCCCGACGATCTGTTCATTGCCGTCATCAGCGGTGGTAGTTCGGCCCTCATGTCGTGCCCTATCGACGGCATCTCGCTTCAGGACGAAATCGACACCACCGATGTCCTGCTGAAATCCGGCGCGGGCATTTACGAAATCAATGCGGTGCGACGCCATATTTCCGCGCTCAACGGCGGCATGCTGGCCAAACGCATCCAGGCCGTGGGCGCCGAGTTGATCGGGTTCGGCATCAGCGACGCAGTCGGTTCGCCCGCGACCGGCGACATCGCCGTGCCTTATGCGGCGTACAAGAGCACGCCGATCGGTCCCGACATGACGACGCTGGACGATGCGCGCGCAACCATCGTCAATCGCAATGTCGCCGAGCGTTTGCCGGCAAGCGTCGTCGATTATCTGATGCATGCCGGTCCTGAAGGCGAAACACCGAAAGCCTTTCCCGACAACACCTATTTCCTGCTCAACACGCTGCCCGATTCGTGCATCTACGCGAAACAGGTCTGCGAGGAAATGGGCCTGCCCGCGATGATCGTCACGTCCTTTCTCGAAGGCGAAAGCCGCGATGCGGGCACGCTGTTCGCCTCCATTGCGCGCGAAATCCAGACCTACGGCAATCCGATCAAGCCGCCTTGCGTCCTGCTGAGTTCGGGCGAAGTGACGACGCACATCGCGGACAACAGCGTCATCAAGGGACACGGCGGCCCGGGTCAGGAGATGACGGTGAGCTTCGCGATCACCGCGGCGAAAACGCAAGGCGCCTGTCTGCTCTCGATCGACAGCGAAGGCACGGACGGCACCGCCAAAGTCGCGGGTGGCATCACCGATTCCACGAGTCTGGCCGCCGCAGAAAAGCAAGGCATCAGCCTCTTTCAAACGCTGCGCGAGCACAGCTGCTTCGAAGCGCTCGACGCGATCGATTCAGCCATTTTCACCGGCAATACCGGCACCAATCTTTGCGACCTGAACATTCTCTATGTTCCGGCCATCCACGAGGGCAAGTAACGTGCAGGACAAAATCGTATCTATCCGCGCGCAGCAGATCATCGACTGCAAATGCCGTCCCGCTGTCGAGGTGGAAATCGTCACCGAGTCGGGCGCAATCGGGCGCGGTGCGGCACCGACCGGGACGTCGGTGGGCATGCACGAATCGTTCGTACTGCGAGACGGTGACAAATCGACCTACAACGGTCTGAGTGTGCACAAGGCGGTCGATATCGTTCACGACATCATCGCCTCCGCGCTGTTGGGCATGGACGTATTCGATCAGCGCGCGATCGACGAATGCATGATCGCGCTGGACGGTACGCCCAACAAGCAGCGCCTGGGCGGCAACACGATCTATTCGGTTTCGATCGCGGCGTTCCGCGCCGCGGCGGCCGCGCGTGCCGTCCCGCTCTACAAGCATATTGCCGGTCGGGACATCTGGACGGTTCCGGTGCCCTGCTTCAACGTGATCAACGGCGGCCGCTACGAGCATCTGACCCAGGCATTCAACGAATTCCTGATCGTTCCTTTCGGCACCGATAGCGTCGACTTCGCGATCGAAATGGCGGTGGCCGTGTTCCAGCGTCTCGGCGATGTCCTCACCGACTACCTCGGACACAAGCCTCAGGTCGCAAGCTCCTATGGCTATGCCGCGCCATCCGACGACCCCGAGGTCATCCTCGAATTGATGCAGAAAGCCATCGACGATTGCGGCTATACGGGCCGGATTGCTTTCGCGCTCGATTGCGCGTCGAGCGAAATGTACGACAAGGAAGCGCGCACCTATCTCCTCAAGGGCAAGCAGGTCACCGCCGAGGAGTTGATCGACTACGCCAGACATCTGACCGAGCGCTTCAACCTGGTCTTTATCGAAGACCTGCTGGACGAAAACGACTGGGCCGGTTACAGCGCCGCTGTTCGTGCGCTGCCGCGCACCATCGTGGTTGGCGACGACCTGACCGTGACCAGCCTGCCATTACTGCAAAGAGCCCATGAAACGCGTGCAGTGGATGGGTTTGTCCTCAAGCCCAATCAGGTCGGCACGATTACCGAAGCGCTCGACGCCTTTCATTTCGCCGAGCAGCACGCGATGCTCGCCGTCCCCTCTGGCCGCTCGGGCGGTGTGGTCGACGATGTCGTGATGGACTTCTCCGTTGGACTCGAAGTGCCGTTCCAGAAGAACGGCGCGCCGCGCTCGGGTGAGCGTATCGAGAAACTGAACTTCCTCATGCGGGCCAATGCCCGCAGCCCTGGCTGCCGTCTCTACGACATCTCGTCGCTGCTCCGGTTTTGAAGCCGGGGCATAGCAAGCACTTTCCGCACATCTCCAAAGGCAAAAACATGTATCCGAAAATCGATTTCCTGTATCTATCCGAGCCCGACATGATCGAAGCCGGTGTGCTCGATGCCGCGCGTTGCGTGGATGTCTGCGAGGAAACCTTCAGTCTGCTCGGCAAGGGCGATTATCTGATGGGCGGCGCCAATCACAACAACCACGGCATGAACATCGTGTTCCCCAAGGAAACGAAGTTCCCGAACATGCCGGTTGCCGGCCCCGATCGTCGCTTCGCCGCGATGCCGGGTTATCTGGGCGGCCGTTTCGATGTTTGCGGAAATAAATGGTATGGCTCGAATCACGCGAATGCGGAAAAGGACCTGCCTCGCTCGATCCTGACGATGATGCTCAACGATAAGGACACGGGCGCGCCACTCGCGCTGATGTCCGCCAATCTGCTGAGCGCGGCGCGCACGGGTGCGGTTCCGGGCGTGGCGGCGAAGTACCTGGCAAACCGCGAAGCGAAGAACGTCGCGGTCATCGGTTGCGGCCCAATCAACAAGGCGTGTTTCACCGCGATCATGACGCAACTGGAAGCCGTCGAGAAAGTGGTTTGCTTCGACGTGTTCCTCGATAAAGCGAACGAGTTCGCGCGCTGGGTCGAAGAAAAATACCAGGTTCGCGCGATTGGTGTGGACGAGGCCGAACAAGGCTTCCGCGACGCCGACGTTATAACTGTGGCGGCGTCGCGTCTCAAGCCGCTGTTCTTCAAGGACGAGTGGATCAAGGCAGGCGCGACGATTCTCGCATCCGGTCCCTTCAACACCGACGAATCGTTCCTCACCCACTGCAAGGTGGTGTACGACCACACCGCCCTGCAAGAGGCGTATGTCGAAGACGCCATCGCATCGGGCAACAAGGAAGGCTATTACAGCGGCGTGATCGGCGGCCCGCTGTATCGTCTGATCGATGCGGGCAAACTGCCTTCGCTGAAGGACTCGACGGGGCTTGGCGATGTCGTCAACGGGAACAAGAAGGGTCGCGCCAGCGCCGACGAACGCGTTCTCTTTATCGCTTGCGGCATGGCGGTGTTCGATATCAGCTGGGGCTTCGACCTCTACAAGAACGCCCTCGATAAAGGCATCGGCCAGTCCCTGAATCTCTGGAACAAGCCGGCTGGCCTCTGATCGTCGCCTGGAAGGCGTGCCCCTTACCGAAAGGGCACGCCGCCAACGTTCATCGCAACGTCGCCGAATTGCAACACCCGCGCCCGATAGACTTGTGAACATGCACACGATCCTTCACCCTTTTCCGTATCTCCACGCAGCGAGCATCGATATGGGTGAACTCTACCGCTCCGGGCAAGTCACGGCCCTGCGCAACGATCTGGCCTTCGCCCTGCGCGCCGCCGCGCACTTTGGTCTGGAAGAAGGCGTTTGCAATCACTTTAGCGTCGCGCTACCCGGCGAGGACGGCCTATTTCTGCTGAACCCGCGCGGCCTGATGTGGCGTGAAGTCCGCGCGGATGACATCGTCATCGTCAATGAAGACGGCCATCGCGTGGCCGGCAAGCACGAGGTCGAACCCACGGCGATGTTCATCCACGCCGCGATTCATCGGATCGCAGGCAAGCGCTGCGTGCTCCACACGCATATGCCGAATGCGACGGCTTTGACGTTGATCGACGACTGCGGGCTCGATACCACGCTCTCGCAAAACGCCATGCGTTTCCACGGTCGTGTCGCAGCGGATCGCCATTACAACGGTCTCGCGCTGAATGCCAACGAAGGGGAGCGCATTGCGAACGCGATGAATGGCAAGGACATCGTGTTTCTGAGCAATCATGGCGTGGTCGTCTGCGGCGAGCGCATCGACTACGCCTTCGACGATCTGTACTACCTGGAGCGCGCCTGCGAATCGCAGGTTCTCGCGATGTCGACGGGCAGGCCGCTGCGCCCGGCCAGCGCCGAACTCGCCGCCGCCGTAGCCGCGCAAATGGAAAGCGAACGCCTGCAATCGGAATTGTTCTTTGCGTCGCTCAAGCGCATGCTTTAAAGCTGCTCCCAAGACTCACAAAAAAAGCCCGGCCAGGCCGGGCTAAAACGTCGCACTTCTCGAGCGACGAACATCTGCTCACGTGCAAACCTTAGAACTTGTGCCGGATGCCCACGCGACCGACAACCTGATTCGAGGTCGACGAGACTCCATCCGCGCCAGGGACATAAGCGACATCCAGCACAGAGCCGGTCTTGCCGCCACCCGCATGCTGATACGCGCCCTGGAAGTACACGTCGGTGCGCTTCGAGAGGTTGTAGTCCGCCATGATGCCCACGCTGTGGAACTGCGGATGCGACTGGCCGTTGCTCGCGTTGAAATCGGTGCGCGTGTAGGTATAGGCGGCGCCGACAAAGAAGGCCGGCGTGAATTGATACTTCCCGTTCACCTCGAAGTTATTGAAGCGCAGCGACGACAACGTCGCGCCGCCGCCCGGCATGATGGCGCCAACGTAACCCGAACTGACCGGTTGCGCGACGAACGTATTCGTGTACGCAAAAGCGACCGTGGCATTGCCGAATCCGTAGGTCGCGCCCGCGCCAAAGACACGCAGACGCTTCGCCAGGAAGTTCTCGTCGCCACCGTTGTTGATTGCGCCGCTCGATGTGGCCGACGGGTTATTCGCCTGTAGATAAGCCGCCGCCAGCAGCAGTCCGCCGATCGTGTACTGCGCGCCGATACTGTACTGCCGGTTATTGGCGAAGTTCGTGTCGTTGCTGAAACTATAGGTGCCGCCGAACTGCAACCCGGCGATATTCGGGCTGGCGTACTTGACCGTGTTGTTCACCCGGAAGGTGTTGTCCGTGTTGTCGTTGTCGTACGGATGAGAAAACAGGTAACCGCCCCAACTACCGTTCGAGGTGGTTTGCGCCAGATAGTCGACGACCGAATCGTATTGTCGACCCAACGTGAGCGCACCGAATTTGTCGCTGTTCAAGCCAACATAAGCTTGCCGCCCGAATCCCAGGCCGCCCTGTGCGAGTTTGCCGCTATTCACGTCGAATCCGCTTTCGATCTGGAAAATGGCGCTCAGGCCGCCACCCAGGTCTTCGTTGCCCTTGAGACCCCAGCGGCTGCCTTGCGTATAGCCGCTTTGCAACTCGTAGACCTTGCCACCCTTGACGTTGTTCGTGTAATCGAACCCTTCGTCGATCAGACCATAAAGCGTCACCGAGCTTTGCGCGAATGCCGGCAACGCAATGCTCGCCATGCATCCCGCCAATATCATTTTTTTCATTAGCAATCCAAACCTTTGTCGTTAAACTCGCACCTTCATTGATTGCCTGCATCAGGGAAGGCGAAGATGGGGAAAACTTCAAATGACGTAGCGTCAGACCCGGCGCTACGGACTTGACACAGCGGCCCTGCTCACAACGAACTGCAAAGAAAATCAGGCGACGGACTTGACCATGCTGCGAAGCTCGTGGGGAAACAGCAGATCACGGGCGGGCGAATCGTCCTTGCGCAACTGCTCGGCGGCTTCCTTGACGCCAAAGAACTCGAGGAACAGCGGCGACTGGAGAATCAGCATATCGAAGCCCGGCAGAACGGCGTTGCCCCTGGCCATCGCGGCGCGCAGCAAAGGCGTCGGCTGGTTCTTCATCAGGATGTCGCATACTTGCGTGTGCTCGCCAATCCGCTCGGTGGGCACCGGCAACGGATCCGACTCTTTCAGGCCGATAGGCGACGCATTGATCACCACATCGAAGCCCGCCGGATCGTTGCTCCCCTGAACTACCGTACGAATCGGGTAGCGTTGCGCAATCGCTTGTGCGAGCGCTTCGGCCTTTGCCGTATCGACATCGAAAATCGCCAGCGACGCGACGCCGCCTTCCGCGAGCGCCGTACAGATGGCCGAGGCCGCCCCGCCCGCACCAATCAGCAGAACGGATTTGCCGCGATAGTCCATCGAATAGCGGTCCATCGACTCGACGAAGCCGATACCGTCGAACTGCGCGCCTTCGAGCGTGCCATCCGCGTTACGTCGGATAGCGTTCACCGAATTGGCCACCTGCGCCCCAGGCGTCAGATGATCGACCAGTTGCGCAGCAGCGGTCTTGTGCGGAATCGAGAGCACCATGCCGCGAGTCGTCGGCGACCCGAATACCGAACGGATCGTCTCGGGCAAATGACCCGCTTTCACATGCAGCGGCACCATCACCGCGTCGATGCCCAATTGCTCGAATACCTGATTAAAAATTTCCGGCGTACGGACCTGATCGATCGGGTCCGCCACCATGAAGAACACCCCTGTTTTTCCGGTAATCACAATTCATTCCTCACATTCTGTCTGGTAGGCGGTCGGTCACGGGACAATGACGCCGATGACCGACCACGCGCGTCCTATACCGTAACGTCAAGCGCCGGGCGAGCCCTCGCCCCACGTGTCGCTCAACATGAAGCCCGCTGCCAGCGGATCATCTGGGTCCACGCCCATCTGCTCCACGCTGTAGATCCACGCGCGGCCCGTGATGCGCGGCAGCACCGCCGCGCGCCCGCCAACTTCAGCGTCGCCCAGATGCTCCACGCGGAACTCGCTGCCAATGGTCGAGCGCGACGTCAGCTTCGCGCCCTTGTGCGCGAGGCCGCGCGCGGCAAGCGTCGCGAGATTGGCCGAGCTGCCCGTGCCACACGGCGAGCGATCGATTCGGCCCGGCGGCAGCGTCGTGCACGTCTGATACGTGGTGCCGTCCACGCGATTGCGGAACATCACATACGCGATTCGGTTAATCGACGCATAGAGCGGATGCTGCACCTTCACCTGGCTATCGATCAGCGCACGCAGACGAACGCCAAGGTCGGCCAGCTTGCGGGCATTCTCGGGCGCGATCGCGAGACCCAGTTGCTCCACGTCGACAAGCGCGTAATAGACGCCGCCAAACGAGAGATCGACCTGGATCTTGCCGAATTCTTCCGCGTCGATCTCGACATCAAGCTGCTCCACAAACGCGGGCACCATATCGAGCGACACCGAAATACAGCGGCCGTCCTGACACGTCGCCCTGGCCGTGACCAGACCTGCGGGGGTATCGAGCACCACCGTCGTCACCGGCTCCTGCATCGGCACCATGCCGAGTTCGAGCAACGCGGTAACCACGCAGATCGAATTGCTGCCCGACATGGGATGCGCCTTGTCCGACTGCAACACAATGAATCCCGCGTGCGCTTCGGGCCGCGTGGGCGGCAGCAGCAGGTTCACCGACATCTGGAGGCAGCCGCGCGGCTCCAGCACCACGAGACGCCGCAGGCTGTCGTCCACCTCGTTGATGTAATTCATCTTGTCGAGCATCGTCTCGCCAGGAATGCTGACGACGCCGCCCGTGATGACCTTGCCAATCTCGCCTTCGCAGTGAACGCCTACGAGTTGCAGAGTTTTTTTCCAACGCATGATTGAACCGTCCTCAAAAAGGAGTGTGCTGTCGAGTCAGTCTGTTGCGACGCATTCAAAAACGATACGCGCTGAAAGGACTCAAATCCGTTTGCGGCGTTCGACCGGCCACGAGGTCCGCTACCAGTCGTCCCGTTGTCGCGCCCAGCGTGAGACCGAGTTGGCCATGTCCAATCGCCATCGTGACGTTGGCGAGACGTTTCGAACGATCGATAACAGGTTTGGTATCTGGCAGAAGCGGGCGATATCCCACGCCATATTCGTGCTGCTCGGTTCGCAATTCCGGAAGAATTTTTTTGGCTTTTTCGACAATGATCTGGGCACGCTTGAAGTTGGGTGCAGCGCCACGCGCCGCGAATTCGATCGTGCCGCCAATCTGCAAGCCGCGTCGCATCGGCGTGAAGCAGAACCCGCCATCCGAATAAATCACGGAGTGTCTGAACTCCACTCCCGGGTTGGCCAGCAGCGTCTGATAGCCCGCCACGCCCTCGAGCGGCAGATCGACACCCAGTTGGCTGAAGAAGCGCCGCGATCCCACGCCTGCCGCCACGACCACATGCGCCGCGGGCAGACGCTCTCCATTGGCCAGCGTGACGCCCGTGGCCCGTCCATTGGATTCGTCGATGCGATCGGCGCCGATCTGCACACGGCGGCCGCCTTGCGCAACGAAGCTGTCGGTCAGCGCGCGAATGAACCCTTCGGTGTCGCTCACGAATCGCCACTGCGGCAATAGCAGGCCGTGAGAAAAGCGACCGGCCAGCGCCGGCTCGAGATCGGCGATATCCGATCCGTTCAATACCTGCGACGAAAAGCCGAGCGCCGCGCGTGTTGCATTGTGATCGCGTTCATGTTCGACACCCGCCGCGCTATCGAACACCTGCAAGATCGGGCGTTGTCCGAGCAATGCCTTGTCATCGCAGGCGTCGAGCAGAGGCGCGTAATCGGCAAACACGTGTTGCGTGAGCGAAGCCATTTCGCCCGCGATCGCATGGAGGCGCGAAGGCCGGGCGCACGAAAGAAAACGCAGGAACCACGGAATGATGCCGGGCATGGCGCTGGGCCGCAGCGCGAGCGGCCCGGTTTGATCCAGCAGCCAGCCCGGCACCTTCTTCAGAATGCCGGGCTTGGAAAGCGGAATAATTTCGCCGACCGAAATCTGGCCGCAACTCCATTTCGCCGTGCTGTCGCCCGCCACCGCGGGATCGACCAGCGTCACGGCATAGCCACTGCGCTGCAGATAGAGCGCACAGCAGGTGCCGACAATGCCGCCGCCGATCACCACAGCCTGCTCCCGCGGCGCAGCGCTGTCAGCTAGCGGAATGCGTGCTTGGGGAATCGCGTTCATTTCGTGAAATCCTCCAGGGTAAAACCGTGCGCATAGGGTTGCGATTCGTCCACATAATGCTCGCCGCGACCCGTAATAAACGCACGCCCCTCGATACTCGGAAACACCGCATCCAGCCCGCTTGCGAGCTTCGTTGTTCCTTCCACGCGACCGATAAAGCGGCTGCATATGAGGCTCTCGTGCCGGAACGCCTGCCCTTGCGAAAGCAGGCCGCGCGCGTAGCGCTGCGCGACTCGCGCGGAACTGCCGGTTCCACACGGCGAGCGGTCGATCAGGATATCGCCGGTGATCACGACCGCACGCCCATCGGCATCGGCCGCGACCGGGCGGCCCGTCCACATGCAATGCTTGACGCCACCGATCTTCGGATTATCCGGATGAACGACGTCGAGCGCTTCATTGACGCGCTTTTGCACTTCGCGCCCCATCGCCAGCAGTTCGTCCGGCGTGAAGTGTTCGCATCCCGGATAATTCTCCTGGACTTCGACGATCGGATAGAAGTTACCACCATAGGCGATATCGACTTTCAGTTTGCCGAGCTTCGAGACCTCGATTTCAAGGTCGCGATGGAGCAGGAAGCTCGGCACATTGGTAAAGCGGACCCACTTGACCTTCTCGCCATCCATCTCGTAGCGGGCACTCACCTGTCCCGCCGGCACGTCGACAACGACCAGCCCGGCCTGCTTCGGCGTCACCAGTCCGGATTCGAGCGCAAACGAAATCGAACCTACCGTCGCGTGACCGCACATCGGCAGACAACCCGACGTTTCGATAAAAATCAGGCTGAAATCCGCGTTATCGCTGATGGGCGGATAGAGCAGCGTGCCCGACATATGCGCGTGGCCACGCGGCTCCAGCATCAACGCACGGCGAATCCAGTCATAGTGCTCGATGAAATAGTGACGCCGATCGTTCATCGTCGCCCCCTGCAACTGCGGCGCCCCCTCGACCACCATGCGCACCGGCATGCCTTCCGTATGGCCTTCAATGCACTTGAACGTATGCTTATTCATAGTATTTCTCATCACAAGTTGTGCGCTGCTCAATCTAGTATGCAAAACGTCGCAGGAATCGCCGCTCGACCAGGCCGACCAGCCGCGTGAGCGGAAACGCCACGACGAAATAGATCAGACCTACGGTGGTCAGGAATTCCAGCGGCCTCGCCGTGCTGTTGGAAATACTTTCGCCCACGAACATCAGATCCGCCACGCCCACTGAAGAGATCAGCGCACTTTCCTTGAACAGACTGACGATATTCGAAAGCAGCGGCGGGATCGCACGCAGCAGAGCCTGCGGGAAAATCACATAGAGCACTTTCGCCTGGGGCGACAGACTCAGCGCGATGCAGGCATCGTGTTGTTCTGACGAAATGGACTTCAGCGCGGCGCGGAAGGTCTCGCTGGTAATGGCGCCCATGAAAAGCGTCAGCGCGATCACCACGGACAGATACGGCGGAATCGGCAACCGGAAAACCACCGGGAAGCAGAAGAACACCCAGAAGAGCTGGATCAGCAGCGGCGTGCCGCGGAAAAACTCCACATAGAGCGTCATGGGCATGCGAATCCATGCAACGGGCGAGCTTCTCAACAAACTGACTACGAAGCCCAGCAAGCTGCCGATGATCGCGCAGAGCCCCGTCAGGCCCAGCGTCAATCCCAGCCCTTTCAGAAGCAGCAGCCAGTACGGCAACACGACTGAAAAATCGATATTCATGTCGGCTCCTTAGCGCTGATGGGCGAGGTCCTGGCGGCGCTCGATCACGTGCACCAGCCGTGCGATGGGCAACGACAACAGGAAATAGACGAGCGCCACGACCGAGTAGGTTTCGATGGGGCGGTAGGCTTCCGTCGCGATGGTCTTGGCGACATACATCAGATCGGCCACGGCGACGATCGCCACCAGCGCGCTCTGCTGCAACGTGCCGATGCCGTTCGTCATCAACACGGGAAGCGAGTTTCGCAACGCCTGCGGAAGAATCACGAAAACCGTGCGCTGCCAGGGCTTGAGCCCCAACGCCACGCAAGCGTCAATATGTTCTTTCGGCACGGCTTGCACGCCCGCACGATAGGCCTCGGCGTTGAATGCGGTCAGGTTCAGCCCCAGCGCAAGCACGCCCATCCACACGGGATCGAGAAAGACGTTCACCATCATGGGAATGCAGTAGAAGAACCAGACGATCTGCAACAGCGCCGGCGTACAACGGAAAAACTCGATAAAGAGTTGCGCCGGTACGCGCACGACGGCCCAGCGACTCATCACGAGCAAGCAAAGCACGAAGCCCAGGGTCAAGCCCATCAGGTTCGCGGCAATCGCCAGTTCGACGGTCACCTTCAAGCCCTGTAACAAGGGCGGCACGCTACTCGTGAGAAAGCTGAAATCGAAGTGATAGTGCATGGCCGTGCCCTCAATCAAGATGAAGAACTTTCTCGAGGAACTCACGCGTGCGCGCTTCCTTCGGACATTTGAACATCTCGCGCGGCGCACCCTGCTCCACCACCTTGCCGCTGGCGCAAAACACCACACGCGTCGCGATATCCCGCGCGAAATGCATGTCGTGCGTGACGATGATCATGGCCATCTTCTGCTCGGCGAGCTTGAGCATCACGTTCTGCACTTCCACCACCATTTCCGGATCGAGCGCGGACGTGACCTCGTCGAATAGCATCAGCTTGGGTTCCAGCATCAGCGCGCGGGCGATGGCGACACGTTGCTTCTGGCCGCCCGAAAGCTGGCTTGGGTAGGCGTTTAGCTTGCTCTCCAGACCGAGTCTCGCGAGATACATGCGGGCGCGCTCCGTCGCCTGCGCCTTCGACACACCGCCGACCTTCACCGGCGCCAGGATCAGGTTGCTCAGCACCGAGAGGTGCGGAAACAAGGTGTAGTGCTGGAACACCATGCCGATCTGGCGTTGCAGCTTGCCGTCGATGCGCTTGCCGCGGCCGGAATCCGCGCCGTGAATATACGGCTTTCCCTGAAAGTCGATCGACCCGCTCTGAATGCCCTCAAGCCCCATCATCACGCGCAGCAGCGAGCTTTTCCCGCTGCCGCTGGGTCCGATCACGACGAGGCGATCGTCTGCGCGCATGTCGAGATTCATGTGGTCCATGACGACGAGATTCTCGCCATACGACTTATAAACCGAGCGCAACTGGACGAAATCACCGGCGCTTGCCGTATCGACAGGATCATCCGCTGGAACGGAGTTAGGTACGATCTTCATAGTGGATTGCAACATGGGAACTTTCTCCGTAGAACGCCGGACGGGCATTCCGGTTTGATCCGAACCTGATGGCTGAAGCCGGAAACGTCATTCAGCAAGCAGTGCGGCGCAAACGCCCCATCGCGCCGCCTGCCCTTTTGCCCTTATTTGGTCGAAGCGATCGTTTCTTTCACCGAGCGTTGAACGATGGCATTCACGCCGCCGGACTTCTGCTCGTCTTCGATAAACTTGTTGAGCACGGCGATATCGGCTGCCGACGTTTCCTTGCGAACGCCAAAGCAGATTCCCTGTTGCGCGAGCGGCGGATTCGGATTGAAGGTCACGGCCCAGTCCGGATGCGCGGCATCGAGCATGCGGTTGGTCATGTTGTCGTCGGCAAGCATGTCCGCACGCTTTGACATGAGCGCGAGGCGCGTCTCGTCAAAGCCCGGCAGGCGCATGATCTGCGCTTGCTTGATCTGGCCGGAGATCGCCTTGTCCTGCGCCGTGCCGGACATCACGGTGATGATCACGCCCGGCTTGTCGATATCGGCGATCGAATGGATCGCCTTCGGCAGCTTGGGATTGCTCTTGTTGTAAGCGAGCGTCACGTTATAGTCGATCACCGAGCGCGAGAAGGCGATGGCCTTTTCACGTTCCGGCGTATCGTTGAGCGAGAGCGACAGATCCCACTTGTCGGACTGAAGGCCCGCCACGATGTTGTCCCACGAGGTGTCGACGAATTGAACCTTGACATGCAGGACCTTTTCACCGAAGTCCTTGCAAAGCGTCGGGAAAATGCCGCTGTAGTCGCCCGACTTGATATCGCGCATGGTGTAGGGAGGCGAAAGCGCGATACCACAGCGAAGCACGCCGGCCTGTCTGACGCTTTGCCACGTCGACGTATCCTGCGCATGGGACGGAACGCTCGACAGCAGGGCCGAGAATGCGGTGGCGCACATCAAAGTGCGGCGAATAAGGCTGGACATCCGGATCATTGCTAACCTCGCAGGGTAAGGGTGAAATCAGACGCTTTCGATTCAACGTCGCAATCTATTTTTTGTAGAACGCCAAGTCAGTACCAGAGACAAACCAACCATACGTCAATGCAATTTCCATGATCCGAAATGATTTACATCGGAATACTAAAAATACACAAAGCCGTACTCGAAACAATCGACGAGTTGATTACGAACGGATTTCGAAAATCCCGTCGATTTCCACCGCGACATTTCTGGGCAGTGAATTCGCACCCACCGCGAAGCGCGTATGCTTGCCGCTTTCGCCCAGCACCTGCACGATGAGATCGGAGGCGCCGTTGACGACCTGGGGTTGCTGGCCAAAATCCGGCTCGCAATTGACGAAGCCGCCAAGCTTCACGCAACCGGCCAGACGCTCGAAGCTGCCGCCCAGCGCGGTGCGAACCTGCGAGAGCATGTTCAGCGCGCAGAGCCTGGCGGCTGCCTGACCGTCCTCGAGCGACAGATCGCGCCCCACCTTGCCGACGAACTTATCTTCGCCATCGGCGGTCGGGATCTGTCCTGCGATGAACAGCAGATTGCCGACCAGCCGGGCAGGGACGTAATTCGCCTTGGGAACCGGGCTGGCCGGCAGCGTGTAGCCCAGTTCGGCGAGACGTTTTTCGATTTGCTCCATTTCCGTTTCCTGTATCGAGCTGCCGTCGGCGGCGGGCGCATCAGGACGCCGACGGCATGATCTGCAAAGATTTCGCGATTTATGGTCAGGCAGCGACGCGCTGACGCTTTTGCGTCGTGGCGTCACGGTCGATCGACCCCGCTGCATTGACAACCACGCCGTGGTGCTGCTCGGCGAACGCCGCCGTCACCTTGCCGTCGCGCAGGTCGCGCTCGATGAGATCGACGTCGCGTTCGAGCGGATTGCCGTAGCCGCCGCCACCTGCCTGCTCGTGGCGGATCACCACGCCCTCCTCCAGTTCCATCGTGAACTTGCTGGGGGCGGCTTCAGCCGTGGTAGCCGGATTCAGGACGTTGCGCGAGGGCGCGCCGGCTGCACCGCCAAACAGGCCGTACGGGGCGTGATCCGCGCGGTCGGAGCGGATCTGCGCCACGACCCGCTTTGCCAGCACACGATACTGGCGCACGAGTCCCAGGCCACCACGGTAGCGGCCCGCACCACCGGAGTCGTTACGGAAGCCGTACTCCTCCATCAGGATCGGATAGCGCGCTTCGAGCGTTTCGATCGGCAGATTGGACATGTTCTGCGACGGGTTCGTCACGCCTTCCACGCCGTCCTTGTTCGAGCGGCCGCCCCACGCGCCATTGATCATGTCGACCAGAATGAACGGCTCACTTGCGTCGCCGTCATAGCCGCTCAGCGCGATCACGGTATTGCCGCCTTCGCCCGCGGCCATAACCTTCTTCGGCGCAATCTTCGCCAGTGCGCCGAAGACCGTATCCACCACGCGGTAGCCCGTAAGGGCGCGCGCCGCCACCGGCGCAGGCATTTTCGGATTCAGGATCGACCCTTCCGGTGCGGTGATGTCGATGCAGCGATACACGCCGGCGTTGTTGGGCACATCGGCATCGAGCACGCAGCGGATGCTCAGATACGTGGCCGACTTGACGAACGACAGCGTCGAATTGATGGCGCCCTTGACCTGCGGCGAGGAGCCCGCGAAGTCTACCGACAGGCTCGATCCCGCGACCGTGATCGCACACTTGATGGGAATCGCGTCGCTGGTAAAGCCGTCGTTGTCGATATAGTCGGTGAATTCGTAGGTGCCGTCCGGCCACGCTTCGATCGCCTTGCGCGTCAGACGCTCGCCGTAATCGAGCAACTCGTCGAAGTAAAGACGCAGATTGTCTTCGCCGTAGCGGTCGATCATGCGCAGCAGTTCGCGCTCGCCGATATTGCAGGTCGCGAGCTGCGCATCCAGATCGCCCAGCACGAGGTCGGGCAGACGCACATTCTTCTTGATGATGTCGACCAGCGTGGCGTTCTGTTCGCCTTCGCTGTAGAGCTTCATCGGCGGAATGCGCAGACCTTCCTGGAAGATCTCCGTCGAATCGGCCGCATTGGAGCCCGGCACGCGGCCGCCCACGTCGCAGTGGTGAGCGATCACGACCGAGAAGCCCTGAAGCCGGTTCTCGAAGAAGATCGGCTTGAACATGAAGATGTCGGGAAGGTGCATGCCGCCTTCGTACGGATCGTTCAGCACGATCACGTCACCGGGCTTGCACGTCGCCGCGAACTTCTTGATTACTACATCCACGGCGTCGGGCACGGCGCCCAGATGCAGCGCGACGGTTTTCGCCTGCGCGAGAATGCGGCCCGCCGCGTCGCACATCGTCACCGAATAGTCGAGTACATCGCGAATGATGGGCGAGCGCGCGGTGCGCATGACGGCAAAGGCCATGTCGTCGACGATGGTGTCGAGCGCGTTCTTTACGACCGCGAAGGTGATCGGGTCGACTTTACGTTGTGTCATGTTAGCTCCAATGAAGTCAGGCGAGCGTCGCGATGACGCAACCAACCCGATCCGCGCTCACGCGCCAGCCCGGCGGCACCACGATGGTGGTATCGGTGCTTTCGAGAATCACGGGACCGACGATCTCGTTGTCGAGCAGCGAGCGCGACATCACCGGCGTATCCACCCAGCCCGACTCGCGATTGAAATACACGCGGCGCGTGCCGCGCTTTTGCTCGCCCTTCGTGGATTGCGCGCTGCGAATATCGCGGAAATCCAGCGTCTTCGATGCCACGCCGCGTGCCAGCAAACGCAGGTTCGCGCACTCGATGGCGTCCTTCGACGCGTAGCCATACATCGCCGTATAAGCCGCAATGAACCCTTCGCGCAGCGCTTCGCGCGTGGCGCCATCGATGGTTTCCGGAACGCGCACAGGAATTTCGTAGTCCTGTCCACGGAAGCGCATGTCGAGATCGAACACGAATTCGATGCGATCGGCGGAATAGCCTTCTTCGGCCAGCGCCTTGCGGGCGTCCTTGCGCATTTGC
Source organism: Paraburkholderia sp. J67 (assembly GCF_905220265.1). NCBI lineage: Bacteria > Pseudomonadati > Pseudomonadota > Betaproteobacteria > Burkholderiales > Burkholderiaceae > Paraburkholderia > Paraburkholderia sp. J67. Next base: position 52,107 of record NZ_CAJMZK010000034.1, read on the forward strand.
TCGACCGTGCTGGCGAGTTCGTCGATATTGAGGTTATCCAGCAGGTTCAGCGACGGACGCACGAAATAGCGCTCCACCGCACCGGCCAGCATGCCCATTGCCGTGAACACGCCGGGCGCCGCCGGGAAGATCACCTGCTTCATGTCGAGCGCGCGGGCGAGATCGCACGCATGCACGGGACCCGAACCGCCGAATGCGACGAGCGTGAAGTCGCGCGGATCGACGCCGCGTTCGACCGTCACCGCCTTGATGGTGCGCGCCATGTTGACGTTCACGACTTCGCGGATACCGACCGCCGCTTCCTCGGTGCCAATACCGAGCGGCTTCGCGAGCAACGTGTCGATCGCATTGCGCGCAGCGTCCAGCTTGAGTTCCATCGTGCCGCCAGCGAGGCTCGGCGGCAGGAAGCCGAGTACCGCGTTCGCATCCGTCACCGTCGGGCGCTCACCGCCGATGCCGTAGCACACCGGGCCGGGGAATGCGCCTGCGGAAACCGGGCCGACGCTGAGCAGGCCGCCCGCGTCGATCCAGGCGATCGAGCCCGCGCCGCTGCCCACTTCGGCCACGTCGATCGTCGGCACGCGCATCATGTAGCCGCCTGCCTTGATGAAGCGGCTCGGCGTGGAGATGCCGGCGCGGAACTCGTATTCGTTCGTGCGGGCCAGCTGCCCGTCGTGAATGAGCGAGGCCGATGCCGTCGTGCCGCCCATGTCGAACACGACCATTTCCTTGCTGCCCTGCGCGTCGCCCAGGCGGCCCGCGCCAACCACGCCCGCCGAGCGGCCCGAGGAGATGAAGAACACCGGCGTGTCCTGCGCGATGCGGGCGCTGGACAGGCCGCCATTCGAATTGCTGACTAGCAGCGGCGCGTTGACGCCGATACGCTTTAGGCCCGATTCGAGGCGCTGCAGATAGGTGCGCAGCGCAGGCAATACATAGGCATTCACGACCGTGGTCGAGGTGCGCTCGTATTCGCGCATTTCCGGCAGAACGGAAATTGAAGCGGTGACGCTGATTTCCGGGAAGGCCTTCTGGAATGCCTCCAGCGCAATCTTTTCGTTCTCTGCGTTCTTGTATGAATTCAGAAAGCAGATCGCGACGGACTCGACACCTTCTGCGCGGAAGAACTCGCCAGCGCTGAGAATTTCGTCGACGGGCGTTGGCACCAGGACTTCGCCTGCTGCATTGACGCGCTCGTTGACTTCCAGACGATAACGCCGTTCCGCCAGCGGGACCGGCTTGTCCCAGGTGAGATCGAACATCGACGGCGTGCGGACGCGGCCGATTTCAAGCACGTCACGAAAGCCCTTGGTCGTGATCAGACCACACTTCGCTCCGACCTTCTGAAGCATCGTGTTCGAGCCGACGGTCGTGCCGTGCAGCACCTCGGCAACATCCGAGGTCTTGAGTCCAGCTTGCCCGAGAATCCGATCGATCCCGGTCAGGACCGCTTCTTCCGGAGCAGCCGGAGTTGAGGATACCTTAGTAAAGGTCACCTGTCCGTTGTCGTCGAGAAGTACCAGATCGGTAAATGTCCCGCCGATGTCAACGCCGATGCGTGCGCTTGCCATAGTTTCATCCGTTCAGAGTTTGCGCGATGCAAATACCGCTAACGAGAGGGGGCTGCGTGCCTGGGATCGCTTCTGCCAAGGGTTGATCAAGTCCTCGTCACGATGCTGCTTTAGCGTTTTCTCAGGTGCATCCGCCGCACACCAATTGTCGACCAAATGACGACAAAGTCAACGAGAAAAAATCATGCGCTGCCACAACTCTGGAAATTTCCCTTTGTTTTCAAAGACAATTACGCTTGTTCAAGGAAAACCCTGGCGCGAAATGCTCGTCAAAAATCGATGTTTTCTTGACAGTTTTTTTGGCGAGTGCAAGCATTTGTCGACATTCGGTCGACTAATAAACGACTGAACAAAGCGCTTTCGTCAGACGGAAGTACGCAAAACGCTATTGCGCCGTGGTGGCGCGAGAGCGCTCAACGCAATGAGGGCGTCTTATGGACAAGCAGCAAAAGCTGGTCGTGGTAACGGGTGGGGCAAGCGGTATCGGCGAAGCGACGGCGCGCCGGTTTGGCGACGCGGGTTACCGTGTCGTGGTGGCCGATGTGAATGCGGATCGCGGCAGCAGCGTCGTGGCGGACATGCAGCAGTCGGGGGCGACGGCCGAGTTTCTGGCGCTCGACGTATCGAAAGAAGACGATGTCCGCCGCTTCGCCACCGAAGTGGTCGAACGCTTTGGCGTGCCCGATGCGCTCGTGAATTCGGGCGGCATTCTCCAGAATGCGGTGCGACTGCTCGAAGTCGACGTCGCGGAAATCGACCGCCTGTACGACATCAATGTGCGCGGCACGCTACTCGTTTCGCGGGCGTTTGCAGGCGAAATGTGCCGTCAGGGCGAAGGCGCCATCGTCAATCTCTGCTCGCTGACGACTTATCGGCCGTCCGCGCAGATTGGCTATGCGGTCGGCAAGGCCGGACTGAAGATGATGACCGAAGTGATGGCTGCCGAGTGGGGGCCGAGCGGCGTGCGCGTCAACGCGGTGGCCCCGGGGTACACGCTCACGCCCGCCATGCAGGCTCGCATTGACAGCGGCGAGCGCGATCCGAAGGCCATCATCGATATGTCGGCATTAAAACGCTTCGTCAAGCCGTCTGAAGTGGCCGATGCGATCTTCTTCCTGTGTTCACCCGGCGCATCGGCGATCACGGGCTCGACCCTACCGATCGATTGCGGATGGCTCGTGCGTTCGGCCTATCTCGCCTACGCATCGCAGCCGAACTAATACCACGATCAAGATACTCAAGGACAATTCGTTATGCCAATTATCCGACTGGAAATGCTCACGGGCAGAACTCACGCCCAGAAGGCGGAACTCGCTGAAGTGCTGACGCGCGAAACTGCACGCATCGCCAAATGTCCGCTCGCGGACGTGCAACTCGTGATGACGGAAGTGGAACGCTCGATGTGGTCGGTTGGCGGCACGCTTGCCGAACCGACGCGAAGCAGCGTGGAGAAGTAAAGAGCGGGTCGTATGACTCCCGTCGAGCAGACGGGAGTCATCTCGCAGGAAGCAGCGTACTACTGAGCCGTCGTGGTCTCGCGCGATGGCGCCTTGTAATTCAAAGGTACGGACGCAGTCAGATTGCGATCCATGAACTCCAGAAATTGGCCCTTGAATTGAACGGCGTGCAGATGGCCGTACTCCTCGGCCTTATCGGCATCGCCTCGCTCGATTGCATCCAGAATTTCCGTGTGATCCGAGCCCATCTCCTGCGGGCTGATGTTGGGATCCTGCAACTTGAATTGCAGGTGCAGATGAAGCATTCTGCGTCCCTCATCCAGCAAGCGACTGTAGAGATCGGCGAAATAGGTATTGCGCCCTGCGCGCGCTACCGCCATATGGAAATCGTGATTCGTCTCGATCATCGGCAGGCTGACACGCGTCCTGATGCTCGTCGCCACGCCCTTCTGGTAGGCCTTATACGTCTCACGGATCTTGACCAGATCGGCGGGCGTGCGGTGTAGCGCGGCAAGACGCGTGGTGACACGTTGCAGCAGATCCAGCGCGTCGAGGAATTCCGGCACGCGCGCGAGTTCCATCGGTGTGACAACCGTGCTGCGATTGGCCAGCGTGGTCACCAGACCATCCGCGGAGAGCCGTACAAGCGCTTCCCGGATGGGCGAGCGGGACGAATCGAAGCGCTCCGCGAGACTGACTTCATCGAGCGCTTCACCCGGCGCAAGCGTCATGGTGAGGATCTCGCTGCGAAGCATTTTGTACACTCGGGCCGCGCCCGTTTCTTTGCCGGACGGCTGTTCCGTTACTGGCTTAACCATGTCAATTCCTGAATTCTTGCAGCTTATGGAGCGCAGCCCTGAGCATCAAACCAGGTTTCGCAGCCACGATAGCTTTAATTACCGTCTGCAACGGACGTCGCTGCACTGAACAGCAGAGCCTGCTCACTTAATTGTCGACATAATGACGACATTGTCAACAGGATTATGCAGGGAACGATCAAAGTAGAACGACTGCTCCAGTTTACTCGAATTGCCCACACGATCAGGGGCGGCGCCAGCGTCAGGGGCCCGTTCACAGGCCCTTGCCGCGCTTTGCCAGCAATTCTGAACGCGGCGCCGCGCCCTCCGGTGTAACGGTAACCCGGCCAATGCCCGAGCCGCCAATCACGGCCAGCAGCGAGAGGTCCGTGCCGTCGAGATACGGGCCAAACTCCTCGCGAATCACCTGAAGGAGAAAGCCCTCCGGCAGGTTTTGTCGAAAGAAGGGATGCAAGTCGCGAGGCCAGACCCACGCGTCCTCGCGAACCGGCATCGTCAGGCTGACAAAGTCATCTGCAACGGCGTCTGCGGTATAGCGCAGCGCATAGTCGTCTGCCTGACGGTAGAGATGGGCAACCAGTTTGCCTTTGACGTGCACATTAAGACGCATGCATTAGTCTCCAGCTGTGCGCTGTTCGGTGAGTACATCGTCCAGCGTGCGCCCGTGGCCGCGTTTAACGGTTCGCAGATCGTAGCCAGCGGCCTCAAGCAGGCGAACGAGCGCCGATACGCTCATGTCGCCCCGCGCGAGCGTTTCCATCCGCGTGAGCGTCGTGCGCGCGAGACCGGCACGCTCCGCCAGCTCTTTCTGCGAGAGTCCTGCCGCGCGGCGAGCCTCGCGCAGCATCTCGGCGACATCTGCCAGTGTGGTCATTTGTAGCCCCGGGGCATCATCATTGTCCATATTAGCGATAATTGTAGCCCACAGGCTACAAAAGCAACTGTAGAAATGCATCCCTTGGGCTACAGCAAAGCGACGAAGCAGAAAAAATGTTCCTCGTGGGCTACATTCATACGCCCAGGCAACTGACGCTAACAAGCTTGATGCGCCACAGGTCAGGCTGGAAATTGCGCAACGTCTAAGGCATGTATTCAAATGCCCGATTCGCGAAGCCCCTCGCTTTATCCGCTGGGCGCTCGCAACCACAGAAGCATCCCCATTTGGGAGGAGACCACGCCCGTCGCCAAATCGGACATGCGAACTCGACCCATAAACGTTCACCTTCGCCGCGATTGCGGAGCGCGAAGAAAGTCGCATTCAATGCGCATCTCCTATACGCCACGCTATTTCACGTCCTCGAGCAGATCCTTAAGGTCGATGCCGTTTTTTGCTGCGCTCCTCTGGTCATCGAACGAGGCCTTCGCACGTCAGATCGACGAGTGCCTGGTCATGTTTTTCTTCCCGTGAAGAAATGCATGACTGAAATTTCGCCAAGGCAGTGATATCCACACAAATTCACTGCCCGTTGATTTGTCAAGGATTAGTCCCCTGGAGTCTGAGGTTATTTGCATGGTCAGGCTACCTGATCGCGCGCGATATGCGATATTCGTCTGATCATTTCAATATGCATTCAGAGAGACAGGAATCGTGAGTTTATCGATAGAGGCCGAAGCAAGACGCAGGATGTACGCCATGACTCGGTTGCACCAAGCCGTAGGACGCCTGGCGAAGGCAAGCGGCTCCGACGAACGCCTGATGGCGACACGTTGGGTCAACGCGTGGAGCGGAGCGATCGGAGAAAGACGGCTCGCGCGGCTGGTCGCCGAGCGGCACGAGAGCACACTGCCGAGCTGACTGGAAGCATTTGACAAGCGCCTCACGGCACGAATCCGCTTTCCGATTTCACTGGAGAAGAGAAGGCGAGCCGGACTGCTTCCATTCCGGCCCGCCGTTTGCATCAAGAAAGATTAATGCTGATTCACAATCGCGCTGTTGTTGGAGCCGGTCTGGTGAATGTTTGCATAATTGCCATTGCCTTGCTGCGCGAGCGTCACGCTATTGCCCGCGCCGATCTGCGTCACGTAGCCGTCGTTGCCCGATCCGTAGACCTGCGTCGCGAGGATGCTGTTTTCGTCGCCGGTTTGCGCGAGGCTCAGCACGTCATTCGCACCATTCTGCGACGCGCTGACGAAGTTGCCGATCCCGCCATTCTGCAACACAGAGACCGACGAGGCCGACGCGTTCTGAATCACGCCCGCGTTGTTCCCCACCGAATCCTGCTCGATCGCCGCCGTGGAACCAACCGACCCGAATTGCAGGATCGATGCATGGTTGCCAGCTGCGGACTGGCCAATGTTCGCCGTATCGCCGTAACCGAATTCCTGCGTGATCGATGCCGTGTTCGCCGCAGCCGTCTGGTTGATGGCCGCGTGGTCATCATAAACAGCCGTTTGATTGACCGATGCGCTGTTGCCGTCCGCCGTCTGCGTGATCGCCGCCGTGTTGGCAAGCGCCGCAAACTGGACGACCGAAGCGGTATTGCCGGTCACGCCGCCCTGCTGCGAGATCGTCGTGGTATTGGCCGCGCCATAGGATGAATTGACGGTTGCCTTCGCCGTGCCGTTCTGCGTGATGCCAACGGTATCTCCCGCCTCCGCGGTCTGCACTACGCCTGCGTTGGTCGCACCGCCAGTCTGGGCGATAGCCGTATTGTTGCCACCATCGCCCGTCGTCTGCACTTTGGCCGTGCCGCCGGAACCCGTCTGCGCGATGCCCACCGTGTTCGCATACGTATCCGTCTGCGCAACCGTCGCGCTATTGCTCGAACCAAACGCGGAGACCCCCTGGTTAATGGTCACGTTGTTCCAGCCGCCACCCTGTTGCGTAATCGACGCGCTGTTGATGTAGCCGGACTGGTTGATGACATTGGTGTCGTATTGCGCGTTGCCCGTGCTCGCATCCGCCGACTGGGTGATATTCGCCGACCAGTCACCGCCAAGAGAAGCGCTCTGGGTAATGGTGTTCGTTTCGTGCGAGGTGCCGTTCTGCAACACGGTCACACTCGAGTAAGGCTCCGCCCACCCCGACGCCTGCGTGATGCTGGTCCGGTCGTCCGTGCCGTTATTGGTCGTCACCGAAGCCTTGAAGTTGTATTGGGTGCCGTCCGAAGCAGACGACTGGCTGATGGCAACGGCGTCGCCGTTCGTGTTCGTCTGGTTGATGCTGGCCGAGTTGTAGCTTCCGTTCTGGGTCACGTTATCGGTGATACCCGACGAATCGGCATGGGCCGCAGCTGACGCGAGCGTGAGTACAGCGACTGCAACAGCAGATTTGGCGAACTTCATTGTCCTCTCCTGAGATTAAGCAACGCCGAAATGAGGCGGGTTTGTATCGAAACCCACCGGTTAAAAATGCCTCTTGGTACCCGTTAATTTCCAGGGATTCGCTTAGTGCGAGACCAGCGTGGCCCGCGCTCCGTTACCCGTCTGGATCACCTGAATCGCGGACTTCGCGCCTGCCTGAGCGAGCGTCACCGAATCGTTATTGCCGTTCTGCGTCACGCGAGCCGACAACGATGTGCCGGTCTGAGTCGCTTGAACCGAATCGCCCCTGCCGTTTTGCAGTACCGCCAGCGAATTCTGGCTGCCGCTCTGTGACGCTTTCAACGTATTGCCCAGCCCGATCTGCTTCGCCGCGATCGAATTAGCCGCGCCGGATTGATCGAGTGTTGCCGCATTGCTATTGCCGGCCTGGCGCAGCGTCACGACATTGCCGCTGTAGTCGAAGGCCGCATCTGGCGGCCCCAGATCGCTTGTGGGGACGCTTGCGCCCATGTCCGCCATCGCTCCCTGCACCGCACCGACTGCAAACAGAACCCCAAGCGCGCCGCGCACCAGACGCCCTCGCCATCGTTGATGTCGCTTCATGATTCGCACTCCGATATGTCATTGCATCACTGGCTGGTCGTGGCCGAACGGTCGACCTTCTTTGGGTCATACGTGGTATTGGCATCCTCCATGTCCTGCGCGTACTGGCGGTCCTCCTGAAGATAGCGCTGGACCGTCGGGTCATACCAGTCCTTGTCGTTTTTCAGGGCCCACGTCTGATTCGCGATCCCCTGGACAATCAGATGCGTGAGGGCTGACTCGATGGCTTCGTTGACGCAGATCTGCACCGGTTCGTTACGCGTCAAACCCACCTCGGCCTGCAACAAGTCCTGATAGCCGATAAAACGGTAGACGCCCGTATCCACTTCGTAGGAATAGATCGTCTTGGTCGTTGAAATGCTGTTGAGCACCTGGCCTGACCGGATATCGATCGCGCGCAAATTGACCGTGACCTGATCGACACGGTACTGGGTCGAAGCGCTGATCCCGAGGTAGGCGACGCCCGCACCGCCGGTACGCACGTTCGTGTCGTAACCCACGATGCCGCCTTCGAGCAGGATGTTCGCCGGCATGAGCGCGGCCATCGCATCGTCCTGCGCCCGCTTTTCATCCGCGTGGTCGGTCGCGCGCATGATCTTTCGCTCAGTCAGCACGTCCTGCAGGTTTTCGCGCTCGACCGGCGTAAACCATCCGGAGTCGCGCATCGCCTTGAGGAGGAGCGATGCACCGCCTTGCGTAACCTGCGACGAGAATGAACTGTCAGGCGTTGCCTTGTATTGGCCGGTCAGATCGCGAAATCCATAGACGGCTGCAACGATTTTTCCTTTCGGTGGCGGCAGGTGTGTCAGGTCCCGCGTGATCCTGGTAGGCGGCGTCAGCGTTGCGTTGCTCGCGGCCGGCATGGGGCGCGTCACGCACCCGACCAGTGAAAGCAACAGCATCGCACCCAGTGCAGCACGAACCCCATTTTTGTTTAGCATTGCTATGTAATGTGTGGTGTTTTTCACGATTTATTCTTTCTTATGATTTATTGTCCGTTACTGATGATGAACGTCGATGACGCGCCGGTCGTATTGTCGGTTGTCGTGATCTGCAAATTGCCGCCGCTGATCGCGCTGACGACAATCGTAAAATTCCCCGTGCTGATCGTCCCGGGCTTGAGCGTGCCATCCGTGCCGACGATCGAATTCGTCACCGAACTGGCGACGCGCGACAATATCGCTTGCTGCAATTCCTGATTGAACTGATCCAGCGACGACTCGGACGTCGACGAACTCGACGATTGTGAAGGCGCGGTGTACTTGTTCTGGGCGTTGGCTTCGTTCAGCAGATTGACCCCGTTGGCCGCGTCGCCACCGAAATTCGGGTTGACCGGTTGATAGACAAGTGTGGTCGCCTGCGCACAGGGCATTGCCGCCGCGAGCGCAATCAGCACTGCCGACCTGAATAGCGTGTGGTTCATTCTGGCTTCACCTTTTTGTCATTGATTGATTTTTAGATCTCGTCCTTCGCCATATCCTTATCCTGAAACAGCAGATTGGATAAGTCGCCCTGAATCACCGTCTGGAAGGCCAGGTTAGCGGCACTTTCCGCGACTGGCCTGACATTGGCCCGCGCGATCGGCAGGAAGGTCTGGAAAACGCGCTTTTGCTGGTACTCGACCCAGATCAGGCTGCCGTATCGCCCCGACGGCCGCTCGTGAATGGCAACGACATAGCGCTCGCTCAACGGAATATCGCCCCAGGTGCGCGCAAACCAGGTAAAGAAGTCCCGACCCGCGAGCGTCACCGCATCGGTGGTGACCGTGCCGCCAAACTGGTCGTCGGGGAGTGGCTTGCGCGTGGCCGCCTTTGCGCCATGATCCTTGCCTGGGGCGAGCCTCGCAGCAGCGGACGGTTTCAATGCGGTACCACCCGCAATCGAAGGCGCACGTGGCGCCGCGATCGTGCTCTGCGAGTTCAACAGCGTGGAAGGCGGTGCGATCAAGCGGCCCACTACAGGGGGAGCGGACGGAGCAAGGTCCGTATCCTGGGCATAGGCGTGAGAAGTCGCGACCAGCGACATACACAACCACGCAGCCGAGCAAAGACGCTGGCTCGTACAGAATTCCATTGCGTTCCCCGTAGTGAATTCCCAACCTGGCTTGCCGCGTACTGACCGCGCGGGCCTGTCATTTTTTCGAACTCAAGGTAATAAAGCATGTGTCGTGCCAGCGGGCTTCAGCACACTGGCTCCGATCATTGGAAATTGCTTAGAGGATTGATTTATCAACGCATTTTCTGAAAATCGGCGCGATCAGAACAGCCGATTGAGTTCATTCGATTCGACGTAAAACCCCGTGCTACGTAACTCGCAGCCGTTACACGAGATTACTGAGAACGCATTTCGCTTCCGATCAATCAAAACCTTTCATTTTTATTTTTATTCATTTCAAAAAGTAAGGATTTGAATTGGCGAATAGCAATTTGATCGCGCAAACGTTTCACAGAGGCCAGTGAACGTTACGAGGATCTGCCTTGGATCATTGATATGTGGGTGCAGCGTTGTGTCTTGGGCAACTACGTTCTGCGCGTCCTTTCAATCGTCATTAATTAAATGATGGATCAAAAGTTTGAAGATCAACGCTTGAGAGTCGCTGATGCGCTGCCCTTTTATCTGCAGCGAAGATGGGTGAGTGTTCGATGATTGTCCGCTGACGGATGCACGCACAACGAAATTTGCAGCGCCCTGAAATTCGATGGTGAATCGTGGCGCGGGCGGGATAACAGCAGAATCGCCGTTCGGCTCGACAGGCAATGTGTCGATGATCTTGAGGCGAATGTGGCCGTGAATCTTCACGGCCACGAGGTCAAGCCCGGCTTAATGACAACGCTTTTCCCAATGATGATGCACGCGCACCTTATGGCACACGGGGTGATGATGGTGATCGTACGCGTACGCGGGCGCGATGGCCGCAAGCATCGCGACGGAAGCCATGGCAGTAAGGACGATTTTTTTCATATTGCTGAAACCCAGTTTGTAGAGAGAAGCAAGGCACGATGCCTTACCTTCACTTCCCTTAACGCTTGAACACCCGATTGCGATGACAATGTAGGGATAAACCACAAGTCGGTTCCGTTAGCGGCAGAGCGCGGGCAAAGCCCCCCCTACTTCACCAGGGCCCGCACGATTGCTCCGACCTCGGCATCGGGTAGAGGCTTTTCGTCCAGATCCAGCAGGCGGCGTCTTAACAAGCCATTCAACGTCGCGTGAATCACACGTGCCGCTTTCTCCGAATTAAAAGTTTCCGGCAGGGACCCATCGCATATCGCACGGCGCAACCATTCCTCGATCGACCATTCGGAGTTCCGGACGGCCTCCTTGAATCGCTTGAGGAGCGGTTCGGCATCCGGCGAATTCGTGAATAGATTGAGTAGCAAAGCGTACAAACGCCCGGCTCGCGGCGTATTCGTCACATCCCGCCAGCAACGCCTGATTTCTTCGATAAATTGTTCGAATGAATGAGCCTCGCAGTCGGTGAGTTTCACCGCGAACGGGTCGAGCGGACGCGCGGCATCGGCAAATAGGGCATTGAGGATCGCAAGCTTGTTCTCGAAGTGCCCGTACAACGCCCCCCGAGTCACACCTGCTCGACGGGCGATTTCATCGAGCGTCGCGCCTGTAAATCCCCGCTCATAGAACACGCATTCGGCGGCTTCGAGCAGCGCAGTTCGCGTGCCGAGCGCGTGCTCGCGGGTTCGCTTCACTATTATTTCCTCAATACAGGGAGCTGGCGCGCGTCACACGCGGCAGCCCCTTCTGCAACTACGCTAATCGATGCTCGCTTGTGCAGCCGCATGCGCATCGGCGGCCTTCACAACCGGCTCAGTCCATCCTCCACCCAACGCCCGATAGAGATCGACCGTGTTGTTCATGCGCGAAAGCTGGATCTTGACGAGATTCTGCTGTGCATCGTAGAGCGAGCGTTGATTGACGAGCACGTCCACGTAAGCATCCACGCCTTGCCGATAGCGTTCGCTGGACAGATCGTAGGCCGACTGACTCGCCACAACCAGTTCGCGCTGGGCGCTTTCCTCCTGTGCCCAGGTCGCGCGTCCGTCCAGTGCGTCGGAGACCTCGCGAAAAGCCGTCTGTATCGACTTCTGATAGGTCGCCACCGCGATATCGCGATTGACCTTCGCGGCCTTGAGATTCGCGCTATTGCGGCCGTAATCGAAAATCGGCACCGTAATCGACGGGCCGAATGACCACGCCGCGCTGCCAGGGTCGAACAGATTGCTCAGTGACGCACTGGCGGTCCCGCCGCTCGCCGTCAGGGAAATGCGCGGGAAAAACGCCGCTCGCGCTGCGCCGATATTCGCGTTCTGCGCGAGCAACTGATGTTCGGCCGACATGACGTCGGGACGGCGCATCAGCAAATCGGACGGCAGCCCGGCAGGCAAATCTTCATCCAGCTTGATCGCAGCGAGCGTTTCGGGCGCGATGAGATCGGCGCTGAGCGGAGCGCCGACCAGCAACGTCAACGCGTTGACATCCTGGCGGACCTGACGGTCATACTGCGCGAGATTGACTTCCGCAGTATGCACGGTGGTCTGCGCCTGGCGCAGTTCGAGCAATGAGGCGGTGCCGTTACGGAAACCCGATTGCGTGATCTTTAGAGACGCCTGCTGACTGATGAGCGTGTTCGCCGTCAGCGCTTTCAAGTCCTGATCGGCTTGCAGCGTCAGCCAGCTGTTCGCGACTTCGGCGATCAAACTGATCTGCGTGGCCTTGCGCGTTTCCGCTGTGGCCAGGTAACTCTGGAGCGCCTGCTCCGACAAGCTGCGCACGCGACCAAACAGATCCAGTTCGTACGACGCCACGCCGCCCACGTTATAGCTGTGCGTCACGCCCGCCTGTCCCGTTGTCGAAACGTCGGCGGGCAGGCGCTCGATCGTGCCGCTTGCGCTCGCCGAAAGCGACGGCAGCAGATCTGCGCGCTGGATACGGTATTGAGCCCGTGCCGATTCGATATTGAGTATCGCCACACGCAGATCGCGATTATTGTCCAGCGCCATACCGATCAGCTTTTGCAGCCGCGCGTCGGTGTAGTAATCGCGCCAGTCGATGTCCGCGGCCACTGGACCCTTTGCCTCTACCTGCGTCGACGTCTCGTAGCGCGAGGCAACAGCCGGGTCCGGACGCTGGTACGTCGGAATCATGGTACAGCCAGCCGCCAGCAGGAACGCGGGCAAAATTGCAAGTTTCAAGGACTTCATGCATCCACCTCTTCATCCATCTCGCTGGTTTCAGTCTGCGCCTTCTTGCGACGCGCAAAGAAACCCGTGACCATCACGTAGAACATGGGCACGAAGAAAATCGCGAGGAAAGTTGCGGTCAACATGCCGCCCACCACGCCGGTGCCAACCGAATGCTGACTACCCGATCCCGCACCGTGCGAGATCGCCAGCGGCAACACGCCCAGCACGAACGCCATCGAGGTCATGATGATCGGACGCAAGCGCATACGTGCGGCGTGCACGGCGGCCTGCGCGAGCGGCATCCCTTCGCGTTCGTACAGATCCTTTGCGAACTCGACAATCAGAATCGCGTTCTTCGCGGATAGTCCCACCGTGGTCAGCAAGCCCACCTGGAAAAACACATCGTTGGTCAGGCCACGCGCATAGGTCGCCGCGACCGCGCCGATCACGCCCAGCGGGACGACCAGCAGAACCGACAACGGCACGGACCAACTCTCGTACAGCGCAGCAAGGCAGAGGAACACGATCAGGAGCGACAGCACATAAAGCGCTGGCGCCTGTGAGCCCGACATCTGCTCTTCATACGAAAGCCCGGTCACGGCCACGGTGTAGCCCTTCGGCAACTGCGCGGCGATCTTCTGCACCTGCGCCATCGCCTCGCCCGAGCTATGTCCGGCTGCCGGCTGGCCCTGCAATTCGACCGCCGAAATGCCGTTGTAGCGTTCGAGCTTCGGCGAGCCGAATTCCCAATGGCTGCTCGCCACCGCCGAGAACGGCACCATCTGGTTCTGGCCATTACGCACATACCAGCGGTTCAGATCCTCCGGGCTCATACGCGAAGCCGGATTGCCCTGCACGTAGACCTTCTTGACACGCCCGCGATCGACGAAATCGTTCACGTATTGCGAGCCCCACGCGGCAGTCATCGTGTCGTTGATGTCCGCGATGCTCACGTTGAGCGCGCGCGCCTTCTCATCGTCGATATCGACGTGAAATTGCGGCTCGTCGTTCATGCCGTTCGGACGCACGTTCATCAGCAGCGGGTCCTCGTGCGCGAGGCGCAGGAACTGGTCGCGAACCGCCATCAAGGCAGCATGACCCTCACCCGTGTTGTCCTGCAGGTAGATGTCGAAACCTTGCGCGTTACCGAGTTCGAGCACAGCCGGCGGCACGATGGGAATCACCATGCCATCCTGGATCTTCGAGAACGCGCCGTACGAACGCTGCGCCAGTTCGAACACGCTTGTACCCGAGCCCTTACGTTCGTCCGATGGTTTGAGGCTCACAAAAGCAAGCGCCGAATTCTGGCCGCGGCCCGCGAAGTTAAAGCCATTCACGGTAAAGACGCCATCGACCACGCCCGACTCGTCCTTCAGCAGATAGTTACGCACCTGCGTCAGCACATCCTCCGTGCGCTCCGCCGAAGCATTACCCGGCATCTGCACCTGCACGAACATCACGCCCTGATCCTCATCCGGCAGGAAAGCCGTGGGGATACGCGCGAACAGCGCACCCATGCTCACCACGATCACCGCATAGATCAGGAGATAACGCCCCTTCTTGCCGAGAATCGACGCCACCACGCCTTCATAGCGCGCAGCGCCGCGGTCGAACGTACGGTTGAACCAGCCGAAAAAGCCCTTCTTCTCGTGGTGATCTGCGCTAACCGGTTTGAGGATCGTCGCGCACAAGGCCGGTGTGAAGACCAGCGCCACCAGCACGGAGAGCGCCATCGCCGAGACGATCGTGATCGAGAACTGGCGATAGATCACGCCCGTCGAGCCGCCAAAAAACGCCATCGGCAGGAACACGGCCGAGAGCACCAACGCAATGCCAACCAGCGCGCCCTGGATCTGCCCCATCGATTTTTTAGTGGCTTCCTTCGGGCTCAGGCCTTCTTCGGCCATGACGCGCTCGACGTTTTCGACCACCACGATCGCATCGTCGACCAGCAGGCCGATTGCGAGCACCATGCCGAACATCGTCAGCGTATTGATCGTGAAGCCACACGCGGCGAGCACCCCGAACGTACCTAATAGCACCACGGGCACGGCCAGTGTGGGAATCAGCGTCGCGCGGATATTCTGGAGGAACAGATACATCACCAGGAACACCAGCACGATGCCTTCGAGCAGCGTCTTGACCACTTCATGGATCGATGCATGAACGACGGGCGACGTGTCATACGGAATCACGATCTTCACACCCGGCGGCAACAGCGGCTCCTTTTCCTTGAGCAGATTCTTGACCGCCTGCACCGTCTCCAGCAGATTCGCGCCCGTCGCGAGGCGCAGTGCGATACCCGCCGATGGCTTGCCGTTATACAGGCTGGAAATGGAGTAGTTTTCCGGGCCAAGGCTCACCGTCGCGACATCACCCAGGCGAACCTGGGAACCATCCGCGTTCACCTTAACGAGAATATTGCGGAATTCGTCGGCCGTTCGCAGGCGCACCTTGCCGATCACCGTAGCGTTCAATTGCACTCCGCCGCGCGCGGGCAGTCCACCCAGTTGCCCCGACGAAACCTGAACGTTCTGCGACTGGATCGCGCTCGTGACATCCTGCGGCGTGAGCGAATAGCTATCGAGCTTCGCCGGGTCGAGCCAGATACGCATCGCGTACTGCGAGCCCATCAGCAGATAATCACCCACCCCCTTGGTACGCAGGATCGGATCCTGCAAATTGGAGGCGAGGTAATTGCCGAGGTCGCCGCTCGACATCTTGCCGTCTTCCGAAACCAGCGCCGCGACCATCATGAAGTTGATCTGATACTTCACAACGCGGATACCCTGCTGCTGCACTTCCTGCGGCAGCAGCGGCGTGGCGAGCGACAGCTTGTTTTGCACCTGCACCTGGGCAATGTCGGGGTTCGTGCCCTGATCGAAGGTCGCGATGATCGTCATGCTGCCATCGGCGTCACTCTCCGAAGACATATAGCGCAGACCGTCGAGACCGTTGAGTTGCTGTTCGATCGGCTGCACCACGGTATCCTGCACCGTCTGCGCAGAGGCGCCGGGATAGGTCACCGTGATCGACACAGCCGGCGCGGCGATATTCGGATACTGATTGATCGGCAGCGCGCGTATCGACAGGTAGCCCGCCAGCATGATGATGATGGCGACAACCCACGCAAAAACAGGGCGTTTGATAAAAAACTGGGACATGTCCGCTCCGCTTAGCTACCGTTAGCCTGCGCGGCGGGAGACGGATTCAGACTCAGATCGACGTGCACATTCGATGCCGGCTTCGCAACGACCTTCATGCCGGGCTGGATGCGTTGCACGCCTTCGGTCACGACGCGATCGCCCGCCTGAAGCCCTTGATTCACGAGCCAGGTGTTGCCGATCGTGCGGTCCACCACGATGGGCCTCTGCTGCACGGTGTTATCGGCATTCACCACCCACGCCACAGCGTGACCGGTCGTATCGCGTGACACGCCCTGCTGCGGCACGAGGATCGCGCCACTGCGCGTGCCTTCGTCAAGCGACGCATGCACGAACATGCCGGGCAACAGGTCATGTTCGGGGTTCGGGAATTCCGCGCGCACCGTGACGGAACCCGTGCCTTCATCGACGGTGACTTCGGAGAATTTCAGCGCGCCCGGGCGGGCATAGACTGTTCCGTCTTCCAGCGCGAGATTCACGCTAGCGTCGCCGGTACGGGTTGTTTGCAACTGGCCGCGCTTGAGTTCACCGCGCAAACGCAGCATCTCGGTCGAGGACTGCGTGACGTCGACGTAGATGGGATCGAGTTGTGTAATCACGGCGAGAGCCTGCGCCTGACCGCTCGTCACCAGCGCGCCCTCCGTAATCGACGATCGCCCAATGCGGCCTGAAATCGGCGCATAGACGCGTGTGTAATCCAGATTGACCTTGGCGGTTTCCACATCGGCCTGCGCCTGCCGGTACGCGGACACCGCGTCGTCGTACTGCTGACGGCTGACCGCGTTATCGGCCACGAGTTTCTCGTCACGCTCGGCCAGGTTCTTCGCCGACATCAACACGGCTTGAGCCTTGTCGTACGCCGCTCGATACGGCGCGTCGTCGATCTGATAAAGCTGCTGTCCCTGCTGGACGTCCGTGCCTTCCGTAAAGAGCCGCTTCTTGATGACGCCGTTCACCTGCGGGCGAACTTCGGCCACACGACAGGGGTTGGTACGACCCGGCAACTGCGCCTTGAGCGTAACCGGCTGCGCGGCCAGCGTCACGACACCCACCTCGGGCACCGTTGCTACCGCTTCCTGCTTTTTCTCGCAACCGGTAAGCGCAAGCACACTAGCCACAGAACCGGCTATCAACACGGTACGCGTTGCTATCGCGATCCGATCCTTCCGGGCTGCACTTCGGCCCTGATTAATTTCGCTATCCATATTAAATTTATCGACTCCGTGCGCCTGTTCGACTCTCTGGCCTATGCATTTTTCAGTCATTGTTCGACACCCAAAGCACTCACAGCGCTCAGGGCAGATCACCCAAACAAATATTCAACGCGTGTTGAATTGTGCGCATGATAGGGGGTGACTTGTGACGATGTCAACTGGCTCGATCGTAAAACGCAGTCGTTCACGCACCCTTTTAAGAGGCAATGCCGTGCCTTGGCAGCCAGATGTTGACAGTTGCGCGCCGATCGTCCAGAATCCACATATTCAACACTCGTTGAATATAATGTCGGACCGATGCCGGTGCGATCGTTCACTACGGTTGGAGATTCTGGTGGATCAACTCGAATCGATACGCACCTTCCTGGAAGTCGTGCGTTCGGGCAGTGTCGCGGGCGCGGCGATGAAGCTGGCCGTCTCCAGTGTGGTACTGGGCCGTCATGTCAAGGCGCTGGAAACGCAACTCGGCGCGCAGCTGTTTTCTCGCGGCACGCGCTGTCTGTCGCTCACTGAGGTCGGTCAGGCCTATTTCGAGCGTGTGCTCAAGATCGTCAATGACCTGGACGAATGCGAGCGTTCGCTCGCAAGTCTCGCGCAGCAGCCGGCTGGCAATCTGCGGATCGTTGCGCCTTCATTCTTTTCGTATCGTCATCTGGCGACTTACCTGCACCAGTACAACTGTCTCTATCCACGCGTGCGCATCGCGCTCGATCTGGTCGATCAACCTTTTGATCTGATCAATGACGGATATGACGTCGCGCTCGTGGATACGGCCACGCTCGCTTCGACCAGCGCGATTGCGCGGCGGCTATGGGACGATCGCCTGGTCGCCTGTGCATCGCCTGCGTATCTGGATCGTTGCGGCACGCCAACGCATCCCCGGCAGTTGGCCAGTCACACCTACATTGCGATGGCGGCGCGGCACGCCGCGACGGACGCACCATTGCTCGACGGCCCCGAGGGACGCTTTGAACTCGAACAGAAACCCGCCATGCTCGTCGACAACCTCGACGCCCTCGTGCAGATGATCAGGGTGGGGGCGGGAATGGGCCTTGTTCCCCGGGCAATCGCACAGGAGGCCATTGCGCAAGGCGCCTTGAATGTGGTGCTGCCCGACTACGCAACGCAGCCGGTTTCCATCAGCGTCGTCTATCCAAGCCGGGAACACCTGCCTGCGAAGGTGCGAACCTTCATCGACTTTCTCGTGGAGTCCGCGCAAAACATGAATGGGAAAGCCAGTTCGGTCGCGCTAAAGTGCCTGGCACCATCGTCGCACGAGAAGCCGGCCTTACGTGTTACGCCAAGGCGATTTTCGGACGGCCAACACGCAATGGTTAGCGGAAAATTCCGATCGCAATCTCCAGCACAGATTGCTTGAACTCGTCCGGATTCTCCGCCAGCGGCGAGAATTTCGACAGCACGTGGCTGTAAGAGACCGCACTGCTGATCGCATTCACCATCATGTAATGCATGATGTCGGGATCATGAGCCTTGAGCTTGCCGGCCTCCATCGCGTCGATCAGCAACGGTACGAACGCGTCACGATATGGCCGCATCAATTTCTCGATCAGCACATTCAGCCGCTCCCCCTGTTCGGTCGTTGCAGTCGAGAAGAACATGCCGATATACCGATCCTCGAACAGATGATCGATGAAGAGGATCAACGCCTGTTTGATGCGCTCGCGCGGCGACACGCGCAATTTTTGTAGCTGCTGGGTGGACTCGATCAACGGCTCCAGTTGCACCGACAATTGCTCGACAACCGCCGTCCACAAACCCTCTTTGGAACCGAAGTGATGCGACATCAATGCGGGATCGACGCCAGCCAGCCGCGCGATCTCGCGCACGCTCGTTCCCTCGTAGCCCTGCGTCGCAAAGGTCTGGCGTGCGCCGCGCAGCAGCGAGTCAAAACCCGTCAGCGCGCTACCCGCCGGGCGTCCGCGCGTACGCTTCGTTGCAGGTCGTCTCGGGTTCTTGCTGGTATCGGCCATCTCTCTTTTTGATCGTTCGGTTTCCACTGCCTGCCAGTATATCAAGCGGTCATTTCCCGACGTTTTGCAGCAAAGCGGGTGTAAGCCGACTCAACAACGCCACCAGTTCGTTAGCGAAGCATCTCCAGATATCGTTGGATCGCGCCCCACGCTCCCTCGATTCGATTGATCACTACCAGCTCCGATTTCGGACTGCGACTTCCCAGCTTCCGATAGACCACGTTCGGCACCGCGATGCGGCTCACCGGTTCGGGCGCGATCGCAAGCCCAAGGCCCGCCGCCGTCAACGCCAGCGCGGAAAGCGTGCTGCTCATGGTGTACGCGATACGCGGCTCCTTACCGAGCATCTGCCGCAGGATCGCCCGTTGAGCATCGTCGCCGCCATCGGCCGCGTAGACAATAAACGGCTCGTCCGCAATCGCGGCGAAGCTCACCGAGCGCCGCTTTGCCAGCGGATGACGCTCGCTCATCGCGACTTCCCACGACCAGCGTCCAACCGTTCGCACGGCCAGCCTGGCATCGAAGGCCGCACCGAATGCCGGGCAATAGCCAATATCGAGGCGGCCTTCGAGAATCGCTTCCTGTTGCGCAGCCGGGGCCATCTCGTGCAGTTCCAGCACAACATCTGGCCACGCCGCGTGGAACGCGGCGAGATCATTGGACAAGCGCCCTGAGGCCAACGCATTCCCGACGAAACCGATGCGCACCACACCGGTCTCGCCGCGGGCCGCACGCTGCACCAGACTCTTCGCGCGCGCGGCCTGCTCTAGCGTACGTTGCGCCTCGACGACCAGCAGACGGCCAGCGTCAGTGAGCGCCACCTTGCGCGTGCTGCGCTCGAACAGTGTTGCTCCCAACTCATCTTCAAGCGCACGAATCTGCGCACTCAGCGCGGGCTGCACGATGTGGAGCCGTTGCGCCGCGCGGCCAAAGTGCCCCTCTTCGGCAACAGCGAGGAAGTAGCGTAAATGGCGAAGATCCATGATGTCGATTAATCACCTGAAACGATTAATCCTGCAATTTAACCTATTGGACCGAAAAATCAACCGAACACATACTGAACAGCACACACCGCGCGCACGCGCATCACTCCTGGAGTCGAACCATGTCCCAACGCAATCGCATCGATGTCCATCAGCACATCGTCCCCCCATTCTGGGCCGACGCACTGCCCGCGCATGGTGGCGATCCATCCGGCTGGAAATGCCCTGCCTGGAGCGTCGAGAGCGCGCTCGCCTTTATGGATTCGCAGCAGATCGCAACCGGCGTACTTTCGCTGACCGCGCCGGGCGTGAAAGGCTGGAGCGGTCAGGCAAAGCGCGACATCGCGCGCAAGGTCAATGAATTTACCGCTGGCGTCGTGGCGCGCCACCCGGCGCGATTCGGCAACTTCGCGACGTTGCCGCTACCCGACGTCGATGGTTCGCTGGCAGAAATCGCCCACGCGTACGACGCGCTGAACGCCGATGGCGTCGTACTCCTGAGCAACTACGATGGCGCCTATCTTGGCGACCCGGCATTCGAACCGGTATGGGCCGAACTGGACCGTCGCCATGCAGTCGTATTCATCCATCCCGCGATGCCGCCCCTCGCGCAGATGACGGGGATCCCCGGCCCGATGCTCGACTATCCGTTCGATACGACGCGTACCGCGGTGCAACTCGTGCTCAACGGCGTGATCTCGCGCTACCCGAATGTGCGCATCATCCTCTCGCACGCAGGCGGCTTCCTGCCCTACGCCGCCTTCCGGATCGCGGAAGTTTCGGCGATTGCACGCACCGATGCGCCGAGCGCCGCCGGCATTCTCGACCTGATGCGGACGTTCTACTTCGATACCGCGTTGTCGTCGCCGTCGGCGCTCCCGAGCCTCGCTGCGTTCGTGAGTACCGACCGCGTGCTGTTCGGCAGTGACTTCCCTTACGCACCTGCACATGTCAGCGGAGCATTCACAGCGAAGCAGGATGAGAGCGCGGTGCTGAATGCCAGCCAGCATAATGCGATCAATCGCAACAACGCACTTGCGCTTTTCCCTCGCCTCGCCGCGCTCGATCAATAAGCGCTGGCACGCGACGCAACCGCAACGGTAGCGTCGCGTACGCAGTAGTGACGCACCGCGGCCTCGCGATGCGTCTCCTGCGCAAGCCGGCTCAGTTCGTTTCAGCGCCGGTGCCGCTCCGCTTGCGTCGATAAAGCAGTTGCCCGCGTGAAATGCCGAGCAGCGCCGCGGCACGCGACATATTCCCCTGCGCTTGCGCGATGGCTGCTTCGACCATCGTGTTTTCCATTTGATCGAGCGTGAGTCCGCGCTCCTTCATCCATTCGGTCACCACCTCGTCGAGCGAACGCGACGAAAGCGGCGTTGCGTTGCCTTCTTGTGGCGGCGCGCGGAAACCCTCTTGCACCGGCGTCGCCGAAGATCGTTTCAGTTCCTTCATAAGCACCACATGCACGGCATCGAGCGCACGTCCGTCTTCGGCGAGAATGACGGCGCGCTCCACGACATTCGACAGTTCCCGGATATTGCCTGGCCAGGAATAGCCGAGCAGCATAGCCATTGCCTCGGGTGTCAGGCCCTGCACGTCGCGGCCGTATGCGTTCGCAAAGCGAATCATGAAATGCTCGATCAGAACCGGCAAGTCTTCCTTGCGCTGACGTAAAGGTGGAATCTCGATCGGAAAGACATGCAAACGGAAGAACAGGTCTTCGCGGAAATGCCCCGCGCGAACCGCTTCCCACAGGTCCTCGTTGGTCGCCGCGACAATGCGCACATTGGCCTGCCGTGCGACGCCGCTGCCGAGCCGCTCGAATTGCCCCGTCTCCAGCACGCGCAGCAGCTTGCTTTGCGCGACGAGGGGCAACGTGGCCACCTCATCGAGAAACAGCGTGCCGTTTTCAGCAAGCTCGAAGCGCCCGGCACGCGCGGTATCCGCTCCCGTAAAGGCACCGCGCTCTACGCCAAACAGTTCGGACTCCATCAAGGTTTCGGGAATCGTCGCGCAGTTGATGGCAACGAAAGGACCCGCACTGCGATGGCTCTGCTCATGCAGCAGACGCGCGAATGTGCTTTTGCCGACCCCGCTTTCACCCAGTAATAGAACCGTCGCGCCGGTTTGTGCGACGCGGTTGATCTTGCCCACTGCGGTCTGATAGGCAGGCGACAGGCCAACGATATCCGAGCGGCGCTTCGACTGCTCAAACGCTTCGAGCGCGCTTTTCTGGCGGCCGGCTTGTGCGCGCGTGGCAGTGGGTGTTTCAGGAATGACAGGCGCCTTAAGGAATTGCAGATCCGCTTCGGCATCGTTCCATTCGCTCGCGGGACGTGCGATGACCCGGCAAGCTTCGAAGCCGGTTGCCCGGCATTCAACCTCGCGCACGATAATGAGCTTGCCCATGCAGGCGCTCAGATAGCCGCTCGCATAGCCGGTCTCCAGCCAGCAGACCGGCGCTGACTGCAATTCCTGCGCGACCGCGTGATGCTCGTCTTCGAACGAGTGCTTCCAGAAAAACTCCAGCGAGCAGCGGCCCTTCGCAACGTCGACATCCGAACTGATCATCTCGACCAGCGCTACGCCCTGCAAGGCATGCAACTGCCCGCCGCGCGCCAGCAAATCGAAGATGCTTTCCTCGACCGAGTGCATTTGCAATGCAAGCTGTGCGTCGCGCGTGCCCGTCGAAAAGCCGATGCGCGTGAGCAACGTGCGCGCGGTTTGGCTGCCGAGCGACGCAATCAACTCGCTACGCAAATCGCTGAGCGACGCCGTTTGCATGAGGACCATGCGCTGCTCGCCAAGCGTGATTTCGGCGCGTTCAGGCCGGAAGCGTAGCTTCTCCCGAATCGGTGCGATGTCCGGGAAAACCAGACTGTCGTATGCGTTGGTCACTATCGTCTCCGAATTCTTGCTCGTGGTCGGGCACGCAATCCCGCCAGAATTTTTCAGTCGCTGTCTATTTTTTGACACTCGCTGCGAATTTTCAAGCGCGACGTCTACGCTCAAAAATTGCTGCGTCGCGCCGCCTGTCATGCGCGATTTTCAGCGAACGCACGACGGCGCGGCGTTCTGCTTTGCAAAGTAGCTCGCGCGCAACGCAACATCATCAAGCTGGCACGACCGTTGCATTAGGGGATGCGCGCCGCGATGCTCTCGCACCGGCGCAAAAAAATCAATCAACAGGAGACATCATGTCGGAGCTTTCAAGTCTCGGGTACGTCGTGTTCAACGTGAGCGATCTCGCGCGATGGGAGGACTTTGCGGCCGGTATTCTCGGACTCATGCCAGGCCGCCGGGCGCCGGGCATGCTCGGCCTGCGCATGGACGAACACGTGCAGCGCATCCTGCTCGTAGAAGGGCATGACGACGATATCGCCGCCGCTGGCTGGCAATTCGACACGCGCGGCGATCTCGATGCGTACGTCGACAACCTCACCGCACGAGGCATCGTGGTGCGCGAGGGTGAGCGCGCCCTGGTCGAAAGCCGCCAGGTCGAGTGCGTGTATCTCTGCGACGATCCCAATGGCTTTACCCATGAGTTCTATTTCGGGCCGACTCACGCGCCTATCTCCACGCCGTTCCATTCGCCGCTACTCAAGGGCGCGGGCTTCGAAACAGGCCGCCTGGGTATGGGGCATATCCTGCCGGTCGCACGCAACTACGCGCAATCGCTGGACTTCTACCGCAATGTGCTGGGCCTTCGCGTCAGCGACACGATTCGCGATTCGCATACGGTCCCAGGCGCGACAGTCGACGCCACCTTCTTCCATACCCGCACGGGCCGCCATCACTCGCTCGCGACGATGGCCATGCCGTTTCCCAAGCGCCTGCATCACGTGCTGGTGCAGGTGCAGGACATGGATGACGTGGGCATGGCCTACGATCGCTGCGTCAAGGCGGGCTTGCGCATTCACGCGGGCCTTGGCCATCACCCGAACGACCGCATGTTCTCGTTCTACGTCGAAACCCCGTCTGGGTTCGGGCTGGAGTATGGCTACGGCGGCGTCGTCATCGACGATAACGCCTGGGAGGTCAAGAACTACAGCCAGTTGAGCGACTGGGGGCACCGGCCGCACCCTGCTGCGCACTAATTTTGTCCTGCCTGTCTGGAAAGTGCGTCTTTCATTCGATCTGGATTACTAATCATGCAGCTAGATACCCAAGCCTGCCCTCCATCCGTGGTGTGCAGCACATCCGCGACACCCGATGCCTTCAGGGCCGGTATGCGCCGTCTTGCCGGCGGGGTCTGCGTACTCACCTCCGAGCTGGACGGTGTGCCAGTCGGCCTGACGGCCACCGCCGTCACATCGCTTAGCGCGGAACCGCCGCGCCTGCTCGCCTGCGTCAACCGCAAGGTCTTCGCTCACGCTGCCTTCGAACGCACCCGCACCCTGTGCGTGAACGTCCTCGCAGCGGAGGACTCGTCGATCGCCATGTGCTTCGCGGGCATGCTGCCGGACGTGAGCGCCGCGCAGCGTTTCACCCAGGGCGCCTGGCAGGGGTCGCCTCCCATGCTCGCCAGCGCGCTCACGAGCTTCGCCTGTCGCGTGGTCGAGATCGTCGCGGCGCATAGCCATTCGATCCTGATCTGCGAAGTCGATCGCATCGCCATGAACGAGACGGAAAACGCGCCGCTCGTCTATGCACAAGGCCACTTCGGACATTTCAGCAGCATCAACTAGACACCAGGAGACGACACATGAACGCCCTCACCGATACCCTTCAGGAACCCACCGTCACCGAGCTGGTGGAGCGCGCACGCGCCATGATTCCCGCCTTGCGCGCCACCGCCGCCGACGTCGAAAAAGCGCGCAGCGTGCCGAAAGAAACCATCGAGGCCTTCAAGCAAGCGGGCTTCTTCAAGATTCTCCAGCCGCGTCGATGGGGTGGCTGGGAAATGAGCCCGAGCGTATTTTCAAAGGTGTTGATGGAGTTGGGCCGTGGCTGCCCGTCGAGCGCCTGGAACATGATGATCCTCGGCGTACATCAATGGGAGTTCGGTCTGTTCGACGAGCGCGCCGCCCGTGACATGTGGGCAGACGACAACACGGTGCTGGTGGCGTCGTCGTATGCCCCCTTCGGCAAGTGTCGGCAAGTGGACGGCGGCTGGATGCTCAGCGGCGAGTGGAAGACTTCGAGCGGCTGCGATCACGCACAAGGCGGCGCGATTCTCGGCGCATTCTGGCTCGACGACGAAGGCAATCGGCGCGACTACCGTTCGTTCCTGGTGTCGCGTAGCGATTACGAAATCATCGACGACTGGCACGTCGTGGGTCTCGCTGGCACGGGCAGCAAGAGCGTGCGCATCAAGGGCGAAGCCTTCATCCCCGACTATCGCTCGCACAGCATCGTCGACTACCAGAAGTCAGAACGCGGCACCTCGTATCTGCATCCATTCAATCAGGTGTTCTATTCGGCTGTGTCGTCGGTGATCGTGGGCTACGCGCGCGGCATGATCGACCTGTATATCGAACAGATGGCGCCGCGCCAGAACATCGTCGGGCCGGCTGGCGCAGCCGCGCAGAATCCCTATGTGAAGGACAAGCTCGGCAACGCCATGCTGCTCGTGCGCTCTGCCCAGGCGCGGCTCGCGCAGGTTTTCGCCGAAGCCCAGGCGCATGTGGAACGGGGCGAACTCGTGCCGCTTCACGACCGCGTGTTTCACTTCCTTGAAATCCAGCGCTGCGGCAAGGACTGTCTCGACGCCTCGACGATGCTCTGGAAGAAGCTTAGCGCGCGCGCCATCTGGTTGAACAATCCCGTTCAACTGTGGATGCGCACGATGCTCGTGGCCGCGAACCACATCACGCAGAACGAGGACGATAACGCGGGCGTGCTGGGCGGCTATCTGCTCGGCCAGGGCGTGCCGCCGTTCATCTACAACCTGCCCGAGGAAGCCGCCGCGTGCGCGGGAGCAGGCGCATGACGCTCGACGCCACCACACTCGACGCGCTGGGCGATCGCCTCTACACCGCCTGGCACATGCGCCAGGCTATCGAGCCGCTCACGCAAACGCACGCGCAGATGACGATCGAGGATGCCTATCGCGTGCAGCAGCGCTTCGTCTCGCATCGCATCGAGCGCGGCGAGCGCGTCGTCGGCAAGAAGATCGGCGTGACGAGCGACGCAGTGATGTCGATGCTCGGCGTGAATCAGCCCGATTTCGGCCAGTTGCTCGACGGCATGATTCGCGACGACGGCGCGTCGATCGACACGAGCGAGCTGATCCAGCCCAAGGCGGAAGCCGAAATCGCCTTCGTGCTCAAGCGCGAACTGCGCGGCCCCGGCGTGAGCGCCGCTGACGTGATCGCCGCAACGGAAGGCGTCATGGCCTGCTTCGAGATCGTCGACTCGCGTATCCGCGACTGGAAGATCCGCATTCAGGACACCGTGGCCGACAACGCCTCATGCGGCCTCTTCGTACTCGGCGATCGTCTTGTCGATCCCCGCGCGCTGGACCTGCGCACCTGCGGCATGGTGCTCGAAAAGAACGGCGCGGTTGTGGCCACGGGTGCCGGCGCGGCGACGATGGGCTCGCCCGTGGTCGCCGTGGCGTGGCTGGCCAACACACTGGGCCGCCTCGGTTCGGCGCTCGAAGCCGGTTCGGTGATTCTTTCGGGCGCGCTCGGCGCCATGGTGCCGGTTGTGCCGGGCGACAACCTGCGCGCGACGATCGGCGGCCTGGGCGGCTGCTCGATCCGCTTTGGCTGAGGCGTCAGATACCCGTTTGCCGTCGCAAGCACAGACACACAACGCAATTCAACCTTGATCAGGAGACACACCATGACCGCATGGACCGAAGCGAATACCAGCCGATTCGCGCAAATCGATGAAGGCGGCCTGAAGCTGCGTATTCACTACAACGATGCGGGCAAAGGCGACGCCGTTGTCATGTTGCACGGTTCGGGCGCGGGCGCATCGGGCTGGAGTAATTTCCATCGCAACGTCGATGCGTTTGTCGACGCGGGCTATCGCGTGATCCTGCCGGACTGCCCCGGCTGGAACAAGAGCGACCCGATCGTTTGCGACAAGGGCTCGCGCGCCGTGCTCAACGCCACTTCATTGAAGGGCCTGCTCGACGTGCTCGATATCGACCGCGCGCATGTGATCGGCAACTCGATGGGCGGCGCCAACGCGCTCGCCTTTGCGCTGGCCGCGCCAGAGCGCCTGAGCAAGCTGATCATCATGGGCGGCGGCGGCGTGGGACCCAGCCTGTTCCAGCCCATGCCGCTCGAAGGCATCAAGCTGCTCTACGGCCTCTACAAGGCGCCGACGATGGAGAACCTGCGCAGGATGCTCAACGTGTTCGTGTTCGATCCGTCCGCGCTGACCGACGAGCTCGTGCGCCAGCGCTACGACAGCATGATGGAGCATCAGGAGCATCTGGCGAACTTCGTGAAAAGCGTCGAAGCCAATCCCGACTGGCTGCCTGACCTGAGCGGTCGCCTCAAGGAGATCAAGGCGCCCACGCTCGTCACCTGGGGACGCGACGATCGCTTCGTGCCGCTCGACAGTGGCCTGCGTCTGTTGTGGGGCTTGCAGAACGCCGAGCTGCATGTGTTCAGCCGCTGCGGTCACTGGGCGCAGTGGGAGCATGCGGATAAGTTCAACCGTCTCGTTCTGGATTTCCTCGCGCAATAGCACGCATGGCATGACGTGCGGATGCGCGCAGGCGCGTCCGCATCACTCAAGGAGTTAATTAGTATGACTACACGAATCAAAGCCGCGATCATCGGCTCAGGCAACATCGGCAGCGACCTGATGATCAAGATCCTGCGGCACGGCAAGCATATTGAAGTCGCCGCGATGGTCGGCATCGATCCCACTTCGTACGGGCTCGCGCGCGCAGAGCGTCTGGGTGTGGTCGCGATCAGCGACGGCGTGGATGGCCTCGTGCGGCATCCGGTCTTTGCCGATATCGACATCGTCTTCGACGCCACCAGCGCGGGCGCGCATGTCCACAACGACGCGAGGCTGCGCGCACTGAAGCCCGACCTTCGCATGATCGATCTCACGCCCGCGGCCATTGGCCCTTACTGCGTGCCGGTGGTCAATGGCGCGGCGCATCTGGAGGCGCGCAACGTCAACATGGTCACGTGCGGCGGTCAGGCCACGATCCCCATCGTGGCGGCCGTATCGCGCGTCGCGACGGTCCATTACGCGGAAATCGTCGCCAGCATCTCCAGCAAGAGCGCGGGCCCGGGCACGCGCGCCAATATCGACGAGTTCACGGAAACGACCTCGCGCGCGCTGGAAGCCGTGGGCGGCGCGCACAAAGGCAAGGCCATCATCATCCTTAACCCCGCCGATCCCCCGCTTCTGATGCGCGACACGGTGTACTGCCTGAGCGACGCCGCGGACGAAGCCGCGATTGCGAATTCGATCGAGGCGATGACCACCGACGTGCAGCGCTATGTGCCGGGTTATCGGCTGAAACAGAAGGTGCAGTTCGACCGCATTCCAGCCAGCACGCCGCTACGCATACCCGGTGTGGGAAAGGTCAGCGGCTTGAAGACCTCGGTGTTTCTCGAAGTCGAAGGGGCTGCACACTACCTTCCCGCTTATGCGGGCAATCTGGACATCATGACGAGCGCCGCGCTCGCGACGGCAGACCGGCTGGCCGCAACGCTAGCCGGCGTCGCAGCAGGCGAATGACGACGAAAGGCACAAGCATGAAACGCGAGACCCCACTCTATCTCTCCGATGTGACGCTGCGCGATGGCAGCCACGCCATCCGCCATCAATACACCGTCGAACAGGCGAGGAATATCGCCGCCGCGCTCGATGCCGCAGGCGTGGACTCCATCGAAGTGGCCCACGGCGACGGCTTGCAGGGCGGCAGCTTCAACTACGGTTTCGGCGCTCACTCGGACGTCGAATGGATCGAAGCCGTCGCGAGCGTGGTTCGCCGCGCGAAGATCGCGACGCTGCTGATCCCCGGTATCGGCACCATGCATGATCTCAAGGCCGCCTACGAGGCCGGTGCGCGCATCGTGCGAGTCGCGACGCATTGCACCGAAGCCGACATCGCCCTGCAACACATCGACTACGCGCGCACGCTCGGCATGGAAGCGGTCGGCTTCCTGATGATGAGCCACATGACCACGCCGCAGAAACTGGCGGAGCAGGCCAAACTGATGGAAAAAAACGGCGCGACCTGCTGCTATGTGGTCGATTCGGGC
The DNA here is from genome assembly GCF_905220265.1 of Paraburkholderia sp. J67. NCBI lineage: Bacteria > Pseudomonadati > Pseudomonadota > Betaproteobacteria > Burkholderiales > Burkholderiaceae > Paraburkholderia > Paraburkholderia sp. J67. Next base: position 81,561 of record NZ_CAJMZK010000034.1, read on the forward strand.
GGCGCGCTCACGATGAGCGACGTGCGCGAGCGCTTTCGCGCCTTCAAGGACGTGCTCGATCCGGCAACGCAGACGGGCATGCACGCGCACCACAATCTGAGCCTTGGTGTCGCCAATAGCATCGCCGCTGTCGAGGAAGGTTGCGACCGCATCGATGCCAGCCTCGCGGGCATGGGCGCAGGCGCCGGCAATGCGCCGCTGGAGGTATTCGTTGCGGCGGCCGAGCGGATGGGCTGGACCCACGGCTGCGATCTCTATGCGCTGATGGATGCCGCCGACGACCTCGTGCGCCCGCTTCAGGACCGGCCGGTGCGCGTCGACCGCGAAACGCTCGCGCTGGGCTATGCGGGTGTTTATTCGAGCTTCCTGAGGCACAGCGAGGCGGCGGCGCACAAGTATGGCCTGCGTACCGTGGATGTGCTGGTCGAACTGGGCCGCCGCCGCATGGTGGGCGGTCAGGAAGACATGATCGTCGACGTCGCGCTCGACCTGCTCAAGCGCTAATTCACACCGTCAACAGAGATTAGCGAGGAGATTCGACTACTCAAATTCATCGCAGTCCGAAATATAAAACTATCTGGAGATTTTTAGCCGGGTGTCTGAAACGCCAACGTTCGTGCACCCGGCCAGGAGACGAAAATATGCTGCATGCAGGATATCGTTCAGTGCGCGCCGCCGTGGGTGGTTGCGCGCTCTTTTGTGCCGCAGGTCTCGCCCATGCGCAGAGCAGTGTCACGCTCTACGGCATCGTCGATGCCAGCGTGCTCGTGACAAGCCGCACGCGCGACAGCGCCAGCGGCGCAAATGACGGTACGCGAGTTTCGCTCACCGACAGTGGCCTGTCGCCCTCGATGTTCGGATTGACCGGCAAAGAGGATCTGGGCGGCGGCCTCGTCGCCGAATTCAAGCTGGAAAATGGCGTGAACATTGCCAACGGCGGCTACAACAATTCCAACGGCAATCTGTTTGGACGTCAGGCCTGGCTGGCGCTGCACGGTAGTTTCGGCGAAGTGAAAGCGGGTCTTCAGTATTCCCCCTTCTTTCTCGCCCTCTACGATCTCGATCCGCGCGGCTGCTCGCAATTCGGCAGCAGCCTCGTGACGTATCTGGACAATGTGGTGGGTACCGGAGTTTTCAATGCCAACGCGCTCAGTTGGACATCGCCGGTTCTCGCTGGCTTTCAGGGGCGGGCGATGATCGCATTGGGGGGAGAAGCCGGGAATTTTCAGGCTGGCCGCCAGTATTCGCTCAGCCTGCGCTACGACAACGGCACGCTGGCCGTTGAGGGCGCTTTTTACGACGGCAACGGTTCAGGTACGGTGACCACGCCGCTGCCTACCACCGTGCCGTTCACAGGCCGCACTCTGGGCGCGTCGTACAAGATCGGCTCGCTCACCGCAAAGGCTTCGTTCGCGAGCTACAAGGTCGCCGGCGGTTTCAGCAACAACGTCTATGGCGGTGGCCTCGACTACTTCGTGCTACCGCAACTCGATGTGAACGGCGGCGCGTGGCTGACAAGCGATCGCCACGATACCGGCAATCATTCGATTCTCGCGGCCGTCGGTGCGAGCTATCTGCTCTCGCGCCGAACCACGCTCTACGCGCAGGTCGGCGTGGTCAACAATCACGGCGCGATGACGACGGGGCTCGACGTCGACGGCGCGTCCGCGAATAGCGCGCTCTACGGCACGCGCGGCACCACCGTGGGAGGCAACGTCGGCATTCGCCATATGTTCTGATCGCCCGACCGGAGCCTGACTCTCTTCCAGCGAGAAATGCCGCACGACCCGGTGCAGCCGGTCGGCCTGATCGGCAACGCTACCGGCGGCGGCGCTTTCCTCCACTAACGCGGCGTTGTACTGCGTGGCGGAATCGAGTTGCGAAAACGTTTCGACTGCCCGGCTGCGGACGGTCAGCGCACAAGCTCGGGCGAAACGGGAGGTGGATTCCCTTTACGTGATAACGGCAGACCGGGGCGATAACTTCACGCGCCCTGATTGATCGGCGACTTGCCGTTCTGCCTTCTCCAGGCATCAAGTTATGCGCAATGATGCCGTTATCACGATAGCTAATTCTGCGGCTAATCCAATAGTCGCCCTTCCAGACTCGTAAGTCCGCCGGTCCATCAACATCAGGGGCAATCGGAGGAACCAAACAAGGAATAGTCGATGCTGACCAGCACCTACAATCTGTCACTCGTTCTGTGCTCGTTCCTGGTTGCCATACTGGCTTCGTACACCGCGCTCGACATGGCCGGGCGCATCTCCACGGCACAAGGGCGTGCCGCCCACTGGTGGCTTGCCGGCGGCGCCTGTGCGATGGGGCTCGGAATCTGGTCGATGCACTTCATCGGTATGCTGGCATTCAGCCTGCCCGTGCCGGTCGGCTATGACCCGACGATCACCGCTCTGTCGCTGCTGATCGCGATCGCTTCGTCGGCGTTTGCGCTCTGGCTGGTCAGCCAGCAGACGCTGCCGTGGTCACGCCTGGCTATCGGGGCGCTACTCATGGGACCGGCCATCGCGGGCATGCACTACACCGGCATGGCCGCGATGCGCATGACGCCCGGGATTCAGTACGAGCCGCGCCTCTTTGACTTGTCGCTGGCCATTGCGGTGGTCGCCTCGGGGGCAGCATTGTGGATCGCCTTTCACCTGCGCCGACAGTCGGCCCACGTGCGGCTTTTCCGGGCGGGCGCAGCGGTGGTGATGGGCGCGGCGATCGTCGGCATGCACTACACGGGGATGGCCGCGGCGCAATTCCCGCTGGGCAGCATTTGCGGCGCGGCCCGCACTGGCGTGAACGCCGACTGGCTGGCCGTGGTGATCATCATCGTCACGCTGGCCGTGCTCGCGATCGCGCTGATCATCTCCGTGCTGGACCTGCGCATGGAGGCGCGCACGTCGGTGCTGGCGAGCTCGCTCGCCGAGGCCAACGAGGAGCTGACCTATCTGGCGCTGCACGATAGCCTCACCAAACTGCCGAACCGCGCCCTGCTGAAAGACCGGCTCGGGCAGGCGATGCAGGCCGCCGATCGCAACAACAGCCGGTTCGCGCTGATGTTCCTCGACCTGGACGGCTTCAAGGCGGTGAATGACGCATTCGGCCATCACATTGGCGATATGTTGCTGACCGAAGTGGCCGAGCGTATCCGCTCCAATGTGCGCGGCGAGGACACGATCGCGCGCGTCGGCGGCGACGAATTCGTCCTGCTGGCCGGCATCGGCGACCCCGCGGATGCGGCCACACTCGCCGACAAACTGCTGGGCTTGATCCAGCAGCCCGTCACGGTCGCGGGTCATGAGCTGCGTGTTTCGACCAGCATCGGCATTGCCATTTATCCCGGCAATGGCGCGCATCAACACGAATTGTTGACCAACGCCGATGTCGCGATGTATCACGCCAAGGCGATGGGGCGCGACACCTACTGCTTCTTCGAAACACCGATGAACGCCAATGTGCACGAGCAGTTGCAGCTCGTGCAGGATCTGCATTCGGCGATCGCGCAGCGGCAACTGATTCTGCATTACCAGCCGAAATTCGATGCGCCGGCTGGGCCCGTCGTCGGGGCCGAAGCTCTGCTTCGCTGGCAACATCCGGTGCGCGGCCTGATTTCGCCGGACCAGTTCATTCCGATAGCGGAAAAGACCGGGCTCATCGTCCCGATCGGCGAGTGGGTATTGGACGAGGCGTGCCGGCAGATGCGCGAGTGGCGCGATGCCGGACACACCAGCTGGACCATAGCCGTTAACCTTTCGCCGCTCCAGTTCAGCCATGCGAACCTGATCCAGACGGTGCGGGACACGCTTGCGCGCCACGACCTGGAGCCGCGCTGCCTGACGCTGGAAATCACCGAGTCGACCGCGATGCGCGATGTCGAGGCGAGTCTCGCGATCCTGCTGCAGCTCCACGAGATGGGCGTCAGGATCGCGATCGATGATTTCGGCACCGGCTATTCGAGCCTGCTTTATCTGAAACGGCTGCCGGCCACCGAACTCAAGATCGACCGTGGCTTCGTTCGCGACCTGGCGAACGATACGGAAGATGCCGCGATCGTGTCGGCGATTGTGGCGTTGGGCCAGACACTCAACCTGAGCATTGTCGCCGAAGGGGTGGAAACGTCGGACCAGCAGAATTTCCTGACCCGCCTGGGTTGCGATACTTTGCAGGGGTTCTTGTTGGGTCGGCCCGTGTCGGCCGACCGGTTCATCGAAACGGTGTCGACGGTCCTCACCGCGTCGCCGGCCGACGCGGAGGCGGTGCAGGCGGGTTGAGCCATCGGTCAGGCGCCCCCGGGCGACGCCCGTCATCCGCACGACGGTCATCAGGTTAGTGAATACTTGACGCCTCGCCAATTCCGTCAGCCTGTGGTGAACCAGCCATGAAACGACAACGTCTATGGTTCTTCTCCGTTCTGCTCGCACTGTCGTTCGGTGGCTGCACGGCGGTACGTCCGGACTATGCGGCTCGTGTCGCGACGGGGACTACCGCGCACGACCTCTGCTCGGAAACGTTTGTGAGCGGGCAAGCGCCCGACACGATTTTTGCCGAGACGATCGCTTCGCGCCCGGGCCTCGACCTGGTGGCGCCGCTAATTCGCTATAAGGTGGATCGCTCCCAGCGGGAAGTCAGCGCGAGCCTCGCGGGCGCGTTTACCAGCCGCGCGGTCTATCGCGGGACGTGGGGCTGCACCATCATCGACGATGACGACGCGGCCTCGCTCGAGTCGCCGCAACTCCTGCCTCCCATTCCTCGGGTTTCTCTGCCACTCGCACTCGATACATCCTCCACGCTGTCCCGTGCGCTTGACGATGAGTTTGCCGAAGAACCTTCCACGGCGCCGCGCCGGACGAAGGCGGTTGTCGTTTTGTACAAAGGCAGCCTGATCGCGGAGCGATACGCGCCTGGTTACGGTCCCGATACGCCAATACTCGGTTTCTCAATCAGCAAGTCCGTCACGAACGCCCTCGTTGGCGTGCTCGTCCGCGAAGGCAAGCTGAGTGTCGATACCCCCGTACAACTCGACAACGGTTCGAACGAGGCAATCCCGCTCTCGGACTTCATGCGGATGACGAGTGGCCTTGATATTGACGAGACCGGCAGTGGATTCGATCCGTCGAACAGGGTGATGTATGTGCAGACGCGCGACATGGCCGCGGCCGCGCGACGTGCGCGCGTCATCGCCGCGCCGGGTCAGCGCTGGGCTTATAGCAGCGCGAGCGTTCATCTCGTCGCACGCATGGTGCGCGACGCCGTTGGCGGCGATGCGGTCGATGTGCAACGCTTTGCCCACGACGCGTTGTTCGCGCCTCTTGGCATGCGGCATGCGACGATGGAAATGGATGCGACCGGTACGCCGATCGGCGCGCACTATATGCTCGCGTCAGCCCGCGACTGGGGACGCTTTGGCGAGCTGTATTTGAACGACGGTGTTACGCCCAACGGTCAGCGAATCCTGCCTGAGGACTGGGTCCGCTGGTCGACGACACCAACGCTTGCGACCAACTATGGCGCGGGTTGGTGGACAAATCGCCACAGCGGCACTGGCGACGGGCACCCGGATGGCATGCCGCTGATGCCCGATGCCCCCGCCGATACGTTTTATGCGCTCGGCAATCTTGGCCAGTACATCATCGTCGTGCCATCGAAGCAATTGGTCATCGTGCGACTCGGCAATGCGCAAACCCCGCACTTCGACATCGATGGCGCGGACCGGCTCGTCAAGCAGGTTATTGGCGCTCTCCCGGGTCCATCTTCGTGAACCAGTCGCCACGTCCAGCCGATCAATGGCTACCCCTGCTAACCCATTGCATCCGGGTGAACCGTGGGTAGCCTGCACAAACATTCGGGATCGCACTGCAGTTTTTTCGACGATGCATTTGCTCACCTGCCCACCCGAAACCCTCGCCGCGCCTAAAACCCCAACTTGACCGGTCTGCCTTAGGGTTACTTGCGCGGCCTTCCCAAGGTCATCCTGAGTGCAAAGTCAGCCAGCTTTCCGAACGGTGCGTGGAGCAACCGTGCCAGGCTCCAGCGCCCCTGGATAAACACGCCTTTAGCGTGGCTCATCGCCCGAAATCCCTCGATGCCATGATAGGCGCCCATTCCGCTTGGACCGATCCCGCCGAACGGAAGATCGTCCTGGGCGACGTGCAGGATCGTGTTGTTCACGCCGACATTGCCCGACGTGGTCCGCTGCAACAGGGCGTCACGCTCGTTGGTATCCGAGCCGAAGTAGTACAGCGCGAGCGGGCGCGCCCGGGCGTTCACGTAGCCGATGACTTCATCGATCGTGCGATAGGTGCGCACCGGGAGAATCGGCCCGAAAATTTCCTCCTGCATGACCGTCATCTGGTCGCTCACGTCGGTGAGAAGCGTCGGCGGCATCGTCCGGACGCGGGTGGTTGACCGTTCAGGATTCAAACCCGCCTCAATCACCGTTGCGCCCTTCTGTCTGGCATCGTCGACGAGCGCCAGCAGCCGCGCGTGATGTCCGTCGCTCACGATTGATGTGTAATCGTCGCTCGTCGGTCCATCGGGATAAAAGCGGGCCACCGTTTCCAGCCAGGCCTGAACGAATCGGTCGCGGTCGTCCTCGTGTACCAGCGCGTAGTCGGGCGCCACGCAGGTCTGGCCGCCGTTGGACAGCTTGCCGAACACGATGCTGTTCAAGGTCTGCTCGTTGACCTGACCTCGGGAGACGATCACCGGGCTCTTTCCGCCCAGCTCCAGCGTCAAGGGGACGAGATGATCGCTCGCCGCTTTCATGACCTTCCTGCCGACCTGCGTGCTGCCGGTGAACAGCAGATGGTCAAAAGGAAGGCGACTGAATTCGGCGCCGATCTCCGGGCCGCCGAGCACGACCGCGACCTCTTCAGCCGCAAAGATCTCGGTCACCAGGCGGCTGATCACGTCGCTGGTTCGCGGCGTCAGTTCCGACGGCTTCAGCAACACCCGGTTCCCGGCTGCAATAGCCGTCGCGAGCGGAATCATGGTCAGGGAGACAGGATAGTTCCAGGGCGCCATGACGCCGATGACGCCCTTCGGCTGATATTCCACGTACGCCTGGCCGGTTCGATAGACCAGGCCCACGTGACGGCGCTCACGCTTCATGTAACGCGGCAGCCTGCGCGACAGATAGTCGATCGCCTGGATGATCCCGGCCAGTTCCATGATGCCGGTTTCGTGTCGTGAACGGTTCCCGAAATCGGCGCTGATCGCCGTCTCTATTTCGTCGCGATACGCGAGCACGGCGCTGCGCAGTCGCGCCAGTTGCCGCCTGCGTTTCGCGAGATCCGGCGCGGGCTGGCTGAGGAACGCCGTTCGCTGTTGATCGAGCAACGCTTCCAGACGGCGGGTAAGGATCGGTTCCGCAATCGCATTCATCGAAATTCTCCAGACGATTCAATGTGGACACTGTCAACTTGATGGCGATCGAGGATAGTTCGATAATGTGTTCCCTGTCAACATTGAATCAGTTTCCGATGCCGACCGACGACGATCAACAGAGGCAATATCACCACGGCGATCTGCGGCGCGCGATCATCGACACAGCGTTGCTCATGCTGGAGCAGCAGCGCGGCTGGCAATTCACGTTGCGCGAGATCGCCCGGCGTGCGGAGGTGAGCCATTCCGCGCCCTACCGTCACTTCCCGGACAAGGCTTCGTTGCTGCATGAACTCGCGCTGCTTGGCTTCGACCGTTTGCGGGACGTCCTGGATGCCGAGGTTGACGCAAGCAACAGCGTGCCCGCGCAATTGCGCTCGCTGGCGTATGCCTACCTCGGATTCGGAGAACGCAATCCCAGTCTCTACAGGCTGATGTTCAATACGGACGCCGGTGAACCCACCGACATCCATACCGATCCGCGCACGCAGGCGCCTTTTCTGCTCGTGGTGAGCGTCCTCGAGCTGGGCCAGCGCGATGGCACCATCCGCTCGCGACCCGCGCTTGGGCAGGCGACCGCTTGCTGGGCGCATCTGCACGGGCTGACGATGCTGTCGATTGACGGTCGCCTGGTGCCGGAAAAGGTTGGCGACAACGCAATAGAAGATGCGTTGACAACCCTGCTCGACGGGCTCGTGCAGACCGAAGCCGGCGTCACTCGCCCCTCGTCAGAAAAACCTTGACCCTCGAGTTAGCTTGAAAGTTATCGTGCAGTCTGCACCGTGAATCTGCCCGCGGTGGATACCGGGAGATGACTCACCATGACCAGACGGATACTCCTTGTCGTCAGCAATGTCGCCCATTACGCCGATCAGTCGGAACCGACGGGTCTGTGGCTGTCCGAGCTGACGCATGCGTGGCATATCTTTGCGCAGAAGGGATACGAGCAGCAGCTCGTGAGTCCGAAGGGCGGTTTGTCACCACTTGAGCCCCGCTCGCTCAAATGGCCGCTTGCCGATGCATCGGTCAAGGAATGGCTAGAGGACAGCGCTCGCCAGCAGTTACTGGCGCACACCGCCGCGCCTGACGAAATCGACCCGGCCGACTTCGACGCCATCTACTACACCGGTGGCCACGCGGTGATGTGGGACTTTCCCAACGATGTCGCCTTGCAGCGGATTACGCGCGACATTTACGAGCGTGACGGGATCGTCTCGTCGGTTTGTCACGGCTACTGCGGATTGCTCAATACAAAGTTATCGGACGGCAACCTCCTCGTAGCAGGACGTCGCTTGACGGGTTATTCGTGGGTTGAGGAGGTGCTGGCTGGCGTCGCCAAAAAGGTGCCGTATAACGCAGAGGAAGAGATGATCCGCCGCGGCGCGCGCTACGAAAAGGCACTCATCCCGTTTGTGTCCAAAGTCGTGACCGATGGACGACTCGTGACAGGGCAAAATCCGCAGTCGGCCAAAGCGACGGCTACGCAGGTCGCCGCCATACTCGGAAACTAAAAGCGAACGGAGGCTGGCGAGGCTCACAGCGGGCTGCCTTTTGGGCGGCCCGCTGTGTTGCCTTCCTTGCGCCAACGAAAAAGCCCACTGGCCTTATCAGCACAGTGGGCTTTTGAAGCGCGACATCAGTTTGCGCTCTTGAACGACCTCAGGCGGTCACAGCGGTTTGTTCTGCGACTTCTGCGGTTGCGGTCTGGGTATCGACGACCTGATCAGCGACTACGGGCAACGCGGCCTTCGCGGGCGCCTTCTTTGCCACCTTCCGCGGAGCCGGACCCTTGGTCGCAGTAACCTTCTTCACGGCTTGCTCAGCCTTGGCAGCGGGCTTCTTCGCCGCCGCTTTTTTGGCGACTGCTTTTTTCGCCGTGACTTTCTTTACCGTCGTTTTCTTTTCGACTTCGACCGTCTTTGACGCCGCCGTCTTCGTGGCGCCCTTGGCAGCCGTTGATTTCAACGAAGCGGCTTTCGCGGACGTCGCTTTACGGCCCGCCACCGACTTCGATGCCGCTTTGGGCTTCGCCTCTGCCGCCGCACCGGCTTCGCCAATAAGGAACTTCGTCAGATCCTTCGCGCCAGCGATCCAGGCCGGCGCACGACCCCGACCGCTCCAGGTGGCACCCGACTTCGGGTCCTGGTATTTTGCCGGCTGCGGGCCGCGTACGTAATTACCGGCTTTTGCAGCAGCCTTGACGGGCGCAACAGCTGCGATTGCAGTCGCAGCATCAATCAGGAAACGGTTACGGTCCTTCGCTTTCGCAATCCAGGCCGGCGCACGTCCATGCCCCGTCCAGGTAGCGCCTGACTTCGGATCGCGGTATTTTGCAGCGCCCGCTTGCGACTTCGTCGCGACAGTGCTGCCGACCTTGCGTCCACGCGTTCCGTGCGCGACGAACGATTCGATATCGGCGATGCTCACACCATGCTTTTGCATCAGATTACGAATCTTTTCGAGTGCGCCTGAAGATTGTTTTTGCGTCACTGCCTTTGCTTGCGCTTCGAGCTTTGCGATTTTGGCTTGAATGTTTTGTAGCGTCGCCATTGCCTTCCCTTTTGTGAACGGACATCGAATGCTCGCACTATGCCACACTGCGCGTACCGGATGCTAAAAGCCGGAGTGCAAATACTCCGAATGCATTCACTATTCTTTTTTCCAAAGCCGGTATTCGTTAGCGATGCTCGTCTGCCCGGATGGCGATCGTCGAAATATTTTGCAAAACTTCTTTATCCGATGCGCGTTTGCCGGATGCCGGCGCCACGACCTGAAGCCCACTAAGCACCAGAATTCCAGACTTGCTCTTGTTATGAACCGCGCAAAGTTCGACCGACTTATGCTCTATCGTAGGCATACAACGTAAAGGGCATCGGCCAACGTGTTATCCTGGCGACACGCACTTTGCAAACACCAGCTCACTAATCATTTGATGAGCGAGTACATTCGTATGGACGAAAGAAAACGCGAAAGCATCGTGGCCTATCTGCGCAGGCGTATGGCCGAATTCGGCATCAAGCCGGAAGATGTCGCCGCTTCCATTGCGGCCGACCAGTCCCGCTTGCGTTCAGTGCGATTTCGGGATGCTTTCGGCAACACGTGGGACGGCAAAGGCGCACCACCTCAATGGGTGCTTCAGGCCACCAGCGCTGGTCAGTCGATTGAACACTTCGCGATTGACGCGGTCCCGCAAGCGCCGGAGGTCCGTTCAGGCGTCGACTGGCGTAATGATCCGTTTGCCGGAACAAGATTGGCGAAAGTTGGCGCGTAGTTGCCCACGGAATCTTGAAGCGCGGTTCAAAACGCGGGCGTATTAGAAGGTAAATCAAGCAGCACAATTCTCGATGTCGGCAACGGCTTGCCTATTCAGGCACCGAGGGTCGCCGATACGCGTTTAGCCGTGCACGTTCGATACGTGGTCGGCAAGTAGACGAATCAGCGCTTCCGATACCGTGGGTGTGAACCCGTGGCCACGCACGACCGTTCTCCCGTTCTGTATTGCTGCCGTGTTCTTTCCGTTGCGATGCCTTGTTGATGTGCTACGCGGACCCAATCCCTGCGCATGCTTGTGCTCTTCGCCGCTCACCTCATGCGGCTGCTTCCGCGTTGACCGCCTGCTGGTTACCCGTGGGTAATCGCCACTGATGCCGCCTTAGTACCATCCGACCAAAGCGCGATAGCTTGATCATCGTATGCTCCGGCATGGGTGTTGTCTGGCGTTACTGCGCCTGAGTCGCGCGAGCGACCCAACGCCGTACACACTCCCGGCCCAACTGCCGGGTAATTCGTGTTGGGCGCGTCTGCCGACAGCTGCGCGAACGGCTTCTATCCTTATCACGCGGACTCCCCAACTCCCCGCTTCCCTATTTCCTCAATACGACAGATTGCGGAGGGCGCCCGCCAGGTGTCCGGGCAGCGCACAGTCCTGGTGCCTTTAGATGGATCACGGCGGGATTTGATCTGCCTGGAAAAGATCTGCATCACCGTTGAGCGCGGACAGTCGGAAGACTCCTGGGGATCGTGGACCCTGGACCATGAGAACGGCACCCGACGTGCCTGGCACTTCGGGGCGATGCATCAAGGACGCTACAAGTATCGCGCGGCGGTCTACGGCATTGCCGATCGCGCGTCTGCCTTGGACGGGTCTATCTGGCGAAGATGCACGAACCGGGTTCAAGGCCCGCTAACGGGCAAGGGCATGTGCGCCTATAGTCTCGTGTCGGTGTAGACCGCCCACAGGACGCAATTCGCCGTTGGCTGATCGAAGGTCCGCTTCTCGTCGGTGGGGAAACCGATCTTCGCGAGCCTGGTGGGCACGGAGAGGATCAGAAGGTCTGGTCGCGGTCGGTGGATCGCTGCGCCAGTTGAGTTGCCCCGGCGCTTCCATTCCCGATCAAAGGGGAATGGCTATGGTTCGGGACAGAAGAATCCAGATGAACAGCGGCCAAGGTGAACGTCTATGGTTTTCAGGCCGTGTTAGCTCTCTCGAAACTGGGGACAGTTTACGTGTTTTCAGTTAACACGTTTACACCCTTTAATAGTTTACGCAGATGAATCCCTTACCAGGTATGGGTTACAGCGGATACAGGTCAACGCCTATGGTTCGTCAGGTGAATGTTGATGGTTCGATAGGTTAACGAACATGGTTTTCATGGGGAACAACTATGGTTCGACACGTCAACGCACATGGGTCAAAGGCGAATCGCTATGGTTCGGCGGGCCTTCTTACCAAGCCTGGCATCGCACCAGGCGCGCGGCCCGACCGTTTTATGGTGAAAGCCTATGGTTCCGGGTTTCTCGTGGATACACCTGGAATTTACCTTCGATATCTCGTGCAAGCTACTGACTATAAATAATAAATTTATAGACATACGTGATGAAGAAGGCTCCGGAGATGAGCGAAAGGGTAACGCCTATGGTTCAACAGGTGAATGCGTATGGTTCGTTTGAGGCGTTGCCGAGGCGAATGGTAAACACCTATGGTTCTCTCCCGGCCGTTTTTGCGCAAACGATGGTCAATTGAGGCTTAGGTGAACGGCTATGGTTCTCTGCCTGCTCAAATTCACCCAATTCCTGGGGGAGATTCGACCTGAGGGTGAATGTCTATGGTTCGATATCGCTTGTGGTGTGTGCACTCACTCACAAATAAATGCATGATTTTTATAAGATATTTTTCAGGTGAACGCTTCTGGTGCCTTAGGTGAACGCGTATGGTTCGATCCATACGGTACCTGTGAGCGCGTGGAAGCAGGCTTGAAGGTGAACGCGGTACAGTGTATCGTTACCCTAAATTGCCCTTCCGACCTGACGCTACTGTGCCGAAGAAGAACGAGACAAAAACCGACCCGACTCAGATCGCCCTGTTTCAGATCCCCGAGTTACCGGAGCCTTTCCGGAAGGCTGTCCCCGCTGTCCATATCGCACCGCAGGCCGGTCCGATTTCGTTGCAGCAGGCGAAGATGTTCAATGCGCTCATCAAAAACGCGATCGAGCAGAACAAGGAAGGTGAACGCGTATGGTTCGAGTACACGGTCGGGGACCTCATCTCTGACGTCGGCTTGAACACCAAGAACCGCGACTATGTGAAGGCGACGATCAACTCGCTGGTCGGCTTCGTCGTCAACTGGGACCATCTTTCCGGCAAACCCGAATGGAACGCCAGCGGTCTGGTGGCCGGCGCCAAGCTGTCCGGGTCAATCCTGAAATATCAGTTTTCCGAGAACATCCGCGAGATTCTTATGAACCCGCGGATCTACGCCAGTATCGATATGCGTATTGCCCGCGAGTTCAAGCGGGGTCACTCGCTCACCCTCTGGGAGAACGTCGTGCGGTACGAAGGGGTCGGTCGCACGCCCCGGCTGGGCGTCGATACGCTGCGGGACCTGCTGTTAGGCATGGACTGGAAGCGTGGCTCGTATGCGCAGTACAAAACCTTCAAGAGTCGCGTGTTGCTGCCTGCCCTTGAGGAAATCAACCGCATTGCCGATCACGAGGTTGAACTGCAAGAGTTCAAGGTCGGCCGAACCATCGCCGAAGTGCAGTTCACAATTAGCGGGAAGGCCAAGCCGGAGGTGCTTCAGGAAGACGATCTGGATTTGCTTGGTGCGGTGACCAGGTTCGACGTTCCGCTCACCGAAGCGCGCAAGCTGCTTGCCGATCACGGAGCAGACGCAATCCAGAAAGCGCTCACCTACACCGAACAACGGTTAGGTAAAAAGAATGCGCAACCGGTTGAGAATGTGGGGGCGTACTTCAGGAAGGCCTTGTTGGGCGGCTGGCAGATCGAGGAGCCCAAAGGCGCAGCAACGCGCAAGGTGGTGGCCACCGAAACGCGCCAGGAGCAGGCCGAAGACCAATTGCTCGCGAAATTGCAGGCATATCGGGCCGGCGAGGCGAAGGGCTATTTCAATGAGCTCGACGCGGACGAGCAAACTGCCTATGTCGCCCGTTACAACGAGCAACAGCCGGCCGCGCCGTTGAAGCTATCGACCGCCAAGAAGCCGAAGAAAGCTGCCGAAGCGGCATTCTTCACCTGGCTTGCCGAACAGGTGTGGGGAAAGCCAACGGATCGCGATCTGTTGAATTTCCTCCTGACCAGCGCCGCGTCCGGCGTGAAGTAGTTCTTGCGACGGGCGTGATGAATCGGCCGAGAGGGTGTCGGCCATTCGTCACTGCGTCGCGCGTCGGCCTCTTCGAGCCGGCTTCCCGTAAGCGCTTTATTGACCCACGACCTGGCGATTTGCCAGCAAGAGCTGCGGGTTCGTCGCGGCGATTTGACGACGCAGGGTAAGCGCCCTGCCCTCGCTGCAACCAAGCAGCCTCACAATCTCCGAAATCGAGTTCGTTGCAGTGCCGGACTCCAGGGCATCCCTGAGCAGATCTTCCTGTTCCTTTTCGGTCCACACGGTTCGCGCTTCGCTGCTGCTGCTGGTTGCTGGCGCCGATGGCGTCACGCCGTGAGCAGCGTCGACTGCCGACACTTTCGCGCATGCTTCCGGGTCGTTGGCTGCCGGTTGGGACACGTCGCGGATCATGGCGAAGGTCGTTGGCGCTGGACGTTCTGCTTCGATGGAATCGCGTTGCGTCTCAGGATCGCGACTTTCCGCCGTGACCTGATCACGTTTCGGTCGCGACAGGGCGACGTACCACGAAAAGCAGGCAATGCTTTCGAGAAGCCAGCCGAAAAAGATCGCGATGGCGAGATTGATCGTCGCCGTGGGTACGCTCAGCCAGTTCGACAGCTTCGTCGAGACCGGATCGTCGCGTTGAGAGTCCTGACGAGCCATTGCGTGCGCGCGCTCGGCGACGGTTCGATCGTAATTTTTCTCAACGCGTCGCGCTTCGTCGAGTTGCCCTTTGATGGAATCGAGCTGACTGCGCAGCGTTCGGCGACGCACCTCCAACGCGCGGCAATCATCGTGACACCTGGCCAGTGTCGACTGGTTCAATGCGCCCTCGACTCTCGCCTGCTGACGCAGAAGTGTCGTGACGGCATCGCTGGTAGCCGGGTCTGCGGGCGCGGCGCCCGGGACGCTCACCTGCCCTGCCCTCAGGTCACCGGCATGCTGCTGTGCCGACAGGAAGAACGTGCCGTGCGTGTAGCCCGTCGACGCCATCGCGGCAGCCCACAAGAAGAAAGCGACAACGCGAGTCCCGCGCCGCGCGCCGCGAGCCATCGCCGGGATCAAATGCGCGCCCAACAGCAGCGACAGTCCTACGGCCACCCAGATTAGCTGCTCGGCGAGCGTGCCGCCTCGCTCCTGGCCCGCAAGCCAGGTAATCGCGATGGAGGCCCCGGTAGCAATCGTTGCCAGACCCAGCGCGAGTTTGCGGGCACCAGGTGAAACGCTGGAGTTTGAACTCATTGCGCTTCCGGCTCGTCGACGCCCGGCTTCACTGCAACATAGCGCTGCAACGCTTGCTGGATCGCCTCCTGAAGTTTGTCGCGAACATCGATCGGGAGGCCGGACACACGCAGATCGAGTCGATCTTCCCCGTAGGTTTTGAGGTTCCCGATATCCTTGCCATTCGGCAGGCGAAAATCCACGCGACGATTAAAGACAGGGCGTGAATTTGCCTTGCCCCCCGCCGACGTGGCCTTCAGGCCTGAAATCGCGGCCTGAACACGTTTGATGGCGTAGTCACCGCTCGCAATGTTCTGGATCAGCTTCGTGGTGGCTGCCTCGTCGTGGCCGCTGACGTCCCAGTAGCGACCCACCTCATAGGCTTTGCGCAGCCCCATCTCTTCGGTGGGGATGGCAACCATGAGTTCAAGCAGGACTTCGGGAAGTTCGGCGAGGGACAACGTCTTGGAAATCTGCCCCTCGGCGATGCCCAAAACCTCCCCCAACTCCCGCGCGTTCTTGAACGTCCCGTCTGCCAGCATGCCTTTCCACTTGATCGCGTCGTCGAACGGCGTCTGATCCTGCTTCGTGACGTTGAGGTCGTACGACAACTTGTAGCTCTGTACGCCCAGCGGCACATCGACTACCAGCGCAATCACGTGTTGACTCTTCAGTGCTTCCAGAGCGCGCCAGCGACGTCCACCATCCGTGACGAAGTAGTAACCGGGATTGTCGTAGTCCGGGGTTACATGAATGGGCTGTTGTTGCTTATGTTCCGCAATGTTCGCGATCAATTCCTGAAGTTGCGAGGAAAGATAGAAATGTCGCGCGTTGTAGCGGGATGCCTTGAGCTTTCCCAGCGATATTTCAATGTTCGTACCAGGGCGATAAGCATTAACACCGCACCATTCCCGATATTCAGGACTCGCGGCGCTTAAATCGCCAACCGATACTTGCAACGATGACTCGATGGCCGGAGCGGGAGCCGGGCCGACCGAGGCGTGAGCCAAAGCGCGGCGTGCGTGGTCGAATTTGGACGGAGTATCCCGAAGCTGCGCCAATCCGGAGGTCTGCTCGCTGACGGTTTCGACCGTACGCTGCCGACCGAAGGCCTGTTTGAGTTTGTTCGATGCCATCAACGCCTCCTTTACGATGCGAGTTTCTCAACTTCGGCAGCAAGCTTGCGCGCTTCGTCCGCCGCAGCGCGATAGCCAACGGATTTACTGGCGAAGATTGTCTGGCCCAAAGCATAGGCGTGCGTATGCAGTTCACGGCGCGCGATCATCGTCTTGCAGAGCGGATAGCCCAGTTCCTTGATCGCGTCCTTCGTGAATTGCAATTGCAGGCGCTTGTTCGACACCATCGTGAGTAAGAGGGAGAACTTCAACTCGGGGCGCTCGTCCTGAGCGACGCGAATTTCCTTGACGATGCCCTGCGTGGAGTGAAGATCAGCCAGCGACGCTTGAAGAGGCACCAACACAAGATCGCTGAGCAGTAGCAGTGCGCTCATGCTGATTTCGAGGGTTGGACGGCCATCGATCACGATAAAGTCGAAATCAAACTGGCGGCGCTCCAATTCGTCGCTGATATCGATGCCAGGCTGCGCGAGATTCAGATAGGGGACTTCGATCGGGCTAGCCTCGTCGGCTTGCCCATACCAACCCAACAGCGTGTTTTGCGGATCGTAGTCGACCAGAAGGACGCGCTTTCCGGCATCGTGGAAAGCGGCCGCGAGGCTCATAGCGGTTGTGGTCTTCCCGCTTCCGCCCTTTTGGTTTGTCACCAGCACGATAACAGCCGGGGTTGGATTCTTTTTCGACGCCATAAGCTGCCCCTAAAGTAGTCAGTAAGAACTTTGCACGTGCACAGTTTTGTGCCCGCGAAAAACTGTGCACGTGCAAAGTTCTTGGGTTCAAGCGGATCGCGATATCTACAACGCGATCATTCGGTCGAATCCTAGCAGAACATTCGATGATTGCGAATTGTTTTGCCCCTCATAGCGCATTTCAATGCTGAAAACTTGCCGGTGCGCACAGTTTGATGCTTTTGTGGGTGATGACGACAGACGAATCTGCATCTCTAGCGCAAGCCAACCCGGTGGCGCGCGTACGTTGTAGTGGCCCAGCGACCGGAGGCTTCATGCCGCTACGCGGCCATTTTGATTGCGCGTGATGAGGAATGTCAGGATCTTGCTTTATTGACCTGGCAGGACAGACGTGCGGGAATTCTTTGGAGCGCTAAGGGCGAAGGAAAAACTTTGCACGTGCACAACTTTTGGATGTGCACACGGTATTGAGCAGCCTTGCACGTGATCGGGGTTCGTATTGCGACGTGAATTTCCGGGAACGCGCTTCAATTTATTGGGCGAGTCACAGCGCTGTTTTCATGGCATCAGGGCCGCGCCGCTGAGTCTCCTTGATTGCTGGCAGTGGGGCAGTACCTTGTCAGGAGGCAAATCGAGCCGACCCGTCGCAACGCGGATTTGCGCCCTATAACCGGACTCGCCCGTTCCGGAGCTTGCGGCGATTCTTCACTAAACTGCATGCCACTTACAGGCGGAGAAGGGCGGAGTACCCGTTACGTGTAAAGAGATCTGGCTACTCTACGCTGACAATAATTCGTGTACGCCCGCGAGCTATCACCTTGTTAGTCGTCACCGGCAACCGGCAAC
>NZ_CAJMZK010000035.1:0-92681 GCF_905220265.1 Paraburkholderia sp. J67
TTTCTTTCATGTTTCCTCCAGTTCGATGCCGGCCGAAGCCAGCGTAGCGCGATCTTACAAGAGCCGGGGCCGCGCTCACAAGCCAGCCAAAAAGCCCCGTCTCTCGTGGAAAACGCCTGGTTGACAGGCTTGCTTCGGCCCGTCTTTCGTGTGCTTTTATGCTCTTTTCGTGGTTCTTCCGGGATGCTTCCTTGCGGCTGTCTCCTTCTTCCAGTGGCAGTTTTTCTGCTCCGGCGCGGCTTGACTCCGGCGGCTTCGCCCGATTGCAGTCTTTTGAGGCCTTTTGCCTGCTGTTGCGCGGCAACCGCTGCCCGTCGCTGTCCGCGTCGAGCAGCAAGCGCTGCGCCAGCCCCAGCCGTGCGCGGCAAAACATGCGAGAAGATCGACTCGTCAGACCTTAACGCATCGTTATGTCATGCGCTCTCACGCTCGCACCAGTCGCGCCACATCAGCCGGTAAGCCGCTTCAAGGTTGTGGGCGAAGCGCTTCGCATCCATCAGCGGCGAGCCCTGCATGCGCGTGCGCAGGCCCGCCCGCAGCGCAGCGAGGCGCGGCAGGTCGCGTGCGAGCGCGACGACAACGCTCGCAAATTGCGCGTCGCTGCGCGTGACAAGCTCGGGCAAGCCGAGATTGGCGAGCAGCGACAGCCCCGCGCGGCTGGCCGCCGAGCGGCCGACGCGCGTGGGCACCGGCACGCCCATCCAGAAGGCATCGAGGCTCGTGGTGTGGCCGTTGTAGGGAAAGGTGTCGAGCGCGATGTCGATCTGCGACCAGGTGCGCAAATAGTCCTCGCGCGGCTGGAATCCCACGAAGCGCACGCGCTCGGCAGCGATGCCGTGCAGCGCAAGCCGCTCGAGGATGCGCTCGCGTGCGCCACCGGATGGCGCCATCAGCACGAGTCGTGAGTCGGGCAGCGCCGCGAACACTCGCGACCACAGCGCGAAGGTGGCGTCGGTGAGCTTGCAGGGATTGTTCAGACAGCCGAAGGTGATATGGCCCGCGCACAGCGCCGGGAGTGGATTCACGTCTTGCGGCGCTTCGAGCGGCGCGTAGCACCAGAAGCTATCGGGCAAGCGCACCGACCGCTCGGTGTACTGCGCGTCGATGCCCGCCACGCCAACGGGATCGAGCCACGGATCGGTCATCCGCCAGCCGATTGCGGGCGTGCCCGTCGTGCCCGGATAGGCGAGCCACGCAATCTGCACTGGCGCCGGGCGGCGCGCGAACACGGCGCGACGCGCATGAGCCATGTGCATGGTCAGGTCGACGAGGATGTCGATGCGGTCATCGCGGATCTGCTGCGCGAGACGCGCATCGTCGTAGTCGCGCACGTCGCGCCAGAGATCAACCATCGAGGCGAGGCGCGCCGTGATCTCGTCGGGCTGTGCGCTCGAATAGCAGGCGATCTCGCAGGCCGCGTGGTCGTGCTGCGCAAACACCGGCAGCGTGAAGAGCGACTGGCAATGATTGCGGAAGTCGGGCGAGACATAGCCGATGCGCAACCGGCGCGACGGATCGCGCACGTTCGCGTGAAGCGCCGGCGCGGCGAGAGACGGCGCGTCGTGGCGCGCCGCGTAACGCTCGGCTTCCGCGCGTATCGCCATGCCGTCGTCGGTGGCGAACATCGTGGCATAGACGAGGTTCGCGTGTGCGCCTTCGTTGCCCGCGTCGCAGGCCAGCGCGCGCCGGTAGGCGTCGAGCGCGGCCTCGATATTGCCCGCGGCCTTGAGCGCATTGCCGGAGTTGCTCCACGCATCGGCGAAATCCGGGCGTAGTTCGATCGCTCGCGCGAACGCGCGCTGCGCTTCGTCGGGATCGCCCAGTTCGACGAATACGTTGCCGTAGTTGTTCCACGCCGGCGCGTTGTCCGGGGCGAGCGTGAGTGCACGCTCGAGCATGGCCTTCGCCTCGTCGATACGCCCCACGTTGCGCAGCAGGATGCCGAGATTGGTGAGGACATCGACGGAATCCGGCGCGAGCGTGTGCGCATGTTCCAGCAGGGACTGGGCTTCGGGTTTGCGATTGCCCGCGATCAGCACGTTGGCGAGGTTGTTCCAGGCGTTGACGTGCTGAGGATCGAGCTCGATCGCGCGACGCAGCGCGGCTTCGGCGCGCGCGAGATCGCCAAGCGTGAAAAGCAGGCTGCCCAGGTTGTAGTGCGCCACGCCATATTCGGGCTCCAGCAGCACGACACGCTCCAGCAGCGCGGCAGCGTGCGCGCGCTCGCCGCGCGCGTCGTGGAGATTGGCGAGATTGTTGAGCGCGTGCGTGAAATCGGGCTTCAGTTCGAGCGCGCGATTGAGCGCGGCGATGGCGAGGTCATTTTCCGCATCGCGGTTATAGGTGAGCGCAAGGTTGACGAGGAACTGAGCCTCCTCGCGCAGTGCGATTGCACGCCCGATCAACGTACGAGCGGCGAGCTTGTCGCGGTCGAGTTCGAGAATGCCGGCCAGATGCAAGATATCGGCGTTGGGCGGACCCGCTTCGAGCAGTTGCGCGCAGCGCGAGCGCGCCTCGTCATAGGCGCCGGCTCGCCAGGCGGCGAGCGCATCCGCAAAGGTGAGCGGCGCGGGTTGGGCGGCGGATTCGGGAGCGGGAGGAAACGTCATGAGAGCGGCCTGCATCGCAAGACAAACGCAACGCGATCAGGCGAACGGGAAAAGATAACTTTCGATTATCGGCACCGTCTCATTTGTCCAACCTTGACTCTCATCAAGCACTAGCCGTCGGACGAAAAAAAACCGCGTGGCCCGGAAATCCGGAACCGCGCGGTTTGCATGACGGCAAGCGCTTCAGCAAGCCGTCCGCATTCAGAGCGAAAGACGCTGGCAGATCGCCTGGGTCGCACCCGCTGCGTTGAGCGTGTAGAAGTGCAGGCCCGGCGCGCCCGCATCGACGAGGCGGCGGCACAGGTCCGACACCACATCGAGACCGAACGCGCGAATCGACTCGCGGTCGTCGCCGAAGCTTTCCAGACGCTTCGCGACCCAGCGCGGCACTTCGGCGCCGCACATTTCCGAGAAGCGCATGAGCTGCGAGTAGTTCGTGATCGGCATGATGCCGGGCACGATGGGGATGTCGACGCCGAGCTTGTGCGCATCTTCGACGAAGCGGAAATACGCATCCGCGTTGAAGAAGTATTGCGTGATCGCCGAATCGGCACCCGCCTTCACCTTCTGCGCGAACGCTTCGAGGTCGTGACGCGGCGAGCGCGCCTGCGGGTGGTACTCGGGATAGCCGGCCACTTCGATGTGGAACGCGTCGCCGGTTTCCTCGCGGATAAAGGCGACGAGATCCGACGCGTAGCGCAGCTCGCCCATCTCGCCCATGCCCGAGGGCAGGTCGCCGCGTAGCGCCACGATGTGACGGATGCCGTGCGAACGGTACTGGCGCAGGATCTCGCGCAGACCGTCGCGGGTCGCGCCGATGCACGACAGGTGCGGCGCCGCATCGACGCCTTCCTTGGCGATTTCGACGACGGTGTCGAGCGTGCCCTGCTGCGTCGAGCCGCCCGCGCCAAAGGTCACCGACACGAAGCGCGGCTTGTGCAGGAGCAACTGCGCGCGCGTGGCGCGCAGCTTCTCGACGCCTTCCGCGGTCTTCGGCGGGAAGAATTCGAATGAGAGTTCGATCGGTTTCATGATCGCTTCTTTGAAAAGCTGGCCGAAGCGCGCGGCTTCGGCCATGCGAGCGTCAGCCGAGGCTGCGGTTGCCGAAGATCAGCGCGGACAACAGCCACGAGACGATGCTGTAGAGGATCGAGCCAAAGAACGCCGACCAGAAGCCCGACACCTCGAAGCCCTTGAGCAGCGATGCGGCCAGCCAGAAGCACAGCGCGTTCACCACGAGGATGAACAGGCCGAGCGTGAGGATGGTCACGGGCAGCGTGAGGACGATGAGCACCGGGCGCAGCACGGCGTTGATGAGCCCGAGCACGAGCGCGACGATGAGCGCGGTGCCGAAGCTGCGCACGTGGATCGACGGTACGAGCCACGTGATGATCAGCAGCGCGAGCGCATTGACAAGCCAGGTGAGCAGTACGGTCATGGGTAATTCCTCTTGCTTCGTTCGTTGTTGTGCGGAGCGCCCGCGCACGTTAAAAATAGCGCGCGGGCGTTCGCCAAGCATCAGGCTAGTCGCTTAAAAGTGGCTTAAAAAATCGGACCACCTTGTAACGCATGTGTGTCGCGCTGTAACAGCGGCCTGGCTTAGTAACGGTAGTGGTTCGGCTTGAACGGACCGTTCTTGTCGACGCCGATGTACGAAGCCTGCTCGTCGGACAGCACCGAGAGATTCGCGCCGATGCGAGCCAGGTGCAGACGTGCGACCTTTTCGTCGAGGTGCTTCGGCAGCACGTAGACCTTGTTCTCGTACTTGCTGCCTTCGACGAACAGTTCGATCTGCGCGAGCGTCTGGTTCGTGAACGAGTTCGACATCACGAACGACGGGTGGCCCGTTGCGCAGCCCAGGTTCACGAGGCGGCCTTCAGCCAGCAGGATCACGCGCTTGCCGTCCGGGAAGATGATGTGGTCGACTTGCGGCTTGATGTTGTCCCACTGGTACTGGCGCGTGGAAGCGACGTCGATTTCCGAGTCGAAGTGGCCGATGTTGCAGACGATTGCGTTGTGGCGCATCGCCTTCATGTGATCGTGGCCGATCACGTGGAAGTTGCCGGTTGCCGTCACGAAGATGTCGGCCTTGTCGGCAGCGTATTCCATCGTCACGACGCGGTAGCCTTCCATCGCGGCCTGCAGTGCGCAGATCGGATCGATTTCCGTGACCCACACGGTTGCGCCCAGACCACGCAGCGATTGCGCGCAGCCCTTGCCCACGTCGCCGTAACCTGCGACGACCGCGATCTTGCCCGCGATCATCACGTCGGTGGCGCGCTTGATGCCGTCGACGAGCGACTCGCGGCAGCCGTACAGATTGTCGAACTTCGACTTCGTGACCGAGTCGTTGACGTTGATGGCCGGGAACGGCAGACGGCCTTCCTTCTCCATCTGGTACAGGCGGTGCACGCCCGTGGTGGTTTCTTCGGTCACGCCCTTGATGTGCGCGAGACGCGTCGAGTACCACGTCGGGTCGATGTCGAGGTGCTTTTCGATCGACTTGTAGAGCGCGACTTCCTCTTCGTTGGTCGGCTTGGCGATGACCGAGCGGTCCTTTTCAGCCTTCGAACCGAGGATCAGCAGCAGGGTCGCATCGCCGCCGTCGTCGAGAATCATGTTGGCGAATTCGCCGTTCGGCCATTCGAAGATGCGGTGCGAGAATTCCCAGTATTCGTCGAGCGATTCGCCCTTGAATGCGAACACCGGCGTGCCGCCAGCCGCGATCGCAGCGGCAGCGTGGTCTTGCGTCGAGAAGATGTTGCACGAGGCCCAGCGCACGTCCGCGCCGAGCGCCGTCAGCGTTTCGATCAGCACGCCCGTCTGGATGGTCATGTGCAGGGAACCTGCGATGCGCGCGCCCTTGAGCGGCTGCTGCGCCTTGTACTCTTCGCGGGTTTGCACGAGGCCCGGCATTTCGGTTTCGGCGATATCGAGTTCCTTGCGGCCCCAGGCGGCAAGCGACATATCGGCGACGATGAAATCGTTGGCTTGATCTTGCGGAATTGCGGCGTTCATCACGCCCTCCTTTCTAAAAGTGACTAGAAATTAAAGACGTGAGCGCCGTTTTTCAGTGCGATTGCTTCGGCGAAGTTTCGGCGAAGTCAACCGGATTGAGCACCTTCGAGCCTGGCGGATTGGAGAAAATCCGTCGCAACGCTCCTCGAAGGCGAGGCGTGATTGTAGCAAAACGCGATGACAGCCGCGCGGCGGCTTGAATGCAGCGCCGCCGAAGGCCTCTCGCTCAGGCCGGGCTATCGTTCAGGCTCACCGCGCGTAACTGGCGCAGCGTGGCGCGCGCCATCTCGAGGTAGGCGCGCGAACTGAGCAGGGTTTCGGCCGCCGCGACGGGGTCGGCTTGTGCGAACCCCATCTGGACCGAGAGAAATTGCTCCGCGTGTATCCCGGGGTGATGGAACACGCGCACGCGCTTCGCGTCCGAAAGGCGCCGCTGCGCGAACAGGTCGCTGAGCACCCATGAAAGCGCGCCGTCTTCGCCGCCATAGCGCCGGAAGGCATCGTCCATCGGAAAACCGCCCAGCGCGAGAAACACGCTGCGCCGCATCACGAGGCTGCTCGACACCGTATTGCTCAGCACGGCAGCGTGGCGGGCGAAGTCGGGATGAGTGGCAATCTGCGCAGGAAATCCGGCGAATTCGATATCGAGACGAACCGCAGCCTCAAGCGGATGCTGCTCCAGATGCGCCTGCGCGATCGCCAGCGCATCGGGCAGGTATTCGCTATTGGCGTCGAGAAAGGCAACGAGCGGATTGTTCGCGTGCAGCACGCCCCAGTTGCGCGCACGCGCGACGCCGCCGATGCGTGCGGTCTGCAACAAGCGGATGCGCTCGTCCTGCATGGCCCACGTCCGCACGACGGACGCCGACGCATCGGTCGAGCCGTCGTCGACGACGAGAATTTGCGTGGCTTCGCGTTGTGAGCGACAGCTTTGCAGCGCGCGCGCAATCGTGGCGGCGCCATTGAAACAGGGGATGATGACCGAGATGGGAGACATGAATCGCGATGCGAGTGAGCCGGACTGGCCGGTCGCGCTTCAATGCTCGCGACCGGGAGCGGCGATCATAGATGCGTCGCGAAATGCCTGAAGGCGGGTTTGGGCCCTGTGATACGGCCCAAACGCGCAAATCGTATTCGTTCTAGTCCGCACGCGAACGCGGCGGCGTCCGGCGAGCCTCAAACGGGCAGGAAACCCAGTGCCGGCGCGAGCAGCACCATCACCACGCCCGCGATCATCATCGTGAGGCTGGCGACCACGCCTTCTTCGCTGCCCAGTTCGCGCGCCTTCGCGGTGCCCACGCCGTGAGCCGCCGCACCGAACAGCGCGCCACGCGCGAGCCGCGTGCGCAGCGGCACGAGGCCGAGCACCAGTTCGCCGAACAACATGCCGCAGACGCCGGTGGCGATCACGAACAGCGCGGTGAGGTCGCGCGGCGCGTGGATCTTGTCGGAGACGGCGAGCGCGAACGGCGTCGAGATCGAGCGCGTCATCAGGCTGCGTTGCAGATCCGGCGACAGATGCAGCAGCTTGGCCAGCGTGAGCGAGCCGCCCACTGCGACCACGATGCCGACCGTCACGCCGACCGCCAGCGAGATCCAGTGGCGCTTGAGCAGGTCGCGGTATTCGTAGATCGGCACGGCGAAAGCCACCGTGGCCGGGCCGAGCAGCCACATCAGCCAGCGCGTGTCCTGAAAGTAGACCGGATAGGGAATGTGCAGCAGCAGCACGATCGCGGCGAGCACCGCGGGCACCGCCACGAGCGGCGTGAGCCACGGCGAACGAAAGCGCGCATAGAGCACCTTCGAGGCGAAATAGAGCGCGACCGTGAGGATGAAGCAGCCGGCGGCGATCAGCCGCGAGGCATCGTCGGCGAACAGGGACGCGTAGAACGTGTTCATGACCGAATCACCCTTGAAGTACGTTGGTTACCGTGACGCGCGCCGCTCAGGCGCGCGCCAGATGGCGGGCATGCATCACGCGGCGCAGCGCGAGACGGCGTTCGAGCCGCGCGGCCTGCTCGACCGCGAAGGCTACGGCCACCATTACCATCAGCGTGCCGCCCACCACCACCAGCGCGAGGCGCCAGCCGTCGGCGCGAAACAGGCCACCGTATTGCACGGCCGCCACGGCGGCCGGAATGAAGAACAGCAGCATGTCGGAGAGCAGCCAGTCCGCGCCCGCCTTGACCCAGCGCGGCGCGACGCCACCCGAGAACAGCAGCGCGAGCAGCAGCACGAGGCCCACCACGCCGCCCGGCACCGGCAGATGCGCGGCGCGCGCGAGCGCATCGGCCACGAACCAGACACCGGCGAGCAAGGCCGACTGCGCCGCGATCCGGCCAGCACGCGCCATCACGCCCTTTTGCGGGACCGGTGCGGAGGTGTTCGGAGCGGTCATGGCAAACCCTAAGTGACAGTGGAATGGAACTCAGTATAGGGTGCACCGCAGCATAAATATAATGACTTGTAATCATCGACTTCATTCCATAATGGAATGCGCGAGCGCCGGCGAAAACGCCGCGTCCCGCGAGGAAAACGAGGAGGCACGACCGTGGAATTGCGCGCGCTACGCTATTTCATCGAGGTGGTCCGGCAGCAGAGTTTCACCGCCGCCGCCGAAGCGCTGCACGTGACGCAGCCCACCATCAGCAAGATGGTGAAGGCACTGGAAGACGAGACCGGCACCCCGCTCTTGCTGCGCGACGCGCGCCAGATGGTGCTCACCGACGCCGGGCGCATCGTCTACCAGCGCGGCCAGGACGTGCTCGCCGCGCAGGCGCAGCTACAGGCCGAGCTGGCCGATCTCGGCACACTCGGGCGCGGCGAAATCACCATCGGCATCCCGCCGATGGGCGGCTCGCTTTTCACGCCCGCCATCGCCGCGTTCCGTCAGCGCTACCCGAAGATCGAACTCAAGCTGTTCGAACAGGGCTCGCGCGCGATCGAGGCCGCGCTGATTGCCGGCGAACTGGAACTGGGCGGCGTGCTGTTGCCGGTCGATCCGGAGCAGATCGACGTGCTGCCGATCTCGCACGAGGTGCTGTGGCTGGTCGCACCACGCGGCTCGCGCTGGGACGGCGCAGCGAGCGTGCCGCTCGCGGATCTCGCGCCGGAGCCGTTCGTGTTCTACGGCGAAAGCCTCGCGCTCAACGACGTCGTGCTCAACGCCTGCCGCGCCGCGGGCTTTACGCCGCAGATCGTGGGCCGCAGCGGGCACTGGGATTTGATGGCGGCACTCGTGCTCGCAGGCGTAGGCATTGCGCTGCTGCCCGCGCCCTATGTTCGGCGGCTCGATGCGGCGCGCTTCACCTGCCTGCCGGTTGCCGATCCGCCGATCGTCTGGGACATGGCGATCGGCTGGAAGCGCAATGGCTATCTCTCGCACGCGGCGCGCGCGTGGCTCGCGGTGGCGCGCGAGGAATACGGCAAGCCGTCGACCTTCCTCGACGACTTCGTGCGCCCGCCTGGGCTTGAGAAACCGGCCGACGAAGCTCAAAAACCCGCGCGATAAAAAAGCCGCCCGGCTTGCACCGGGCGGCTTCTCTCACTTCTCACGCGCCAACAGTCTGCGCGCTTACTGCTTCGCGGCGAACGCGATGCGGCGGTTGTGGAAACGCCCGCCTGCCGTGTCGTTGCTGTCGACCGGGTTGGCATCGCCGTAACCTGCGGCGCTGAGCGTCGAGGCGCTCACGCCCTGCGTCACCAGATAGGTCAGCACGGCCTGCGCACGGCGCTTCGAAATCGTGAGATTGGCCGTCTTGTCGCCCACGTTATCGGAATAGCCTGCCACTTCCAGGCGCACCGGCTTGCCTTGCTTCGCACACGCCTTGAGCACCTTGGCCGACTGGCGCAGATCGTCGCCAGCGGATGCCGGGATCGTCACGCTGCCCGTCGCGAAGTTCACGACCTGCAGGTTGAGCACCTTCGCCACGTCGTCGGAAGCGCACGATGCGTCGGCGCCGAACAGGCCCTTCACGGCGTCGCGGAACGATTGCGTGGCATCGGCCACGGCCTTCTGCACATTGAACACGCCGATGTCGAAGCCCGAGCCGAACAGCGCCTTGAGCTTGTCGAGCCAGCCGAGCTTCGCGTCGGCGGCCGTGCCGCTCAGTTCGACGTGCGAGCCGTCGATCTTCACTTCCGCGCCGGGCAGCGCCATCAGCGGCAGCAGGCCGTCGAGATGCGCGAGCCATGCAGCGGGCTTCGTGGCCGGATCGACCGTCACGTTGGCGTTGAACTTGCCTGCGCCGAACTTCTTCGTGAGTGCGTCGATCAATTGCGCCTTCTCGGCGTCCGAGCCCACGGTTGCGGTGAGTGTCGGCACACCGGCCTTATCGACCGTGAACGACAGATGCGCGTCCTGCGTAGGCACCGGAGCGGGCGCAGCATCGCTCGCCGACGACGCGGCGCTCGCGGCCGATGCACCCGACGCATCCGCAGCGGAAGCCGCAGGTGCCGATGCCGCAGCCGGCGCGCTGGCGTCAGACGCCGCGACGACGGCCGGTGCGCTCGCAGCCGATGCCGGCGTAGCCGCCGACGTGTCCTGCGCGCTGTCGTCGCGCTGGCACGAGCGCAGCGCGAAGAACGCGAGAATCAGCGCGATGGCGGCCAGCAGCCACCAGAGCCACGAATGCTTGCGTTTCTCGTGCACGATCGGCGGCGTCGACGTGCCGACGGTTTGCGGCGGCGCGGCGGCGGGTACCGGGCGCGCGACCGGCTGCGGATGTTCGAGATGCGCCGACACATCCTTCAGACGCGTGAGAATCGTGCCCGCGAAAGCCGCGGCCGTGCCGAGTCCTACAGCATGGGCGAGACGATCCGTCAGACTTGCATTGACCGACGAGAGTTGATGGCCAAGCAGCGTAGGCAGATGACCGACAAGACCTTGGGAAGCCGTGAAATGCTGCTTCAGAATCCCCATCAGCACCGCGCCGACCACGCCCGTCAGCGAGAACGCCGTCGATTGTGCCGCGCCGGTTTGCGCGGCGACTGCGTCCGAGAGCGCGCCCACGTTCACGCCAGCGGCGCGCTGGATCAAGTCGCGGCCCGTGCTTTCGAGCTGGCTCAGGCCCGTCGTGCTCGAGAGCAGGTCGGGCAGTTGCTTGCCGATCAGCGCATTCACGTCCGGCGACATGATGGTGGAGAACAGGCCACGCGCGCCTTCGGCGGTGCTGCCGCGGTGCATGACAGCGGCGACGATCGCCGGTGCGGCGGCGCCCGTGACCTTGCGCGCGAGATCCGGCGTGAGACCGAAACGCCCGGCCAGGGTGCGGACCACGTCATCGCTCATGACGGTGTCCAGCAGTTGAAAGACATTGATGCTCATCGAGTCGGTTCCTCCCGTTCGCGGACGCGCCAACTGACACGCCCAAGGTGCCGCGCGATTATAGGGAGTCCGAAATCTCGAAAATACGGGCGTCGCTCGTGCCGCACACTCTTTGACGAAAACCCCGTAAAAAAGCCATGTTTTCGTCAATGTGACGTTAAAAACGGGGCGCGAGGCGCCCCGTTTTCATGTGCTGCCCACGCATCAAAACAAGAAGAGAAAGAAGCGTTAAGAGAAATAGAAATCGACCGTCAGACAATCACTTTTTCGTCATGGGTCGCGTGACCGGGACGCCGCGTTTCGACGATGAAGTCCGCTGCGCGCTCGCCGATCATCACTGTCGGCGCATTGGTATTGCCGCCGATCAAGGTCGGCATGACCGAGGCATCGGCGATACGCAGATGGGTGACGCCACGCACACGCAATTGCGCATCGACGACCGAGCGCGCATCGCCGCCCATGCGACAGGTGGCGACGGGGTGATAGATCGTGTCGGCGTGCGCCGCGATGGTCGCGCGCAGTTCCTCGTCGCTCTGACCCGCGTGCGTATATATCTCGCGGCCGCCCATTTGCGCGAGCGGCGCGGCGTCGAGAATGCGCCGCGCGAGGCGCGAGCCCTCCACCAGCAGATCGAGATCGCGCGGGTCCGAGAAAAAGCGCGGGTCGATCACGGGTGCTTCGCGCGCGTCGGCGCTCGCGAGCGTGACCGTGCCGCGGCTTGCCGGGCGCAGCACGCAAACATGCAGCGAGTAGCCGTGGCCCCAGTGCAGTTTGCGGCTGTGATCGTCGACGAGCGCCGTGCAGAAGTGCAGTTGCAGATCGGGCCGATCGAGCTCCGGACGGCTCTTCAGAAAACCGCCCGCCTCGGCCACATTGGTCGTGAACATGCCGCGCCGCCCACGCAGATAGCGCACGAGACCCGGCACCATCTTCGCCGCGCCGCGCAGCGAGTAACCCACGGTCTCGCTCGAATGCACGCGCTTGTTATAGGTGAAGTCGATATGGTCGATCAGGTTGCGGCCGACCTCGGGCGCATCGTGCAGCACGTCGATGCCGTGCTCGCGCAAGTGGCCGGCGGGACCGATGCCCGAACACATCAGCAATTGCGGCGAGTTGAACGCGCCGGCCGCGAGGATCACCTCGGCGCGCGCGTGCAGCGTTTCGATGCGGCCGCCGCGCGCGACCTCCACGCCGCTTGCGCGCGTGCCGTCGAAGGTCACGCGCAGCACCGTGGCATCGGCGATCAGGTGCAGATTCGCGCGCGGCTTGCCGTAGAGCCAGGCGCGCGCCACGGTGCAGCGCTCGCCGCCGCGCTGGGTGACCTGATAGAAACCCACGCCTTCCTGCTCGGCGCCGTTGAAGTCGTCGTTGGCGGGAAAGCCCGCCTCGCGCGCGGCGGCGACAAAACGCTGCGCCACCGGATTGCGCTCGACAAGATCGCTCACGCCAAGCGGCCCGCCCGCGCCATGCCATGCATTCGCGCCGCGCGTGTTGTCCTCGGCGCGCAGGAAGTACGGCAGCACGTCGCGGTACGCCCAGCCCTCGCAGCCCAGTTGCGCCCACTCGTCGTAGTCGAGGCGATGGCCGCGCGTGTAGATCATCGCGTTGATGGCGCTGGAGCCGCCAAAGCCGCGGCCGCGCGGCTGGTAGCCGCGCCGCCCCGCGAGGCCCGGCTGCGGCACGGTCTGGTAGGCGTAATTGTTCTTCGTGCGAAACGGCACGAGCGCGGCCACGCCCATCGGCATGTTGACGAAGAGATTGCGATCCGTGTGCGGCCCGGCCTCGATCAGTGCGATGCTCGCTTCCGGACAACGCTCGGCGAGTCGGCCCGCGAGCGACGCGCCGCCCGAACCGCCGCCTACGATGATGTAGTCGTATTGCTCCATGCCTGCTGTCTCCCAGTGTCGGGCGTTGCGCCTGGCGTCGGGATGAGGCACGCTAGATGCACGCTCGTTCGATTTCGCTGTATCGCGCAGTGTAGGAAGCGTCCGGAGCTTGTGTCAGCATTTATGTCAGAGCGCCCACTCTAATTCTGACGACCTTGCAACGGCCGATCGGCGGCTACCATGTGGGACGGTTCAGCCGACAGAGCTGACCGGTTCCGGCAAGCATCACAGGGAGCGCCGGAGCAGCCTCGTACCGGTTTCATGGGTTTCGCTTCGCGCGGCCGATGCGCCGGTACGTCACGCCACGGGCACCGATTCGCGCCCGCCACGCCGCCGTCTCCCTGCCAATAGAACAACGACGCATGGGCCGCGCGCGGCTTGCCGCGCCGCAGCAGGCACGCACGAGTGCATCGCAGCACGACATCGACAACATGACCGGCCGCGCCCCAAGGCGCCGCCGACGGAGACAGGTCACGATGGAACCGCTCGAATCGACGCAGACCGAGGTCACGGCCCGCTACACCACGCACGAGGTGACGAATCAGGCGCCGCCACTCGCCGATTACAACCTTTTTGCGTGCGATCCCGCACTCGCCGAAGCACTGACGCGCGCAGGCGCCGATTGGCACCGCGACGCGCTCGCGCAGCACGGCGCGAAGCTCGGCCACGCTGCCACACTGGCGCTCGCCGACCTCGCCAACCGCCACACGCCCGAACTGCATACGCACAGCCCGCGCGGCGAGCGTATCGACGCGCTCGAATTCCATCCCGCCTGGCACGAACTGCTCGCGCTGCTGCGCGCCGAAGGCCTGCACGCGCTGCCGTTTTCTGAGCCACGCCCGGGCGCAATGGCCGCGCGCTGCGCCGGTTACTTCCTGCATGCGCAGCTGGAATCGGGTTCGCTCTGCCCGCTCACGATGACGTTCGCGAGCATCCCCGTGCTGCAAAACGAGCCCGCGCTGTTCGAGACGCTGCGAGAAAAGCTCTACACGCGCGAGCACGATGCGCGCGACGTGCCGCTCGGGCAGAAGCACTCGATGATGATCGGCATGGGCATGACCGAGAAACAGGGCGGCTCCGACGTGCGCAGCAACCGCACCGAAGCTCGCCCGGCGGGCGTCGCGAGCGGCCGCGGCGCCGACTACCTGCTGACCGGCCACAAGTGGTTCTTCTCCGCGCCGCAGTGCGACGCGCATCTGGTGCTCGCGCGCACGACCGAACATGAGGGACTGTCCTGCTTCTTCGTGCCGCGCTTCAGACCGGACGGCGCGAAGAACGCCGTCGTCGTGCAACGCCTGAAGGACAAGCTCGGCAACCGCTCGAACGCCAGCAGCGAAGTGGAGTTCTTCGACGCCTACGGCGTGATGGTCGGCGACGAAGGGCGCGGCGTTGCGACCATCATCGAAATGGCGAACTACACGCGGCTCGACTGCGTGATCGGCAGCGCGGCGCTCATGCGCGCGGCGCTCGTGCAGGCGATCCACCACGCGCGGCATCGCAGCGCGTTTGGCCGTGTGCTAGCCCAGCAGCCGCTGATGCAAAACGTGCTGGCCGATCTCGCGCTGGAATCCGAAGCCGCGACCGCGCTCTTCATGCGTCTCGCGCAGGCATTCGAGCAAAGCGCGGCCGAGCGAGGCGTCGATGGCGAAAGCGAGATTGCCCGCGTGGCCCGCGCCTGGCGGCGCATCGTCACGCCCGCGGCGAAGTTCTGGGTCTGCAAGCGCGCGCTCGCCTTCACGGGCGAGGCGATGGAGGTCTGGGGCGGCAACGGCTACGTCGAAGAAGGGCCGATGGCGCGCTTCTACCGCGAGGCGCCCGTCAATTCGATCTGGGAAGGCTCGGGCAACGTGATGTGTCTCGATGTGCTGCGCGCGCTGGAGCGCGAGGCCGACGCCGCGCAGGCGCTCTTCCTCGCCTGGCGGCGCGAGGCGGCCGGACATGCGGTGCTGACCGCGGCGCTCGACCGGCTTTCCGCGTTGCTCAACGGCGCGCCCGGCACGCGCGAAGCCAGCGCGCGGCGCATCGCGCAGCAGATCGTGCTGATCGCGCAGGCCATGCTGCTGCGCGCGGGGCCGCCCGAGGTCGCCGAAGCCTTCATCGCCACGCGTCTCGATGAGCACGATGGCGATTGCGGCCGTGTATTCGGTACGCTGCCCGCACGTTTCGATCACGCGGCGATCATCGCCCGCGCCCTGCCCGCCGACTATCTCGGCCGATAAGCGAAATAAGCGAGCCACGCGCCGACGCCCCCTCACAAGGACCGACCATGAAACAGGATCTGCCCGAAGCCGTCGCTCGCGCGAGCGGCGAGCCCGCCGCAGCGCCCAGCTCCAGCCTCGCCGCGCAGCTTGCGGCACAGCGCGAAGCGTATCTGCGCGCGCCGTTTCCGGGCTGGAGCGAACGCGCGCGCAACCTGCGGGCGCTGCGCGACGTGCTGTTCGCCAATCAGGACGCACTGGCCGAGGCGATGAACGCCGACTTCGGCCAGCGCTCGAAGGCCGAGGTCGCGCTCGCGGAGTTCCTCGTGCTCAAGCAGGAAATCGATTCGGCGCTCAAGCACGGCGAACGCTGGATGCGCGTGCAGCGTCGCAGCACCGGCAAATGGCTGATGCCGGGCCGCGCGCGCGTCGTCCCGCAACCGATCGGCGTGGCGGGCATCGTCGTGCCGTGGAACTATCCGCTGCTGCTCGGCGCGGGGCCGCTCGTGTGCGCGCTCGCGGCCGGTTGCCGCGCGATGATCAAGATGTCGGAGCTGACGCCGCGCACTTCCGCACTGTTCGCCGACCTGATCGCCCAAAGCTTCGCGCCCGACCACGTCACGGTGGTGAACGGCGACGCCGCCGTGGGCGCGGCCTTCACGGCGCTGCCGTTCGACCATTTGCTCTTTACGGGGTCGACGCGCATCGGCCACGAGGTGATGCGCGCGGCCGCCGCCCATCTCACGCCGGTCACGCTGGAGCTGGGCGGCAAGTCGCCCGCGCTGATCGGCAAGCATGCGCGCTTCAACTACGCCGTGGACAGCCTGCTGCTCGGCAA
Source organism: Paraburkholderia sp. J67 (assembly GCF_905220265.1). Taxonomy (NCBI): domain Bacteria; kingdom Pseudomonadati; phylum Pseudomonadota; class Betaproteobacteria; order Burkholderiales; family Burkholderiaceae; genus Paraburkholderia; species Paraburkholderia sp. J67. Next base: position 15,876 of record NZ_CAJMZK010000035.1, read on the forward strand.
GACGCTCAACGCGGGTCAAACCTGCATCGCGCCCGATTACGTGCTGGTGCCGCGCGGCGCGGAGGACGCGTTCATCGCCCGCGCGCGAACGCGTTTTGCCGAGCTGTATCCCGACTTTCTGAACAATCGCGACTACACCTCGATCATCTCGGCGCGGCATTACGAACGGCTCGAACGCCTGGCGGACGAGGCTCAGGCCGAAGGCGCAAAGCTCCACCCGCTCGGTCCGCGCGACGCGGCCACGCGGCAGTTCGCGCCGGTGCTGGTGACGGGCGCCCCCGCGCACACCCAGTTGATGCAGGAGGAGATTTTCGGGCCGTTGCTGCCGATCGTGCCGTACGACTCGCTGGACGAGGCGCTGCACTACGTGAACGCACGCGCGCGGCCGCTCGCGCTCTACCTCTACGCCGACGACACCCGCACCATCGAGCGCGTGACGCGCGAGACCATCGCGGGCGGCATGTCGGTCAACGAAACGCTCATGCATATCGCCGCCGAAGGGCTGCCGTTCGGCGGTGTCGGCGCAAGCGGGATGGGGTCGTACCACGGCTACGAGGGCTTCTGCACGTTCTCGAAGATGAAGCCCGTGTTCACGCAGGCGCGCGTCAATGCCCGGCACCTGATCGCGCCGCCCTACGGCAAGCTGTTCGATACGCTGATTCGCGTGATGCTGAAGTTCTAGCGCTACGTCACGTCAGCGCATTCACGGATTAACGCGTGAGAGCCGGAAAGCGGAACGGATTGATCTTGAGCGCCTTGGCGTCGGGCACGTTGCCGTTCTGCGCCCCTTGCGCCTCCTTTGCGGCGGCGGTCTTCGCGCCGCTGTCCGCGGCTTCGAGCCCGTGCAGCCAGGCGAGCAGTTCCGCCACGGCCTGATAGAGCTGCGGCGGAATCTGCGAGTCCAGATCGACCTGCATCAGCAGCGACACCATCTCCGGCGCCTCGTGCACGTAGAGGCCAGCTTCCTTCGCGCGTTGCACGATCATCTCGGCGACGAGGCCATAGCCCTTCGCCACGACGCGCGGCGCGCCGTCGCGCGAGACCGGATCGTCGTAAGCGAGTGCGGCGGCACTCTTGCGGCTCGTGCGGCTCATCCACGCTCCCAGTCGGTTGAATCAGCGGCAGCCGATGCTGCGGCAGCCGTCGCTGCGGCAGCTTCGGCCGCATGGGCGTCGTGAGCCTGGGCCGCGGCAGTGCGCGCGTAAGCGTCGGCGGCGCGCGCGGCGTCCGCTGGGCTCGCCTGCGCCGCTCCACCGCCGATCTCGCGGATCGAGAGTCCCGCAACCGCGAGCCCCAGTGCTTCGAGACGCCCGCGCAGCGCTTCGCTGTTGTCGGTGAGGCGCTGCGCGCCGCCAGGACTCGCCTGCACCCGCACGGCCAGCGTCGAGCCAGTGAGCGTGAGTTCCGCGTCCACGGTGCCAAGCGACGGCAGCGCGAGCGTGAGGCGCGTGTGCCACGGCGTGGCGTCCTCGTCCGCGCTGCGTCCGCCGCGCGGCTCGCCTGGGTCGTATTCGTCGGGCTGGATGGTCCAGTCGAGGCGCACGCCCGGCCACGCTTCGCCGGTCCAGCGGAATTCGCCGGTCGCGAGCAGGTCGAGTTGCTGGCGCACGAGCGGCAGCAGCGCTTCGTGGACGCCCGCGGCCGCCCCCGCGCCGCCGGGCGGCGTATGCACCGCGGGCAGCAAGGTGTCGCCGAACGCCGAGGCCGCATTGCCCCGCACGGCTTCCTGCGCAAACGCAGCGGCATTGGCTTCGGCGCCGCGCGAGGTGAACGGCATCTGCGCGCCAGGCGCGGCGTTCGATGCATTCGCGGCATTGCGCGCGCCCTGCTGGGCGGCGTTCGGCAGATCGGTCCAGAACACGTCGTCGATGTCGTCGGCGGACGCGCTCCAGTCCAGTTGCAACTGTGCGCCGCCGGTCAGGCGGTTCTGGGCTTCGTCGGCGAGCTCGCCCGGCGTGCGCTGGCCGCGCAGCCATTGGGCCAGGTGGGATTCGTAGAACAGGCCGCTCGACGCCACGGTCTGCGCGAGCGAGGCGGCCAGCGCCGCGACCGGTCCCGCTTGCGTCGCGAGCGCGGCGCCCTGCGTAGTCTGTGTGCCCTGAGCGGCTTGCGAAGCGGGGGTGGCCGGCGCCGTGGCGCCGTTCGCTGCATTGGTGCCGTCGCTGCCATCGGTGCCGTCAGCCCCCGCCGCCAGCCCGGCTTGCGCCTCGACTTCCGCGAGCAGCGCCGCTTCGAGCGCCTGCACGGCGGCGCTTGCCGCATTCGCCGTATCGGCAGCATTGGCGGGACTGCCCGGCGTCGACAGCCCGGGCAGCGGCAGCGACTGCGCATCGGCGCTATCCGTCGCGTCGGCATCCGGATCGGCCCACACAGGCGCGCGGCCGACCACGGCAGGCGTGGCTTCGCCACCCGAGCGGATGATCGCATCGAGCGCCAGCGCGACCGTCGACAGCACCGTCTGCGCCGACGCCTGCGGCGAGTCGGCGCTCTGTGCGTCGGGCAGCGTGACGGCGCCGCCCGCGAGCGCGGACACGCCCGTCTGCGCGGTGCCGGCGCTGCCTTGCGCGCCGGTCGGCCCAAGCGCGCCGATGCGGCTCGCGAGTAGCGACGCGGCGCTGGTGTCGATTCCGTTCATGCCGAGCGTGGGCCTGGTGTAGCGTCGGCCGCCTCTTGCGAGCGGCGCGGCGTGGTCTATTGCGTGGTGGTGGATCGAACTGCCCTGACCCGGCCGGCATCAAAGCGCCGTCAGTCAGCGCGCCCCGTACATCTCCTGAAGCACCCGCGCGGGCTGCGCGGTGCCGTGGAAGAGCGCCGACAGGCGCGCCATGCACGGACTCGCGAGATCGCGAATGGCGGCGTCGTCGGCGAGGATCTGCCGGATCAGCTCATATTTACGCGTGCGCTCGGCGGTGCTCAGGCGCACGCCGAAATCTGCGCTCTTGAGCGCGTCAACGAGTTGCCGGTATTCCTCCTGAAGGCCAATCAACTCGTTCCAGTGTGCGTCGCGCGCGGCGCAGAGCATTTGCCCCGAGACCGTCGCGATCGCTTCATAGCGGGCGAAGTAGTCTGCTATCGAACTCATCTCGTCAATGAGCCGGACGATGGTCCGGAGGCCTGCGCCATCCTCGCCACTTCCGGCCCAATCCCCAACCAGGCTTCCTCGAGCGTTGCCAGCAGGCCATCGACTTCGACCAGCATGGACTCGCTCTGTTGAATATTCGCTTCGAGCAAACGTCGCGTCATGTAACTGTAAAGAGCGTTCAGGCGCTGGGCGATCTCGCCTCCCGCCTCGACGTTCAACGCCAGCTGAAGCCCGCTTTCCACGATCCGGATGGCCTTTCCGATCGCCTCTCCACGCGGCCCCACGTTGCCCACCTGCAAATGCATGCGGGCTTGTGCAATCGCTTTGCGCGCACCTTCGTAAAGGAGCGCGATCAGCTTGTGCGGACTCGCGCCCATCACCCCCGTTTCGACACCCACACGTGCATAGGCGTTAGCTCCAGACTGGGCAGGGGAAAACATCGGCGCTTCTCCTTCAAACGTGCGGCTGTGGATACGGTGCATCCGGCCCTTTGCCTTGTCGCGCGAGCCGGTTCTAGCCGGGTTATCGGAAGGAGAAGCGAGAAGCTTTAATGAACATGGCGCACAGGTGCATGGGCACGCGCATTCTTACTCGCGCTTACACCTGGATCTGCATGATGTCGGTGTAGGCCGAAACGAGCTTGTTACGCACCTGAAGCCCGAACTGGAAGCCGATATTGGCCTTCTGCATGTCGACCATCACGTCGTTGAGGGACACGTTGCTGGCCCCCAGCTCGAACGCCTGCGACTCGCCGACGGCCTTTTTCTGGTCGCCGCTGATCTTGTCGAGCGATGCCTTGAGCGCCGAGGCGAATTCGCCCGCGGTCGCCGCCCCCGAGGCGCCGTCGGCCGCGGCCGTGGCGCTTGCCGCCTGCGTGGCCATCGCCTGCATCTGCGCGAGGGCCGACGTGAGTGGGTTGACTGGCACAGTCATGTTTGCTCCACGAAAAAAGTGTGTGCTTGGGGGCGGCTTCCCGTGCGGCCCCGGTCCGGCCCGCACGGTGGGCTTTTCGCCCGCCAGGACCCGAGTTGTCTGCACAATTCCGGGTCTGGTCGAGAGCATAGCAGCGGGCTATTTCCGAAAGCCCCGAAACTAGGGGGAAAACCCGGCTCTATTCGCGCAATCGGGTTGTCACGGGCTCCGGATAATCCCTGTCGTGAAAGTCTCCGTCGTGCGTCTGTCTTTTTGGACTGCGACGGGACATGCAAGTCTCCCGGAGATACCCGTCGCATGGATTCGTCTGCCAACTCTTTGATCAACCCCGACGCCCGCATGGGCCTCGCCACCAGCGGCGGCGCCACAGGCGCCAACGCGGGCGGCGCCATGCCCGGCGGCGCGGAGGACCTGGGCGGCGGCTTCGCGCAGCGCCTCGGCTCGCTCTCGTCGCTGCGCAGCGTGCGCGGCAACCCGCGCGCGCCGCTCATCATCGCCGTGGCGGTGCTCGTCGCCGTGGTCGCCGGTCTGATCCTCTGGTCGCGCGCGCCCGACTACAAGGTGCTCTACAGCAACCTGTCGGATCGCGATGGCGGCTCGATCATCACCGCGCTGCAGGCCGCCAACGTGCCCTACAAGCTCTCCGACAACGGCGGCGCGATTCTCGTGCCGTCCGACCAGGTCGGCGAAATGCGCCTGCGCCTCGCCCAGCAGGGCCTGCCCAAGAGTGGCTCGGTCGGCTTCGAGCTGATGGACAACCAGAAGTTCGGCATCAGCCAGTTCGCCGAGCAGGTGAACTACCAGCGCGCCCTCGAAGGCGAACTCGAGCAAACGATCCAGTCGATCCAGAGCGTGAAGTCCGCGCGCGTGCATCTGGCCATCCCCAAGCCTTCGGTGTTCGTGCGCGATCGCGAAGCGCCGTCGGCGTCCGTGCTCGTCAACCTGTATCCGGGCCGCGTGCTCGACGACGGCCAGGTGGCCGCCATCACGCACATGGTCGCCTCGGCCGTGCCCGACCTGCCGGTGCGCAACGTCACCGTGGTCGACCAGGACGGCAACCTGCTCACGCAAAGCGCGACCGCCGCCGGTCTCGACGCCTCGCAGCTCAAGTACGTGCGCCAGGTCGAGCACGACACGCAGTCGCGCATCGACCAGATCCTTGCGCCGCTCTTCGGCGCGGGCAACGCGCGCTCGCAGGTGAGTGCCGACCTCGACTTCTCGCATCTCGAACAGACCTCGGAGAACTACGGCCCGAACGGCACCCCGCAGCAGGCCTCGGTACGCAGCCAGCAGCAGAGCATCGCGACAGACTCCGCGCAGACGAGCGCGGGCGGCGTGCCGGGCGCGCTGTCGAACCAGCCGCCGCAACCGGCTTCGGCGCCGATCAACGCCCCGGCGGGCGCGAGCGGCTCGGGCTCCTCGACGCCGATCTCGGATCACCGCGACACCACCACGAACTACGAGCTCGACAAGACCGTGCGCCACTTCCAGCAGGCGGCGGGCGACATCAAGCGTCTGTCGGTGGCCGTGATCGTGAACTATCAGCCGAAGGTGGACGCCAAGGGCCACGCGACGATGCAACCGCTCGACGCGCAGAAGCTCGCCCAGATCGAACAGCTCGTGAAGGACGCGATGGGCTACGACGCGAAGCGCGGCGACTCGGTGAACGTCGTCAACGCCGCGTTCCAGCAGGACGTCGATCCGAACGCCAACCTGCCGTGGTGGCGCCAGCCGGACATCCTCGCGCTCGCCAAGCAGATCGCGACGTGGATCGGCATTGGCGTCGTGGCCCTGTTCCTCTATTTCGTGATGGTGAAGCCGGCGCTGCGCCGCGCCTTCCCGCCGCCGCAGCCGGTCGCCGCGCCGGCGCTGGGCGGCGACAGCGAACCGCTGCTGCTCGACGGCCTGCCGCAGGTCGAGAAGATCGAAGGCACGGGTGGCGAGATCGAGGGCGATCCGGCCCTCCTCGCCCTCGAAAGCGAGAAACACAAGTTCGAACGCAACCTGGATTTCGCCCGCAACATCGCGCGCCAGGATCCGAAAATTGTCGCAACCGTTGTCAAGAGCTGGGTGAACGATGAGCGCTGAAGGAGCCGTCAAGAGCGCACTGCTGCTCATGTCGATCGGCGAGGAAGAGGCCTCTCAGGTCTTCAAGTTCCTCGGGCCGCGCGAAGTGCAGAAGATCGGCGCCGCCATGGCTGCGCTGAAGAACGTCAAGCGCGAGGAAATCGACGTCGTGCTGCAGGAGTTCGTCAAGGAAGCGGAGCAGCACACGGCGCTCTCGCTCGATTCGAACGACTACATCCGCAACGTGCTGACCAAGGCGCTCGGCGAGGACAAGGCGGGCGCCGTGATCGACCGCATCCTGCAGGGCGGCGACACGAGCGGCATCGAGGGCCTGAAGTGGATGGACTCGGGCTCGGTCGCGGAACTGATCAAGAACGAGCACCCGCAGATCATCGCGACGATTCTCGTGCACCTCGACCGCGACCAGGCGTCGGAGATCGCTTCGTGCTTCACCGAGCGTCTGCGTAACGACGTGCTGCTGCGTATCGCGACGCTCGACGGCATCCAGCCGCAGGCGCTGCGCGAACTGGACGATGTGCTGACGGGCCTGCTCTCGGGCAGCGACAACCTCAAGCGCAGCCCGATGGGCGGCATCCGCACGGCCGCCGAAATCCTCAACTTCATGACGAGCCAGCACGAAGAAGGCGTGATCGAGAACGTCAAGCAGTACGACGCCGAGCTCGCCCAGAAGATCATCGACCAGATGTTCGTGTTCGAAAACCTGCTCGATCTCGAGGATCGCGCGATCCAGCTCCTGCTCAAGGAAGTGGAGTCGGAGTCGCTCATCATTTCGCTCAAGGGCGCCCCGCCCGCACTGCGCCAGAAGTTCCTCGCGAACATGTCGCAGCGCGCCGCGGAACTGCTCGCCGAAGATCTGGACGCGCGCGGCCCCGTGCGCGTTTCGGAAGTCGAGGCGCAGCAACGGCGTATCCTGCAAATCGTGCGCAACCTCGCCGAGAGCGGTCAGATCGTTCTAGGCGGCAAGGCGGAAGACGCATATGTCTGACGAAGCCACGCAAGAAGCGGCGCAGCGGCGCGCCCGCTCGGCGTACCAGCGCTGGGAGATGGCGTCGTTCGACCCGCCGCCCCCGCCCCCGCCGCCGCCCTCGCCCGACGAGGAAGCCGCATTCGCCGCGCAGTTGCAGCAGCTGCGCGACAACGCCCACCAGCAAGGCCTCGCATCCGGCCACGTAGCGGGCCAGGCGCTCGGCTACCAGGCGGGCTACGACCAGGGCCAGAAGCAGGGTTTCGAGCAAGGTCTGGAACTGGCGCGCGCGCAGGCTACGCAGCTGGCGCAGCTCGCCCAGCGCTTTTCGGACGCGCTGCAAACCGTCGAGGCCGGCGTGGCCGAGACGCTCGTGGAACTGGCTCTCGATATCGCGCAGCAGGTGGTGCGCCAGCATGTGCAGCACGACCCGACGGCGCTGCTGGCCGCGGCACGCGAAGTGCTCGCGCATGAGCCGCAGTTGTCCGGCTCGCCGCAACTCGTGGTGAGCCCCGCCGATCTGCCGGTGGTGGAGGCGTATCTGATGGAAGACTTGCAGGCGCGCGGCTGGACCGTGCGCACCGACGTCACGCTGGAGCGCGGCGGCTGCCGCGCCCAGGCGGCGACGGGCGAAACCGATGCGAGCATCGCGACGCGCTGGGAGCGCGTATCGGCGGCGCTCGGCAAGGCGCGGCCGTGGTGAATCCGACGCTCCACCAGACCGTGCAGCAGGCCATCCACACGGGTGGCCTCACGCCGCTCGAACAGGAGCTGGCGCTCGCGTCGTTCGGGCCCGGCGCCCATGACGCGGCGCAAACCGCTGGCGTGCTGCTGGGCGACGAGGAAGCGCTGGACGCGGCCGGCGAAGCGCTGAAAGCCGATGAAGCCGCCGCTGCGGGCGACGCCGAGCGCGCGGAGATCCCGCCCTACGTGCCGCCCGCCAATTACGACCCGGGCAATCCGCATCTGGGCGCCTGGAACGCGCATCTGAACAGCGTACGCGCGCGCAACGCCCTTGCGTTGCCGCTGCGCGGTTGCGGGCGTCTTACGCGCGCGGCGGGCCTCGTGCTCGAAGCCGTGGGGCTGCGCCTCGCCGTGGGCGCAGAAGTGATGATCGAATTGCCGATGGGCAGTTCGCTCTCGATGGCCGAAGCCGAAGTGGTCGGCTTCGCGGGCGACAAACTCTTTCTGATGCCGACCACCGAAGTCGCGGGCCTCTTGCCCGGCGCGCGGGTGTGGCCGCTGGAAAGCGCGCCGATCGCCGACCCGATGGCGGGCGCCAAGCGTCTGCCGGTCGGCTGGGGCATGCTCGGCCGCGTGGTCGACGCCTCGGGCAAGCCGCTCGACGGCCTCGGGCCGCTCAACACGGAAGCCGACGCGCCGCTCACCGCGCCCGTCATCAACCCGCTGAATCGCGAGCCGATCCACAAGGTGCTCGACGTGGGCGTGCGCGCGATCAACGCGCTCCTCACGGTCGGACGCGGCCAGCGCATGGGCCTGTTCGCAGGCTCGGGCGTCGGCAAGTCGGTGCTGCTCGGCACGATGGCGCGCGCGACCAGCGCGGAAGTGATCGTGATCGGCCTGATCGGCGAGCGGGGCCGCGAAGTCAAGGAATTCATCGAGCAGATCCTGGGCGAGGAAGGCCGGGCGCGCTCGGTCGTGGTGGCCGCGCCCGCCGACGTCTCGCCGCTGCTGCGCATGCAGGCGGCCGCCTACACGACGTCGCTCGCCGAATATTTCCGCGATCAGGGCAAGCATGTGCTGCTGCTGATGGACTCGCTCACGCGTTACGCGATGGCGCAGCGCGAGATCGCGCTGGCGATCGGCGAGCCGCCCGCGACCAAGGGCTATCCGCCTTCGGTGTTCGCCAAGCTGCCCGCGCTCGTCGAGCGCACCGGCAACGGCCCGGAGGGCGGCGGCTCGATCACGGCGTTCTACACCGTGCTGACCGAAGGCGACGACCAGCAGGACCCGATCGCCGACTCGGCGCGCGCGATCCTGGACGGCCACATCGTGCTCTCGCGCTCGCTCGCGGAAGCGGGGCACTATCCGGCCATCGATATCGAGGCCTCGATCAGCCGCGCGATGACCGCGCTGATCGACGACCAGCATCTGAACCAGACGCGCGCATTCAAGCAGATGCTGTCGCGCTACCAGCGCAACCGCGACCTGATCAATGTGGGCGCTTATGTGAGCGGACGCGACGCCGTGCTCGACCGGGCGATCGCGCTGTATCCGCGTATCGAAGCCTTCCTGCAACAAGGGTTCCGGGAAACGGCGAACTATGACCAGAGCGTCGGCATGCTAGGCGCGCTGCTCGGCAATGGGCAAGGAGCGGGCCGCGCCTGACGCGGCCCAACTGAGCGAGGAACGACGACATGACGAAACAGACCGCGTTGCAAACCCTCATCGGCCTGGCGCAGGACGACGTGGACGCCGCGACGCAGCGCCTCGGGCGCGTGCAGCGCGAGCGCAGCGAAGTCGAAAAGCAGCTCAAGGCGCTGATCGACTACCGCGAGGAGTACCACGTGCGTTTCACCGAGTCCGCGCGCGCCGGCATGGCCGCGGGCAATGTGCGCAACTTCCAGGCGTTCATCGACACGCTCGACGCCGCCATCGAACAGCAGCGCCGCTTGCTGGACCAGGCGACCCAGCGCGTGGAAGCCGCCAAGCCCGAGTGGGCGCGCACCAAGCAGAAGCTCGGTTCGTACGAAGTGCTGCAAACGCGTCAGGAAGCCGTGCAGGCGCGCGTGGAGGCCAAACGCGAACAACGCGATTCCGACGAGTTCGCCGCCCGCGCGATGCGCATGCGGGCGTCTCAGCATTCGTAAGCCGCGTTGTTGAGCCGCACTCTTGAGCTGCACTCTTGAGCCGCATTCGTCCGCAGCATCTGCACGGCCTGGCCGTGACGGCTCGCACTCACATAAATTGACGTCGGCGCCCGCACCGGACTCATCGACGGGCGTCGCGACTTACACCGATCAAGATTTCCGGGGCAGACCTCATGTCGCTTCTTTCCGCAATCAGTTCGCTGTTCGGCTCCGCGGATTCCGCGACCAGCGGCAATTCCACCGCCAACCAGGCGAGTCAGGGTTTCGCGCAGACGCTCCAGCAGAGCATGGCCGCGCAGGCTGCGAACAACGCGGCGAATAACCAGCAGGCCGTCCAGCAGCAAGCCGCGCAGTCGAACGCCTCGGCTTCGCAGGCCTACGCGCAGGGCTGGAACAGCGCCAACAACAGCGCGAATGCGTCGCAGAATTCGCAAAGCTCGCAGAGTTCATCCTCGCAGTCCACGCAGTCGAGCCAGTCGTCGGGCAGCAGCTCGTCCACGCATGGAACGCAGCACGCCAGCCGCACCGATCACCGCGCCGACGACGCGCAGGCACAGCAACAACAGGCCGACGCGGCCGGCGCCGCAGCCGCGGCCCAGGCCCAGCAGGCGCAACAAGCGCAGCAGGCAGCGCAACAAGGCCAGGACCCGAGCGGCGACGGCAGCGACGACCCCACCCAGGCCGGCACCGACGCCACGCTCGCCAGCGTCGCTTCGGCAGCGGCGGCGGCAGCGTCCGCCACGACGGCGGATGGCAGTGCCAGCGGCGCCACCAGCACCGCGCCGAAATCGGTCAGCGACGCACTGAGCGCCGCGCTCAACTCGCTGCGCAACGGCGCCGCCACCCTGAGCACACACGGCGCAGCCAGCACCGCCACCGACACCACCGCGGCCTCGGGCGGCGCGAGCATCGCCAGCAGCTTCGCGTCGCATCTGGGCGCGCAGGCGAAGTCGAAAGCGCTCGGCACCGCCATCGACGACAAGAGCGACGCCACGGGCACCGCGGCGAAAACCCTGACCGCCGCGACGCCCGACGCCACCGCGCAAAGCGCCACCTCGGCGCTCGCCGCGGCCGCCCAGGCCACCACGCAGAGCGTCGTATCGAGCGCCTCGAACACCGTCACGGACGCGCTCGCCGCGAGCCAGGCGGCGGCCGCCGCCGCTCAGGCACAGGCCACCCAGGCGGCCAGCGCCGCCACCAACCCGACTGCCGCAGCGGCCGCGGCATCGTCCACGCTTTCGCCGCAGGTGGGCACCTCGGACTGGGAGGACGCGCTCAGCCAGAAGGTCGTGTTCCTGTCGAACGCGCACCAGCAATCGGCGGAACTCACGCTCAACCCGAAGGACCTCGGTCCGCTCCAGGTCGTGTTGCAGGTCGCGGACAACCACGCGCACGCGCTCTTCGTCTCGCAGCACCAGCAGGTGCGCGAGGCCGTCGAGGCAGCCCTGCCGAAGCTGCGCGAGCAGATGCAGGAAAACGGCATCGGCCTTGGCAGCGCGAGCGTGAGCGACGGCTTCTCGCGCCAGATGAATCAGCAGGCGCAGCAAGACAGCGGTAGCGGCAGCGGCTCGGGCGGCAGTTCGCGCTCGTCGCGCTCGGGCACCTCCAGCGTCGGCCAGACCGGCGGTGTGGACGACGTGGCGAGCAGCGCCGCCACCACGGCCACCGCCCGCACCGTGGGCCTGATCGACACCTTCGCTTAAGCAACGCCGGGGCGACCCGAAGCGCACCGAAGGCAAGCCCGCCGCCGGGCGCATCGGGCGCCGCGCACACCACATCCCGCAGGGGGCTCGCCGGCTCCCTGCCTTCCTGCTACGCTCCCCCTCCCCGCACCGGCACAAAGCCACGAGATAGCCGGAAATCTCCCGTCTATTCCTCCCATCGCTGTAAGGCAAAAGCCGGAACAATGCAGGCTGCCGGAATGAATGCCGCGCGACGCCAACGACGCATCGCGCACATTCCCGAAACCAATAAGCACCAGATTCGCACTATTCAGGCTCACGACCGACATGGCGACCACGACCGCAAACCAGCAACCCGCCCCGCAAGCCTCCAAACCCGGACCGCTGAAGCGCATCCTTCTCATCGTGATCATCGCGATCATTGCCGCCGGCGCGGCCGGCGCGGGCGTGTGGTTCTTCATGTCGCGCCATGCGGCCAGCGCCCCGACCGCGAGCGCGCCGCCGCCGCCGGCCGTGCCCGTTTACTACGCGCTCGAACCGATGACGGTGAACCTGCAATCCGACGACGGCGAAACGCATTACCTGCGCATCGGCCTCACGCTCAAGCTCGACAGCCAGGCGACCCAGGACGCGCTCGTCGCGCGCATGCCTGAAATCCGCAGCCGCGTGCTGCTCGCGCTGTCGAACAAGAATCCGTCCGATCTCGCGCCGCTCGACGGCAAGCGCGCCCTCGCGGGCGAACTGGCGAAACTGATCGCCCAGCCGTCCGATCCGCGCGCCGAGCCCGCCAAGGTCGAGGACGTCCTCTTCACCGAATTCGTCGTGCAATAAGCGCATGCACAGCACGCAGTCATTCGAGGACTTGGCATCATGAGCATGGGTCACGACGAGTTCATGTCGCAGGAGGAGGTCGATGCCCTCCTCAAGGGCGTCACCGGCGAAGTCGACACGGAATCGAGCCAGGCTGAAAAGCAGGGCGTGCGGCCGTACAACATCGCGACGCAGGAACGCATCGTGCGCGGCCGGATGCCCGGTCTCGAGATCATCAACGAGCGTTTCGCGCGTCTGTTGCGCGTGGGCATCTTCAATTTCATGCGCCGTACCGCCGAAATTTCGGTGGGTCCGGTGCGCGTGCAGAAGTACAGCGAGTTCACCCGCAATCTGCCGATTCCGACGAACCTGAACCTCGTCCACGTGAAGCCGCTGCGCGGCACGTCGCTGTTCGTGTTCGATCCGAATCTGGTGTTCTTCGTGGTCGACAACCTGTTCGGCGGCGACGGGCGTTTCCATACGCGCGTCGAAGGCCGCGACTTCACGCAGACCGAGCAGCGCATCATCAGCAAGCTGCTGAACCTCGTCTTCGAGCACTACACGACCGCCTGGAAGAGCGTGCGGCCGCTGAACTTCGAATACGTGCGCTCGGAAATGCACACGCAGTTCGCCAACGTGGCGACGCCCAACGAAATCGTGATCGTCACGCAGTTCTCGATCGAGTTCGGCCCGACCGGCGGCACGCTGCACATCTGCATGCCCTACTCGATGATCGAGCCGATCCGCGACGTGCTGGCCTCGCCGCTGCAAGGCGAAGTGCTCGACGTGGACCGCCGCTGGGTGCGCGTGCTCTCGCAGCAGGTGCAGGCCGCCGAGGTGGAACTCACCGCCGATCTCGCCCAGGTGCCCATCACGTTCGAGCAGATCCTGAACATGAAGAAAGGCGACGTCTTGCCGATCAACGTTCCCGAGCACATCGTCGCGAAGGTCGACGGCGTGCCGGTGATGGAGTGCGGCTACGGGATTTTCAATGGTCAATACGCGTTGCGGGTCCAGAAAATGATCAGCGCAGCCGACACGATGAAGGAAGGTGGATATGAGTGACGTCAACGGCAAGAGCGCGGACGAAGAACCGGTAGTGGAACCGGGCAAGGAAGAGGCAGCGCAGGCAAACGCAACGACTACAGAAGACGAGATGGCGATGGACGATTGGGCAGCAGCGCTCGCCGAGCAAAACAGCAACGACGCACCGGCCGCGGCGCCTGCGGCCGTGTTCCAGCCGCTTTCGAAGGTCGATCAGAACTCGACGCGCAACGACATCGACATGATCCTGGACATTCCCGTCCAGATGACCGTCGAACTCGGCCGCACCAAGATCGCCATCCGCAACCTGCTGCAACTGGCGCAGGGCTCGGTGGTGGAGCTGGACGGCCTCGCGGGCGAGCCGATGGACGTGCTCGTGAACGGCTGCCTGATCGCCCAGGGCGAAGTGGTGGTCGTGAACGACAAGTTCGGTATCCGCCTGACCGACATCATCACGCCGTCCGAACGGATCCGGAAGCTGAACCGATGAACCCCCAGGTCGTACCCGGCACGCCGCGCCTCGCCGCCCGGCTGCGCGCGCCGGCCTTTGCCTTGCGGTCTTTGATCTCGCTGGTTTCGCTCGGCAGCGTCGCGGCTCACGCCGCCGACCTTCAGGCGATCAACCAGGCGGCGCGCTCGGCTTCGGCCGCCTCCGCCGTGGTCACGGGCAGCGCGGTGCCGTCGCTCGGTTTCGGCGCAGTGCTGCAGACCGTGTTCGGTCTCGTGCTGGTGATCGGCGTGGTGTTTGGTTGCGCGTGGCTCGCGCGGCGCCTCGGCTTGCAGCACGGCCCGAAGAACGCGCTGGTGAAGACCGTTGGCGGCGCGTCGCTCGGCGGCAAGGAGCGCGTGGCGGTGGTCGAGATCGGCGACACCTGGCTCGTGCTCGGCGCGGCGCCCGGCAATGTGCGGCTGCTGCACACCATGCCGGCGGGCGAATTGCCCGGCGCGGCCAATGTGGCAAATGCGGCCAATGCAGCGGCAGGCCCCGCCCTTCAGGGCAGCTTCGGACAGCGCTTTCGTGACGCGCTGAAGCAGGAAGCAGGCAAACGATTCAAACGTCACGACGGCGGAGCGCAGTAAATGCACGGCAGTTCCCTTCCCGACGCGATGGCGGCCGCACCCGCTCGCGCGCAATCCCCTTCGATCGTGACGTCGACACCCCCTTTCCTCGCGAGACTCAAGGCTCGCCTCGCACACATGGCCCTGCCGCTCGCGCTGCTGATCGCGCTGGCCGCCGTGGCGATGATGCTGCCGCATCTCGCGCACGCCCAGGCCGCACAGCCGCAAGGTCTGCCCGCGTTCAACACGAGCCCAGGCCCCGGCGGCGGTACGACCTACTCGCTGAGCGTGCAGACGATGCTGCTGCTCACGATGCTGTCGTTCCTGCCCGCGATGGTGCTGATGATGACGAGCTTCACGCGCATCATCATCGTGCTCTCGCTGCTGCGCCAGGCGCTGGGCACGACGACCACGCCGCCCAACCAGGTGATCGTGGGCCTCGCGCTCTTTCTCACGCTGTTCATCATGTCGCCGGTGCTCGACAAGGCCTATAACGACGGCTACAAACCGTTCGCGGCCGGCACGCTGCCGATGGACGAAGCCGTGACGCGCGGCGTCGCGCCGTTCAAGACCTTCATGCTGCGCCAGACCCGCGAGGCCGATCTCGCCCTCTTCGCGCGCATCTCGCACGCACAGCCCATGCAAGGCCCCGAGGACGTGCCGCTCACGCTGCTGGTGCCCTCGTTCGTGACCAGCGAGCTGAAGACGGGCTTCCAGATCGGCTTTACGATCTTCATCCCGTTCCTCATCATCGATATGGTGGTGGCGAGCGTGCTGATGTCGATGGGTATGATGATGGTGTCCCCGGCCACCATTTCACTGCCGTTCAAGCTCATGCTGTTCGTGCTGGTGGACGGCTGGCAGTTGCTGATCGGCTCGCTCGCGCAAAGCTTCACCTGAGGAGAGACACGATGACGCCCGAAATGGTCATGACGCTCTCGCACGAAGCGATGTACGTGGCGCTGCTGCTGGCTGCGCCGCTGTTGCTCGTGTCGCTCGTCGTCGGTCTCGTGGTGAGCCTGTTCCAGGCCGCCACGCAGATCAACGAAAGCACGCTGTCATTCATTCCCAAACTCGTCGCGATTGCGGTGACGCTCGTGATCGCCGGACCGTGGATGCTCACGACGATCCTCGACTACATGCACCGCATGTTCGCGAGCATTCCCGCCCTCGCGGCCTGATTGCGCGCGCTGCGCGCCCGCCCTGCCGCTTTCCCGCGCCCATCTTTCCACGCGATGTTCACTGTCACCTACGCGCAGCTCAATCTCTGGCTCACCGCGTTCCTGTGGCCGTTCACGCGCATTCTCGCGCTGGTCGCGACCGCGCCCGTGGTGGGCAACCGCGCGATCCCCACGCGCGTGAAGATCGGTCTCGCGGGCTTTATCACCTTGATCGTCGCGCCTACGCTCGGCGCGATGCCGCAGACCACGGTGTTTTCGGCGCAAGGCGTATGGATCCTCGTCAACCAGTTCCTGATCGGCGTGGCGCTCGGCTTCGTGATGCAGATGGTGTTCGCCGTGGTGACGGCGGCGGCCGACCTGATGGGCGCCGGCATGGGCCTGAGCTTCGCGTCGTTCTTCGATCCGCAGTCCAATGCCAGCTCGCCCGCGCTGTCGTCGTGGTTCAACATGATGGCCATGCTGGCGTTTCTCGCCTTCGACGGGCATCTCCAGATGATTGCCGCGCTCGTCGAGACCTTTACGAGCGTGCCGGTTTCGGCCAATGTGCTGGGCGCGAACGGCTATCGATTGCTGGTGGGCTGGGGCGCGACGGTGTTCAATTCGGGGCTGCTGCTCTCGCTGCCGGTGGTAGTGGCGCTGCTCATCACCAATATCTCACTCGGCATTCTCAATCGCGCGGCGCCGCAGATCGGCGTGTTCCAGATTGGCTTCGCGGTCACGATGCTCGTGGGCCTGCTGCTGATCCAGCTGATGATGCCGAGTCTGATTCCCTACTTCTCCCGCCTGTTCGATAGCGGACTCGACCAGATGGGGCGGGTCGCGGCGGCGCTGCGACCGGCTTCGTGAGGGGCGGCGGCACGACTCCCGCGCGCAACGCCTTTGTGCTGACTAACGAGTAAAAACGGCGGCAGGCCCCAAGGCCTGCCGCCGTTTTTCGCTGAAAACCCGCGCGCTACATCAAGGATTGATGTACTGGAACAGCGAGAGTTGCTGCGTCGTCGCAAAGCTCTTCTGCGAAGCCGTCAACGCGTTCGAGATCTGCTCGTACTGCGTGATGGCCGACACCGTATCCGTGCTCACGAGGTCGTCGAGATTCGACGTGATCTGCAACGAATTGGTCGACGTGACGGATTGCAGCGCCTTCACTTCCTGTTCGCGCCCGCCCACCGATGCCTGCGTCGTGATGACGTTGGACGTCGAGTTGCCGATCTGCGTCAGACCGGCCTGCAACGCGTTCTGCAGATTGGCGGTCGCGCTCGGGTTGCCGGTCGCGGAGGTTTGCAGCGCGGAGATTACGGCGTCGATGCTCGAAAACACGCTGGTGTTCTGCGAGGCCGTGGCCGGCGTCACCGAAAACTGGTCGCCCTTTACAGGCGTGCCCGAGATCGTCACGTTCATGCCGCTGCCGAGGTCGATCGGCGATCCGTCGGTGTAGGGCTGATCCTGCGACAGCACGCTAGGGGGCGTGGTCGAGTTGTCCTGCACCGTGTAGGTGAGCGAGCCGGTCGAGTCGTCGAACTGGATCGAGAGGTTGTGGCCGTTGGTCGCCTGAGTCGGATCGGTCACCGTGACGGCGCTGATCGTGCCCGTGCCGCTGTTGCCCGAATTACCCGCCGCTACCGCCGAGGTGCCCACCGACGACACGCTCATGAACACCGCCGCGCCCGTATCGCTGATGGCGATCTGGCGCGAGCCCGCAACCTGCACCGTGCGCTGGCCGAGGTCGCCGTTGTAGGTGACGCCGCCGCCCGACTGGTTCGTGAACACCTGCGAGGTGCTCTGGAAGCCCGAGAACAGATAGTTGCCCTGACCGTCGGTGGTATTGGCGAGCGTGAGCAGTTGGTTGCGTTCGCCCTCGAGCTGCTTGGCGAGCGCCTGGCGGTCGGAGTCGTTGAGCGAGCCGTTGACGGCCGACTGGATCTGCTGGCTCATGCTTTGCAGCGTGGTCGTCACGCTCGAGAGCGTCGAATCCTCGAGTTGCAGCGACGACAGCGCCATGTTCTGGTTCGTCGTGTACTGCGTGAGATTCGCGCTCGTGGCCGAGAGCTGCACGGCCTGCGCCGCGCCCAGCGGGTTGTCCGCCGGATTCGAAATGGCCACGCCCGTCGAGATCTGCTGTTGCACCGCCAGCAGTTGGGACTGCTGGTTTTCCATCGTCGAGAGGCTCGACGCGTAAATCTGGGAAGTCGCGATACGCATGGTTGGTCAGCGCCTCACTGGAAAATGCCGATCAGGGTCTGGAACAACGACGCCGCCGTCTGGATCACCTTGCTGTTGGCCTGATAGAGCTGCTGGTACTGCAACAGGTTGGCCGCTTCCTCGTCGAGGTTCACGCCCTGGATCGACTGCTGTTGCGAGGTCAGTTGCGTGACGAGCGAGGACTGCGAGGTGCTCGACGCCTTCAACTGGGCCGCCGTGTTGCCGATCGCGTTCACGTAGTTCGAGTACGCGTTGGTGAGCGTCTGCGAGTCGGTGAAGGCCGTGCCCGAGGTGAGATTCGCCATCGCCAGCGCGTTGCGGCCGTCCTGCGAGCCGCTCGTGTTCTGGCCGATGGTGAAGGTGTCGCCGTTCGAGGGCGTGCCCGACATCGTGAAGCTCAGATTCGTCGCCACGCTGTTGCCACCCGTCGAATTGGGCAGGGTCGTGATCGTGTAGGTGTCGCCCGTGGTCGGGTCGTACGGAATACCCGTCACCGGCGGCGTTGCCGTGCTGTCGATCGTGACGCTCGTGCTTGCGGTCGATCCCGGTACGGTAATCGACACCGTCGTGCCATCGGGCAGACCGGTCAGCGTATTCGTCGTCGAGTCGTAGGTGAGCGTGGCCGGCAGGTTGGCGTTCACGCTGGTCGAATAGCCCGTGCCAACCGTGCCTTGCGTCACGTTCGCGGTGCCCGAGTTCGCGGTCGTCGCCGACACCAGCACCGGCGAGGACGCCGCGATCGACGAAGGATCCGAGGTCGCCACGGCGAAGCTGTCGAGCGCGCCCGCGGTCGGCTGGATCGAGTACGAATCGCCGTCGTTCATGGTGCCGCTCGACGTGATCGAGAGGCCGTCGCCCGTGAGCGGATTGGTCGCGCTGGGCTGCATGGTCTGCGAGCTGACCACCTTGTTGGTGGTCGAATCGGTCAGCGTCCAGGTACCGCCCGAATACGACACCGTGTAGTTGTCGGTCGGCGGGTTGACCGGGTTCGTGAGCGAGGCCGAAACGGTTGCGTTACCGGTGTTGTTCAGGTTGCCCGCAACGACCGGCGCGCCCACCGTGAAGAGGTTGCCGCCCTGCGTGCCGCTCAGCGTGAGGCCGAGCGAGTTCTGCCCGTTCACCTGCGCGGCGAAGCTCGTGGCGATCGCGCCAAGCTGCGCTTCGGCCGGGTCGAGCGTGGTCTGCATGAACGACACGAGACCGCCGACGGTGCCGCCCGTGAGCGCCGCGCTGGACAGCGGCTGCGCCGCGGTGGTGGAGCCCGGCAGGCCTTGCCACGCGACGGTCTGCTCCGACGGGTTGCTGCTCGACGCCTGGGTCGTCAGGTTGTAGTTCTGGCCGCTCACCACGAGCGGCTGGCCATTGCCGAGGAACACGCTATAACCGCTGCTGTTCTGCACGACCTGCACGCCGATCAGCTGCGAGAGATTCGACACGGCCTGGTCGCGCTGATCGAGCAACTGGTTAGGCTGCTGCCCGCCCGAGGTCGCCGTGGCGATCTGCGAGTTGAGCTGGGCGATCTGCTGCGTGTACGTGTTGATCTGCGAAACCGCGTTGGTGAGCTGCGTGTTCACGCTCGTGCGCAGCGAGTCGTACTGCTCGCCGGCCGAGTTGATCTGGTCCGCGAGCGTCTGCGCGTCGGAGAGCGCGGTCTGACGCACCGCGCTGCTATCCGGCGAATTCGACACATCCTGCAGTCCCGAGAAGAACGACGTGATTGACGAAGCGATGCCCGAGGTCGGGCTGCCCACGAGGTTCGAGAGCTGGGTGGCGAGCGTGTACGAGGCGGTCAGCGAGCTGCTGCTCGACTGGGCGGTGTTGAGCGACGCCGTGATGTACTGGCTATAGGCGCGTTGCACGGTCGCGGTGTTGACGCCGCCGCCCATGTAACCCGAGCTGGTCGCCTGACCATTCGCTTCGCTGAACACCGCGCTTTCCACGTTGTAGCCCGCGGTCGACGAATTGCTGATGTTCTCGCCGGCGGTAGCGATGCCGATCTGCGCCGCCTGCAAGCCGGAGAGCCCGATCGAGAAGATGTTGGACATGCGTAATCCTCATGGACGGCCTGCCCGCTGTCTCGGTCGGGGGCCGCGTGGGTGAACTTACGTAATAACGGCAGCGCCGCGCCGAAATTAAGCTCCGGGGCCGCGAAATGGGTAAGGAAATGCAAGGGGGAAAACGTTTGGCGCAGACAGCGCGACGTGGCGGCCGCCCAGGACTCGGGTGGCGCATCGGCTGGGCGCGCGGCACACGCGAAAGGTGTGGCGCGAAAGGGCGGAACCCGGGCCCGCCCGCGAGGCAGTCTGCGCGACGACGGACCACGCAGGTCGCCGCCGCGGCAGCCGCTTCGTTCAGGCGCGCTGGAACGCGCGCCGTTTCATTTCGAGCTGCGTGATATAGCGTTGCAGGCTGTTTTCCGCCGCGCCCGGCAGCGTCTCGAAACGCAGGCCGAGGTGATAGCGCCGGTCGCCATTGGGCAGATCGATGAAGCGCAGCACCACGAGCGCAAGATCGACGCGCAGCGTGCCGTGACCGCGCAGCTCCAGCTCCACGTCCACCAGCTTCAGCCCCATGTCGAGCGCCGCCGCGCGTTCGTCGGTCGTGCGCAGGCCGAGGCCGCCCAGCGAGATGTCGTGCACCTCGAACTGGAAGCGCTGGCCATCGAGCGGCAGCGCGCCGCGCACGATGCACGGCTCCATCACGGGCGTATCGACGCGGAAATACTCGCGGCGCTGCACGTAGTAGAGCACTTCCGGAAACGGGGCTTCGAAGGCGGGACGCCCTTCGAATGTCGTCTCGCGCGGCGTGGCGGTCGTGAACTCCACGCGCACGCCGTCGGGCGAGGCATGGAACTGGCATTCCTGCTGGGACAGCACCTCGCGGTTCTGCTCGGCCACCGCACCCCAGTCGAACACGAACGTACGTCCGCGTGCATCGACGTCGAGGATGCGCGTGACCAGTTGGCCCCCGCGGTATTGCAAGGTCAGGAAATCGCCTCGGTTGGCGAGATTGCGCAACTGCACCCCGACTTCGAGCGGGTTGCGACGGCCATAGTCGGGAACTTCGCCCCCGGACTCTTCCTGTTGATTCGACTGAACGGTATTCATCGGCCTGCCGGAATTTCGTGGACATGCCGGCGCGCCTCGGAGGGTGCCGCTGCGCGCCGTCCGGGCGGTCTACGCCGCCCCTGATTCTTTTCGATCTCGCCTGCATTAGCGGCAAGCCGGAGCGGAAATTTAGGGCTTCGGCGTAAAAAATCTGCATTTCGCGAATTCGTCCGGCACGCGCGAGGCGTGCTTTTTTCGCGATTTCGACGCGATCGCCCCGTAAAACAGGTGCAACGTCGCCAAGGCAACGTTTGCTGGGCGCTAACCGGGCGCGCGGCATGAAATGCTCGGCGCGCAGGCAATCAGGCCATCTGCTGCATGATCGACATGAGCTTTTTCGCGTAGTGCGGGTCGGTCGCGTAACCGGCGCGCTGCATGCCCTGCGCGAAGCTTTCGGCGCTGCGCGAACCGTTGATGACCGACGCGTAGCGCGGATTGCCCTTGAGCATGGTCGCGTAATCGGTCATCGCGTCCTCGTACGAGTCGTAGGCGCGGAACTTCTCCACCACGCGATGCGGATGGCCGTTCACGTATTCGGTGGTCATGGTCGAGACGGTCTTGCCGGTCCAGTCCTTGGTCGCCTTGATGCCGAAGACGTTGTAGCTCGTCGAGCCGTCCGCCTTCATGATCTCGCGCTTGCCCCAGCCCGATTCGAGCGCCGCCTGGCCGACGATGAAACGCGCCGGAATGCCGGTGGAGGCGCTCGCCTGCTGCGCGCCGCTTGCGAGCTTGTTGACGAAGGCGTCGACCTTGTCGTCGCCGTTGCCGCGCACGGCCGGCGTGAGCGCGCTGTTGCTGTCCCAGCCCTGGCCCTTGCCGAGCGAGCCGTTCGCGCTGGCGTTGCCGTAGGCGCGGCCAAGCGCATTGAGCATCGCCATGTTGCCGGCGTTGCCGCTGCCGCCCGCGCCCGAAAGGCCCTGCATCGCGCTCGCGATGCCGCCTGCGCCATTCGCGCCGCCGGCCCCGCCGCTCAGGTTCGCGTCGCCGCCCATGCTGCGCATGAGCTGCTTGATCATGGCGTTGGCCACGCCCACGCCCTTGTTCGACATCTGCTGCGCGAGCTGCTGATCCATCATCGACTGGAACTGCGTGCCATCGTTGGAATCGAGCGGGCCGTCCGAGGGCGTGGCGTCGCGCATGCTCTTGAGCATCATCTGCGTGAACACGGCGTCGAACTGCTTGGCGGCCGCCTTTACGCCCTGCTGCGGCGAGGCATTGGCCGCCGCGCGCATGGCGTCGAAACCCTGCACGTCCAGCGCGAAGCGGTTCGTGAGATCGAGATTGCCGTTGCCGATATTCGAGTTATCCATTTTTCACGTCCTTAGATAATTTCGAGGTCGGCACGCAACGCGCCCGCCGCCTTCATTGCCTGGAGGATCGACATCAGATCCGCAGGGGTTGCGCCAAGCGCATTGAGCGCCTTCACGACTTCCGCGAGATTGGCGCCCGCCGTGACCAGCTTGAGCGCGCCATTATCCTGCTTTAACTGGATCTGCGACTGCCGCGCCGCAACCGTTTGTCCGTTCGAGAACGCGCCCGGCTGGCTCACCGCCGTCTGCGTGTTCACGACCACCGATAGATTGCCGTGCGCCACCGCGCAGCTTTCGAGCGTGACCATCTGGTTCATCACGATCGAGCCGGTGCGCGCGTTGAGGATCACCTTCGCCGCCGGCTGGGCCGGGCGCACGTCGAGATTCTGGATCTGCGCGATGAAGCCCACCTGCGAGGCCGGGTCGGCCGGGCCGCGCACCTGGATCGTGCGGCCGTCGACGGCCGACGCCGTGCCCGCGCCGAATTCGTTGTTGACCGCCGACACGATGCGCTGCGTCGTGTCGTAGTCCATGTCGTTGACTTCCATCTGCATCAGGCCGCCCGCCTGCGATACGGGCGAGGGCACCGCGCGCTCGACCGTGGCGCCGGAAGAGATGCGCCCCGCCGCGAGCTGGTTGACCTGCACCTTGCTGCCGTTGGCCGACGCGCCCGCGCCGCCCACGGCCACGTTGCCCTGGGCGAGCGCGTAGACCTGGCCGTCGGCGCCCTTGAGCGGCGTGAGCAGCAGCGTGCCGCCGCGAATGCTCTTGGCGTTCGCGAGCGACGACACCGTCACGTCGATCTGCTCGCCCGGACGCGCGAACGGCGGCAGCGTCGCCGTCACGATCACGGCCGCGACGTTCTTCAACTGCATGTTGTTGAGCGTTTGCGAGGAACCCGACGAGCTCGACGTGTTGTTGATCGAGATGCCGAGGTTCGCGAGCATGTTGGCGAGCGTCTGCGTCGTAAACGGCGCCTGGGTCGTCTGGTCGCCGGTGCCGTCGAGACCCACCACGAGGCCGTAGCCGATCAGCGGGTTGTCACGCACGCCCGCGATCGTCACGAGGTCCTTCACGCGCTCGGCGCGCGCGGTCGTTGCGTACGAAAGCAGCGCGCTGCAGGCAAACACGAAACCCGCCACCACGCCGAAGGCGGCAAGCAGGTCTTTCACGCGCGAGCGGCGCGTGCGCTGGAAACGGATCTTCACCATGGCGCGACATTCAGGAAAAAGCGTTGCAGCCAGCCCATCGTCTCGGCTTCGTCGATCACGCCTTTCGCGGAGTATTCGATCTTCGCGTCGGCGACGTCGGTCGAGAGCACGGAGTTGTCTCCGGCAACAGTGTTCGGATTCACGACGCCGGAAAAGCGCACGTACTCATTGCCCTGGTTGATGAGCATCTGCTTTTCGCCCGACACCACCAGGTTGCCGTTGGGCAGCACATTCGTGACCGTCACGGTGATGACGCCCGTGAAGGTGTTCGAGGCGTTCGCGCCGCCCGTCGCGTCGAACTGGTTCGCGCCCGTGGCGGACAGGTTCGCGCGCGAGAAGAAGCCCGGCGCGAAACCCGCGGTCGGCACGTTGAAGCTCGTGCTGCCGCCGCGCTTGGTATTGGCGCCCGAGGACTTCGTCGCGTTGATGTTTTCGGAGATGACGATCGTGAGGATGTCGCCGGTATTGCGCGGACGCTGGTCCTCGAAAAGCGGACGCCCCACGTAGCCCGGGTTGTAGATCGACCCGGGCGAGGTGTTGGTGGGCGGCTGCGGCGGCACCGCCGTCATCGGCTGCTGCACGATCGGCTGACGGTTCGGCACATAGGCGCAGCCCGCGAGCGCCACGAGCGCGAGCGACACCGACGCCATCGCGGCGCGCGGCATCGCCCGGCGCATCGACTGGCGCCGCGAACGAGAATTGAATTGAACGGACTGGCCCATGTTCCTCACCACTTCTATTCCGTACTGCTATTGCTGTTGCGCTTGCTTCAGCTTCCCAACCCCACGCGATCCTTAGACCTGCATCTGGCTCAGCGTCTGGAGCATCTGGTCGGACGTCGTCAGCGCCTTGCTGTTGATTTCGTAGGCGCGCTGCGTCTCGATCATGTTCACGAGCTCCTGCACCACGTTCACGTTCGACGATTCGACGTAACCCTGGTTGAGCGAGCCCGAACCGTTCAGGCCCGGCGTCGTGACCGTCGGCGCACCCGACGAAGCCGTTTCCGACACCAGGTTCTGGCCGTTGCTTTGCAGACCGGCCGGGTTGATGAACATGGCCAGTTGCAGCGAGCCGACGGTCGTTGCGTTCGCCGAGCCCGGCGTCGTGACCGTCACCACGCCGTCGCTGCCGATGGTCAGCGAGGTGGCGTTGGCGGGCACCGTGATCGCCGGGATCACCTGGTAGCCGCTCGAGGTCACGAGCTGGCCTTGCGAGTTGGTCTGGAACGAGCCGTCGCGCGTGTACTGCGTCGTGCCGTCGGGCATCTGCACCTGGAAGAAGCCCGCGCCGTTGATCGCCACATCCTTCGAGTTGCCGGTTTGCTGCAGGTTGCCCTGCGTGTAGAGGCGCTCGGTCGCGACCTGCTGCACGCCGGTACCAACCTGGCTGCCCGAGGGGATTTCGGTGGTCTGCGTGGAGTTCGCGCCCGGCTGACGCAGCGTCTGGTACATGAGGTCCTCGAACACCGCGCGCGAGCCCTTGAAGCCATTGGTGCTCACGTTCGCGAGATTGTTCGAGATCACGTCCATCTGCGCCTGCTGGGCGTTCATGCCGGTGGCGGCGATGTAGAGCGATCGGTTCACGGTGTCTTTCTCCCGGCGCGTAGTCTGCAAATCGTGTCTGCGAGACCGGCGCCTTAAATAGGCTTAGCTGAAGTTGAGCAGCTGGTTGGCGCTCTGTTCGTTCTGGTCGGCGGTCTGGAGCAGCTTGGTCTGCATCTGGAACTGGCGCGCGTTGGTGATCATCGAGACCATCGCCGCGACCGGGTTCACGTTGCTGCCTTCGAGCGATTCCGTCGCGATCTGGACCGTCTGGTCCGCATCGGCCGGGTTGCCGTCGGCGGTGCGAAAGAGACCGTCGTCGCCGCGCTGGAGCGCGCCCGGCGCCGGGTTCACGAACTTGATCTGGTCGATCATGGCGATGGCGCTCGCGGGGCTGCCCGGCGCGATCGCCGACACCGTGCCGTCCGAGCCGATCGTCACCGCCGACCCCGGCGGCACGGCGATCGGGCCGCCGCCGCCGACCACCTGCTGATTGCTGGCCGTCACGAGCTGGCCGTTTTCATCGACGTGCAGGTTGCCCGCGCGCGTGTACGCCTCGTTGCCGTCCGCCGTCTGCACGGCCATGAAGCCGTTGCCCTGAATGGCGATGTCGAGCGGATTGCCGGTTCTCGTGATCGCACCGGGCGTCATGTCGGAGCCTGGCGTCGCCGAGAGCACGAAGGTGCGCGTGGTCGCGTCGTTGACGCTCGAACCGTCGCCGAACGACATCGGCACGGAGCGGAAATTCGCGAGCTGCGCGCGAAAACCCGTGGTCGAGACGTTCGCCAGGTTGTTCGCGACGACGGCCTGCTGCTCGAGCGCCTGGCTCGTGCCCGTCATCGCGGTATAGATCAGTCGGTCCATGATGTGCCCGGTGCGTGATTAGACAATCCCAGAGACAGGCGCGCTTACATCTGCAGCAGCGTCTGGTCGACGGTCTGCTGCGTCTTGATGGTCTGCGCGTTGGCCTGGTAGTTACGCTGCGCCGTGATCAGGTCGACGAGCTGGTTGGTCAGGTCGACGTTCGACGATTCCACCGCGCCGCCCGTGAGCGTGCCGTGGTTCGTGCTGCCCGGCGTCGAGACTTGCGCCACGCCCGAAGCCGCCGTTTCCTGGAACTGGTTGCCGCCCAGGTTTTGCAGGCCGTTCGGGTTGTTGAAGTTGGCGAGCACGACCTGGCCGAGCGTCTTGGTCTGGCCGTTCGAGTAGTTGCCCGTGAGGGTGCCGTCCGAGCCCACCGTGAAGTTCGACAGCGTGCCGCTGGCGTAACCGTCCTGCGCGAGGTTGTTCACGCCCGAGGTGCCGCCGAACTGCGTCGTGCCGGAGAGATTCAGCGTGATCGTCTGCGCCGCTGCACCATCGGTCGGCGTGACGTTCAGCGAGAACTCGCCGTTGGTCTGCGCCGTGCCGCCGGTGGGCGTGACCGAGGTCAGCGCGCCCGACGAATTGAAGCTCATCGTGCCGAGGTCGGTCATCGTGCCGCCCGCGACGCCGGCATAGACTTCCGCCGAACCCGTGGCGTTCTGCACGAAGTACATGTTGACCTGTTGCGTGCCGCCGAGCGAGTCGTAGGCCGTGATCGAGGTCGAGTAGTTGTACGAGTTCGAGTCGGTCGGATCGAAGGTCGTCGAGGTCGGTGCGGTGGCCTGCGCGTTCAGGTTCAGCTGCGCCGTGATCTTGGTCGTCGCGACCGGTGCGATGTTGGTCGTCGGAATTTGCAGCGCCACGGTTTGCGCCGAATTCACCACGCCGTCGGTGCCCGCCGCGTAGCCCATCAGGTCGTTGCCCGAGGCGTCGGTGATGTAGCCGTTCTTGTCGAGCTGGAACACGCCGTTACGCGAGTACGTCAGCGTGCCGTTGTTCGACATCTGGTAGAAGCCGCTACCGTTGATGGCCATGTCGAGCGCCTGGCCGGTCGTCGTGATCGTGCCTTGCGAGAAGTTCTGCTGCACCTGCGAGAGCGACGTGCCCAGACCGATCTGCGTGTTCACCGAGCTGGCGATGGTGTTCGCGTAGACGTCGGCGAACTGCGCCGCGCTCTGCTTGAAGCCGACCGTGTTCGCGTTGGCGATGTTGTTGCCAATCACGTCGAGGTCGTTCGACGAGGCGGCGAGGCCGCTCAATCCTTGCTGGTAGCCCATGAGTTTTTACTCCGCGCTGTCGTTTATCGGGTTCAGAGAATGCCGGCCACGCTCGAGAGCGCGACCGTCTTGCCATTGGCGAGCGAGAGGCCCGCAGTACCGTCGGATTGCTGGATCACAGCGTCCACCTTGCTCGCGACGAGTGCCGTCGCCGAGGTGGCCTGACCGTTGACCGTGGCGCTGGCGCTGATCGTGTAGTTGCCATCGGCGACCGTCGCGCCCGTGGAGTCGGTGCCGTTCCAGGTGACCGGCACGGTGCCCGCCGACTGCGCGCCGAGGTCGAGCGTGTTGACGACCTTGCCCGCCGAGTTGGTGATCGTGAGCTTGACGTCCGAAGCCGCCGACGTGAGCTGCACGCCGAGCTGCGGCGCCGAGCCGCTCGACACCGCGGCCGTGCTGCCCGCCGCCAGCACCGTCGAGCCGATCAGCAGCGCCGACTGGGCGTTCTGGCCCGCGGAGAGCTGCGTCGACAGCGACGAGAGCGAGGTGTTGAGGTTCGCGATGCCCGACACCGTGTTGATCTGGGCAAGCTGCGAGGTCATCTGCGAGCTGTCCATCGGGTCGGTCGGATCCTGGTTCTGCAGCTGCGCGACGAGCAGTTGCAGGAAGGTCTGCTGCAGATCGCTGCCGCTCGTGCCGCTGGTCGACGATGACGACGAGGTCGACGAAGAGCTCGACGACGTGCCGTTCATGGTGTCGAGCAGAGTCTGCGACACGGTGGTGGTGCTGCCGCCGATAGTAGTGCTGCTGGAGGTCAACGCGTTCTCCTCGGATATGCTGGTCTGTTGCTGGGTAGCGTGTGGTGTATTCCCGTCCTGCGCCGGCTTTACGTACCGATCGTCAGGGTCTTGAGCATCAACGTCTTGGCGGTGTTCAGCGTCTCGATGTTGGCCTGATACGAGCGCGACGCCGAAATCATGTTCACCATTTCCTGCACCGGATCGACGTTCGGCATGCTCACGTAGCCGTCCGCGTTGGCGGCGGGATTGTCCGGGTCATACGTCTGCTTCATCGGCGTCGGATCGTCGATCACACCCGTCACCTTCACGCCGCCCACCTGCTGGCCGGACGCGCTGCGCGCGCCGCCGAGCGGGTTGACCGCGAACACGACCTGCTTGGCCTTGTAGGGCTGGCCGTCGGGGCCGGTCGTACTGTCGGCGTTCGCGAGATTGGACGCCGTCACGTTCAGACGTTGCGATTCCGCCGACATGGCGGAGCCTGCAACGCTGAAAATATTCATGAGGGATGGCATGGTTTCGTTGACCTCGGGTCGGTGCGTCTTGCTGCTGGCCTAAACGTTTGCTGCGTCGTTTGCTGTCTTGTGCGCGGTGCCGATGCTTAGCTCGAACCCGACTGGATCGCCGAGAGCATCGTCTTGATCTGGCTCGACACCACGGTCATGCCCGACTCGAAGTGCAGCGCGTTATCGGCGAACTGCACGCGCTCGGTGTCGAGATCGACCGTGTTGCCGTCGAGTGCGGGCTGCGTCGGGATGCGGTACATCACCGGGCTCGAATAGGTGTCGGCCGGGCCGCCGGTCGGGATCAGCTTCGCGTTGCCCGCGAGGTGCCCCGCTTCCGTGGTGGCCATCGACATGCCGCTCGTCACGCCCGCGGGCTGCGCGAGCGCGAGCGGCTGGAAGTTGCCGGTGCTCGTGGGCGCGAGGCCGCTGGGCGTCGTCGCGCCAGCCTGCCTGAGCGCGCCCGCCAGCGACGACGAGAAGTCGACGTCGCGCGCCTGGTAGCCTGGCGTGTCGGCGTTCGCGATGTTCGAGGACAGCAGCGCCTGGCGCGTCGCGCGCACATCGAGCGCTTCGCGGCCAAAGGCGAATTCGGCGTCGAGTTTGTCCAGCATCGGGCGTTCTCCGTTACACGAAATGAAAGGCTGCGTCGGCGCATTCATCGCGCATCCGTTTTCACGGACCGAGCGCGCAGGCCTTTTCGCATGGAGAGGAATGTTAGGCGGGGGAGGCAAGAACCAATCGGACGAATAGCCGGTAACTCGCCCCTCTATTCAACGCTAGGGCGCGGGGTGCGCCCCCTAGAATGCGAAGCGTGTCAATGCAATAGAGGGAGAACGACCATGCCGCAGACTGCCTACCTCCGCGCGCGCCGCGCGGCAGCGCCCAGGCTCGCGCTCGGCCGTTCGGTCGGCTCCTGGGTCAGCTCTTTGGTCGCTATGCCGGTGCTACGCGGCGCCGTTGGCGCGCTGCTGGGCGCCCTGGTGGCCGCTGCTGGCCTGGGCGTGAGCGCCACGGCCAGCGCCCAGAGCGATGCGGCGAGCCAGCAGATTTATATCGCCGGCCCCGGCGACCGCGCCGGCGAAGATGCCGCGAAGATGAGCGCCATGCTCGCGCAACCGTCAAAGAACACGGCAGCTGCCAACGCGAATGCTTACGCCGCGAAGGCCGCCCTGCTCGCGCCTCGTGCGAGCGCGGCCAACACCGAAAATAATCCGCCAGCCCAGGCCGGGATGATCTCGATTCCGGGCCCAGGCGAGCGCGGCACGGCAGCCGCCCAGAACGCGGCCGCCAACGACGCGCCTCAGATCGTGACGATTGCCGCGCCAGGCGAGAACGTAGCCGTGAATCGTGGCGGCAATGTCGGTGGCAACATCGGTGGCAACGTCAACCGGAACGCGGGCGGGTTCCAGCGCGTGAGCGTTGCCGCGCCCTCGCGCGCGGTGGCGCCCGTTGTCGTGCAAAGCGCCGCCGCCTACGGGCAGGCCGCGCAGGCGGTGCAAGCCGCACAGATCCCGGTGCCGCCCGGCCAGGAAGACGGCGAACGCATCCGCGCCACCGCCCTCGCCTTTTTGCAGCAGCAATCGGCCGGTCTGCCGGGCAAGGTCGAGGTCAGCGTCGCGAAGGTGTTTCCGCGCGGCCTCGCGGCCTGCGATGCGCTCGAACCGTTCATGCCGCCCGGCGCGCGCAGCTACGGCCGCACCACCGTGGGCGTGCGCTGCGTGGGCGCGAAACCGTGGACGCTTTATGTGATCGGCCGCGTGAGCGTCGGCATCACCTACTACGTGGCGGCGCGCCAGATCAATCCCGGCGAAGCCCTGTCCGCCGCCGACTACGTCCCGCGCGACGGCGATCTCGCCGCCCTGCCGCAGACCATCATCACCGATCCGACCCAGGCCAACGGCGCCATCGCGCTCATGCGCATCACGTCGGGCCTGCCGCTGCGCTCCGACATGCTGCGCAGCGCCGCGTCGGTGGTGATCGGCCAGACGGTGAAGGTGATCGCCGTCGGCACGAATTTCACGATTTCCGCGGAAGGCAGCGTGCTCAACAACGCCGCGCCCGGTCAGCTGGTGCGGGTGCGCACCGCGAACGGACAGATCATCAGCGGCGTCGTGAAAGATGCCGCGACCGTGCAGGTGCAGATTTAGGGTCGTTTCATGCCTGGTTTATGCTTCGCTCCGTAGGCCGATTCGCTGCCCGAACCCCTTGGGTCGAGCCCGAAAACGCTCAGGATGGCTATGTGCGGCAGCACACGTAACATCGTGTAACGGCGGGATTTTCGGCTAAAGTTCGCGCCGCCCCATGCCGTTATCAAGGCCATACGGATCAGGAAGACCAATCGTGAAAATCGACACCTCCACCCGCAATGACGCGCTTTCGCTGCAGGATGGCGTGGCGCGCGCGCAGCAAGGCGACACCGCAAGCACCGCGACTGACGCTGGCACGGC
This sequence comes from Paraburkholderia sp. J67, assembly GCF_905220265.1. Lineage (NCBI taxonomy): Bacteria > Pseudomonadati > Pseudomonadota > Betaproteobacteria > Burkholderiales > Burkholderiaceae > Paraburkholderia > Paraburkholderia sp. J67. The sequence goes on from NZ_CAJMZK010000035.1 coordinate 46,749, forward strand.
GTCTGGCGCGACGACCGCGACCGCCCCGGGCGCAAGCTCGGACGCCAACGTGAGCCTTTCCTCGCTTTCTTCCTCGCTGCGCTCGCTCGCGGCGAGTGGCTCTGCCGACGTCGACATGAACCACGTTCAGTCGATCAAGGACGCCATCAAAAACGGCACGCTTCAGATCGACACCGGCAAGATCGCCGATGGCATTCTGGAAACGGCGCGCGGCCTGGTCAAGCCGGCGACGGGCGGCCAGACAGCGGACGGATCCGCATAACCCGCTTTAACGGTGGTACCCGATGAAAGACGCCCTGCTCGCCACATTGATCGACGAACACGCTGCGGTCGAGGCCTTCGCCTCGCTGCTCGCCTTCGAGGAGAAGGCGCTGACGTCGGCTGACGGCATCGAAGCCCTGCCGCAGATCGTCGAGCAGAAAACGACGCTCACGCAGCGCCTCGCCGGCCTCGAAAAGGCACGCGACGCGCAACTGGCCGGGCTCGGTCTGCCGGGCGGACGCAAGGGTATCGAGTTGGCCTGCGACGGCGATGCGCGGCTGACGGGCCAATGGGCGCTCCTCAAGGGGTCGACCGAGCGGGCGCGACGCCAGAATCTCACCATCGGCATGATGATCCGCACGCGCATGGAACATAACCGCCGGGCGCTGGCGATCCTGCGCGGCGAAACCAATAGCGCCGCGACGATGCTGTACGGCCCCGACGGACGCCTGCCGGCGTTTGGGCTGTGAAGACGATTTGATGGGTTGGGCGTGCGGTTCTGTAGAGCCGCGCGAAAGACGGAAAAGCCGGAGCGTGTGCTTCGGCTTTTTGTTTTTTGGGGGGCGGTTGTGTGCACCGCGCACCCGCCAACAAAAAAAGCCGAAGCGCTCACGCACCCCGGCTTCCCCCTCCCTGCTGGCGCCGACATGGCGGCGCCTTGATTGTCAGTTCTCCGTGCCCGCCCACGCCATCTCGCGCAGACGCGTGCGCAAACGCGCCACCGCCTGGCTGTGCAACTGGCACACGCGCGACTCGCTCACTTCCATCACCGCGCCGATTTCGCGCAGATTCATGCCGCGCTCGTAGTAGAGCGACATGAGCAGTTTTTCGCGCTCGGGCAAGCGCTCGATCGCTTCGACGAGCGCGCCGCGCAGGCTGTCGTCGAGCAGCGCCGAAAGCGGGTCCGAGTGATCGACGCAGTAGCGGTCGAGGAACGGTTCGTCGTCGGCGGAACGGTCGAAGTCTTCGTAGTAGATCAGCTGGCTGCCATGCAGGTCTTGCAGCATCGACTGGTACTCGTCGAGCGGCATGTCCAGATGGCTCGCGATCTCGGTTTCGCTCGCCGCGCGGCCAAGCCGCTGCTCGACCTTGTGCACGGCGCTCTCCACCTCGCGCGAGGTGCGGCGCAGGCTGCGCGGCAGCCAGTCGTTGCTGCGCAGCTCGTCGAGCATCGCGCCGCGAATGCGCTGGCTCGCGTACGTTTCGAACTGCGCGCCCTGGTCTTCCTTGTACCGGTTCGCGGCGTCGAGCAGGCCAATCATGCCGGCCTGGATCAAGTCGTCCAGATCCACGCTCGCGGGCATCTTCGCCACGAGTTGCAGACCCAGGCGCCGTACGAGCGGCGCATATTTCGCGAGCACATCGGCCTGCGAAATCTTTCCTTGAGCGTTATACATCGTGCTCTCCTGTCGATCGCCGTTCACGCTTGCGCGCTCACCGCGATCCCATGCAAATAAATAGCGACTACTGTTTCCCTTGCTGCGCCCTGCCCACCCTTGTCAGGCGTGCTGAGGCGTCGGGCGCGGCACGGGCGGGTCCGCCCGCCATCCTGCATGGGCCGACGCAGGCGCGGATGGAACGCCCGTGACGGTCGAAACGAACGATTCCGCGGGGGTTGCGCCGCCCGCCTGGGCGCTCGCGAGCGCCGAGACAGCCGCGGCCGCCACACCGGCGGGCGCCGTCGCCACTGCAGGCCCCGCGGCCGACGATGCAGACTGCGCCGCCCCAGCGTTGCCAACGCTCGCCCCGCCCGTCGCCGCGCAGCTATCCGCCATGACGGCTTCGGCGAAGCTCGTCGAGCGCGCCGCGCTCGTCGCGCGGGCCGACAGCGCCGGGCGCATCGGCCAGTGCGGCAGCTCGGCCGCCACATGGCGGAAGTCGCGCGCGGCGGCCGTCGACGGAAACGCATCGACGATGCAGCGCGACAGTTGCACGGCGCGCTGCATATGCGGTTCCGCCGCCACACAGCCCGCGCTTTCGAGCGACACCGTGAGGTAGCGGCTCGCCACCCCGGCCAGGTTCTCGAACGCGGCCTGGGCGTCGGTCGCGTGCTCGATGTGGTTCGCGAGCACGCGGAACTGACCGATCGCATGCGCGAAATGCAGCCGCTTCATGCAGGCGTAGGCATCGGTGATCGCCTGTGCGGAGACGCGCATCACGATCAGCACGTCATGCGCGTGCATCGCGAGCGGCGAGAGCGCACCTTCGGCGTCGAGCTGCGCGTCGATCAGCACGAAATCGGCGGGCCCCGTCAGCACCTTGTTCAACTGCGCGCTGGTGTACTGCGAGCGGTGTTCGCGCGAGGCCGCCAGCACGCCGAAGCCGAGGGCGTGACGCCCCACCGCTTCGTCGAGTTCCATTTCGCCGCGCATCACCGCTGCGAAGTTGCCTGCGCCGCGCACGCCGCCAAGCAGCCCGCTCACCGAGCGCGGCCCGAGGCATTCGTCGATGACGAGCACGTCTTTGCCGTGGGCAGTCAACGCGGCGGCGAGGTTGATCACGGTCGTGGTGCGGCCCGGCGCGCCGGGGCCGCCCGTCACCGCGATCACCCGCGAACCCTCGCGCGCCAGCAGGCGCCGCAGGCCTTCTGCCTGATCGATCACGAACTTATCCAAACCGGACCTCGGGAGCTTGCGTGTTCGAACGATTCGACAACGCGGACAGCAAAGCGGGAATATCGTCCTCGTGCGGCACGAACGGCGAGCGGTCGCGCGGCACACAGAAGGCGCTGCGAATCAGGAAGCGGCGCGTGGCCACGTACAGGTTCTCGGGCACCTTCTGGCCGGTCGAGACGTAGTGCACCGGCAGCTTGTAGCGCAGGACCGTGTCGAGCGTGCTGCCGAGGTTGGTCGCCTCGTCGAGCTTGGTGAGGATGCAGCCGGTGAGCGGCGATTCGTCCGGGCCGCTCTGGTAGGCCTGCACGACTTCGTTGAGCGTGTCGCCGTGGTTGGTCGCCGAAAGCAGCAAGAGGCGCTGCACCGGGCGGCCCGTGCCGCACAGCATGGCGATCTGGTCGGCCACGGCGCGGTCGCGCTGGCTCATGCCGATCGTGTCGATCAGCACGATGTGCTTGTTCTTGAGTTCGGTGAGCGCGAGTTGCAGATCCGCGCCGTCACGCACCGCGTGCACGGAAACGCCCAGGATCTTGCCGAAGATACGCAGTTGCTCGTGGCCGCCGATACGGTAGCTGTCCGTCGTCAGCAGCGCGACCTTGCTCGCGCCGAAGCGCATCACGCAGCGTGCGGCGAGCTTCGCCGTGGTCGTGGTCTTGCCCACGCCGGTCGGACCCATCAGGGCGAACACGCCGCCGCGCTCCATCAGCGCTTCTTCGTCCTCCAGCACCGGCAGGTTCGATTCGAGCACCGACTGCAGCCATTCCATGCCGGCTTCTTCGGTTTCCACGTTGGGCAGGCGGTCGATCATCATCTTGACGAGCTGCGCCGAGAAACCGGCCGCGAAGAGCTGCTTGGTCAGCGCGCCCTGGATCGGGTTGCGGCGCTGGCGCTCGCCCCACAGAAGGCCCGCGAACTGCTCTTCCATCATGCCGCGCATGGAGGCGAGCTCGTTCATCACGGTCTCGTTGACGACCTGCTCGATGCGCGAGCGAATCGCTTCGCTCACCGTCTGAGCCGTGCTCTGTGCCGCTGCGCCCGTTGCTGCGTCGACACCGGGTGCGGGGCCGGCTGCGTCGGCGCTCTGACCGATGCTGCGGGCGGCGCGGCGGGCGGCCGCGTGAGCGGCTTCGAGCGCCCATTGCGGCTGGCTCGCCTCCACATCGGCGGGAAGCACCGGGTCAGCGGTCACGCCGAGACCCTTGGCCATCGCAGCGGAGGGCGTCATGCCCGACGGGCGGGTGTTGTCCTGCTGGTTCGCGATACGGCGCGCGTGGTCGATCAGCCAGGGATTCGATTCGGCCATCGTGCGCTGCGCGCCTGCGCTGAGCGGCTGCGCGGCGGCGGCCTGTTCGAGCAGCGCGGCGGCTTCGCGCGCGGCGTTCGGATTGGCCGCCTGGCGGCCTGCGGCGTTAGCGCCAAACGGTGTGCTGAAGGGGTTGCCGAACGACGACGCGGCATTGCCTGCCTGCGCGGCCATGCTCTGCGCGGTCGGCGGCATCGTCGATTGCTGTGCGCCCTGGCCCGCAGCGGCGCGCGAGGCGGCGAACGGCTGCGCCGAGGAGGCGTTCAGTGCATCGGCGGCGGACTTCGATGACTTCGATTGCGCCGGTTGCGCGAGCGAGACGGTGATGTCGTCGTCGGCGTGATCGGCATCATCGCTGTCGCCCTGCGCGTCGGCACCTGCGGCGCCCGGCTCCACGCCCACTTCCGGGCTCGCGCCGAACACCGACGAGAACACGTCGGGCATGCCGCCGCTCGCGTACGGGTTACCGAAACTCGGGGCAGCCGCGGCGCTCGTATTCGTCGACTGGCTCGCGGCAGCGAGCGCCGGGTTCGCCAGGCGCTGCGCTTTGGGGATGAGCGCTTGCGGCTGGCCGCCACCCTGGGGCGCCGCATCCGCCGGCGCGATCGCCGCAAGGTCGCTGTCCGCAAGCGCGACGATCTCGACATTACCGTCGTCGAGTGTGCGGTTCGACAGCACGACGGCGTCCGCACCCAGCGCTTCGCGCACGAGGCGCAGCGCGTCGCGGCTAGTGCCACCGATGAATTTGCGAATGTTCAAGCTAAGCCCCTGATGAGGTAAGCGGCTCGTGCCGCCAGTCGTATGCCGATGAATTGCGTCGGGATCCGTGCGGGAACCCACACCGCGCAAACCCTTTTCCGATGTTGGAATTATTTCGAAGGTGAGCAGGTCACGATCGGTGGATCAGGACGGGGAAATGTGGGTAATTCGGGGGATGGACGAACACTGGTATTCGAGACCGTGAAGTCGCGGCAACAAACGCGTTGTCACCATGTTTGAAGGCGCGTCGTGTTTTGCGGCAGGTCAAGACCAGCCCCGAAAGCCGCGATTTTGCTCAAGAAAGAGGAAATGGCTCCCGAACGAAATGCGAGCGGGAGGGCCGTAAGCACTTACCGCCCCCGAGATCGAATGCATGATCGGCCGATTAACCATACGCAAATTGCGTATAATTAGCATGATTCGATGGACGCCATTTTTGTCGAACTCCCCCTGTTCCGCGAGCGCCGCCACAGTTACCTGGACGATGATGAATATCGGGCGTTGCAGAACGATTTGTTAGCCAACCCGGAGATGGGCGACGTCATCAGGCACACCGGCGGCCTACGCAAGATGCGTCACCGGGACACGCGCCGCCAGAAAGGAAAGCGCGGTGGGCTCAGAGTGATTTACTACTATTGGTCAGGTGGTGCGCAGTTCTGGATGTTTTTCATCTATGACAAAGACGAGATGGTCGATCTCACATCTCAAGAGGCGAAAGCGCTCGGGACCATGCTGAAAGCTGAAATTGACTGGAGGACGCGAAAATGAAGAAAGGCCGCCTGTTTGATGCGCTCAAGCAAGGATTTGACGACCTCGTAGCGGAGCGCGAAGGCAAGCTCACGCTGCACACGGTGGTGCTGGACGCCCCTGCGCCGATTGACGTTACGGCAGAAGAGATCAGATCGGTACGCGAAGCCGTCCACGTGTCGCAGGCCGTCATGGCGCGACGCCTGCGCGTGAACGTTCGGACTTGGCAAAACTGGGAACAGGGTAAAGCCAAGCCCAATGCCCAGGCAGCGGTTCTCATCAGGCTTGTGGAAAAGCATCCGCAAACGCTCGACCTCCTTGAAGCGCTCTGACTTGCGTCGGACTAGCCCGTGACACGATAGGCGTGTCTCACCCCACCCCCACCACATTCACCACCTTCACATTGCGCGTATCCGGCACCTCGGCATACGAGAGCACCTTGAGCTGCGGCAGGCTGCGGCGCAGGAAGCGCGAGAGCATCGGCCGCAGCGCATGCTGCACCAGCAGCACCGGCGCGAGGCCTAGCGCCTGCTGACGTCCCATCGCCATTTCGGTCTGCGTGAGCAGCGTATGCGCGAGACCCGGCTCGAGGCCCGGATTCGGCCCGGAAGTGAGCGTCTGCGACAGCACGCGTTCCAGGTTCGCATCGAGCCCCATGACCTGCATGTCGCCGTTGCCGGGGAACCATTGCTGCGTGATCGCGCGGCCGAGCGAGATGCGCACCGCCGCCGTGAGGTCGTGCGCGTCGGGCATGCGCGGCGCGTGTTCGGCGAGCGACTCCATGATCGTGCGCATGTCGCGGATCGGCACGCCTTCTTCCAGCAGGTTTTGCAGCACCTTTTGCAGCGTCGTGATCGGAATGACCTTCGGCACGAGATCGTCCACGAGCGACGGCGTGTCCTTCTGCACGCGCTCCAGCAGCGCCTGCACTTCGCGGCGGCCGAGCAGTTCGGCGGCGTGCGTCACCACGAGGTGATTCAGGTGAGTCGCCACCACCGTGCTCGAATCGACCACCGTGTAACCGAACACCTGCGCCTGTTCGCGCATGTTCGAATCGATCCAGATGGCGGGCAGGCCGAACGCGGGATCGGTGGTCGGCGTACCTGGCAGGACCGCGCTCACCTGACCCGGGTTGATCGCGAGCCACTGGCCCGGATAGGCCTCACCCGAGCCCACTTCCACGCCCTTGAGCGTGATGCGATAGGCGTTCGGGCGTAACTCCAGGTTGTCGCGGATATGGATGACCGGCGGCAGGAAGCCGATTTCCTGCGCGAACTTCTTGCGGATACTCTTGATGCGCTTGAGCAGTTCGCCGTCGGTGTTCTTGTCGACGAGCGGAATGATGCGGTAGCCCACTTCGAGGCCGAGCGTGTCGATGAGCGCCACGTCGTCCCAGCTCGCCTCGGTGTTCTCGACCGGCGCGGCGGCGGCCGGCAACGCATCCGCGAGCACGGCGCCCGCCTTCTTCGCTTCGGCGTTCTTCTTCAGCACGCGGCCAAGCTGGATCGCGCCGCCGCCCAGCAGCAGAAACGCGAAGTGCGGCATGCCGGGGATCAAGCCCATCATGAGGATGATCGAACCGGTGATCATCAGCACGCGCGGGTTCGTGAAGAGCTGGCCGGTCAGCTGGGTGCCGATGTCCTCGTTGGTCGCCACGCGCGAGACGATCACACCTGCCGCCGTCGAAATCACGAGCGAAGGAATCTGCGCGACGAGGCCGTCACCGATCGTAAGCAGCGTGTAGGTCTCGCCCGCGGAGGCGAACGGCATGCCGTGCTGCACTACGCCGACGATCAGCCCGCCGACGATATTGATCACCATGATCAAAAGGCCCGCCACGGCGTCGCCGCGCACGAACTTGCTTGCGCCGTCCATCGAGCCGTAGAACTCGGCTTCCTGGGCGATCTCGGTGCGGCGCTTGCGCGCGGCGTCTTCGTTGATGAGGCCGGCGTTGAGGTCGGCGTCGATCGCCATCTGCTTGCCGGGCATCGCATCGAGCGTGAAGCGCGCCGACACTTCCGCGATCCGGCCCGCACCCTTCGTGATCACCATGAAGTTGATGACCATCAGGATCACGAACACCACGATACCCACGGCGAAGTTGCCGCCCACGAGGAAGTGGCCGAACGATTCGATCACCTTGCCCGCCGCGTCGGGGCCGGTGTGGCCTTCGAGCAGCACGATCCGGGTGGACGCCACGTTCAGCGACAGGCGCAGCAGCGTCGAGAACAGCAGCACGCTCGGGAACGCCGCGAAGTCGAGCGGCTTCATCGTGTACATGCTGACGAGCAGCACCATCACCGACAGCGCGATGTTGAACGTGAACAGCAGATCCAGCAGGAACGGCGGCAACGGCAGGATCATCATGCCGAGGATCATGCAGATCAGGATCGGCCCGGCGAGTGCGCGCAGGTTGGTGCCTTGCAGCACCTCTGGGCGCCGCGCGAGGAAACCGGTGCGGGCGTTCATTACGTTGCTCCTTCATTGCCGTCGCGCGCGGTGTCGGCGCGACCTGCGGTGCTTGTTGCCGAATTGGTTGCCGGGTTCGGCGCTGGATTCTGTGTCTCGTTCGTCGCCGCGCGTTCATCGGGCGAGAGCGATTCGTCGGCTTCCTCGGCGGCGGCCTCGTCGCTCACCGGACCCTTGTCGAATTCGGGCGGCACTTCGAGGTCGGTCGGCGCCATCGGCACGTCGCCGCCATGTTCGCGGAAGCGCTTGAGCTGATACACCCACGCGAGCACCTGCGCGACCGCGCCGTAAAGCGGGCCGGGAATCTCGCGGTTCAGATCGACGTTGTGATAAAGCGCACGCGCGAGCGGCGGCGCTTCGAGCAGCGGCACGTTGTTCTCGGTGGCGATTTCGCGGATGCGCGCCGCCACGAGGTTCACGCCTTTGGCGATCACCCGGGGCGCGCGCATATCGCCATCGGTGTATTGCAGCGCCACGGCGAAGTGCGTCGGGTTGGTCACCACGACGTCGGCCTTGGGCACCTGCGCCATCATCCGGCGGCGCGCCATCGCGCGCTGTTGTTGACGAATGCGGCCCTTCACCTGCGGATCGCCTTCGCTCTCGCGGTGCTCGCGCTTGACCTCTTCCTTGCTCATGCGCAGCTTGCGGTGATACGACCAGAGCTGATACGGCACATCGATGGCGGCCAGCAGGAACATGCCGCCCACCGTCATGCCGCAGCACACGACGATCAGGTGGAAGGCGTCGGCGAACGCGCGCGGCGCGGGCTGCATGGCGAGACCCAGAATCTCCTCGCGGTGCTGCCAGAGCGCCGTGCCGCCGATCGCGCCCACCACCAGCGTCTTGGCGAACGACATGCCGAGCTGGATCGGCCCGTTGATGGAGAAGATGCGCCCGAGCCCCGTCATCGGGTTGAGGCGGTCGAACTTGAAACCGATCGACTTGCTCGAAAACAGCCAGCCGCCCAGCGCCATCGGCGCGAGCAGCGCGGCGGCGCCCGTCAGCGCAAGTACGGGAAACAGGGCGAGCAGGCCTTCGCGGGCGGCCACGCCGGCGCCCGTGAGCATGCGTTTGGTCTCGAAGGCGCCCGCGTGGTTGAACGTCAGCGCGCCGCGCAGCATGGCCTGCAAATGGCCGCCGATGGTGTCCGAGAGCAGCCATGCGCCGAAGCAACCCGCCGACAGCAGCGCGAACGTGGAAAGCTCCCGCGAACGCGCAATCTGCCCCTCCTCACGCGCCTTTTCGAGGCGCTTGGGAGTGGCTGATTCGGTTTTTTCGAGGTCGCTGTCCTCTGCCACAGATGCTCCGGTCGGCGGCACACGCTTGTCCGCCACCCTCGCGGTGACGGCGCACGCCCTTTTTCAGTGAGAGCGATTATTGCCCTGGCGGGCAAGCGACGATTGGCGGATCAGGACAGGGAAACCCGGGTATTTCGCCGGATGGGCGCGCGCGGGGGCGCAATGGGGGAAAGAACGGTGCGACGGGAGGGGAAGCTCGATGGCCGCCACCGGAGGTTCGGCGGCGGCCACGGGTTCGAGGGTCTGCGCGCTTTGCGCCTTTTTACGCCCGTTCGTGCCGGGCGACGTTGAGGCGGACGCGCCTAGAACGCGACGTAAGGCTTCTGCGAGCCGCCGGTGGCCGTCTGATCCTGTCCGTAATAGACATAGCGGCCATAGAAGAACGGCAGGCCGAGGTCCAGGCTGGAGCTCGAACCGAACTGCCCCGCGAGGTCGTTAAACGCGAAGTAGCTCGCGTTGCTGAACAAGGACGACGCATTCACCACGTTGAAGCTCACGCTGCCCGACGTGTTGTTCTGATCGACGAGCGTGGCGCTGAAGGTCTGCGCCGTGGCCGGGCAATAGAACGCGCCGAGGTTGCCGCCGCATTGGGCCAGGGCGCTATCGGCGAAGAAGATGCCGTTCGATCCCGAATCGAGGAAAGCGGCCAGCGACCGGCTGTTGAAGGTGGTCGTGAGGTCGCCCCAGGCCGTCGTCGTGAAGCGTTGCGAGGCGTTCAGGGTGTTGTTCGTCTGCGTGCCGATGCCGAACACCAGCGTCCCCGTGGCGCTCGCCTGGCCGTTGTTGGAAACGGGCGGCATTTGCAGGATCACGCCATTGTTGTCGGTGGTGAAGTGCGGGACCGGATTGGCCACCTGCTGTGCGAGCGGAACCCCCGTCTGAGCGCAGTTGCTGCCGTTCGGGCACGCGAAGTAGTTGCTGTTCGCTGCGCTCACGCAGTTCGCGCCGCAGTCCCACGGCGCGACGCCGATCCCGAGCAGACCGTTCGCACCCAGCGCGGTGGTCGAATTCTGCGCCGCACCGATGTTCGCGCAGCTCGTCGGCACCGTGGACGAGGCCAGGTCGCCGATCACCTGGATCGGAATGGCGCTGGCCGTCTCGCCGCCGATCTTCACATCGGCGGTACGCACCGTGCCCCAGGTGTAGCCGTCCGCGAACGCGGTGCATTCGGCCAGCGTGCTGGTGCCCGACGTCGCCTTGGGCAGCGCGCCTTGCATGGTGCTGTTGAACGCCGAATTCAGGATGCGCAAGCCGAACGAGCCGGTATCCACCTGAATATTGCTGATGGTCTGGCAAGTGCTGGTGTTCGCTACGCAGACCGTCACGCTGACGGTGGGAATGTTGGGCGTCGAGTTGGTGAGGCCGCTGTTGACCGTTACGGCGACCGTGTTCGCGGCCGTGGCGGCGATCGGCTGCTGGGTGGGGCCGGCGGGCAGCCCGGAGGTGTCGCTGCTGCTGCCCGAGCTGCCGGAGCCGCTCGAACTGGAGCTGGAACTGCCGCCACCGCCGCCGCAGGCCGCGAGGCCCGTGGCGAGCGCGAACAGCGCGGCGAGGACGAAGCTACGCGGCTCGCGCAGCGGGCGAGCGAGGGCGTTGAGGATTCCGTAGTTGAACACGCGTCGGCTCCCGTTCGTCATTGGATATCGGACGTGCTGAAGCCCGCCGGCAACGCCTGCGGCAGCCACGCCTGTCCCGAGAAGGCGCCCATGTGGCCGCCCGAATGCACGACGAGACCGCTGTTCTCGACCGCGCCCGGCCCGCGCACGCCATTGGCGCGACTGGCCTGCACGCCCGCGACGTACTGCGGGAAGTAACTGCCGAGCAGCGACGAGAGATCGGGCATCTGCGGCCCGCTCCAGGCCACGGCGAACACCGTGCCCGCCTGCGTGAGGTATTCGCGCACGGCCGTGCCGTTGGTGAGCGTGGTTTCGCGCACCGTATAGGTGGCGCTGGTGCTGGACGAGGCCGTGGCGCTCTGGACCGCCTGACGCGCCACGGCGGAGGCGGCGCTCTGCCCGGAGGTGGTATTGACGCTCGCGCCGGACGGCGTGGTCATGGGCGCCCCGCCGAGCGCGGCGCTAGCGGGCTGTGCGCTGCCCAGAATACCCGTCACGCATAAAAGCGCGGCTGCAAGACGCGATGCTGCACTGCGTCCATCGACAAAACGAGGCGCGGTGCAATCGAAAGACGAAGTGGATAGAGCAGATGATGTGGCGGGCAATCCCGCGCCGGACAAGCCGGCGCAACGGGACGCAAAGGACACAATGGTCGATACGTGCGGATTCAAGGCGGCCCTCCCTCTCTCGGTGGCTCGTTCCTTGGCGTAGCGCGTCATGCCCGCTGGCCCGGCAACGACAGCGGGCGACGGCAGAGGGCGGACGACGGCTCGACGGGGAACGGCTGGCTTCGCTTCGTTGCGCCGCCGCAGCGCGCGCCGCGACGGCAGTGAGCGAACGTCCTCTAGTATGCCTGTCCCACATGACATGCAACAGAGCGCCGAGGCGCCGTTGTGACGATCGCTCGAAGCAGCTTCAGTCAGCTTAAGCGCCGCGCATCGCGCGGCGCGAACCCGCCCTGCCCCGCATCTCAGAAACCGAGGCTAGCAAGCAGATCGTCGACCTGCGCCTGGTCCTGCATCACGTCGGCCTTGCCTTCCGGGTTGATCTGCGGGCCGTTGAGCAGTCCTTCCGGGCTGCCCGTGCTCGCGTGCACCTCGGCCAGCGCCGCCGCCGTGGCCGCGAACTGCTCGCGCCGCTCGGGCGCGATGTTCTCGACCAGCACGGTCAGCAGTTGCTGCTCGATCAGATAGACCACGTCCATGATCTTCTTGATCACCTGGCCGGTCAGATCCTGGAAATCCTGCGCGAGCATGATTTCGAGCAGTTGCTGGTTCGTGGCCGTGGTGGTTTGCGGCACCACGTCGAGGAACTGGCGGGTGTCCTCCATCAGCGCGCGCACTTCCTCGCGGCCGATCGGCGCGTCGTACCACGTCGCCCAGCGCGCCGAGAGCACCTTCGCGTCGCTCTCGAGCTTTTCCTGCATGGGCTTGGCGACTTCGATCGCGGACAGCACGCGCTCGGCGGCCTGCTCGGTCATGTTGGCGACATAGCGCAGCCGGTCGCGCGCGTCGGGCACCGCCTCGGCGGCGCGCTCGACGTGCTTGTCCAGACCGAGTTCGCGCATCGAGTCGCGCAGCGTGCGCGTCAGCTGGCCGATGCGCGCGAGGATGCGGTCCGTCGCGAACTCGCCGGAGTCGGCGCCGTCATGCTGACCGGCCGACGCCGCATCAATGGGCTCGTTCACGTCAGCTCCCGGTCTTCGCCATCTTTTCGAGAATCTTGTTGAGCTTCTCGTCGAGCGTCGCTGCCGTAAACGGCTTCACGACGTAGCCGCTCGCGCCCGCCTGGGCCGCGGCGATGATGTTTTCCTTCTTCGACTCGGCCGTCACCATCAGCACCGGCAGATGCGTGAGCGTCGCGTCGGCGCGGATTTCCTTGAGCATCGCCAGACCGTCGAGGTTCGGCATGTTCCAGTCGGAAATCACGAAGTCGTAGTTGCCGCCGCGCAGGCGCGCGAGGCCCGCTGCGCCGTCTTCGGCTTCGTCCACGTTCGCATAGCCCAGTTCCTTGAGCAGGTTGCGGACAATCCGGCGCATCGTCGGAAAATCGTCCACCACCAGAATCTTCATTCCCTTATCCATCTCGGTTCCATTCTCCAGGCTAAAACCCGGGCAATTATCCAGACAAGCGCCACGCCTATCCAGATAAATTAATCGTGATCGATCGTACGGTCCTTACAGAACCGCGCGATCTCTCGAATTATTTGCGCGCAAGTGCCGCGCCAATCGTAAAGCCAGCGACCTCAGACGCGCTGGACGCGATCGCCCATCGAGGCGAGACGCGTCATCACGCGACGGCTCATGTCGGACAGCGAAGCGATCTCGTCGGCTGCACCGAGCGCAATCGCTTCACGCGGCATGCCGAACACGATGCAGCTCGCCTCGTCCTGCGCGAGCGTGAACGCCCCAGCCTTGCGCATCTCCAGCAGGCCTGCCGCACCGTCGCGGCCCATGCCCGTCAGAATCACGCCGATGGCGTTCTTGCCCGCATGCTGCGCCGCCGAGCGGAACAGCACGTCCACCGACGGACGATGCCGGTTCACCGGCGGGTCGTCGGACAAATGGGCGATGTAGTTCGCGCCGCTACGCGCGAGCAACAGGTGAGCATGACCCGGCGCGATGTAGGCGTGGCCGGGCAGCACGCGTTCGCCGTGCTCCGCTTCCTTCACGGTGATGCGGCACAGCCCGTTCAGGCGCTGCGCGAACGACTTCGTGAAACCGGGCGGCATGTGCTGGGCGATCAGCACCGCGGGCGCGTCGGGCGGCAGCGGCTGCAGCACTTCGCGAATCGCTTCGGTGCCGCCCGTCGATGCGCCCACGATGATGAGCTTCTCGGTCGAGACGAGCGGGTTGTTGATCATCGGCGCGGCGGACACCGGCGCATGCGCGTGCGCGGCGTGCGTCGTGTGCGCGCTGGCGTGGGCCGGGGCACCGCTCGCGGCGGGGGCCGCGGGCGCGCGCACCGGCGCGGCCGGGCGCACGCGGGCGCGCGAAGCGGCGCGCACCTTGTCGGCGAGCTTTTCGGCGTAGTCGAGCATGCCGTCGCGGATGCCGACCTTCGGCTTGGTCACGAAATCGACGGCGCCCAGTTCGAGCGCGCGCAGCGTGATTTCGTTGCCGCGCTCGGTCAGCGACGACACCATCACGACCGGCATCGGCCGCAGGCGCATGAGCTTCTCGAGGAAATCGAGTCCGTCCATGCGCGGCATTTCCACGTCGAGCGTGAGCACGTCGGGGTTGTGCTGCTTGATCAGCTCGCGCGCGACCAGCGGGTCGGGCGCGGTGGCGACGACGGTCATGTCCGGCTGGCTGTTGATGATCTCGGTCATCAGGCTGCGGATCAGTGCCGAATCGTCGACACAGAGAACCTTGATTTTTTGCACAGCGTTCACGCCTCCTCTACTGTCCTGGCGTTGTCATGACCGAAACCCGGACCATGACTGGATGGCCGCGTGGCCGTCGCACCGGTCGCGCCGAACAACTCGACGCGCGGCCGCGCCGGCTGCGGCGTGGATGTTGGAAAGGGGTTGCTGCCTGAAGCACCCGCGGCACCTGACGAACCACCGGCCCGCGCCGCGCCGTTCAGGCCGAACAGCTCGACGCGCGCACGGGCGCGCGCGAGGCGCTCGGCACGCGCTTCGGCGCTTTGCTCGGCGAGCTGGCGTTCGCGCTCGGCGACGCTCGTGTCCTGCGACAGACGCAGCTTCTTGACCATCACCTGGCCCGTGCGCGGCAAGAACGCGACCTTGCGCGGATGCGAGCCTTGCAGGTCCTCGGCGGTGATGCGGATGCTTTCGGTGGCGAGATAGCGGCGCACAAACGCAGCGTTGCGATCGCCGATATTCATGGTCGTCATGCCCGCCAGCACGGCCGCGCCGCCGAATACTTTGGCCTCGAAGCGCTCGCGGCGCCCGCCCGCCTTGATGAGCTCGTTGATGAGCACTTCCATCGCGTAGGCGCCGTAGCGCATCGCGTCGGAAGCGGCGTGCAGCGTGTGGGCGGCGTCGGCGCCGTCGTCGGGCAGCATGAAGTGATTCATGCCGCCGATACCGGCGGTGCGGTCCTGGATGCAGGCAGCCACACACGAACCGAGCACGGTGACGAGCACCATGTCTTCGTTCGTGGTGAAAAATTCGTTCGGCAGCAGCTTCACGCCGGGGCGCTGAAAGTGCGCGTCGAAGTAGCGGTTGGTCGCAATCGGCAGGCGCGTGCTCATGCGGTCGCTCCTTGCGCTTCGACTCGCGCGCCGGGTTTGTTGGCGGTAGCGGCGGCGCCACGGCCGCGCGTCAGTTCGTAGACGGTCTGACCGCGCAGACGGAAGGCCTGCGTCACGTACGTGAAGTTCTCCGAATGCCCCGCGAACAGCAGACCGTCCGGCTTCATCAGCGGCTCGAAGCGCGTGAGCACCTGCGCCTGGGTCGGCTTGTCGAAGTAGATCATCACGTTGCGGCAGAAGATCGCGTCGAAGGTCGTACGCAAGCCGTAGTCCGCATCGGTCAGATTGAGCTGCTCGAACTTGATCATCTGGCGCAGCTCGGGGCGCACCTTCACGAGTCCCGCGTGCGCGCCCGTGCCCTTCAGGAAGAAGCGCTTCAGCCGCTCCGGGGAGAGGTGCTTGACCTGGTCGTAGGCGTAGACGCCCGCATCGGCTTTGGCGAGCACCTGGGTGTCGAGGTCGGTCGCGAGCACACGCGCTTCGCGCGCGGCGCGCTCGCCGAGCGCTTCGATCAGCGTCATCGCGATCGAGTACGGTTCTTCGCCCGTCGAAGCCGCCGAGCACCACACGGAAACCGGTTGAGCACGATGCTTGACGAAATCGGCGAGGATCGGAAAGTGATGCGCCTCGCGAAAGAACGCCGTGAGGTTGGTGGTCAGCGCGTTGGTGAACGCTTCCCACTCGCTCGCGTCGTTGCGCTTTTCGAGTTCGTCGAGATAGTCGCGGAAGCTTTCGAGACCTAGCGCGCGCAGACGCCGCGCGAGACGGCTATACGCCATGTCGCGCTTGTGGTCCGACAGCGAGATGCCGGCGCGGCGGTGGATCAGCGAGCGGATGCGCTCGAAGTCCGCCGAGGTGAACTCGAAGTCGCGGGCAGAGCCTTCGCCGCCCATGCCCGGCGCGCTTGCGCGCGCAGCGTCGGCTTGCCGCTCACCACGCTCACCTCGATCGGGGCGGGAAAAACGCAGCGCGTTCATGATGCCGCTCCTGCGCGCGCTGCGCGCATGCCTGCTGCGTTCATCGAATCTTCCAAGGCCGTTGCCGTCTGGCCGCCCGCCTGCAATGCGTGCGGCGCATGCGCGGCACGCTCCGCGTCCGCCGCCTTGCGGGCAGCGGCGCGGTGCGAATCCGGCCGTCCTTGTGCGCTCATGTGCATTGCTGTGCTCGTCGCGATATTCGTGGTTCAGGGGTTCCGCTCAACGCGGAAAATCAGAAGATCAGAAGGTTTCCCAGTCGGCATCATCCTTGGCGGATGAGGCTGTGCTGACGATCTGCGGTTCGGTGCGCGCCGCGACTGCCGGCTTGTGCAGTGGCTTCGCCATCGCCTCGACCGCCGCCTTGGCGACCGGAACCGCCGCAGGCTGCGCACGCTTCGCGGCCGGCTTCGGCGCGGCCGCCTTCACGACAGGCGCCGCCTCCGCAACCGGTGCCAAAGGCGTCGCCACGGCGCGGGTCGCACGCGTTTCACCGCCTTGATTCGTCCCATTCGTGCGCCACGTCGCCAGCACGTTCTGGAGGTTGCGGGTCTGCTCTTCGAGCGAAGCCGCCGCAGCCGCCGCCTCTTCCACCAGCGCCGCGTTTTGCTGCGTGACGGTGTCCATCTGCGTGACCGCGCGGTTGACCTGCTCGATGCCGCCCGACTGCTCCTCCGATGCCGCGCTGATCTCACCCATGATGTCGGTCACGCGACGCACGGCCTGAAGGATGTCGTCCATCGTCGTGCCTGCGCGGCCCACCAGTTGCGAGCCGCTCTGCACCTTCTCGGCCGAATCGTTGATGAGTTCCTTGATTTCCTTGGCGGCGCTCGCGCTGCGCTGCGCGAGGCTGCGCACTTCGCCCGCGACCACCGCGAAGCCGCGGCCCTGTTCGCCCGCGCGCGCCGCTTCGACGGCGGCATTGAGCGCGAGGATGTTGGTCTGGAACGCGATGCCCTCGATCACGCTGATGATGTCCACGACCTTCGCGGAGCTGGCAGCGATGTTCTGCATGGTCGACACCACTTCGCCCACCACCGCGCCGCCGCGCGTCGCGATGTCCGACGCGTTGACGGCCAGCTGGCTCGCCTGACGCGCGTTCTCGGCGTTCTGGCGCACGGTGCCCGTCAGTTGCTCCATGCTCGACGCCGTCTCCTGGAGCGACGCGGCCTGCTGCTCGGTGCGTTGCGAGAGATCGGTGTTGCCCATCGCGATTTCGCGCGCGCCCACGTCGATCGAACCCGCACCGTTATGCACGGCGGACACGAGCGTGACGAGGCTTTCCTGCATCTTCTTGACGCCGGCGAACAGACGCCCGATTTCGTTGTTGCTGTAGACCTCGATACGCTCGGTCAGATCGCCCTGCGCGATGCGCTCGAACGATTTCACCGCATCTTCGAGCGGCTGCACGATCAGGCCGCGCATCGCGAAGCGGATCGCCACCAGCAGCACCAGCGCCACCGCGATCGCGCCGCCGATCAGCGAACGCATCAGCGTGATTTCCGAGCGTGCGCTTTCCTCGCGCGCCTGCGCGCCGTCCTGGAGTTGCTGCGCGATCGGCGCGGCCGAGTTGTCGTAGTCGACGAACATCGGGCTGATCTTCGTGTCGGCGATCGCGTGATACGCCGTCTGATCGTTCGCGCGCAGCGCGGCGAACTCGGGCTGCACGCCGTCCTGCAGCAGCGCGGTATGTTTCGCGTTGAGCGTGTCGAGCGAGGCCTGGTCGATGCCGGTCTTGGGCGCGGCGACAAACGCCTTCCACGCCTCGTTCGACTTGCCGAGCAGGAAGTCGGCGCGGTCGATGACCTTGGTCGCCTCGTCGTTCTGGCCGGCGGCATAAAGCGCGTTCACGCGATCGAGCGAAACGCGCGAGCGCAGCAGATACGACGATGCGTCATTGAGGGAATGCATCGCGACGAGATCGCCGCGTGCAATGCTCGCGAGCGAATCGCTCGCGTTGCCGAGCGCGATAAGCCCGAGCGCGCCGACCAGACCGGTCAGCGCCAAGAGAATGACCCCTACGCCTGTCAGCGTCGTGCGGATCGACCACCTGTGCAGCATCTCGTTTGCTCCTGTCCTGTGCGGCTTGTTCACGTAGCGAGCACGTAGTGGGGATGGCGTGGGCGCAAGCCGGACATGGCGGTTATGCCGCTCTTTGGCGGCGGCTTGTCCGCTCTTCCTCTAGCGCGGGCCCTGCGGCCTCACCCCCGTAGCAACCTCGCCCCGTCCCTGATTCCGGTATGCCTTGTGTCGCGTCTTGTTGTGCGTCTTCACACGCCGAGCGCTTCGATCAGCGCCATCTCGCGGCTCGTCATGAGCTTCTCAATGTCCATCAGGATCAGCATGCGGCCGTCCACCGTGCCGAGGCCCGTGAGGTACTCGGTCGTGAGCGTCGCGCCGAATTCCGGCGCGGGCATGATCTGGTCCATCTGCAGCGTCAGCACGTCGGACACGCCGTCCACCACCATGCCCACCACGCGATGCGCGACGTTCAGGATGATGACCACGGTCTGGTGGTCGTACTCCACGCGGCCGAGGTGGAACTTGATACGCATGTCCACGATCGGCACGATGATGCCGCGCAGATTGATGACGCCCTTGATGAAATCCGGTGCGTTGGCGATGCGCGTCACGCTCTCGTAGCCACGGATTTCCTGGACCTTGAGAATGTCGATGCCGTACTCTTCCGCGCCCAGCGTGAAGACGAGGAACTCCTGACCGCCTGCGTCGGCCTGTTGCGCGTCGCGGCGGTGCGCGCCAGCGACAGCGCCCTGCGCGCCGCCGCCCTGGATGGAATGGACTTCTGCCACGTTAGCCCCTGAACGGTTGGGAAATGGTTGGGTGATGCGTGTTTTTCAGTGCACTCAGGCGAACTCGGCGAACGAGCCCGCGTTCGCGCCACCGTGCGAGCCGACGGCGACGCCGTGCGACACGCGCGATTCGCGGTTGAGCGCGGCCACGTCGACAATCAGCGCGACGCTGCCGTCGCCGAGAATCGTCGCCGCCGAAATGCCATGCACCTTGCGGTAATTGGTTTCGAGGTTCTTCACCACGACCTGCTGCTGGCCGACCAGCTCGTCGATCAGCATTGCAAAGCGACGGCCCTCGGTTTCCATGATGGTGACGATGCCTTGCGTCGGGTCCGTGCGCGCGCCTTCCACGTTGAAGACGTTATGCAGCGCGACGAGCGGCAGATATTCGCCGCGCACGCGCACCACGCGGTCGCCGTTGGTGACCGTGTAGATGTCTTCGTGGCGCGGCTGCAGCGACTCCATCACGAAGTTCAGCGGCAGGATAAAGATTTCGTTGCCGACCTTCACCGACATGCCGTCGAGAATCGCCAGCGTGAGCGGCAGCACGATGCGCGTCGTGGTGCCCTTGCCTGCGTGCGAGGTGATCTCGACGTGGCCGCCCATCGACTGGATGTTGCGCTTGACGACGTCCATGCCGACGCCACGGCCCGACACGTCCGTCACCTGTTCGGCGGTCGAGAAGCCCGGCATGAAGATGAGGTTCCAGACATCTTCGTCGCTCATCGTCTCGCTGACCTGCATGCCCTGCTTGATCGCCTTGGCGAGAATCTTGTCGCGGCGCAGACCCGCGCCGTCGTCGCTCACTTCGATCACGATGTTGCCGCCGTGGTGCGCGGCGGACAGCACGAGCTGACCCGTGCCGTCCTTGCCCGAGGCGCGGCGCGCTTCCACGGTTTCGATGCCGTGGTCGAGCGAGTTGCGCACGAGGTGGGTCAGCGGGTCGATGATGCGCTCGATCAGGCTCTTGTCGAGTTCGGTCGCCTGACCGAACGTGACGAGTTCCACTTCCTTGCCGAGCTTCGACGCGAGGTCGCGCACGAGACGCGGGAAGCGGCTGAACACGTAGTCCATCGGCATCATGCGGATCGACATCACCGCTTCCTGCAGATCGCGCGCGTTGCGCTCGAGCTGCGCCATGCCGTTGAAGAGGCGGTCGTGCAGCGCGGGATCGAAGGCGCTGGAGGTTTCCGCCAGCATCGCCTGGGTGATCACGAGTTCGCCCACGAGGTTGATCAGTTGATCGACCTTTTCCACGCCGACGCGAATCGAACTGCCTTCCGCCGATGCCGCCGCGGCGGCGCGCGGCTTGCGCTCGTGTTCGCCATGCACGGCGGGCGCGGGCGCAGCCGGTGCCGGTGCAGCGGCCACAGGCGCGGGCGGCGGCGGGGGAGCGAGCGGCGCGGGCATCGCGGCCGGCACGGCGGCCACGGCGGAGGCAGCGGGTACAGCCGGCGGCGCGGGCATCGCGACCAGCGTCGGTGCGGGCGGAATCTCCATGAGCGGCGCGGCTTCGACGGGCACGGCATCGCTTTGCGGCGCAGCGCCCCGGCCGATCGAAATCTGGCTTTCGTCGATCACGAAGCAGCACACGGCGACGATGTCGTCCGAGGTCACGTCGGTTTCGAGCCACAGCGTGAGGTCGTCGCCGGTCTTCACCTGGCCGAGCACACGGCCCAGGTTGCCGAGTTCTTCGGCGAGCAGTTCCTGATCCTTGGCGCCGACGCGGCGCAGCGTGATGCGCAGATGCGGGCCTTCGCCGCCAGCCGCAGCAGGAGCCGCAGCAGCCGGTTCGGGTGCGGGCGCAGCGGCGAGCGCTTCGTCGAGCACGTGCTCGGGAACGCTCGCAGCGGCAGCGCTGGCCGCCATTGCCTGCGGACGGTGCGCCTCGAACGCGGCTTCGAGATCTTCTTCCGAGTCCCGCGCGGGCGGCGCGGGCACCGGCTCGACCGGCGCAAACACCGGTGCTGCGGCCACGGGCGCCGGCGCGGGAGCGGCGGCGGGCGCGGGCAGGCCGCGACTTTCCGCGTAGAGCCGCTCGAGCTTGCCGCGCACGGCGGCGGCCGCGGCCGCGTCGGGCTCGGCGCTCGCGCGGTAGGCCGCGAGCTGGTCGGACAGCACGTCCTTGGTTTCGAGGAACACGTCGACCATGTCGGTGCGCAGCACGAGTTCGTTGTTGCGCGCGCGGTCGAGCAGCGATTCGAGAATGTGGGTCGTTTCCGTGAGCGCCGTGAAGCCGAACGTCGCCGCGCCACCCTTGATCGAGTGTGCCGCGCGGAAGATCGCCGCCAGATCCTCGGGATCGGGCTGCGCGACGTCCAGGTTCAGGAGAAGCTGCTCCATCTGCGCGAGCAGCTCGTCAGCCTCGTCGAAAAACGTCTGGTAGAACTGAGTGATGTCGAGAGTCATTGCTCTTTCACCGCGATTAATGCGTGGGGGGGCGCCCCGCCGGGTCCTGATCCGTGTCCTGCTTCAATGCAGGGGCAGGATCTGCGTACGAACGACAGCGACGCGCCTCATGTCAGGGTTGCGTTTCACCGAGCGCGTTCGCCAGATCGACGAGCAGCTCGGGGTCCACCGGTTTTTCGATCCAGCCGGTCGCGCCGGCTTCCCGCACCGCGGACTTGAAGCCTTCGTCCGATTCCGTGGTCAGCACGAGGATCGGCGTTTCCTGGTACGACGGGTTCGCGCGCAGCCGCTTGATCAGGTCGAGCCCGCCCATGCGCGGCATGTACAGATCGGTGAGCACGAGATCGAAGCGCTGCGCGAGCGCATGCTCGAGCCCGTCTTCGCCGTCGTTGGCCACCGTCACTTCGTAACCCGCCGAACCGAGCGCCGCACGCAGGATCTCCCGCATGGATGCCGAATCGTCGATCGCCAGAATATTTCTGATCATCCGTTCCTCGTTCGCGCTTTCTTGCTGCTCTGCTCTACCCTTCGACCCGCTCGCTGCGTGACGCCCATTGCGTCCATCCCTGCGGGCCTCACGGCCCGGTGGGCTTGCCGGGCAACTGGGGCGCCACGTTCGCCGCCACCGGCGCGATCTGCACACCCGGCGGCGCGACCGGCGCCACGCCAGGCGGCGCCTTCGTCGCGACCGAAGCCGACGGTGCGGCGGGCGTGCCCTGCGAAATCGACGGCAGGAGCGACTTGCCCGAACCCGCGGCGTCGTCGGAGAGCGTCGTGGTGGTCGTGTCGTCGTGCTCCAGAGCGTCTTCCGACTTCTTGTTGAGCACGATGATGCTGATGCGGCGGTTCTCCGGGTCGAGCGGATCGGCCTTGTTCAGGTTCTGCGTGGAGGCGAGACCCAACACGCGCAGCACCTTCGCTTCGTCCATGCCGCCCGCGATCAGCTCGCGGCGCGAGGCGTTCGCGCGGTCGGCGGACAGTTCCCAGTTGCTATAGCCCTTTTCGCCGCCCGCGTAAGCCACGGCGTCGGTGTGACCCTGCACGACGATGCGGTTGGGCACGTCGTTGAGCGTCTTGCCGATCGCCTGCAGGATGTCGTGCATGTACGGCTCGACCACGTCGCGCGCGGTCGCGAACATCGGGCGTTTCTGCGAATCGACGATCTCGATGCGCAGGCCCTGCAGCGTCGAGTCGATGCGGATCTGCTGCTTGAACTGGCGCAGCACCGGGTTCGCCTCGATCGCGGCCATCAGCTTGACCTGCAGGTCGTGCAGGCGCACTTCTTCCTTGCGTTCGAGCGAGCCTTCCGTCTGCTTCGTGGCCTCGTCGTCGTTGTGCTTGACGCTGCTGCGATCCGTGCGCGACATCTGGCCGTCGCTGCGACGCGTGATGCCGTCTTCCTGCGAGGAGATATCGCGTCCGCCGCCCTTCACGATCGACGAATCTTCCGCGCTGCGGTCGCCGCCCCAGAGCGTGACCTTGAGCGGCTGGTTGAAGTAGTCGGCGATACCCTTGAGCTGCACCGTCGAGGCCGAGCTGAGCAGCCACATCAGCAGGAAGAACGCCATCATCGCGGTCATGAAGTCCGCGTAGGCAAGCTTCCATGCGCCACCGTGATGACCGGCCTTCTTGGGCGCGGCGCGCTTGACGACGATCGCGCGATCCTTGTTGTTACTCATCTCAGCGTCCTCGCCTTTGTTCGCCTTACTTCGCCTTCACGCGGCGCACGTGCTCTTCGAGCTCCGAGAACGACGGACGCTCGGTCGAGAACAGCACCTTGCGGCCGAACTCGACGGCAATGGCGGGCGCGTAGCCGTTCAGGCTCGCGAGGATCGTGACCTTGATGCACTGGAACATCTTGGTGGACTCGGTCACGCGCTGCTCGGCGAGCGAGGCGAGCGGGCCGATCAGGCCGTACGAAAGCAGAATGCCGAGGAAGGTGCCGACCAGCGCCTGGGCGATCATCTCGCCGAGCACGGCGGGCGGCTTGTCGGCCGAAGCCATCGTGTGCACCACGCCCATCACCGCCGCGACGATACCGAACGCCGGCATCGCGTCGCCCACTTTCGAGAGCGCGTGCGCAGGCGCTTCGCCTTCGGCGTGATGGGTTTCGATTTCCTCGTCCATGAGGCTTTCGATTTCGAACGCGTTCATGTTGCCGCCCACCATCAGACGCAGGTAGTCGGTGAGGAATTCGACGATGTGATGGTCGGCCAGGATCTTCGGGTATTGCGTGAAGATCGGGCTCTTTTGCGGGTCGTCGATATCGGCTTCGAGCGTGAGCGTGCCTTCCTTGCGCGCCTTTGCGAGCAGGACGTAGAGCAGCGCGAGCAGCTCCATGTACACGTCCTTGCTGTACTTCGAGCCCTTGAAGAGTGCCGGCAGGACGCGCAGCGTCGCCTTGATCGTCTTGATGCCATTGCCGAGGATGAACGCGCCGAGGCCCGCCCCGGCGATCATCAGCACTTCGACCGGCTGCATGAGTGCGCCAAGATGGCCGCCCTCAATCGCATAGCCGCCGAAAACGCAAGCGATCGTCACGAGAGTTCCAACGATAATCAGCACAGACGGGTCCTCACTGGAGAAGATTGCGCTACGAGCCG
The DNA here is from genome assembly GCF_905220265.1 of Paraburkholderia sp. J67. Lineage (NCBI taxonomy): Bacteria > Pseudomonadati > Pseudomonadota > Betaproteobacteria > Burkholderiales > Burkholderiaceae > Paraburkholderia > Paraburkholderia sp. J67. The sequence continues at coordinate 70,831 of NZ_CAJMZK010000035.1, forward strand.
CCACGGCCCGCGCCCTTAGTTGGGTTTACGGCACGGGCGCGAAAAACTTTGGGATTGGATGGCCGCGCGGCCCGCTTGCGCAAAGCGAATGAGGGCCGGTTCGGAAAGCCACGCCGCGTGGACATGGCGGCAAGGCGGCATCGGCAGATTGGGCGGCGTTGCGGCGGCGCGGCCCGGCGTCAATGTGTCGCCATTTACCCTTACAGGGGCTTTCCGCTTACCCGCCGCCCGCGAGGGGTGGCGTCGCCGGGCACGCCGCGGCCGCTACCGCTGCGACTGCCGCCGCGTTGCGCCGTGTGCGCCCCGCGCGCGAAGGCGGCTGGCACAGGCCGCACACGTAATAGCGCTGCGGTTCGTGCGCGTGCGCGACGAAGCGCCCGCCACAGCGCGTGCAGCGCGACATCTGCAACAGGCCCGAGGCGAAGTAGCGCACCAGCGTCCAGGCGCGCGTGAGGCTCAGTGCGATCTCGTCGTCCTGCAACTGCACGTGCTCGAGATAGAGCCGGTAGCTTTTGACGATGGCGCGGATCGGTTCGCAGCGGCCCTGGCCGCTCATGAACAGGTACGTGTTGTAGAACAGCGAGGAATGCACGTTGGGCTGCCACGTCATGAACCAGTCGGTCGAGAACGGCAGCATGCCCTTGGGCGGCGATTCGCCCTTCACTTCCTTGTAGAGCCGGATGAGGCGATCGCGCGACAGCGAGGTTTCCGCTTCGAGGAGTTGTAGCCGCGCGCCCAGTTCGATCAACTCGATCGCCAGTGCGATCTCCTTGACCTCGAGTACCACACTTTTTGTCGCCATTATGTCGCCATCAGGCTACCGCATCGCACCGCTAGTCGGTCCGCGCACGGACCGGGATGGTGGGCGGCGCACGCGGGCCGCCCGGCCGTCAGCCGACCTGTTCGACGCCCTGGCCGGCCATCAGGATGGCGGAATGGGTCTGCGCCGATTTGCCCTTGTCGGCGAGCGCGCCAAGGATGGCGTGGTCGTCGAAGCGGAAGCGGCAAAGCAGCTGGTTGGATGAAGCAAGACGCGCGGTCTGCGCGAACGTGAGATTGGCCAGCACGTCGGCGAGCTGCGCCGAGATGCCCATACGGAACATGCCGGTCGGACGGTCCTCGCGCAGCAGTCGTTGCGCGAGCAACAGATACGACAGATTGACTTCCTTGATCTCGCTGAGCATGTCGCTTGGCGTCGTCGCGCTCATGGATTCCCCCGAATTCGAAACGTAGCGGCTGGTCAGGCCTGATACGGAAACGTTTGCCCGTCTGGCGGTTTCCCCGTGCGAGAGCGCACGGCAAAGCAAACGGCCCGTTTAGTGGTCGTCCCCGCATTGTGGCGAGGGTGCTCGCAATTGGAAATCGGAAGGATGCCGCGACGCGATGCAGGAAATACTTTCCTTTGCGTGTAGGAATTTTTCTGACAATCAGGAGAAAAGAGAGATGGGAGGCTGCGAGATTAATGCCGAGGGCATATCAGCTTATTCCTCTGCTGATTATAAAAGGTAATGTTCCCGCGCGTAACAACCCGCAATACTCATTCGCAATGAATCACTTACGGGGTCGAAATCGTTGAAAGGCCTGGGCATGCCAATTGCGCTCAGGGCGCTCCAGTACGCGTCACGTCTTGCAACCGCCGCTTACAGCCGGTGTATCCCGCTGTAACAACATTAAGCGTTTGCAAAACAGCTCGTCATGCGAATTCAGACGTCCATAATCGAAATCAGGGATAACCCGATACCGCTGTGCCCCCGTTTTTCGATGGATTTTTGTTGTAGACACGCGGTTGTTGCCAAGGAGATCAAGCCAATGCGAATCGCACAAATTGCGCCACTTTACGAAGCCGTCCCGCCGAAGCTTTACGGCGGCACCGAGCGCGTCGTGTCCTATCTGACCGAAGCGCTCGTCGATCTCGGCCATGAGGTGACGCTGTTCGCCAGCGGCGATTCGGTCACCTCGGCAAAGCTGGAGGCAGCCTGGCCGCGCGCACTGCGCCTCGATCCGACGATTCGCGACGCGCTCGCTCCGCATGTCGTGCTGCTCGAGCGCGTGCGCCGCATGGCGCACGAGTTCGACGTGCTGCACTTCCACCTCGACTACCTGCCCTTCCCGCTCTTCTCGACGCTCGACACGCCGTTCGTGACGACGCTGCACGGGCGCCTCGATCTGCCGGAATTGCAGCCGGTGTTCGACTCGTTCCCCCACGCGCCCGTGATCTCGATCTCGGACTCGCAGCGCCAGCCGCTGGAACAGGCGAACTGGCTCAATACGATCTACCACGGTCTGCCGAAGGATCTGCTCACGCCGCGCACGGACAAGAAGCCGGCGTACCTCGCGTTCCTCGGCCGCATCTGCCCGGAAAAGCGTGTGGATTCGGCCATCCGGATCGCCGCGCTTTCGGGCCTGCCGCTGAAGATCGCCGCCAAGGTGGACAAGGTCGACCAGGAATACTTCAAGACTGAAATCGAGCCGCTGCTCTCGCAGGCGCATGTGGAGTTCATCGGCGAGATCAACGAAGCGCAAAAGCCGGAGTTCCTCTCGGGCGCCAAGGCGTTGCTGTTCCCGATCGACTGGTCGGAGCCGTTCGGGCTCGTGATGATCGAGGCGATGGCGTGCGGCACGCCGGTGATCGCCTTCAATCGCGGCTCGGTGCCCGAAGTGATCGATCCGGGCGTGACCGGCTTCATCTGCGAAGACGTTCAAGGCGCCGTGGCGGCGCTACAGAATATTGATTCGCTTTCACGCGAGGCGATTCGCGCGCAATTCGAGCGGCGTTTCACGTCGCATACGATGGCCAGTAATTATGTCGAAAGCTATTCGGCCATGATCGAGGCCGCACAGCGCCCTGTTCTGCGCCGGGTCGCTGCTGGCGCGTAAGGCGTTCGAATGTGCATTCGAATGCCTATGCAAAATGTGTCGATGGTGCACTTTGAGATAAAAGCACCATAAATGGGCAATGTGAATCGTTTGCGCATGCAGCAATAGCGCCATTACCCAATGCTTATAAAAAGAGCCGCATGCTTCATGCGGCTCTTTTTTATTGGCCAGGCAGTGCGATGATGCGCAGTGTGGGGCTGCGCGGCGACGCTATGGCGGCGGATTCGTCAGGCGATCAAATAGCGCTCGCGGTTCTTGCCGGCGATCCATTTGGGCGGCTTGCCGCGCCCGCTCCAGGTCGCGCCGGTCTTGGGATCTTGATAGCGCGGCGGCAGCGGCGCCTTCTTGGGCGGGCGTCCGCGCCGGGCGGCAACCGCGAAGCCGAGATCCTGGGCCGATAGCCCGTACTCGGCGATCTTCTCGCGGATCATCGTGATCACGTCGGAGATTTCGGTGCGTCGGGCCTCGTCGGCCTGGGCCTGAAGCCGGGCAATTTGCGCCTTGAGTTCTGAGTATTGCGACATTTTTCCTCCCCCCTTCATTGTCGATCTAACTGACTCGATCGGAGATTAGTCGTAAATAAGAGAATTAGCAATCGCGACTAATACTGTTTTATCAGGATATTCCGCGCATTAAGGAAACTCTGTCGCTTGCGAAATTCGGAACGCATCCATCGCAATAATGAGAACAATTGCATCACAATTGACAATCCTTGACACCCGTGCTTTTCGCGACTGCCTAGAATCTGGCATTTCCTGGTGCCGGTACTTTATTCGGCGCCCGTCAAATGACTTTTTGAGGCGTCAAGCCATGCACTTATCCAAACGACTTCTGGCCGAAATGTTCGGCACCTTCTGGCTGGTTCTCGGCGGCTGCGGCAGCGCCGTGCTCGCCGCCAACTTCGCGGGCCCGGTTCATGGTCTCGGCATCGGTTTCGTCGGCGTGTCGCTGGCCTTCGGCCTGACCGTGCTCACGATGGCCTTCGCAATCGGCCATATCTCGGGCTGCCACCTGAATCCGGCCGTCAGCGTGGGCCTCACGGTCGCGGGCCGCTTCCCCGCGCGCGACCTCCTGCCGTACATCGTCGCGCAGGTGATCGGCGCCGTGCTCGGTGCGGCCGTGCTCGCGTGCATCGCCACCGGCAAGCCGGGCTTCGACCTCGTCGCAAGCGGCTTCGCCACCAACGGCTATGGCGACCATTCGCCGGGCCACTACACGCTCGCCGCGGCGTTCGTCTGCGAGGTCGTGATGACGGCGGTCTTCCTGTTCGTGATCCTGGGCGCAACCGACGTGCGCGCACCGGCCGGCTTCGCGCCGATCGCCATCGGCCTGTGCCTCACGCTCATCCACCTGATCTCGATCCCGGTCACCAACACGTCGGTGAACCCCGCTCGCTCGACCGGCCCGGCACTGTTCGTGGGCGGCGAGGCGATCTCGCAACTGTGGCTGTTCTGGCTCGCACCGATCATCGGCGCCGTGATCGCTGGCGTGGTCTATCCGCTGATCGCTGGCCGCCGCGAAGCGGTGGCGGAGCTGGCCGCGCGCGTGAAGGCATAAATTCGCGCAGCAGCAAGGAGACGGGCGCTTCGGCGCCCGTTTTTCATTTGCTCGCGCTCGCGCCAGCGCGCAGCAGGCGGGCGCTGGCTTCGCCTGGGTCATCGCAGTGTCGCTGCTAGAATCGGCCCACCTTCCCTCTTTCCCACAAGGCGCACGGCATGAAGCATTCACGACATTCGCTGGGCCGCCTCACCGTGCTGATCGCGGCGCAATGGCTTGCCGCGACGGGCGGGCTCCTGGCCGGCGCGACCGTGAATGTCGCCCACGCGGCAAGCACGCCAGCCGCAGCGAGCGCCACGGACGTCGCGACCTTGATCTTCGTGCGTCATGGCGAGAAGCCCGCCGAAGGACTCGGCCAGCTCAACTGCAAAGGCTTGAACCGGGCGCTCGCACTGCCCGCCGTGATCGCAGCGAAGTATGGCAAGCCCGACGCGGTCTACGCGCCGGACCCCGGCGAGCAGAAAGACGACCGCGGCCACGCTTACTACTACGTGCGCCCGCTCGCGACCGTCGAACCCACGGCAATTCAGTTCGGACTACCGATCCAGACGCCGTATGGCCACTCCCATACGAACGCGCTGGAGAAGACGCTGCTCGCTCCGACGTGGCGCAACCGCACGGTGCTGATCGGCTGGGAGCATCGCGAGATCGAAACGCTGGTGCGCAAGATCGTGGCCGAGCATGGCGGCACGGCAGCGGAAGTGCCGAACTGGAAGAGCGCCGATTTCGACAGCATCTACGTGGTGCGCGTCGACTGGAGCAGCGGCGCGCCGCGCGTGCGCTTTAGCCACGATCGCGAGGATCTCGACGGCGTGAGCGACGAATGCCCGTGCGCGGGGTTGCCCGCGCAGCAGCCGCCAACGCAGACGCCCGCACCGACGCCGGCGCAATAAGGACGGCGTGGCGGCTTAGCCCGCCAGCTCGTCGTCGATCGCGAACAGCTTGCGCAGATGATGCGCAACCCCCGCCTCGAAGTTATTGCCGATGCGCGGCACCGAGGGCAGGCGCTCCATCAGCAGCGGATTGGCGTTGTTCATCATGAACGGATGGCCGGCCGTTTCGAGCAGATCGATGTCGTTCATGTTGTCGCCAAACGCCACGCAGCGCGTGGTATCGACGTTGAGCCGATCCAGCACGACGCGCAGCGCGCGGCCCTTCGACACGCCCGCGACCATGACTTCCAGGCAGTCGGGCAGCGAATAGGTGATGTACAGCGCGTCGCCGAACTCGCGCGTGAGGTTCGATTCGACGTGCGCGAGATCGGCCGGATCGCCGATATAGAGCGCCTTGGCGATGCCCGCGCCACCGAGCGCGCCCAGATCTTCCGTTACGCGATAGGTGAAGCCCGAATCCTGATGGAACGCGAGCAGTTCGGGTGCGTCGCGGTCGATGAACCACTCCGTGTCCGTATAGAGACTCACGATCACGCGGCCATGCGCACCCACCGTATCCGGCGCGACGAGGCGGCGCACCATCGGCTCGGGCAGGTTGCTCGCGTGAATCAGCGCATCGTCCGGGCCGTGCACGCGGGCACCGTTCGACGTGATGAGATAAGCCGGAATGCCGAGCACGTCGCGAATGCCGGCCACGTCGCTGTAGTGGCGACCGGTCGCGATGACGAACTTCAGGCCCTGCGCGTCGAGCTTGTTGAGCGTGGCGACCGTGAACGGGTCCAGCTGATGATCGGCGTTGAGCAGCGTTCCGTCGAGATCGGTGGCGATGACCTTGTACATGGCAATTCGGGCAACCAGGGGGAAACCGTCAATCCTAGCATCCGATGAGTTCGGCGCGTTTTTGGGATTGACTTGCCCGCGAGCGCCTCCTGTCAGCTCGATGTGCCACTTACGCGCTCGCCTTCACGCCGCGCGAGCCGCAGGGCACCGCTGGCCGAATCCGCTAGCGGCGCGCGCAGGCGCTCGCGCATAGCTTGCGGGACCCATTCGCGCAGCGGCTGACCGAGGCCGCCCGCGAGCGCCACCGGCAATGCGGCAGCAGGATCGAGCGCCGCGATCATGCGTGCGACCGCTTCGCCGGCCTCGGCAAGCAGTTTCGCCACGAACGGATGCTCGCGATGCGCGAGCACCACGGGCGCGAGGCTCGCATAAGCGGTCTGGTTGGCCGCGCATAGCCAGACGATCAGACTGTCGCGATCGCTCGCGCCCGTGTGCGTGAGCAGATCCCGCGACAGCGCGTCGGGCGCCACGCGCCCATCGAGCGACTGCTGCGCCCAGACGATCGCGCGCAGACCGAACCACGCGCCGCTCGCCTCGTCGCCGGAGGGAAAGCCGAAGCCGCCTGCGATATGGCACGCGCCTGCCGCATCGAGCGCGGCCGCAATGCTGCCCGTGCCAAGCGCCACCACCACGCCCGGCTCCCCGCCATGCGCGCCGAGCAGCGTCGTATAGGCGTCGCTCTCGACCGCCAGCCCGGCGACAGGCGGCGCGCTAGCGCGAAACGCCGCAAGCCAGTCAGGATTGTTCACGCCTGCGAGCCCGCAGCCGAGCACGCATTGCGACCAGTCGAACGCGAGGCCTGCCTGCGCGAACGCAGCGCGCGCGCCTTCCTCGATCGACCGCCACGCGCGATCGATGCCAAGCCCCAGCCCCGACGGACCCGCGGCCGCCCGCGCGAGCTCCTTGCCGTGGGCGTCGCCGAGCGCGACGCGCGTGCCCGTGCCGCCGCCGTCGACGCCGATCAACCAGGAATATGTCTGCATGATTTGAGGGACTGTGAGAATCGTTGAAATGGGGTTGAAGATCGAACCGTGCCGCAGAGACTAACGGCTTGACGCCGTTCGCACAATTGGCCGGATGGCCAGGTGGCGGCACACGGGCGATCCGTTATTCTTGCGAGGCTCGACCGCCTGCGCGCCAGCCGCGCCCGCACCGGCCGCGCCATCGCAAGGAGAACGTACCGTGACACACCGATGCAGCTGGGCAACGAGCGAAGCCCTCACGCAATACCACGACGAAGAATGGGGCGTGCCGTCGCGCGACGACCGGCATCTCTATGAAATGCTCGTGCTCGAAGGCGCTCAGGCCGGCCTGTCGTGGTCGACGATTCTCAATAAACGTGAGGGTTATCGGCGCGCCTTTGCGAATTTCGACGTCGCCAAGGTCGCGCGCTTCACGCCAAAGCACGTCGAAGCGTTGGTGCTGGACGCCTCGATCGTGCGCAACCGCGCCAAGATCGAATCCGCGATTCTCAACGCGCGCGCCGTGCAGCAAATCCAGGCGGAACACGGCTCGCTCGCCGCGTTCATCTGGTCCTTCGTCAACGATACGCCGCTGCAAAACGACCTGACCACGTACCGCGACGCGCCCACTTCCACCGATGTATCGGATGCGCTCAGCAAGGCGCTCAAGAAGTACGGCTGCAAGTTCGTCGGCACCACGATCTGTTATGCGTTCATGCAGGCGGTGGGCATGGTCAACGACCACGAGCGCGCCTGCGTCTGCCGCAAGACCTGCGCCGCGCTCGGCGGCGCGAAAACGAAGGCCAGCAAAAAGGCGGCGGCCACCAGGACCGGCGCGAGCACGACCGAGAGCGCCTGATACGGGACTCGCGGCTCGGGAAAGTCCCAAGCGCGCGCTTATATGTGCCACGGCGCCTTGTGCAGCAAGGCATGGCGTGCTGCCCGGCTCGCGCGCGCCCCTCCGCAAGCACCACACTTTCTGGCCGCCAGGGTGCGCAGGCCAACGGTTTTCCTGTGGCGCGCCGTTATAACTGACAACGGATGCGTTCGGGGCCAATCGGCGTCACGAAACGCACGACGGGGACGCGCGCCGGAGGGCGTGCGGCGGCGTGTCCGGGGAGACCTTACCGCTGTGCTACGCGCAGGGGGCTGACATGAAAAACGTGCACTTCCTGACTCATCAGGAAATCTTCGACCGCGCCGTGACGCATCTCTTCGGGCAGGGAAGCGCGGCGCTTCTGCCATGCGGCGGCGGCGCCTATCGCGGCGGCTATAGCGGCGGCGGCCTGCATAACTATGGCGGCTGCCCGGTCGGCAGTTTTATCCGCCCGCGCGACTACATGAGCGCGATGGAAGGCATTCCGGTGCGCTACATCGCGCGCGACGCGGGCGATGTGCCCGCGTATATGGATGTGGGCGTCGCCGCGCTGCGCAAGGCGTTGCTGCGCGCCCACGTCAACATCTACGACGCCAACACCGTCAATCTGCTGAGCTGCCTGCAGAACGTCCACGACGTGTTCGGCGTGTGGGAATGGCGCGAGCGCCTGCTTTCGATCTCCGTGCAGTTCAGGCTTTCGCCGCAGCGCCTGCTGGATGCCGCCTGAACGCATCTGACCCAATATCCGTCCATCCCGTCAAATCCGAAAACCGGACCCGCAAATGCAAACGGCGGCGCAGCTTCTTACGAAGCATGCGCCGCCGTCTGGCGGAAGCTGAAGGGCTCTTAGTGGAGCTTCTTCGGCAGCATCTGGCTACGCAGACGCTTGTGCAGACGCTTGACTGCAGCAGCCTTCTTGCGCTTACGAACAGCCGTCGGCTTTTCGTACGATTGGCGCTCACGCAGTTCTGCGATCAGGCCGTTCTTTTCGATTGCGCGGCGGAAGCGGCGGATTGCCACTTCGAACGGCTCGTTTTCTTTCAGGAGAATCGTCGTCATGTATGTCCTAACTCAATCACTTGATACGGTACAAAGGCGTGAACGCAAAAAACGCTCACGCACCGGCCCTCCGGTCGTTCACCACTTGGGGGTGTAACGAGAGGCAAGGCGGCCACGGAGGCCGGAAAAGAGAAGTAGGGGGTTCACAGCGGAACGCGGTCAGGCCACCTTGCTGCAACACGCCTGACCGCCGGTTTGCGGCCGCCAACAGTAACGAACACGGCAACAAAACAGGCAGAGATCTCAATTCACTCTCAATGATATCAGCAAAAGTTCTGGCCGACCAGGGGTTTCTCGTGTGACTTCAGACACTTGCGTGGCGAGCGGCGCCCGCGGGCTCGCCACGCACCTTCAGGAGTCCTGGGTTAGCGTCGCCTGACGCCGTCCGCCCCTCTCCAGTGATCCGCCCCTTATCAGGCGCTTGCGTCGTTGAGCGCCTGAATATCGGCGGGATCGAGCTTCAGGCGCACCGCCGCGGCGAGGCTGCCGAGCTGTTCGAGCGAGGTCGCGCTCGCGATCGGCGCCGTGATGCTGGGCCGCGCGATCAGCCACGCGAGCGCCACCGCCGCCAGCGTGCTGTCGTGGCGCTGCGCCACGAAGTCGAGCGCCGCCAGAATGCGGATGCCGCGATGGTCCAGGTACTTCTCGACGCGCGAGCCGCGCGCGCTCTTCGCGAGATCCTCGCGCGAGCGATATTTGCCCGACAGGAAACCGCTCGCCAGGCTGTAATAGGGCACGACCGCAATTTTCTGCGCGAGCGCCACGGGCTCGATATCGGCCTCGTAGCCGGCGCGATCGTACAGGTTGTATTCGGGCTGAACGATCTGATACGCGGGCAGACCGGCCTTGTGCGCCAGCGCCAGGGCCTCCTCGGTACGCGCGCCCGTGTAGTTCGACGCGCCCACCACCCGCACCTTGCCCGCCTCGATCAGCTTCTGGTACGCGCCGAGCGTCTCTTCGAGCGGCACCTTGTGATCGTCCTCGTGCGAAAAGTAGACATCGAGGTAATCGGTTTGCAGGCGGCGCAGCGAATCTTCCACGGCGGCGGCGATATTGGCCGCCGACAGCCCCGGCCGATGCACGCTCTTCGCCACCTTGGTCGCGATCACGACCTTGTCGCGCTTACCGGTCTTCGCAAGCCACTTGCCGATGATCGTCTCCGATTCTCCGCCCTGGTTGCCCGGCACCCAGGCGGAATAGACGTCGGCCGTGTCGATGAAATTCAGCCCGGCGTCGACAAAGGCGTCGAGGATCGAGAACGAGGTGGCTTCGTCGGCGGTCCAGCCGAATACGTTGCCGCCGAACATGAGCGGAGCGACCTGCAAGGAGGAAGTGCCGATCCTGCGTAGTTCCATGATGTCTCCAAAGTAGGGCGAGAGCAGAAACCTTCGAGGATACGCCGCCTTGCGCACCGTTGCAGCGACCAGGCGAGATTGCGCTAAACCGCGCGCAAGTCCTGCCGTAAACAAACTTGCACGCGGGAAGAATTGCGCAGCACCCGGGGAGCACGCAGGAGGCCTGCGACGCGCAGCAAGATTTCATGCGCAGCGCAAATGAGGTCTCGATTGTTTGTACGACTCCCTCAAGTTTTTTGTACCCACGCCGTCAACCTTCACTGAGGCGGCCAGCAATGAACCAAGGCTTCCGCCGAAGTCATTGTGGCTTGTAACGGGCTAAGAGCCCGACTAGGAGAATTTCCATGCTCGGAATTAACAGCAACATCAACTCGCTCGTCGCGCAACAAAACCTGACGAGCTCGGGCAGCGCACTGTCGCAAGCTATCACCCGTCTGTCGTCGGGTAAGCGCATCAACAGCGCAGCTGACGATGCAGCAGGTCTGGCGATCTCGAACATCATGCAGACCCAGATCAACGGTCTGAATCAAGGTGTCTCGAACTCGAACGACGGCGTGTCGATGGTGCAAACGGCGTCGAGCGGCCTGTCGTCGCTGACCAGCAGCCTGCAACGTATCCGTTCGCTGGCAACGCAAGCGACCAACGGCTCGATGACCGACACCGACCGTGCAGCACTGCAACAGGAAGTCTCGCAGCAAGTTTCGGAAATCAACCGTATCGCTTCGCAGACGACGTACAACGGCATGAACGTGCTGAACGGCACGCTCGGCACGGTGTCGTTCCAGGTCGGCGCGAACGTCGGTCAGACGATCAGCCTGAACCTGTCGCAAAACATGTCGGCAGCAACGATCGGCTCGGGCGTTCCGCAAGCTGGCAACACGCTCGGTTCGTTCACGAACCTGTCGCTGGATTCGGCTGGCGCATACACGTCGTCGGGCGCAGCAATCACGTCGATCAACGTGATCGCTGACGGCAGCGGCGGTTACACGCTGACGGACCAGAACAACCAGGCACTGAAGGCTGCGGACATCTCGGGCGCATTCACCGACGTCACGATCACCTCGGACGCAAACGGCGACGCAGTCATCACCTCCGCAGCAGCTGCTAGCGCAGGCGCAAACTTCGCTTCCGACATCGACGCAGCCATGTCGGGCGCAAGCTCGAGCACCGGCTTCACCTCGGACGCGGAAGTTGCAGTCGGCGCACAGATCGACGGTCTCAACTCGGTGTCGACGGTCGCGAACATCGACATCAGCTCGGCAAGCGGCGCTTCGATGGCGATGGAATCGATCGACAACGCGCTGAACACGCTGAACAACCTGCAGGCAACGCTTGGCGCGGCGCAAAACCGCTTCACGGCAATCGGCACGACGCAGCAGGCTCAGTCGACCGACCTGTCGAGCGCACAATCGTCGATCCAGGACGCCGACTTCGCGCAGGAAACGGCGAACATGAGCAAGGCGCAGGTGCTCCAGCAAGCCGGTATCTCGGTGCTCGCACAAGCGAACTCGCAACCGCAGCAGATCCTGAAGCTCCTGCAGTAACGAGCTCTCGCAGCACGCGTCGCGCGCCCGGCCGCTTTAACCGATGCGCGCGGTGCAATCCGATCGGGAGGCTCGCCTCCCGATTGGTGTTTTCCAGTCCTGAACCGATTCACACGGCATCGCCCAAGCACGGAGCCTGTCCATGTCCACCGTAAATTCGACCGCCAGCACAATCGCGAGCACTGTCGCCTCCACCACCGCGGCTACCAACACCGCGCTGCAGGAAGCCGCTCAGTCGATCATCAGCGGTGCGACCGGCAACTCGTCGATGGACGTGAACTCGCTCGTGACTGCGCTCGTCAACGCGAAGATTGCCGGCTCGGCCGCAACGATCGCGGGCCAGCAAGCGAACGACAACACCCAGATTTCCGCCTACGGCACGCTTTCCGCCGCACTCTCGGCGCTGCAGGCTAGCCTTGGCACACTCTCCGACGGCACGACGGTCAACGCATTCTCGGCGACCACGAGCGGCACTGGCATCACGGCGACCGCCGCCAGCGGTGCAGTGGCAGGCACCTATTCGCTCGACGTCGCTCAGGTGGCGAAGGCGCAGGTGCTCACGTCGAAGGGCTACACGGCCACCCAGGCACTCGCGAGCGGCTCTGCGACAATGACGCTCAGCGTCAATGGCGCAAGCACCACAATCTCGCTGAACAGCTCGAACAGCACGATTTCCGGCATTGCAGCGGCCATCAACAGCGCGAGCAATAACCCCGGTGTGACGGCGTCGGTCGTCAACGGCGCGGACGGCGCCCACCTGGTGCTGCACTCCACGTCGACCGGCTCCACGAACGGCATCAGCGTCGCGATCAGCGACTCGAACTCGGCGGATGCCCTGAACGACCTGGCCGTGACCACGACCTCCGGCACCACGCTCACCGGCAATGCCAGCGCGGACTCGACCGCTCTCCAGGCCAATCAGTCGACCATCAGCGGCTCGACGGCGTGGACCCAGTCGACGGCGGCGCAAGACGCGTACTTCACGATCGACGGCACGGGCGTGACCAGCGCGACCAACACCGTGACGTCGGCGCTCTCGGGCGTGACGTTGAGCCTCTCGGCGGCGTCGGTCGACACGACGGGCAGCTCGCCCCAGACGCTCACGATCGCGCAAAACACGAGCGCGCAATCGAACGCGATCAACAACTTCGTCACGCTGTACAACACGCTCGTCACGACGATGGGCACGCTGACCTCGTACAGTGCGACCTCGTCATCGCAGGGCGTGCTGCTCGGCGACTCGACGCTGAACATGATCCAGAACCAGCTCGCGACAATCGTCGCGAGCGGTGTGAAGAACGGCAACACGAGCACCGGTCTCGCATCGATCGGCGTCACGCTGCAAGCCGACGGCACGCTGGCGATCGATAGCGACACGCTCAACACCGCGCTACAGAACAACCAGTCCACGATTGCGTCGCTGTTCAACTCGACCAACGGCGTGGCCGAGCAGTTGAACTCGAACATCACCAACTATCTGTCGACCAGCGGCGTGATCGCGACGCGTACCAACGCGCTCAATACCGATCTGACGAACCTGACGACTCAGCAGACCAACCTGACGGACTATCAGACGCAGCTCACCAGCATGTACACTGCGCAGTTCACGGCGCTCAATACGCTGATGGCGACGATGAACAACAACCAGCAGTACCTGACCCAGCTGTTCGGCGGCACCAACAGCGCGGGCGCAATGGCGACCAACAAGAGCAGCTAACGGAATTTGGGGGCGCGAGCCATGGACGCACAGAACCGTATCGAACGCATCTGGCAATTCACCAAGGCCATCGAGCAGGCAGCGGCCGTGGGCGAATGGCAGCAGGCGGCGCAGCTCGCGGATGCGCGCTCGCCGCTCTTGATGTCGCTCGGCGCGCAGCAGACGCCCGCGGCACTCGCCCAGATCAGGGAAATTCAGGCGATCGACGGCCGCATCAGCCAGGCCGCGCAAGTCGCCCAGCGCGACCTGGGCGCGGAATACCAGGCCAGCATGCGCGCCACGCGCAATGTGAGCCAATACCAGCGCGTCGCGCAGTTCTAAGGACGAGGCTCGCGCTGCGAGCCACTAGCAACGCTTAGCCCGCCTTCGTGCGGGCTTTTTGCTTTCTGCGGCCGCCGGGCGGCCCTCGACAAGCCGCGCCTGGGCCCCGTACGGCTTCCTCTCGAATTGGCGGCCGTTTTGGCATCAACTCGACGCTTCGTGCACAAGGGCCGCCCGCGATAATTGCGCTACTCCGGCTATCCTGCGGCGCAAGCACGCTTTCGTCATGACCGCTTTTTCCACTCCAACCGAAGCCATCGCGTCGGCCCCTCAAGTGCCTGCGAAGCACGATATCGAGCTCGTCATGCACACGGCGATCGAGCATCATCGCAAGCAGGAATACGATGAGGCCGCTGCGCTATACAGCGCGGTTCTCGCCGCGGTGAGCGATCACATCGACGCCAACTATCACCTCGCCGTGCTGCGCCTCCAGACGGACCAGCCCGCCGAGGCTGTACCGCATCTCGAGGTGGTGCTCGGCCACACGCCGAAGAACGGTCAGGTCTGGGTCTACTACATCAGCGCCCTCGTCGCGAGCCAGCAGCCCGAAGCCGCGCGCGCCGCGCTGGAAGTTGCGCGTCAGCAGGGCTTGCCCGAGGATGCGGTTCGCACGCTGCAAGCGCGCATTAACGGCGAAGAGGAGCCGTCCCCGGCCGTGGCAGAGCCCGAGGTGGCCCCCGCGCCCGAGCCCGCGCCACCCGCAAAGGCGAGCGGTGACGACGCACCCGCTCCCGAGGCCCCCGAGGCGGACCAACGCCTGAAACTCGATACCCGCCGGGCAAGCGCCAAGGAACAACGTCAGTACCAACACCTCTTCAACAGCGGGAAGCTCGAGGCGGCACTGAAGGTCGCGCGTCGCCTTACGCAGCACTATCCGTCGCACGGCGAATGCTGGATCGAACTCGGGCGAGTGCTGCAGGCAACGGGCCACTACTCCGAGGCCGTCGAGGCAGCCGAGCAGGCCGCCCGCCTGCTGCCGAACCACATCGGCGCACAGACTGTACTGGCCGACCGGCTGATCGTCACGCGTCAGCATCAGCGGGCCAAGGAACATTGCCTCCAGGCACTCGAGCGCTACCCCGAAAGTGCCGCTTTGCATCGCAATCTGGGCTCGGCCCTGCTGGAATTGAGCAGCCCCGACGAAGGATTCGTCCATATGCACCGCGCCGTGGAACTGGCGCCAAACAGCGCCGTCGAGTTCGACGCGCTGGCGACGGCGTTAGGCCGGCATGGACTGTACGAGGAGGCCGAAGCCGCGTTTCGCCGTGCGCTCGAACTGATGCCCATGCAGTCGACGACGCACAGCAACCTGCTCTTTTACCTGATGCACAAGCCAGGCCTCGACGCGGCCAGCGCGTTCGCGGAATTCCGCGAGTTTGCGACGCGTCACGAAGCCGCCCTGCGCGATCGCCGCCCTCGCCACACCAATGACCGCGATCCGGCCCGGCGTCTGAAAGTGGGTTTCGTCTCGGGCGATTTGATCAATCACCCGGTTGCGTACTTCTTCCTGTCGGTGCTGGAGCATCTGGTGCGCGACACCAGCCTGTCGCTGCACATCTACTCGAACTACGCGATCACCGACGCCTTCACCAGCCAGATTCGCCAGCACGCGCACACCTGGACCGAGATCTTCGGCATGACGAATGATGTGGTCACGCAGAAGATTCGCGACGACGGCATCGACATTCTCATCGACCTGTCCGGCCATACCGGCCGCAACCGGCTCCTCGTCTTCGCGCAACGGCCCGCGCCGGTGCAGGCGAGCTGGATCGGCAATCCAGCCACGACGGGTCTGGATGCCATGGGCTACTACCTGTCGGATCGTTTCGTCACGCCGCTGGAGCAGTTCGAGAGTCGCTTCTCCGAAAAGCTCGTGTTCCTGCCGGCGCTCGCGCCTTTCAAACCACACCCGCAGTCGCCGGCCGTCAATGAACTGCCCGCGCTGAAGAACGGCTACCTGACGTTCGGCAGTTTCAGCCGGATCGTCAAGATCAGCCAGGAAGTCGTGGGCCTCTGGGCGCGCGTGCTGCGCGAAGTGCCGAATTCGCGCATGCTCATTGGCGCGATCGCGGCAAAAGACCAGATGATCAAGCTGACCGAGATGTTCGTGAAAGAAGGCACCGACATCAGTCGCATCAGCTTTCTGGGCCGCGCGAATGTCACGGTCTACCTGCAGCAGCACAACCTGATCGACGTTTGCCTCGACACCTTCCCGTTCGGCAATTCGACCACGACCATGCAGGCGCTGTGGATGGGCGTGCCCACCATGACGCTCCCCGGCGATTCGATGGCGAGCCGCAGCAGCACGGGATGGCTCTCGCATCTTGGCCTCGACGCCGCCTTCGTCGCGCAGGACAAGGACGATTTCGTACATAAGTGCGCCGCGCTGGCCGCCGACCCCGAGGCGCTCGCCGCGGTACGGCGCGAGTTGCGCGGGCACTGCCGGCAGTCCGCACTGATCGACGCGAGCGGCATTGCCAATGCCGCCTCGCGCGCTTTCCGCATCATGTGGCAACGCTGGTGCGACGGGCTCGAGCCCGAGCATTTCGAAGTGCTGGCGCAAAGCGCGAGCCAGGCGGCCAGCGATCCCCTGGCAGTGCGCAATATGGATGGCGCACCGTTTTTCTCCATCGTGATCCCGACGCATAATCGCGCGACGCTACTGCGCCGCGCGCTGGAATCGGTCAATTCGCAGCAAGGCGGCATCCCGTTCGAAATTCTGGTGATCGCCGACACCGACGATCCCGCGACGGACGCCGTGTGCCTCGAGATGCTCGGTGAGGCAGATTCGTACTTGCGGCGCGAAGGCAAGCCAGGTCCGTCGGAAAGCCGCAATCTCGCGCTCGATCACGTTAAGGGCAAATACGTTTTGTTCCTCGACGACGACGACACCTTCCACCCAGGCTTGTTCGAAAAGCTGTACGCCCATGCACTGGTGCAACAGGAAAACCTCGTGTACTTCGACGGTTCGATCGTGCAGGAGCGACGCTATCCGCATACCGAGACACTGAGCGAGCACACGCTCGACATGAGCGCGCGCCTGACCGCGGACGTTTTCACGAAGAACCAGCTGCCCTTCTCGTGCTATGCCTTTCCGACCAGGCTGCTGAAGGACATCCGTTTCGATACGTACATGCGTGCGTACGAGGACTGGGAATTCCTGCTCGCGGTGTTTGAGCGGCAGATGCCCAAACATGTCCCCGTGCTCGGGCCGCGCGTGCATCAGGTACCGGAAGGTCCGAGCGACCGGCGCAGCACGTCCCGCGCGGCCACCGACATGAATGCCGCGCTCGATTATCTCTACGTGTACCGCCGCCGTCCGGCACCCAGCCCTGAGCAGAAAGAAAAGCGGGCAGCGTTCCTGCACGCTATCTGTGGGTTCAGCATTCCGGCAAGCATGTTTTGATGTGAAGGCGTGGGTCGTTCGCCAGGGTTCACTGATGCTTCAGTGAACCGCTGAATCGAACGCCTCACGCCCGATCAGCCCGCTCCAGCCTCAGCACGGCCCGACAGCTGGCGCCCTGGGCGCGTCGTGAAACCCACGACGCGCCATCAAACGACTCGCTCAGGCCGCGCACGGCTTGATGGCATACAGCTCCATCAGCGCCGGCTGTGAGGGCGACTTGCGGAAGTCAGCCACCTCGAATCCGCACTCTCCAAGCACGCGCACCAGCGTCTCGCGACTGAACAGATGGCTGTTGGCGATTTCCTGCCAGAAGGGATTGGCCTTGCCGCTTTCCAGCAGTTTCCAGACCGCGGAATTGAACTGCGGTGCGCTCACGACCAGCACGCCGCCCGGCCGCAATACGTCGTAGGCCTTGCGCAGCGCGGCACGCGGGTCGGTCATCTGCGGCAGGACGTCCATCATGGTCAGCACGTCGACCACGATCTCGATCTGCAGGTTCGTGAAGTCGTGCTGCATCGCCATCAGACCGTACTGGCGCATGCGGTTGACGGTATCGGCGTTCGTATCGAGGCCAACGGCCGTATAGCCATAATCCGCAGCCGTCATGACCAGCCCACCCGCGCCGCATCCCACGTCCACCCAGTAGACCGGCCCATCCCGGCGCGTGATCGCCGCGCCGTAGCCGCCCAGCAGCGCCACCACCTTGTCGACCACGGGGACCCATTTTGCTGGGTCGATCACCTCGCCGCCCGGCTGGTCCGCGGCGGCGCCCGCGCCCAACAGCGCGCGCCCAGCGTCGGTCCAGTGATAGCGCGCGTGCACGTGCCGGCACGCGGGCGACGTGCACTGCATCCACGTGAACTCGGTCGGCAGCGGCGCGCGCCACACGCGCAGCGGCCGGCAGTCGATCGCCCCGAGTGTCGTGCTCACGCTCTGGCAGAGCGGACAGGCGCCGTAGAGCGTGCGCAGCGCGGTGCTCTTCGCGGGCTCCACGGCGGCTTCGCTCGCGCAAACGGGACCGCAATCCGTCACGTCGAGATGGTCGAGCGCGCCGCCTTCGCGTTGCTTCTGCACCATCGCTTCGATGCCGCGTTCGAAGTTGCGCGTAAAGCGGAGCGTATCGAACAGCGGTTCGGTCAAGCGGTTGCCTTCGACCTTCGCGCGCAGCGCGGCGCGATAGGTCGCGTCGGTCGCGATGTGCCTGGCAATGCGAACCATGTCGTCGCGATCCTGGCCCACGAGTTCGGGCACGCCCAGCGCGTTGAGCAGACTCTCGCTCACACGCGACGAAAAATGCTGGCCACGCGCCGTGATCACGGGCACGCCAGCCCACAGCGCATCGGAGGTCGTCGTGTGTCCGTTGCAGATGAGCGTGTCGAGCACGGCATCCACGACTTGCAGGCGCGTCAGGTGATCGTGCGGGTCGGCGAACGGCGCGAAGATCACGCGTGCCGGATCGACGCCCATACGCTCGGCGTGTTGCGCGAGGTTCGCCATCTGCGCGGTGCTTTGACCGAGTAGCCAGAGCACGGCGTCCGGCACGGCCGCGAGCACGCGCATCCACAGCTCGAAGCTGCCGCGATCGATCTTGTACGACTGATTGAAAGCACCGAAGACGATCTTGTCCTCAGGCAACCCGTAGGCAGCGCGCGGCCCCGGACTGGGAGGCGTCAGCCGCTTGCGGTCATTGCACTGATAGCTGTGCGGAAGACGGCAGAACTTCTCGGGATAGTAAGGCGCGCTCGAATCGGGGGTGACGAAACGGTCGGAGACGATGTAGTCGATATGAGGACTACCCGCGCTACCGGGAAAGCCGATGTACGCGGCTTGCAGGCGCGCCGGCCGATACGCCATGACGCCGGAGCGCCCGCCCCCGGTGTACAGCTTCAGGTCGAAGAGAATGTCGAGGTCGTCCTCGGCGATGCGCGCAGCCGCCTGACGGTCGGTCAGCGTGTGGATCTCCACATGATGCTCGACCGAATCGAGAAAGCGCTGGCGATAGTCGGAGACGTCAGGGGCCGTGTAGTCATACGCGAAGATCTCGAAGCGCGCGCGATCGTGCGCTTCGAGCAGGCCCGCCATCAGGTGCATGGTCGCGTGATTGCGAAAATCGCTCGATAGATAGCCCACGCGCAGGCGCTCGCCGGGCGCGCGCGAGGTGCGGGCCGAGCACAGCGGCGGCTCGTCGATCGTCGGCACGGTGCGTGCCACATAGGCTTCGGTGACCGCCAGGTTGATCGCTTCGTCCGCGCACCAGGTGAGGTTGGTGAGCGGGTATTCCTGGGTGCTCGCGAAGTTGCCCTGCGCGTACCACGCGAGCATTTTCTGCTGCAGCGGCTCGATCGTGTCCCATTGGCAGGTATAGCGCGTCGCCACCAGCGAGGAACCGACGATGGCCGCGTCATCGGGCGCGAGATCGAGGACTTTCCTGAATGCGCGCGCCGCGTCGTCGAACTTGCCGACGTTTTGCAGAAACAGCGCCGCGCGAGACAGATAGCTCGGGTTGACGCTCACTTCGAGCTGCCGGTACGCCGCTTCCACGCCGTCCTTGAAGCGGTTCGCATTGAAGGTCGTGGTGATCAGCGCATCGAGGACGTTGTCGTCGTCGGGGGCTTCTGCACGGGCGCGTTCCAGGCACGCGAGGGCCGCGTCGGTATCGCGCTCGCCGGCCAGCAGCGTACCGGCGACCAGCCAGTTGCGCGATCCGGCCCCTCTTTGCGCCGCGTGACGATAGGCGGCAATGGCTTCATGCGTGCGGCCGCACAGGCGCAGCGCTTCGGCCTTGAGCGTGAGAAGCCCGAGATCTTCGGGCTGGAGCGCGAGCAGCCGCTCCAGTTCCGGGAGTGCCTCGGCGGCCTGACCGCCGTTGATCTGTTCGAGTAATGCTGCGACCACCATTTCGCCGTTAGCCATTTCGCACGTGACAGGAGTAACCGTTAGAACCGTTCAAAAAAAATGGGCGAGCGGCACGGCTGGCGCGCCACTCGCCCAGTCGCATCGCCCGGCACATTTTGTCCATTCTCATGATACGGACACGATGCGCCAGGCAACGCCGAGCTTTGAGGCCCTTTTGGGCCCCTGTTTTACAGATTGAGGTACGAGAACTGCGTGGTGCTCAGCGAGCTGACCTGAGCCGACGTCAGGTAGCCCGTCTGCGTGCCGTTCAAGCCGGCGATCTGCGTCGTCGTCAGGGCCGCCGCGTTCAGGTTGCTCACCTGATCGCTAGTCAGCGAGTTCAGATCCGTCACCGTCAGCCCCTGGATCTGGCCGGTCGACAGACCGGTCGCCAGCTCGGTCGTCGAGAGGTTCTGGGCCTGGAGCGTCGTCAGCGCGCCCATCTGGCTCGACGTGAAGCCGTTCACGAGCAGAGCGACCTGCGAGTACTGCATCGCAGCGACTTGGCTCGTCGACAACATGCTGGTCGTGAGCGACGTCACGTTGGTGCCGAGCGCCTGAATGGTCGTGCTCGAGATCGCCTGCGTCTGCGCGGTGCTGAGATTGCTGAGCGATTCGATCTGCAGCGTCGTCATCGCGGCAACTTCAGTGGTCGACAGCATGCCAACCGTGAGCGACGCCACTGCCGTGCCCATCTGCTGGATCGTGCTCGTCGAAAGCGCCTGGGTCTGCGCCGTGGTCATGCCGCTCAACGCCTCGATCTGCGTGTACTGCATCGCGGCGACCTGCGACGTCGACAGCATGGCCGTGGTCAGCGAGGCGACGTTGGTGCCCAGCGCGACGATGTTCGTCGTCGAGATGGCCTGCGTCTGCGCCGTGCTCAGCGAGGTCGTCAGCGATTCGATCTGCGTCGTCGACAGCGCCGCCACTTGCGCGGTCGACAGCGACGCCGTCGTCAGCGCAGCGACGTTGGTGCCGAGCGCCGCGATGTTCGCCGTCGAGATCGCCTGCGTCTGCGCCGAGCTCAGCGTGCCCGTGAGGCTTTCGAGCTGGGCCGTGGACATGGCCGCGACCTGCGCCGTGCTCAGCATCGCCGTGGTCAGCGAACCGACGCTCGTGCCCAGCGCCGCGATGTCCTTCGTGGTCAGCGCCTGCGATTGCGCGGTATTCAGGCCCGAGAGCGTGAGACCCGCCACCGCCGCGGTGCTCAGCGCGCCGATTTGCGTGGACGACAGCGGCGACACCGCGTTCGACGTCAGCGAACCCACCTGGACCGACGTGAGCGCGCCGACCTGGGTGGTCGTGAGCATGGCCGTGGTCAACGAACCGACGCTCGTACCCAGCGCCGCGATGTTCGCCGCCGAGATCGCCTGGGTCTGCGCCGTGCTGAGCGAACCCGTCAGCGATCCGATCTGCGTCGTCGAGAGTGCCGCCACCTGCGCGGTCGACAGCGACGCCGTCGTGAGCGACGCGACAGCGGTGCCCAGTGCCGCGATGTTCGCCGTCGAGATCGCCTGCGTCTGCGCCGAGCTCAACGTGCCCGTGAGG
>NZ_CAJMZK010000036.1:0-85773 GCF_905220265.1 Paraburkholderia sp. J67
GAGGCGACGCGCTGCCGCGCCGGTGGCGGGATTGAAGATGGCCTGGGTGCGGTCGCCCGCGCCGCGCTCGGTCTTGCCGCCAATGAAGTGGACTACGTCTGCGGAATCGGTAAAGGCCTGCATGTCATTCCTCGCCAAGTGTGTGCAAGTGGTGGATTCGGGTTCGGTCTTGCTTGAATCGATGACGGCCAGTGTACGAAGCTGACGCGTGCCTGCAAAGACGCTATGACTGAATTGATTGTTTGCCATAGCGAACAATCACCCGTGGAAACCCTGAAAGATGACGAGATGGGGTGCTATCATCGGCGCGACTGGAACGCAGGGAAACGTCATGGATACGCAGAAAGTCGAATCGCTCTGGACCCATCTGCACTGGCTCAACGTGCTCGCTAACCAGGGCAGCTATACCGCGGCCGCCACGCGGCTGGGTGTGAGCAAGGCGGCCATGAGCCAGCGCATCGCGGAGTTGGAGCGCGTGGCGGGCGTGGCGCTGGTGCAGCGCACCACGCGCAGCGTGCGCTTCACGGAGGCCGGGCGGCGGTTGGTGGAGGAAACGCGCGGGGAGTTCGAGCGCATCGCCGCGAGCTTCGCAGGCGTGCGCGAGATGGCCGATGTCGCGCGCGGCACGGTGCGCGTGACGGCGCCGGTCGCGTTCGCGCGCCAGCAATTGGTGCCGCATCTGGCGCAATTCGCGCGCGCGCATCCCGAGGTACGCGTGCAACTGGAGATGTCGGACCGGCTCACGTCCATCGCGAGCGAGGGCTTCGATCTGGCGATCCGCCATAGCGCGCAGGTGCCCGAAACGCATGTGGCGTGGAAGCTCTGCGATACGCGATCCGTGATTGTCGCCACGCGCACTTACCTGAAGCAGCGCGGCACGCCGCAAACGCCCGCCGATCTGGCGCAGCACGATTGCCTGTTTTATCCGCGCTCGCTGGGCTCGGGCGCGTGGTCGTTCGAGAAGGCGGGGCGGCGTGCGGAGAACACGCGCGTGAACGTGACCGTCAATGGACCGTTCTCGGCGAATAACAGCGAGGCGCTGCGCGATGCCGCGCTCGAACATCTGGGCATCGCCTTGCTGCCGGACTTCAGCGCGCAGGCGGCGTTGCAGGCGGGCAAGCTCGTCGTGCTGTTACCCAACTGGCGGCCGGTGGGCGCGTTCGCTTCGCAATTGCATGTGGTGCGCCCTTATGGGGCGCATGTGCCGCGAGCGGTGTCGAGTTTTTCGGAGTTCCTGCGGCAGACCTTCAAGGCGGGGTTTGCGCTGGAATGATGTCGCTGGATGGCACTGACGCCCGAGAGCGCAGCGTCACTACGCCGAGCGTCTTGTTGGCGACACGGTATGCGACAGCGCGGCGGTTGCGGTGCCACGGCTTTCAATCGCCGCGCGCGTGCGTTGCGTAGTTCGCGCCGCGGCTTCCTTCAGCGATTCGACAAGGCGCTCCAGGTTCGCGAACTCCAGGCGTTGAGTCGGGATGATCAACGCAAGAGACCCCACGGCTTCACCGGAGTCGTCGGTGCATAGCGGCGATGCCAGCGCCGACACCCCTTGTTCCAGTTCGTCCCTCGACAGATAGAAGCCTGCCCGGCGGATCTTGAGCAGCGACGCGCGAAATTCTTCGAGCGTTGCGCCAAGGCCGCTTTGCGCGATGTCTTCCGGATACTGTTCGAACAGCGTCGCGAGCTTGGCTTTCGGGAAGGTGGAAAGGATCGCCTTCGGCGCCGCGCCGAGAAACAGGGGCCTCGGCCGGCCCCGGCCATAGCGCAGGTCCAGCGCAGCGTCGTGAGTCTCACGGTGCGTGTCGACCAGCTCGTTGCCGTACCAGCGCGACATCACGACATCGAGGCCGGAATGCTCGCTTAGCTCGTGCATGATCGGCTGGCCGACCGCAAGCAGCGGGTCCGAGGTACGCAGGTGGTAATCCAGCTTGATGATGCGGGGACCGAGACCGTATTCGCCGCCGGTAAAGCGCACGAGCAATCCCGCATCCACGAGTTCACGCACGTAGCGATAAGCCGTCGGCGCCGAACAATCGAGTTCGACCGCAACCTCTTCGGCGGACAGGAACGGCCTCGTCTCCGAAAACAGCTCCAGTATGGATAAAAGCCGGGTGATGCTCGACATGTGGGCGCTGAGCTCCTTCTAGGTGTGCGGATTATGCCACTAGCGTGCCTGCCCGCAGGGCCCAGCCGTGGCCGATTCCTGGCTGACTCCTGGCTGACTCTTGGCCGATCGGGCAGCGTCCCGCTAGAAGAGGCCCATGCGCACGGCCATATCGGCCTGCCAGTCGCTGCGCGGCCTGAATCCCGGCAAGGTGCTCGCGTGCTGCTCGACCGCCGCCATCAGCGCCGCATCGGGCAAGTCGAAATTCACGGGCACGCGCATCGGCTGATCGACGTACCAGGGGGTGTCGATGAAGATCTCCAGCCGGTTGCCCTCGGGGTCGCGCGCATAGATCGAAATGGCATTGCCGTGCGTGACCGGGTTGATCTCTTCCAGACCTTCCGCGACAAAGCGCGCGTAGAACTGCCTGAGCGTTTCAAGGCTGTCCGCTTCGAATGAAATCTGATTGATCGGATTGAACGTCAGGCGCTCGGGCCGGCCGCTCGCCAGCACGATCTGGTGATGCACAGCGGGGTCCCGGCTCAGGAACACCAGCCGCACTTCGCCGTGCGGCGTCGAGAGCGTCCCGCGGTCCGTCACGGTGAACTCCAGCACCCGCGAATAGAAGTCCTCCACCCGCGCCATATCGCTCACGTAGAAGCCCATATGGCTCAGCGACAGGCCGCGCCGCGGCGTCTTCGTACCTTCCATGCTCGTCTCCAGTAGTGATAAACCCTGACAAAAAATACGTTGTCTCCATCGTTAAACATAGCTTATTCTCAAATAACGATAAATGCACGACTTTTGTTAGGTCATTCGCATCGTTCTTTTTCGATCTTTATCTTTCCTGGAGCATTCATGAAACTTGTCAGCTTTTCTACTCATCAAGGCCCGTCGTTCGGCATCGTGCGCGACGACCGCATCGTCGATCTCGGCAAGCGTCTGGATGGCCGCTATGCCGACCTGAAGGCACTGATTGCGGCCGACGCGCTGGCCGAAGCGGCTCAAGCCGCCGAAGGCGCTCAGGGCGATTTCCCGCTGTCGGAAGTCACGCTGCTGCCGGTGATTCCCAATCCCGAGCAGATCTTTTGCGTTGGGCTGAACTACGCGGAGCACGTCAAGGAAACCAATCGCGAGACCACGGAGCAGCCCGTGATCTTCATGCGGCTCCCGGCTTCGCAAGTGGGGCATGGGCAGCCGATGCTGCGCCCGCCCGAGTCGCAGCAGTTCGACTACGAAGGCGAGATCGCGGTGATCATCGGGCGGGGTGGACGACGTATCGCCGAAGCCGACGCGTGGAATCACATCGCCGGCTACGCCTGCTACAACGACGGCTCCGTGCGCGACTGGCAGCGTCACACCAGCCAGTGGGGACCGGGCAAGAACTTTTATCGCACCGGCGCATTCGGGCCGTGGATGGTCACGAGCGATGAAATCGAACCGGACGCGCTCATGACGCTCGTCACGCGCCTGAACGGCCAGGAAGTGCAGCGCGCGACCACGCAGATGCTGATTCACGGCATCGCGAAGCAGATCGCCTATCTGTCTACCTTCACGCCGCTCGCGCCGGGCGACGTCATCGTTACGGGCACGCCGGGCGGCGTTGGCGCCAAGCGTAATCCGCCGCTCTTCATGAAGCCTGGCGACCGCGTCGAGGTGGAGGTCGACCGCATTGGCGTGCTCTCCAATCCGATCGCCGACGAAGCATAAAGACCCTTGCCGGATGCGCGAGCGTGCATCCGGCGCCTCATCAAGCGGATGTAGACATGTCAGATAAAACCCTTTCGACGCCTGCGTGCGACTACGACGTCGCCGTGATCGGACTCGGGCCCACCGGCGCGACGCTGGCGAATCTGCTGGCGATCGAAGGCTTGCGCGTACTGGTGCTGGAGCGCGACAAGGATATCTTCGCGCTGCCCCGCGCGGTGCATTTCGACGGCGAATGCATGCGGGTGTTTCAGAGCATCGGGCTTGCGGAGACATTGCTGCCCAACCTGTTCGTCGGTCCCGGCATGAAATTCGTGAACGCCGCCGGTCAGCTTCTTATCGACTGGACGCGACCCACGGGCGTTGGCCCGCAGGGCTGGTGCGCGAGTTACAAGTTTCATCAACCCGACCTCGAAAACGCATTACGAAATCGCCTGGCACTACAAACCAGCGTGGACGTACGACTGCGTCACGAAGTGTTTGCGCTCGACGAAACGGACGATGGCGTGCGGCTACGCTTCGAAGATACGCGTTGCGGCAAGCTGGGTCAGGCCACGGCGCGCTATGTGGTCGGCTGCGACGGGGCGCGCTCGATTGCGCGTCGGTTCATGGGCACCGAGCTCACGGACCTGAAGTCGCATGAACGCTGGGTCGTGGTCGACGTGCTGCTCGACAAGCCGCGCCCCGACCTCGGTGACTTCTCCATTCAGTATTGCGATCCGGCTCGGCCGACGACCTACACGCGTGGTCCGGCCAATCGCCGCCGTTGGGAAATCATGGTCATGCCGGGCGACGACGGGAGCCAACTCGCGTCCCCCGAATGGCTGTGGGACAAGCTCGCCCGCTGGATCTCGCCCGCCGATGCCAGGCTCGAACGTTCCGCGATTTACACCTTTCATTCGGTCGTAGCGAACGGCTGGCGCCGTGGGCGACTGCTGCTTGCCGGCGATGCCGCGCATCAGACACCGCCGTTCATGGGGCAAGGGATGGCTGCGGGTATCCGCGACGCGTCGAATCTCGCGTGGAAGCTCGGTGCGGTCATTCGCGGTACCGCCCCCGATCGTCTGCTCGATACCTATGAATCGGAGCGTTCGCCTCATGTGCGCGAGTTCATCGAAACTGCGGTGCAACTCGGTGCGGTGATCCAGACGACCAGCCCCGAGGCGGCAAACAACCGCGACAGCGCCATGAGTGCGGCGATCCGCAACTTCGTCACGCCGCAACCGAAGCTCGGCCCAGGCGCGTGTCTCGATCAATCGTCGTCGGCGGTGGTGGGGCAGATCTCGTCGCAGCCGCGTCTGAAGGATGGGCGCTTGATGGACGATGTCGTTGGTTATCGGTTTGCGCTCGTTGCTTCACCCGAGTTGCTCGCGAGTTGCGATGACATCGCAGAACGTGCTGAAAAGGCGGGTGTGCAGATCGTCAGCGATGCGGGCGTGGTGGAGGCGTGGTTGGCGTCGACAGGTGCCGGTGCGGCGTTGATCCGTCCAGATCGCTACGTGTACGGCCTCGCCCACGATGCGGCATCGCTGCACGGTTTGCTCAATCATGCCTTCCCTTCGTTGCAAACGGCGGACGTATAAGCGGCAGGCGCACAAAAAGCGTTGAGCCGCCCCGGCGTCTCGACCCAACATAACGAATAGGCGAAGAAGCCAGTCATCATCGGAGGAGTCATGGAAATATCACACCACGCGGTTGGCACTGCCAACCATTCGTACTCGCCCGGCTTGTCGCGGGCGCAGTGGAAGATGATTCTTATCGCGAGCCTGGGCGGCTCGCTGGAGTTTTACGACTTCATCGTCTACGGTTTCTTCGCCCATTACATCGCGGCCCAGTTTTTTCCGAACCCCTCGTCGTTGATCAGCATGCTGGCGACGTTCTCCGTGCTGGCAATCGGTTATATCGTCCGGCCGCTTGGCGGTATCGTCCTCAGTAGCTGGGGCGATCGCTATGGCCGTCGCCCGGTGTTTCTGGGTTCCATTGTCGTGGTCACCACGGCAACCATCTGTCTGGGCCTGCTGCCCAATTATCAAAGCTGGGGTGCCACGGCTTCGATCCTGCTCATCCTGTTGCGTCTGCTGCAAGGCTTCTGTGTTGGCGGCGAAATGCCGGGCGCGATTACCTATGCGGTCGAGGCTGCGCCGCATCGTGCGGGCCTGGCGGCGGGCATCATTATTTGCGCCGTCAACGTGGGCGTGTTGCTTGCGACCTTCGTCAATCTGGGCATCCAGAGTTGCCTCTCGAGCGCCGACGCGGCGACCTATGGCTGGCGGATCGCGTTCCTCTTCGGCGGATTTTGTGGACTCCTGTCCTACTGGATGCGGCGCAATCTGGACGAATCTCCCGAGTTCAAGGAGATGCAAGGCGCGGTCGTCAAACAGCCATTTCGCGAGACGCTGCGACGTCATGGCAAAGCGGTCGTCGCGGGGGCACTCACGATCGCGGTGATGGCCGGTGTGAACGGCATCCTCTACGGCCATATGCCGGCCTATCTGGTCCAGCAACTGCACTATGCGCCCCGCACGGCAGCCATTGCCCAGAACGCCTATCTGGTTGTCAGTTCCTTCGGTCTGCTCGCTGCCGGCTGGTTGGGCGACAAGATTGCGCGACGATATCTGTTGCGAGCGTCAGCGGCGCTGCTGATCGTGCTCAGCTATCCGTTTTATTGGGCGCTGGCGAATCACACTGTGAATCCGGTTGTTTTATTCGTTCTCGCCGCGTTGGTCTTTTCGTTGGCTAGCGGTACGTGGCCCTCGGTCCTTGCCGATCTGTTTCCTGTGCAGATCCGGTTCAGCGGGATCGCTCTCGCATACAACATTTCGGTGGTCGTTTTCAGCGGCTTTGCACCGTTGCTCGCCACCCTGCTGGTTCGCGAGACGGGTTCGCTGGCCGCGCCCGCTTACTACGTGATGGGCGCGTGCGCGGTCGCATTGCTCGCAAGCTTCGCGTTGCCAGGGGCAAGTCCGCTGCCGCGCCTGGTTCGCCGCGAATCAACGTAGGCACGCACTTCGGAGCGAAGGAGACGCGCGCTTCGATACGAGGCGCGTCAATACCCATGTTGTCCAATATAACGAGAACCAGCATGAAGAAGCAGTGTCTGTTTTTGGTCGGTGCCTTATGTGCCTGCGCTCAGGTATCCGCGCAGAGCAGCGTGACGTTGTACGGCCTGATATCGGATGGATTGACCTGGGCAAACAATGAAGGCGGCGCGCACAGTTATCGCCTTCTCAGTGGCTCGAATCAGAATAACCGTGTGGGATTCAAGATCAACGAGGACCTTGGCGGCGGCACGCAGGCCATCGCTCAACTCGAAAACGGTTTTGACATCAATAACGGCCGGTTCGGGCAGGGCGGTCGCATGTTTGGGCGGCAGGCGTTCGTGGGCCTGTCGGATACACGTTTCGGCACGCTGACCGTGGGCCGCCAGTACGACATGTTCTGGGATTACCTGACCCAGTTCGCGGCGGGCGTCGCGAACACCGGCTTGCTGGCCACGCCCGGCGACGCAGACAATCTGATGGGCAGTTGGCGTTACAACAACTCGATCAAATATCGCTCGGCGAATGTTGGCGGCTTTGACGCCGAAGCGATGTATGCGTTCAGCAATGCAGCGGGCCAGTTTTCGGTGAATCGGGCGTTCAGCGCTGGCGCGCGGTATGTCCACGGCCCGTACCAGATTGCCGTGGCGTACGTGGAGATCGATCAGCCCGGCACTACCAATGCGAACGGCGCGGTCACCGACGACTATGCGGGCGCACCCTTCTTCCTGTTCCGGACAAGCCCGCTCAATGCAAGCGCAGGCGTCAAGCGACAGCGCAACTACGGGATCGGCGGCCGATACGATGTTGGCTACGGCGTTCGCTTGAATGCGGTGATAGACGCGATCCGTTACGCCTATAGCGATGGCACCAGCCTTTCGCTGGATAACTATGATGTGTCCGTTTCTTACACGGCGACACCCGCATTGACCTTCGCGGCGGGCTATATCTACACGAGCGGCAGGTATGGCGGCCTGGACGCGAATCCGCACTGGAACGGTGCGCAGATTAGCGTCGATTACAGTCTTTCGAAACGTACCGACGTCTATCTCTTCGACACGTTTCAACGCAAGTCCGGCCCTCACGCCGTTGCGGATGTCTATCTCTATGCACCATCGACGAGCAGCAATCAAAACGTTGTGGTCGCAGGCATCCGACATCGCTTTTAACCGTGCGGCCTTTGATCGTCCCGTCATAATCCTCTGGCAGCATGTCTGGTTACCTGTTCGGCGCGAACCGGGCACAGGCCAGGCAAAAAAATCGCTTCCACCATTTTTGCCCGGGTAGCCTGTGCGCTGAGCGCGCCGCGCGCGTGCAACGCATATCCACCAGGACAACGAGGAATCGAGCTCATGAGCGTAGTGCACTTTATTGGCGGGGAAAAAGGCGGGGTGGGCAAATCGCTCGTCGCTCGCGTGTTGGCGCAATACTGTATCGACCGCAATCTGCCATTTCTGGGCGTCGACACCGATCGCTCGCACGGCGCGCTGCTGCGCTATTACGCCGATTTCACCGCCCCGGCGACGCTCGACAATCACGATAGTCTCGACCCGGTCATCGAGCATGCGCTTGAAGAGCCCGAGCGCCGTATCCTTGTCGACCTCGCGGCGCAGACCCAGCAGTCGGTCTCGACGTGGTTCGACGACGCCGACGTGCTCGGTATCGCGCAGGAAAACGGTATCGCGCTCACATGGTGGCAGGTCATGGATGCGGGACGCGATTCGGTCGACCTGTTGCGGCAATGGCTCGATCAGTTCGGTGGCAAGCTGCGCCTGGTGATCGTGCTGAACGAAATCCGGGGCGATCGTTTCGAATTGCTGGAAGCCTCGGGCCTGCGTCAGCGCGCGCAGGAGTTGGGTGCGAAATTCGTTTCGCTGCGCCATCTTCCCGACACGACGATGCAGAAAATCGACCAGCAGAACTTGAGCTTCTGGGCTGCGGGACATCATCCGGATCGTGCGAGCACGGGGCTTGGCATGCTCGAGCGGCAACGGGTCAAGGTCTGGCTCAACCGTGTTTATGAGGAACTCGACAAGGTCGCGCCTTGATCGGGTAGTGGGCGGAGCCAGGCGTTGACTGCCGTCTTGCGCGTCATGTCTGGCTCCAGAATCACGGCGCACCGTGGTTCTTTTCGAGGAATGGGGCGTTTTGTATATTCCACCGATTGCGAATGTATCGATCGCCCACTCTTCGACCGCTTATACATGGAAATCAGAAGCTACGAACCAAACGATCTTGCTTCAGTGGCAAAGCTGTTCAACGACTATCGGGAGTTTTACGACCAGCGCCCCGACCATGCGCTGGCGATCCGGTTCATTGAAGAGCGCGTGAAAGCGGGCGACTCGGTCATTCTGGTCGCCGACTCGGGGGGCGGTAATCTGGCGGGGTTCTGCCAGCTTTACCCGTCCTTCTGCTCGGTTGCCGCTGCGCCGATCTATGTCTTGTACGATCTTTTTGTCGCGCCGGAGGAACGCCGGTCGGGCGTCGCGAGACGGTTGTTGCAGGCCGCCGCAGCGCGCGCGAAGACGGATG
Source organism: Paraburkholderia sp. J67 (assembly GCF_905220265.1). NCBI lineage: Bacteria > Pseudomonadati > Pseudomonadota > Betaproteobacteria > Burkholderiales > Burkholderiaceae > Paraburkholderia > Paraburkholderia sp. J67. The sequence continues at coordinate 9,382 of NZ_CAJMZK010000036.1, forward strand.
GAAAAGTTCGCATGGATTTGACCACGGCGAAGACAAACATGACGGCGCAAGCCCTTTATGAATCGCTTGGGTGGACGCGAGACGAGATATTTTTTACCTATAACCTGAATATCGTCTGAACAATAAGCGGCTCCAGAGCCCGCAAACGGCAGATCTCCCCAATGAAAGGCCTGTGCGCCGCGGCGTTCGCAAGGTTGTCATATTGCGTGGCTATCGTGCGTCGCTACAGTCCTCGTGTGGAGCAAAAAATGAAACTGAAAGCCATTCCAGTTCTGATGCTGGCGCTTCTGTCCGCGCCGGTCGTGCATGCCGCCGATATCACTGGCGCCGGCAGCACGTTTGCAGCACCGATCTACACGAAATGGGCGGATGCCTATCAAAAGACGGGCGGCGGCAAGGTGAACTACCAGGGCATCGGCTCGTCGGGCGGGATCAAGCAGATCGTCGCCAAGACGGTTGATTTCGCCGGTTCGGACGCGCCCCTGAAGGACGACGATCTCGCCAAGGAAGGTCTGTTCCAGTTCCCGACCGTGGTCGGCGGCGTGGTGCCGGCAATCAACGTGCCGGGCATCAAGGCCGGTGAAATCGCGCTGTCGGGCCAGGTGCTCGGCGATATTTACCTCGGCAAGATCAAGAAGTGGAACGATCCGGCCATCGTCGCGCTGAATCCGAAGGTCAAGCTGCCGGATCTGGACATCGCCGTGGTGCGCCGCGCCGATGGTTCGGGCACCAGTTTCATCTGGACGAATTACCTCTCGAAGGTCAACGCCGAGTGGAAGAGCAAGGTTGGCGAAGGCTCGACGGTGAGCTGGCCAACGGGTACGGGCGGCAAGGGCAACGACGGCGTCGCCGCTTTCGTGCAGCGTCTGCCGGGCGCAATCGGCTATGTCGAGTGGGCGTACGCCAAGCAGAATCACATGGTCTACACCGCCATGAAGAACGAGTCGGGTGCGGTCGTCCAACCGGGTACGGAAACGTTCAAGGCCGCAGCAGCGGGCGCGGACTGGAAGAAGTCGTTCTACCAGATCCTCACGAACGAGCCGGGCAAGGACGCATGGCCGGTCGTGGGTGCCACCTTCGTGCTGCTGCACACGGCGCAGGACAAGCCGGATCAAGGCAAGGAAACGCTCAAGTTCTTCGACTGGGCTTTCAAGAACGGCACGCCGGCGGCCGACAGCCTCGACTACATTTCGCTGCCGCAATCGGTCGTAAGCGAAATCGAAACCCAGTGGAAGACCAAGGTGAAGGACGCGAGCGGCAAGCCGGTGGCGCCTTAAGTCATCGGTGCGCGCGCCATCCTGTCGTCAACGTTCACCCGCCGCAAGGCGGGTTTTTATTTTGGACATCGCAAGAATCTGTGTTATCCATCGTCGGCGGGGACGAATGGTTTCAAGCGTGTGTCATCGTACAGAAGCGCTTCATGTGCTACTGTGCGTCTAAAGCGCTAGCAGAACGTTTCAGTCGACCACCTGAAGGATGCTCATGGAATTCAACAATGGCGCTGTACTTGAAGCTCTCCGACTTGCATTGCATCGGCAAATTCCGTGGCACAAGCGACCGGCAATTTTTACGCCGCTGCGCGCTCAAGGCCTGATCCAGACGTTCGACCAGAAACCTCCCCCCAGTACGAAATTTCTCCCGTCACTGCGGATTGCAGTCCTGACCGATAAAGGACAGAAGGAAATCCAGCGCATCGAGGCGTCGAAGCATCTTTCCGGATGGCTGGACGACGATTACTTCGCGACGTTTCTTGAAGGCGTTGCGTTTGCCTGACTACGCATCGTTGCGTGCTGTTCAGGCATTGCAGGAACAGAGCGGGTCTCGGCGAGACCTGCTTTTGAACGAGTAGCGTTTTCGCCATCCTTTGGGCCCGACGTCCCACGTCAACCGCGCCCTTTCCTTGTGTCATTCCCCCTTGCTGTACTCTCCAGCTGAGCCCTTGTAGTGCCTCGGGCAGCAATCGGCGGCTTCACCGCAATATAACCAGTTGGCAATGACTTGAAAAAACGTCACTTGTCGCTGAGTTTCTGGACGCTGAAACTGCTCAGCGGTCCTTCTCAATGCACGCACAGCCGTGCGCAATCCCCATGAAAATTCTCGCCCTGGCGACCCGGCATGCCCGCTCGAAATATCTCGCTACGTTGCTCGTCCCGATTGCGATGGTGCTCGCGGGTTGCACCAGCGTAGAAAATCACGCGAATCATTCGACGCCCGTGCATGCTGATCCGAGATTGCCGGACGGCGATGGAGGCCTCCCCGCGTTCTACACATGGAGCAATGCCATACCCGCCGCGCCGGGCCAGCTACTGCGCAGTGAGTCATTGACGCCCTCGCAGAGCCTTGTGAATGCGGGACGCAATATTCGCATCCTGTACTCGTCGACGAATGGCGTCGACAATCACACGCCCGTTGTCGTTTCCGGTGCGCTGTACCTGCCGAAGGGCACGCCGCCAAAAGACGGCTGGCCGCTGATGGCCTGGGCGCATGGAACGGTCGGCACGGCCGATGTGTGCGCACCGTCGTTCGCAGGACGTAGTGCACGCGATACGGCCTATTTGAACTACTGGCTCTCGCAAGGCTATGCGATCGTTGCCACCGATTATCAGGGGCTGGGAACCGCGGGTTTGCATCCCTATGGATTGACCCGCCCGCTTGCCTACGATGTGCTCGACAGCATTCGCGCGGTACAGCGCGGCGACTTTTCGCTGTCGTCCCGGGTGCTGGTTTTCGGGCAATCGCAGGGCGCACGCGCCGGGTTTGCAACGGCGGTCTACGCGAAGCATTACGCGCCCGAGCTCGATATCGTCGGTTTGATCGCAACCGGCTCGCCATATGCCACCGCGAAATTAAAGACGAAGTCCACGGAACACGGATTGACCAGCACGTCCGTCGACCCGACGTTCGCTTATGTGATCCTGCGCTTCGGCACGGCGGCATTGCTCGATGCTTCGTTTTCACCCGGGGACTACTTGAATGCAAAGGCGATGTCGGTGTTCGATCTGAGCCAGCGCGCCTGCCTGCCCGATCTTGAACAAAAGGTGGTGTCCGAAGGCGTCACCGCCAGCGAGAGTTTCAAGCGACCGTGGCCTAAGGCGCTAGTGGATGAGTTTACCCAACAGGCGGCCTATCCAGCGCTCGATTCTTCGATTCCCATCTTCATGGGCACAGGTGGGAAAGACGTCGACGTTTATACAGCGGACCAACTCAAACTTGATGAGGATGCCTGCATGACAGGCGATCGAATCGAATTCCATCTCTATCCGGCGCTCGATCACTCTGGCGCGGTCAATGGATCGCTTCCTGACTCCACGCTGTTTGCCAAACGCGCGTTCCTCGGCGAGCACATCGCTGGCAACTGCACGCGTCATCCGTAGATCGCGCGTGCAATCAATCGCCCGCACATTCGACCACGATATGCATCACGTCGGTGCGGCCTTCATCGAAGGCTGCTTCGCAGTACGCGAAATAGAGCCGCCAGGTGCGAATGAACGCTTCGTCGAAACCCAACGCACGCACCGCGTCGAGCCGTGTCTCGAAGGCCGCGCGCCACAGGCGTAGCGTCTGCGCGTAGTCGTGGCCAAAGGAGAACGTTGCGTGCGCATCGAGTCCGGCACGCCGGGCTGCCGCTGCAAACTGGCCGGGGCTCGGCAGCATGCCGCCCGGAAAAATCGTCTCGCGGATGAAATCGCTCGTCGCGCGATAGTGTTCGAACAGCGCGTCGGCGATCGTGATCGACTGGATCAGCGCGCGTGCGCCCGGCTTGAGACAGCGTGCGAGCGTTGCGAAATAGGCGGGCCAGAATGCCTCGCCCACGGCTTCGAACATCTCGATGGAGACGATGGCGTCGTACTGACCGTTGGCGTCGCGATAGTCGCAGAGATCGACGCTCACGCGAGCGCCCAGCGCCGCCGCCATCACGCGATCGACGGCGAGCGCGTACTGCGCCTGCGAGATCGTGAGCGCACGCACGCGTATGCCCTGACGCGCCGCATACAGCGCGAAGCCGCCCCAGCCGCAGCCGATCTCCAGCACCTCCATGCCGGGCCGCAGCCCGAGCGTGTCGATCACGCGTTGATACTTCGCGGCCTGCGCATCGGCGAGCGGGCGTTGCGGGTCGCCGTCGAAGCAGGCGCTCGAATAGGTCCAGCTGCGGTCGAGCCAGAGCGCGTAGAAAGGGTTGCCCAGGTCGTAGTGCGCGTGGATGTTTTCGCGGCTGCCTTGACGCGTGTTCGCGCGCAGCCGGTGGCGCAGCGCGAACCAGACGCGTGCGAGCGGGCCGCCGTGCAACGTAGCGGCAACGGACGCTTCATTGCGGATCGCGAGGCGCAGCAGCGCAACCAGATCGGGCGAGTCGAGCCATTGCTCGCGCAGCGCCTGCGCAAAGCCGATATCGCCCGCATGCAGGATCGCGCCGCAAGCGCGCCAGTCGTGCAGATGCAGCGTCGCGCCGGGTCCCTCGTGCGGATCGCCGAAGACGTACTGATTGCCGTCGGGCGTCGAGAGCGTGAGATGACCGTGGCGGATACGGCGCAGCAGCGCGAAGAATAGCCGCGTCGACAGCGAGATCGGCCAATGCGAGAGGGCGGGCAGGCGCAACAGGGTCATGGACGGGCCTCGTGGGAGGGAAGCGGCGCGTGCGCGCGGGGCGTCTTGCCGTGAAAGGGCACGCGCTTGAGCCAGAGGCGCAGCGCTTGCCAGTGAATCCGTAGCAGCACGTTCGCCGCGTTGCCGGGCGCGCGCGCCAGCGCCGACCATGCGCGACCCGCCGTAAGCGGCGCGGCGTGCATGGCGAGGGCGGTGCGCAGCAACGGGCCTTCTGCGTCGTGATAGTCGATGCGCACGGCGAGCATCTTGCCGCGCTGAATGACGCGAAACGCGTAGTCGCCTTCGACGCGGCAGAACGGCGAGACGTGAAAGACCTTGCGGCAGACCAGCACCGTTGTCGCGCCGATGGCGGCGTGCTCCGGCGCGCTGAGCAGGTAGCCATGATGCGCGCCGAAGGTATTGCGGACATCGGCATACAGCGCGCGCAGATCGCCCGCGCGGTCATAGCAATACCAGAAGCTGACCGGATTGAACGCGTGGCCGAACAGGCGCGGGATGGTTTGCAGCCAGATCGGGCCATCGGCGGGAATGGCGGCATCGGCCAGACGCGCGCGCATCCACGGTGCGAGCGCGCTGCCGTCGCGCGGGCCGTAGTCGCGCGCGGCGAGCGCGAACGGCCGCCAGCGGTCGACGCCGAACCACCAGGATGCGAGCGTATCGAGCCGGTCGAGATCGCAGCAGACCTGAAAGAGCGGATACGTGAACGCGTGACGCGCGGGCCGCAGTCGCTCGTGGACGACGCGGCCTGTGAGCAGCCAGCCCGCGTGTATGCGATCCGAGGCATCATCGGGCGCGTTCATGGCTGCGCCCATGCCGGCATGACGCCGAAGTCGCGCGCAACGCGCAGCGCCGATTTCAGGCCGTCCTCGTGGAAGCCGTAGCCCGTCCATGCGCCTGCGAACCAGGTGCGGCGGCGGCCTTGTATGGCGGGCAGGCGCTGCTGGGCGTCGATGGCGGCAAGGTCCAGTAGCGGATGCTCGTACTCATAGCGCCCGAGCCGCGTCTGCGGCGCGGGCGCATCTACCGCATTGAGCGTGACGATCACCGGGGTGCGAAACGGCAGCGGCTGCAACTGGCCGATAAGGTAGCTCACGCATACGGGCTGATGGCCGCCGCGCGCGAGCGCGCCTCGGCTCAGATAGTTCCACGCCGACCAGACGCGACGACGGCGCGGCAGCAACGAGGGATCGGTATGCAGCAGCGCGACGTTGCGCTGGTAGCGCACGGCGCCGAGCACGGCGCGTTCGGGCTCGTCGGCATCGGCGAGCAGGGCGAGGCTCGTGGGTGCATGGCTTGCCAGCACCACGGCGTCGAAGCGTTCGGGACCGGCGCGGTCGGTCACGACGGTGACGCCCGCTGGATCGCCCATGTCGCTCGTATCGCGGCGTATGGCGCGCACCGGCGTGGCGAGCCGCACGTCGTCGAGCGACGCCACAAGCCGTGATACGTATTCGCGCGCGCCGCCCGCAACCGTCCGCCACGGCGGCCGGTTGTTCACCTGCAAGAGCGCGTGATTGATGCAAAAGCGCAGGAAGGTGGCGGCGGGAAAGCGCAGCACGTCGTCGGCGGCGCTCGACCAGATGGCGGCGGCCATCGGCAATAGATAGTGGCGCTGGAATGGCGCCCCGTAGCCGCCCGCGAGCAGCAGATCGCCCACGGAAAGGCGCTCGCGGCACGCGGTCTCGTAGTTGCTTTCGGCGGCGGCGTTAAAGCGCAGGATGTCGCGCAGCATGCCGATGAAGCTCGGCGAAAACAGGTTGCGCCGTTGTGCGAAGACGGTGTTCAGGCTCGTGCCCGCCCATTCGAGCGCGCCTTCGTCCACCGAGACCGAAAACGACATATCGCTGCGATGGGTGGCGACGCTTAGTTCGTCGAAGAGGGCGACGAGGTTCGGATAGGTGCGGTCGTTGAAGACCAGAAAGCCGGTATCGACGGGGTGGCGCAGACCGTCGAGTTCGACGTCGACGGTATGGGCGTGGCCGCCCGCATAGCCGGCGGCTTCGAACAGCGTGACACGATGGCGGCGCGCGAGCAGCCAGGCGCTCGCGAGTCCGGCGATGCCCGCGCCGATCACGGCCACGCGCTGGCCGGGTGGCATGACGGCGGTCTCCTCGTGCATGGCGGTGGGCTCCCTGATTTTTACGTTGTCGTCTTGCGAGATTGTTGTGATGCGCGACCACGTGTTAGCGATGCGTTCCCGATGCAGACGCGCGTTGCACACATATACGTCGTGTGCGCTCAAGCGGATGCACGCATCACACGCGCCTGCGCATCAGCACGTGCGCAACGCCCCATTCCTGGCCGCGCGCATAACCGAACAACTCGGCCACCGCCATGTAGAACATGCGCCAGCGCTGCAACGCCACGCGGGGATCGCCGCTTGCCGCGAAGAGCGGCAGGACCGTCTCGCGCGCCTCGTCGAGCGCCGCGAGCCACTGGTTCGCGGTGCGCGCGTAGTGGCGGCCGTCGAGCCACCATTGCCGCGTCACGCACAGATCGTCCTGGAAGCGCAGCAGCAGGTCTGCCGATGGCATCGTGCCGCCGGTGAAGAAGTGACGCGTCATCCAGTCGCCGCCGTCGCGCGAGACGAACGCGTAGGCCAGCAGCCGGTGCGCGAAGTGATGCACGAACACCTGGCCGTCGTCGGCGAGCCAGCGGGCGATCTTCGCGAGCAGCAGGCCGTAGTGCTTCATGTGCTCGAACATTTCTATCGAGACGACGCGGTCGAAGGGCGGCGTGCCAACGGGGAATTCGAAGCTCGCGACATCGCCGGTGACGATGCGCAGATTGGACAGGCCGCGTTCGGCGGCGCGCTGCTCGATGAAAGCGCGCTGACCATGCGAGTTCGAGAGGCCGACGATCCGCGCGCGCGGGAAGCGCTGTGCGAGCCACAGCGCGAGCGCGCCCCAGCCGCAACCGAGGTCGAGGATGCGCTGGCCGTCGTCGAGACCGGCGCGCTGTGCGTAGAGCGCGAGCATGGCGTCCTGCGCTTGGGCCAGCGTTTCGTCGCCGCGCGGATAGTAGCCGCATGAGTACTTCAACTGCGGACCCAGATGCGCCGAGAAGAACGCGGCGCTCACTTCGTAGTGCTGCGCATTGGCGGCTTGCGTTTCCACGGCGATTGCGCTGGCCCGTAAGGCCGCGACGAGCGCCTCGAAAGCCTCGGCGCGGCGCTCGCCATCGTTCGCGTGCTCGTCGGCGAGGCGCTGGCGGATCAGCGTGCGCATGCCCGCGCGGATCAGCCTGTCGGGCAGCCAGCCGCGCTCGCAGCAGCGGATCGGCCAGCTTTCTTCGTAGGGCGCGGCGAGCGCGCCGGGTTCGGGCCGGGTCGCGGTGACGGTCATGGTTGAGGTCTCCTCGCGGGGTTGTCGCGATGTTTGTTGGGGTGATCGGCTGGGTGCGCGTTCTGCGGTGCCTTGCGCGGCGGCCACGGGACAAACGCGCTGGTCGTACGCATGTACTCGCGGTAGCCCGCGCGGCTTTGCATGAGGCGCGCTTCCAGGATGGGCACGCCCGAGACCTTGAGCAGCAGCCAGGCCATTGCGCAGGGCGGCGCGAGCGTGAGCCAGCCCCACGGCAGGCCGATCGACCAGAGCGTGTAAGCGCACCAGTGCAGCGATTCGAAGAAGTAGTTCGGGTGACGCGAGTAGCGCCACCAGCCGCTCGTGCAGACCTGGCCTCGGTTCGCGGGATCGGCGAGGTGGCGGCGCAACTGCCGGTCGGCGGCGGACTCGCCCAGCACGGCGGCGAAGCCAGTGGTCAGCGCGGCGACCACCAGGGGGATCGCGGGCGTCACTGTGCTCCAGGCGGGCACGAAGAAGGCGATCGAGAGAATCATGGAGGCGAGCGCCTGGACAAGGTAGAAGCCGAGCATGCGCGGCGCGGCTGAGGCGCCCCAGGCGGCGCGCAGGGCGGCGTAGCGCGGATCTTCGGGCTGGCCGTGGTTGCGCTTCCAGAGATGCCGCGCGAGCCGCGCGCCCCAGGCGCCGCCGCCGAACGCCACCGCTACCCGGTTGATGCCCGCGCCGGGACCGGCGATTGCCGCGAATAGGGCGACCAGACCGAGCGTCGCCGCCCAGAGCGGGTCGATCATCCCCGCGTTGCGCGTGCGTAGTTGCACGAGCCAGGTGACGCAGAACGCGAGCACGAGCGCGGCAAAGGCAAGGGCGAACGCGGCGGCGAAGGGCATGCGGACTCCGTGGGGCGGGTCGATGTCGGAGATACGCGCGGGGGGCGCGAACGGATGCAGGTGGGGTGAAGAGGTGGGCGCAAAACGCGTTGCGCGAGTCGAATGATTCGCGCGAAGTGGGTACTAACTTAAACAGGCGATCAGGTCGCGCCCCGCATCGGCCCCGTGGCGACAACCGGGCCGGTCGGCTGCCCGGTAGGCGAACCGCCCGGCGGCTCGATCGACACGGCCAGCACGGCGCGCGCGCTCACGCGCGCGGCGACATCGGCCGATAGCGCCAGCGTCGCAGGCGCATCGGCGGGGAAGACGCCCAGCGAGACCGGCTTCTCGCCCGGCGGGATCAGCCAGAGCTCGGTCGCGCGGTTTGCCGCGATCGTCGGCTTCACGGCGGGTACGACGACGATGTCGCGGCGGCGCAGGTCGACGGTCGCCGTCCAGTGCGCGACGCCGTCGGGGCGGGCGATCGTCGCGACCATGTAGGCGTTAGTGCTCACTTCGGTGGCGGGGCCGGGCGTGGCGCGCATCCACACGAGGTTGACGGCGACCAGCGCCAGCGCGGCCACGCTCGCGCCGATCCCGACGAACCGCCACAGCCGCAGATCGTTCCACCACCCTGCCGCCGCGCCTGCCCGCGCCCCAGCCTGGCGCGCGGGCAGGAAGCCCAGATCGCGCTCGATGCGGGTCCATACCCGCGCCGGCGCGGCGATGGGCGCCAGATCCTCGGCCAGCGGCGCGAAACGCCGCTCCCAGCGCGCCAGGGTGGCGGCGAGATCCGCATCGGTGCGCGCGGACTGCTCGAGTGCGCGTCGCTCGGCGGCGTCGAGCACGCCGAGCGCGTATTCCGCGCAGCGCAGTTCGGGGTCGTGGTCGGCGGGCGTGTTCATCGCTCGAGGCAGGTCTTGAGTTGCATCAGGCTGCGGCGGATCCAGCTTTTCAGCGTCCCGAGCGGCACGCTCAACTGGGCGGCGAGTTCGCTGTAGGTCGCCCCGCTGAAGAACGCTTCGCGCACCGCGCGATGCTGCTGCGGGGCGAGCTGTTCGAGGCAGTGTTCGAGGCGGCGGCGCTCCTCGCTCGCCTCGGCAAGTGCCGCGGGCGTGGGGCCGTCGTCGGGGAGATCGAGCGTGGCGTCGTCGTCGAGCGGCGTCTCGCGGTGCTGGCGCATGCGGTCGATGGTGCGGTTGCGCGCCAGTGTGACGAGCCAGGTCATCGCGCCGCCGCGCGCCGGGTCGAACAGGTCGGCGCGCCGCCAGGCGGTGGTGAAGACGTCCTGAAGCAGGTCCTCTGCCTCGGCGCGGTCGTGGACCATGCGCACGATCGAGGCGAACACCCGCGCCGAAGCGAGCCGGTAAAGCTCGGCGAATGCCGCCTGATCGCCTTGGCCCACGCGTGAGAGCAACTGGTTCAGGTGGGCGCGCCGTGCGGCCTCCTGTGCCGGATCGGGCGAGGTCGGGTCGATGTTCTGAGCGTTGCCAGACGTATCGGTCATGCGCATGAGGGGGCGTGCGGCGCCCGCGCGGAAGGGTCCGACGAAATATAGCATCGCCGGCGCGGTGAGACGCGGCGGCTGGCGCAGGGCGGGCGGGGGAAGTGACATGAGCGGTGGCGTCGCAGTGGCGGTTCACGCTTCGATATACGGCGCGCGACGGTGCCTGGACGCACAACGAACGGTCGGTTCTGGCGGGTCCCGCTCTCAAAGCCGGCGAGTTTTGTACCGCAATGTATCTGCGGGCCTGCCTGAAAAACTGGCTTGCAATAAGCCGGATTGCGGAAACAAGCGAGATACGTGCGGGGCGTCAAATACGTTCAACGCAAGGTTGCAGCTAAACGAAACAGCGCAACGGAGCGTGGAGAAGCCGCAGGACCCCAAAGCCACATTCACTCGCTTTTAATTGTCACTGACCGGAGAAAATCATGAGCCTCGTTCGTTCCCTCCTCGCCGCCGCTGTCGTCGTTGCCGCTGCCGTGCCGGCCGTGTCGTTCGCCCAGGATCACACGATCACCCGCGCCGAAGTCCGTGCGGAACTCGTCCAGCTTCAGCAGGCCGGCTACAACGCCGCGAGCGACAACAACCAGTACCCCGTGAACCTGCAAGCCGCGCTCTCGCGCATCGCTGCGAGCCAGCAGAACGTGAACGCCGCCTACGGCGGCATGGTGAGCGGTAGCGCGCAATCGGGCGCAGCGGCATCCGTATCGTCGGTCTCGCACGCTTCGCATGTTTCGCACGTCGGCCGTGTCTCGCACGATGGCAGCGATCCGCAGGACGTCGTCGGCCTCGAACCCATCTACGCCCACTCGTAATGCAGCGCCCCTGCCGCCGCGAGACGCGCCCTTGTGCGCAGGTCTCGCGACGGCCATCTCCACCACAACCCAATAATCCAAACTACTTTCTGCCTGGAGCTTCACGATGATGCGCTTTCTTCGCCAGTCCTTCGCCGCTGCGCTGATGTTCGGTTCGATGTTCGCGCTACCCGCCGCGCACGCCGCGCAGACTGCGCCCGCCGCCGATCTGCAGGGCAAGAACGTCGTGCTCGTGCACGGCGCCTTCGCGGACGGCTCCAGCTGGGACAAGGTGATTGCGCTGCTGCAGGCGCGCGGCCTGCATGTAGTGGCGGTGCAGAACCCGCTCGATTCGCTCGCGGGCGACGTGGCCGCAACGAAGCGCGTGATCGACGCGCAACAGGGGCCCGTGGTGCTGGTGGGGCATTCGTGGGCTGGCGTGGTCGTGAGCGAGGCGGGCAACGACGACAAGGTCAAGGCGCTGGTCTATGTGGCCGCCTTCGCGCCCGACAATGGCCAGTCGATCAGCGATATCACCAAGGGTCTGCCGCCGCCCGTATGGGCCGACCAGTTGCGCAAGGACTCGGCGGGCTATCTCACGCTCTCGACCCAGGGGGTGGTGGACGACTTCGCGCAGGATCTGCCGCTGGCGCAGCGCAAGCTGATCGCCGCGACTCAGGCGCCGTGGTTCGCGGGCTGTATCGACGAGAAGGTGAGTCAGGCGGCGTGGCACGACAAACCGTCGTACTTCGTGATTCCCTCGCACGACCGCATGATCGATCCGAAGCTTCAGGCGCAGATGGCCGAGCACATCGGCGCGCAGGTGACGCATGTGAACGGCAGCCACGTGGCGCTCGTGAGTCAGCCGCAGGCTGTGGCCGACGCGATCATCGACGCGGCGCGCAAGGCGCAATAACCGCGACAAGCGCAACAGGCAACGCAACGGGCAACGGTTTTGTATGCGGATACATCCGGTTGCAGAACTCACAATCCTGGGGTCAACAACGCCGTGAGCGGGCGCGTTGAACACGCAGACGGCATCGTGCCGTCACCATAGACCCCAGGGAGATCACCATGCGCCGCTTGCCCGTTTATTTCGCCGCCATCGCCACGCTCACGCTCGCATTCGCCGGCACCGCTTCCGCCAATACGCATTGGGATGCCACGCATCCGCGCCGCGCCGAAGTCAATCATCGTCTCGGCAATCAGGATCGGCGCATCCACCAGGAAGTGCGTGAAGGTGAGATGTCGCACGCTCAAGCGGCGCGCCTGCATCGCGACGACCGCCAGATTCGCGGCGAAGAACGCATGATGGCGAGCCAGAACAACGGCCATATCACGCGCGCCGAAGACCACGCGCTCAACCAGCAGGAGAACCACGTGAGCCGTCAGATCGGGCAGTGAGCGTGAGCTTGACGTAGTAGAAAGAGAAAGCGCTCGCGCGGATCGTATCCGCGCGAGCGCTTTTTGTCGTGGCGTTGCTGATCAGATCGAATTGATTAGCAACGCGAAGCGATGTGCGTCACGCCTCGCCTTCGAACTTCTCGATCGAGATGCCCAGTTCGCCCGCCATGCGCTCCACGATGGTTTGCAGGCGCGCGACTTCATCGGCGAGACGCTGCTGTTCGGCGCGCAGTGCCTCGTAGTCGGCCGACGAGACGCTTGCTGCACCGCCGCTCTCGGCTTCGCCGTCGTAGCTGGCCGCCGCCATGCTCACTTCGCCGCACAGCAGATGCATCCAGCGGCTTTCGCGCGCACCGGGCGCACGCGAGAGTTTCACCACGAGCGGCGGCTCGCGTTCGGCGAGTTCGGCGAGGAAGGCCTCGACCGACGAGACATCGGCGAAGCCATGCAGGCGCGCCGAATTCAGGCGCAGTTCGGCAGCGGTCTGCGCGCCGCGCAGCAACAGCACGGTGAGCAGCGCGACGGCCTGGCCCGGCACGCCGAGCACGCGATTGAGGTTGTGCTCGAAGCGCGGCACGCGGCTGCTGCTGCCTTCGAACACGAGGCTCAGATGCTTGAGGTCTTCGATCGTGCTCAGCACTTCGGCCTCGCTCACGTTCATCACGGGCGAACGCGCGGTCTTCTGATTGCAGCCCGAAGTGAGCGCGTTGAGCGAAAGCGGATAGGTGTCCGGGACGGTGTGCTGCTTTTCGATCAGCACGCCGACGATGCGCGCCTCCAGCGGCGTGAGCGCGCGTAGCGCGCGGGGCGTGGGAGCATCGGCAGGGGTATTCATATGCGGGTCAGGCGAAGTTTTTCACGGGATTCGATCATACCCGCTCGTCTGGCCGCTGCGCAGGGGGATGTGTTTTAGAGGTTTCTGTCCAATAGTCATCTGAAAGTAACGACGCTTTAAAGGAGCAGGACACTCGCTACCCATAAGCTGGGATTTTCATCCAGATGATGAGCTTTATAGAGATAAACGCTTATTGCACTGCAACAAAACACTGCCTACACTGCTCGATGCTGCCATCAGCATTTAAGGCTGCTTCGAATCGTTCCGAAAAGGAGGGCGTGTCGTGAGCGCATCCCAATCGCCAATATTGCATTCGTCCCTAAAGCTGCACGTCTTCGAGCAGGAAGGCGGCTGGCACTGGGGCATTACTGTTCCGAGAACCGCGGGTAGCGGTTTCAAGGTCGTCGCTTATAGCGATACGACATTTGTCGGCGAGACTGAAGCTCGTCGCGACGGCGATCGCGTGCTCGGCAGCATGCCGGCAAGCGCGGTGGCTGCGCTCGCCTTCTGAATGTCCTCACAAGGCGCGCGGTTTTTTAACCGCGCGGCCTTTGCATTGCGCTTTTCCCTCCACTTTTCCTTTATTGCCTGCCTTTAGCGCCGCTGATATCAAAGCGCATGCGCGATCAGCATGACGCCCGCGCCGATGCTCGCCATGCCGACGATGCGCACGAGCGGTCCACGCGAAGCCAGCCGTTCCACGGCGATGACCGCGCTGACGATGAGCGTCGCCTGGCGATCCATCACGCCAGTCGCGAGCAGTACGGCCATCCAGTTGCCGCAGCAGCAGAGGCAATGTAGGGCGAGACGCGTGCCTTCACGGAGTGCGACGCGTGCGCCCATTGGCGGAGCGCCCTTTGGCGGCGCGCCCATTGGCGGCGCGCCCATTGGCGACTTGTCATGACAACCACGCATCGAGTGGCAGGAAGCGAGGCGTTTCGCTTTCCACAGCGTGCATTGAATCAGACCGGCGAGCACCACGACGATACCCGCCGCGCCCGGCGCCAGACGCGCAAGCGACGGCTCACGCACGGCTAGCGAAGCCATCGCGGCGCCCAACGGAAAAACAACGACACCCGCAAACAGCCACACGGAAAAATAGCCGATCGCGCGCACGATCGTTAGCCATCCAGATTGAATCGTGAGTGTGCCGCGCTCACGCCAGAGCATCGGCGCGAGTGCGGGCAACATCATCGCGGGCATCATCGTCGACCACATCGCCACGAACGCAACGGCGGTTTGCAGCCACGTGCGCCCGCATAGCGGCAGCCAGGTCGCCGAGAGCGTCCAGCCGCCGGGCATGGGCGTGCCGCTCATCGTCGCCATCGACGTGTAGCGCAGTACGGTTGCCGTGGCGCTGGCCGCGAACAGCAGCAGGGCCGCCAGGCCGAAAAGCGCACGCGCTCTGACGACAGAGATCATGGCAGGCCTCAACGCGTGTGGGAGTCGCGGTATTCGTCGTGCCGTTTCCACCAGATACCCGTTTCGTTGCGCCCCCGGGGCGCGCGGTCGAGCCATTGATACATGCTCCAGATGGCGTCGAGACCGCGCGCGTAGGTCGAGTAGGTGTGATAGATCGCGCCGCCTTCGCGCACGAACGCGCTCATGCCGGGCCGGTCGCGCGCATACGTGGCGGCATCCGTGCCGCAACTCGCCGCGAATTCGGCCACGGGCGCGGGCGGCGGATCGGCGTCCATCGCATGCGCGCCGCGCGCGTAGTTGTATTCGACATTGCCCTCGCGCTGCTGCTCGGCCGTGAACGACACATTGAAGTCGAAGTTGAAATCGTTGTCGCGCGACGAGGCCCACGGAAAGCGCCAGCCCATGCGCTCGCGATAGGCCAGCAGCTTCGCGAGCGGCGCGCGCGAGACCGCCATCAGCGTGACGTCGTGGTGGGCGAGATGCGCGACGCTGCCAGCGAAGCCATCCGTCACGGCCGAGCACGACGGGCAACCCGCCGCGTAATCGGGGCCGAACATGAAGTGATAGACGAGCAGTTGCGAGCGCCCCGCGAAGAGATCGGCGAGCGAGGCTCGGCCGTGTTCGGTGTCGAACGCGTAGTCCTTGTCGACGCGCACCCACGGCAGCGCCTGGCGTTGCTGCGCCAGCGCATCGCTGCGCCGCGTGAGGTCTTTTTCGGCTTCGAGCAGATCGAGCCGGGCGGCGAGCCATTGCTCGCGGGTTCCAGTGGCATGCGTGGTCATGGTGTGCTCCTGAGGGCGTTGTCCGGGGCGCGACAAGAGGCGGCGCGGACGAGAGGTTGATCGCAGAGTGCCGTGTTAGATTAGGTCCGGACTTCGGAGCACGGGGAGTGACAAGTGTGTCGGGATTGGGCCACGCATGGACTCGCTGATTACCGCCGCGGCGCGCGCGCTGGCCGCCGGTGACGCGCTCGGCGCGCTGAACCGCGTCGCCTTGCGCGACGACGCGCCCGCACTGGCGCTGCGCGGCATCGCGATGGCCCAACTGGGCGACCTGGAGCGCGCGAAATCGCTGCTGCGCCGCGCCGCACGCGCATTCGGCACGCGCGAGGCCGTGGCCCGCGCGCGCTGCATCGTCGCCGAGGCTGAAATCGCGCTGGCCATGCGCGACCTCGGCTGGCCGGCACACGTGCTCGATGCAGCGCGGCAAACGCTCGACGCGCACGGCGATACGCTCAATGCCGCGCACGCGCGTCATCTGGCGATTCGGCGCTTACTGCTGATCGGGCGTCTCGACGAAGCGCAGCAACGACTCGCCGACATCGACCCCACGCCGCTGCCGCCCGCGCTCAGGGCGTCTCACGAATTGATCGCAGCGGGTATCGCGATGCGCAGCATCCGTCCGCAGGGGGCCCGCGCCGCGCTGGCCGAGGCCGCGCGTGCCGTGCGTCTTGCCGGCATCGCGCCGCTGGCGGCCGAAGTCGCGCGCGCGGCGCAACTGCTCGACGCGCCTGCCGCCCGGCTCATCGCGCGTGGCGAGGCGCGGCCTCTGCTACTCGGCGACGTAGAGGCGCTGCTGGCTTCGGACGCGCTCGTGATCGACGCCTGCCGCTATGCCGTGCGTGAAGTTGCTACGGTCGTGCCGCTCGCTCGCCGGCCCGTGCTGTTCGTGCTGGCCCGCGCGCTGGCCGAAGCGTGGCCCGCCGACGTGTCGCGCGACGTGCTGATCGAGCGAGCCTTTCGCATGAAGCATGCGGACGAAACGCATCGGGTGCGCCTGCGAGTCGAGATCGGACGCTTGCGTGCGCTGCTCGACGGCATCGCCGCCATTCGCGCGACGCCGCAAGGATTCACGCTCGTCCCGCGCGCAGCGACTGAGGTGGTCGTGCTGGCGCGGCCGGTCGAAGAGCCGTACGCCGCTGTGCTGGCCCTCCTTGCCGATGGCGAGGCGTGGTCGAGTTCCGCGCTCGCGCTCGCACTGGGCGCGAGTCAGCGCACCGTGCAGCGTGCGCTCGACGTGCTGGCGGCGGCCTGCAAGGTGCAGCCGGTGGGCGTGGGGCGCGCGCGGCGCTGGACCATGCCGCCGCTGCCCGGATTCGCGACGGCCTTGTTACTCCCTGCGCCGCTGCCAGGCGAGCAGGATGAGCGTATGAACCAGCGCTTGAACCACATCAGAACCAGCGTCTGAACCGACCGGCAAGGAGCCCACGATGAAGCATTCCACGGCCACGATCCTGCGCGAATACGGCCCTTTCGAAGGCGTCGAACAGGTGGGCGGCGTCACCTGGGACGGTAGCCGCGTGTGGTTCGCGGCCGGTAACAAGCTCGCCTCGCTCGACCCGCAAAGCGGCGAGACGCAACGCGCGATCGACGTCCCCGCGCATGCCGGCACCGCCTTCGACGGCCAGCACCTGTTCCAGATTGCCGAGGCGCAGATCCAGAAAATCGACCCGCAGACAGGCCGCGTGATCGCCACGATTCCCGCACCAGGCAACGGCGGCGATTCGGGCCTCGCGTGGGCCGAAGGCACGCTCTGGGTGGGCGAGTACCGCGCGCGCAAGATTCATCAGATCGACCCGCAGACGGGCGCGATCCTGCGCACGATCGAATCGAGCCGCTTTGTGACGGGCGTGACCTGGGTGGACGGCGAGTTGTGGCACGGCACCTGGGAGGGCGACGAGAGCGACCTGCGCCGCATCGACCCTCAAACGGGCACCGTGCTGGAGCGTCTGGAGATGCCGCCGGGCACGGCCGTTTCGGGGCTCGAATCGGATGGCGGCGGGCGCTTTTTCTGTGGCGGCGGCAATAGCGGCAAGATTCGCGCGGTGCGCCGCCCGAAGCATGACGCGGCCCACGACGGCGAGTCGGCCTGAACAGCGGGGCAAGGAGGGCCGCGGCGCGTCATGCTTGCCTCGCGCGAACCCAGGCCGATAGAGTGGGGCGTTGCCGAACCAGAACGGAGCCCGCCTTGCATCCTGTCATTGTCATGCCCGAAACGCCCGGCCTTCAGATGCGCAAAGCCATCAGCCAGCCGCTGACGACTTTCAATGCGCGTGCGGCGGAGCAGCCTGTCGATTACCGCCCGCTTGCGCTGCTGCTGAAAGACCCTGAATCAAGCGAGATCGTTGGCGGCTTGTGGGCCGATACGGCTTTTACGCAACTCCATATCGATCTGCTTTTCGTGCCCGAAACCTTACGCGGGAGTGGGCTGGGCGCGCGGTTCGTGACCCTGGCCGAAGAGGAAGCGCGCCGACGCGGATGTATGGCCGCGTGGCTCGATACGTTCAGTTTTCAAGCGCGCGGCTTTTATGAAAAGCTCGGCTACGAGGCGTTCGGAATAATCGAGGCTTATCCGCCTGGTCATAGCCGGATCTTTATGAAGAAGCGGTTCGATGGGCTGCCGAAAAGCCGATGACGGGCGTTTTCCAGACCGCGGGCAGTATGCGTGGCGCACGTCACCTATCGTCCATGCGATCGGCAGGTATACCGCCAATCGTGACGCAGGCGGCGGGAGTTGGCATCGTAGCGTACCAGGCGTTAGGGTTAGAAGTCACCGTCATTGCATCTCTCACCGGACTCTAGTCCCTGAATCAATGCAGTCCTCAATTCTGAAATTTCCTTTGACGAGCTACAAATTTGATTCGACGGGACACCATCAAAGAGACGTTGATTGCTTTTCTTTCTTGCATCAAATTCACTGAGACATTTTTTTTCCAAATTCGTCGTATTCATGAATTTTAATTCGGAGTAAATTATTCTGCCTTTTGAGAGAATGTAGCAGACGTAATTTTCTGATAGTGCGCCATCCATGCGATATCGCGATGCAAATACCAACGCGTGAATGGATGCAATGGATTTTTTTCCACCAATAAGCGCCAACCCCAACTCAGCCCGATCATCGCTGCACGCAAGTTCGTTTGTTTCGCAAGCTCGTCTTCCATATTCACTAACGGTAGCAACCCTAGACCAAAATAGTGCACTCTCTGCCATTGCTATTTCCCGTTCATCTCGATTTGGCTCGCGCACTACCTTCGCGCTAGAAATAAAGGAGATTGAGCCGAGAATTATGTAAACTATGACTCGAATTGGAATATTCACGTAATTCACGGTGTAACCTCCAGCGTGCTATCCGGTTCGGCGTCAAGAAGAGAGTTGAGTGTTTGCATATTTGAAGATGATCCGGTGACGCAACCCTCCGAACAGAACTGCGGCCCGAGAGACGGCCCAAAAGCATTAAGGCAACTATGGGTCAAGAATCCACCTCGACCATAGGTTGTCGTTCCGGGCTGCGGCACAAGCCTCCGGCCGTTCGGCTTACTGTTCGACGCTCCAGGTCCATTGATATTCCACCTCCAGTGTCCTGTCGGGATCGGTCCGCGATTGGCGTTACTAATACATTGTGGATTATTTTTGCACTGCATCCCAGCGCCGTTGTTTCCGGAGGCAACGGGAATATCCACTGGCGCATGCTGTGGATCACTTGGGGTGCAGCGCAGTCGGCCCCCCGCGATGCTATATGAGCATGAAGCCAGACCTTGCGAATCAACGTAGTGCGTAGGTGCGGATTCGGCATACTGATAGAAATTCACTCCACCTTTCAGCCCAATCGGATCCTGATTGACATACCGCCCCGATTGCGGATCGTAGTACCGGAAGCGGTTGTAGTGCAGCCCGCTTTCCGTATCAAAGTATTGACCCGGTAAGCGGATCGGATTGTCGATCTCGTGTTTCAGGTAGCCGCGTGTCTTGCCATAGGCGCTCAGATCGGCGGCCCAAACGATCTGTCGCTTCTCGTCGTAGACCTCCTGCGGCGTGCCCAGGTGGTCGGTGGCGTAGTGGTACGCCTTCACGCCGGCGAGCTTCGCGAGTGGCCCGGCGTGATCCGGGTGGGAAACGTACGTAATCGGATTCGCGTTGCCCGTGCGAATCTCCTGAGCCATCCAGTCGCCGTCCCACACGAATAGCGTCGTTGCGGTCCGCCCATTCGCATCCGTATGGTGTTTCGCTGTGCGCCGTCCTAGCGCGTCGTATTCGTAGCGACTGGTGCCGCCGTTCGCGTGCTCGATGCCCCGGAGCTGGTGCGCGCCGTCGTAGCGGTAGCGTGAAGTCGAAGCCTGCGGCGCGGCGGGCTGCACGGCCTCAGGAATCGTCACGGCAATCCGGTTGCCGTGACCGTCGTAGGCGTACTGCGGTGTTTGTTCGACGGCGTATTCCGGCGTGACGAGCGCCAGCAGCCGGTCGCCGCGCGCGATGCCGTAATGCGTCAACTTGCGTTGCCCCACCGCCAGCAGGTTGCCTGCCGGGTCATAAGCAAAGGTTTCACTCGCACGCCCCGCATTCACCGCGCTCAGACGCGACGCCGGATCGTACTGGTAGCTACGGCTGTCGCGCATCGCATCGTGCAGCGCCGTGATCTGCCCCGCGCAGTCATGCTCCCAGCTTCGCCAGACCTTTGCCGCTTCAGCAGCATGGCCGCGGTTGTCCAGTCCCTGCCATTGATGCGTCGCCAGCAGTCCCGCCGCGCTGTAGCTGAAGGCGTGGGCCACCGGCCCCTGCATGCGCAACGTTTCGCGGTGAAGCGCATCGCGCTCGAATGCCGCCAGCACTTCGCCGTTGAACAGCACCCCGTGGATGTGCCCCGCCCCGTAGCGCTGCCAGGTGAGTGTCCCGGCATCGGGCAGGTGCGTGCTGCTGCGATGGCCCAACGCGTCCAGCTCGTGCGTCAGTCGCCAGACCTTGCCGTGATGCGCCTGCGTTTCGCTTGTGCGTCGTCCCGCCGCGTCGTATTCGAACGTGATCTGGCTGGGCGTTTCGCCGCGCCCGCCCGCCTGCGCCTGCGTGAGCAGCCCGCGCGCATCGTAGCGGTAGCTCGCGTGGCTGCCGTCGCTCGAACGCCGTTCGATGGGGCGGCTGAGCGCGTCATAGGCGATATCGGTCGTGATCTGGCCGTCCGTGCCGTGGTCCGTGCGCGCAATCACTTCGCCCGCCGCGCTGTAGCGGTACGTCTGCCGCCGCCCGTCGAAGCCTGTCTGGGCAATCAGGCGGTCCCGGCTGTCGTACTCGAAGGTGGTCTGTTCTCCGTTGGCATTGGTCAGCACCGTCAGGCGGCCAAGCGCATCGTAGCCGTAGCCGTTCGTGCCACCCGCCGGATCCGTTACGCCCAGGCGCTGGTCATACGCGTCCCACTGCGTACGCGTGACGCGCTGGAGCGGGTCCGTATGGGTCACGACACGGCCCGCCTCGTCATAGCCTACGCTCCATGCCCCCAGGCCGGCCGGCGTCACGCTGTCGAGCCGGTCGCGCGCCATGTCCCAGCTCTGCCAGCTTTCATTGCCCAGCGGGTCGGTGGTCGTAATAAGGCGGCCCTCTGCGTCGTAGGCGAACTGTGTTGTGTGGCCCGAGCAGTCGGTGCGCGCCACGAACTGCCCGGCGTCGTTCCACTGCATCGACGTGACATTACCCAGCGCATCCGTGCGCGTAACCGGCAGCGCCTTGTCGTAGGTGTAGGTGGTCGTGTTGCCGAGCGGATCGGTTTCGGTCGTGAGGTGCCCCGCTTCGTCATAGGCGCGCTGCCAGACCTGGCCCGCCGGGTCGGTGATCTGCACCGGCAGGTTCAGGTCGTTGTAGCTCAGGCGCGTGACGTTGCCCGCCGCATCAATGACGGCCACCGGATTGCCGCGTGCGTCGTTGACCCGCTGCGTGACGCGGCCCAGCTCGTCGGTGGTGCCGCTCACGCTGCCGGTTTGATCGAAGTGCGTCAGGCGCGTGCTGCCGTCCGGATACAAAATGCGGTCCACGGCCCACAGGCCGTTGTAGTGGTATTCGATGGTGCGCCCCAGGCCGTCCGTGACCCGCGTCGTTTGGCTGGCGCTCTGGTACGCGAAACGCGTCTCGCGCGTGATGGTGCGCTGGCCCTGTTTCGCGGCCGCGTCGTCCACATACGCGAACGTGCGTGTCACGCGCGCCTGCGGCGTGTCGCCGTCCCACTCCGACATATGGACCGCGCCCGAGGGTGTCACATAGCCCGTGAGCAGGTGCTGGCGGTACTGGTAACGCCAGGTGTGCCCCGCGCGGTCGGTGGCCTCAACCAGATCGCCGTTCCCGTCGTAGGCGTACTGAGCGAGCAGTGGGTGACCATGGGCGTCGAGCCTTACGGCAGTAATGCGCCCCACGCCGTCCAGCTCGCAGCGCACCGTGTGGACGTTATTGCGCACCGCGTTGAGCCAGCCCTGGGGCGTATAGCCCAGGTACAGCACGTTGCCGTCTCGGTCGCTCACGCGCTGGAGCTGCCAGCGCGCATCGTCAGTCGGGTGGATCGCGTAGTGCTCCTGCATGCCATTGCCAAACTGCACGGCATACGTGGCCCACGAACCCATGTCCTGCCCGCGCACGAGCGTGTATTTCTCGATGGGGTGGAAGTGTTGCTGGCCAGATTCAAGTAGCGGGAAGTTCAGGCGTCTCCCGTCTGCATCGTAGTAGGTCAGTTGCGCTTCATCACGGCGGAGTTCCGTCGAGTACGGCAGACGCCAGGCGACGCCCAGGGCACCCGCACGCTGGTCTTCGCTGCGGTAACTGCGGCTCCAGTGGATCGCCATGCGGCCAGGCAGGCGGAAGTCTTCATGGGCCAGCACCTTCTGGCCGGTCGCTACGTCCACCGGGTGCGGCGTCGTCTGGCGTTTCGCACATTCGGCGCAGGTCGCCTCCGTCACCGGCGCAAGCCCACCCGCACTCCCGCCGCTCATGCTGATGACCGGGGCTTTCAGGAAGATGGCTGTGGCATTGATCGTGACGCCTGCATCGTCGATGCTGACCCTGCCCCCGGGACCAATCAGTTCCACTAGCTTCGCGCCCGACAGGTGCGCCTCGCCCGTGTCCGCAATCCGGAGCTGGTTGTTCTCCGCGCTCGACACCGGCGCGGGCAGTTGCGGCACGAAGAACGGTGTCGCCTCGATGGGATTGTCGAGATCCTTCTGCACCGCGTCGCCCACCGCCTTTCCGCGCACGGTCAGCGTGTACGTGTGGCCCACGTCCGAGGACCAGTCCTGTGCCACGCGGTCATGGCGGTTCATGCCCACGGTGCTCGCCATCTGCAAGGCCACCTGGCGCGCGTACAGACCGCCCACGCTCACGACATGCGCCCCACCGATGTTGAGCATCTGGAACAGGCCCACGTTTTGCGCTGCTGCCAGCGCGACGTTCTCCCACTTCCAGCCGTCCGTGTTCAGCCGCCAGTTCCGCCAGATGTGGTCCGTCTCGTCGCGCCCGATGCTCTTGGTGCGGTCGTGGCCCACCGTGTGCGTCTCGTCGTACTCGATTACGCTATCCAGGTTGCGCTCCGCCTGGATCCAGACCTGTTCCTGGCCCGACTTGTCCTCGAAGCGGATCGCATTGGCATTGCCGTAGCCGCCGCCCATGGACGAACGCGTGAGGATGCCGCTCTGCGTCGCGTTGTCAGGCAGCGTCCACGGCGGCATGGTCGCGGCGTTATAGACGCGCCCGGTGACGATGGGTCGCGCCGGATCGCCGTTCTCGAAATCGACAATGACTTCCGAGCCGATGCGCGGAATGTGGATGCCGCCGTAGTTCGATCCCGCCCACGGATACGAGACGCGAATCCAGCACGAGGAATTCTGGTCCTTTGGACCGGCATGGTCCCAGTGGAAGGCCAGTTTCACGCGCGCGTACTGGTCGGTCCATAGTTCATGGCCCTCGGCGCCAGTCACCATCGCCGTCTGCGGACCGCTGATACGGGGTCTCGGCCACTGGTTACGGTCAGGGCGAAACTGGACCGTGGCGGGCTGGACCTCGAAGCTCACCTCGAAGCGGTACTGGGCATCTCCGCCGGTAGCCTCGGCGGTTTCCTCGAAGTCGATTTCCGTCCACAGCACCAGGTGTTCGCGGTTGGCCTCGGGCCTCGGGTGGTTCGCCAGCGTGAAGGTCGTACCGCACACCACGTTGCGCAGGTTGCCGTGGCCGATGGCGCGCTCGCCGGGCGCACGCAGCGCTTCCATGCGCAGGCGCGCAATGTCCTCGCCGTCGGTGAGCTCGGTGTAGTTGCCAGGCCACTCGCGCTTCACGAGGTCACTATGCGCCGTGTCCTGCTGCAAATCGTTGTGCGAAGCGAGATCGGCGCGCGGCTTCTTGAAGTGGTATTCGTCGGTGGTGTAGACGCCCGTTGTCAGGCGCTCGACCGGTTCAAACCGGTCGATGTATTCGCGGTCGATCTTCAGGTCGGGCTCGTGGTATTCGAGCGTGTGGTACGCCGTACTCGCGACCGGCCCGTAACCGCCCAGGTGGTCCACAAGGACGATGCGGTGAAAGGTGTCGCTGTGCTCGACATACCAGACAATGCCGTGCTCGGCCAGCATGCGCTGGATGAACGCGAGCGATGTCTCGTTGTACTGAACCACATAGTCGAGCAGTTCGTAAATGCCGTCGGTGCGGAATTCGTAGGAGTAGATCAGCCCATGGAGCACTTCCTGCACGATGTCGATGACGGTTTTGCCCTGGAAAATCCGGTAATCGGTCGTCTTCCCGAGCAGGGCAATCCACGGCTGGATGACCACCGCATACTGGTGCTGGCGGTTCAGGGGTCGCAGGTAGCGCGCCTCGGTCACGATGCCCGAGATCTCGCGCGTGCCCGCACCGATGTTCCTCGCGCCGATCAGGGTGCCCATGCCCTCCAGTTGAATCGTGACGGTCAGTTCCGTGCCAATGAGCGCCTTCATGTCGATGGCGGCTGCGTCCACGTCGTGCATGTCCAGGGCGGTGGTCAGCAGCAGGTCGTAATGGCAGACCGTCGAAAGCCGCTCCTCGCCCTTGATGGCGCTCAGCAGAAAAACCGGTTCGCCGTCCGCCTGTTCGAGCAGCGCGGGCCCGATCACGGTCATGGTGCGCTTCAGCGCGCTGGGCCACCATGCGCCGTAAATGTCCTCGTTCCTCATGCCGGGTGGCCTCCCGGCTGGCAGTCACACAGATGGACAACGAGGCGGATAACGCAAGACGGGCAATGCATGAAGCCAGCTCCTTTGTTTTGGTCGTTATTGCTGCGGAATGCCGTCGCGCGCGAGTGCGACGATGAGTCTGGGCACTGTGGCGAGATGCAGTGAGGCGATCAATAAGAGGAGTCTGAGGGTTGCCTCATTTTCTTGACCTCTGGCAAGTCTCATGACGAAAGACTGCAGACGCAACGCAGTCCACTTGATTGGCGGCGATCTACAAATGTCCTCGGCTTGAGCAGCCTTGCAATTGCGTCTCGCGTTCCGATCCCATCCGCATACGCCCGTTCTCTGCCTCGGTGATATGCTCGAAGTCAAAGATCAGGCTGCTATGTGTGCGTCGTCCGCTGCCATATTGACCTATACGACGCTGCGTACGTTGCGTTGACCGCGCTAAGTAACGTCTACGTGTGTTTCAGAACTTTGATACCCTCACGAACTCCCATGCCCCTCGACCCCACCCTCATCGAAGCCTTCACGCCCACCGGCACGTTGCGCGCCTCCATCAATCTTGGCAATCCGATTCTCGCCAACCGCGACGCCGCCACGCACGAGCCGTTCGGTGTATCCATCGACCTGGCCCGCGCGCTCGCGCAGCGCCTGGGTGTGCCGCTCGAACTCGTGGTGTTAGACACAGCGGCGCAATCCGTTGAAGCCGTGAGCGACGGGCACGCCGATTTTGGCTTCTTCGCCGTCGATCCCAAGCGCGGCGAAACCATTGCCTTCACCGCACCGTATGTGCTGATCGAAGGCTTCTACCTCGTGCGCGAGGATTCGCCCATCCGCAGCAACGCGCAGGTCGACGAGGCGCACAACCGCGTGGCAGTGGGCAAGGGCAGCGCCTACGACCTCTTTCTCACACGCGAACTGAAAGCCGCGCAAATCGTGCGCGCGCCTTCCTCGCCGACCGTCGTGCAAACCTTCCTCGATGAAGGGCTGGAAGTCGCGGCGGGCGTGAAGCAACAACTCGAAGCCGATGCCGCGAAAGCGGGCGGCCTGCGTCTGCTCGACGAGCGTTTCATGGTGATCCGCCAGGCGATGGGCGTGGCGCGTGCGCGTGGCCCGCAGGCGGCGGCGTACCTCGCTGATTTCGTCGAGGCGATGAAGGCGTCCGGTTTTGTCGCGCAAGCGCTCGCGCGGCATGGCATTGCGGGCGCATCGGTGGCGCCCCCGGCCTGATGCACCTCAGTTCACGCGGATAACAGCGCCACCTCAAGCCTTGCCAAAGCCTTTCAATCAAGCCGTGTTCTGGAATATCGAAAGCGTCAGATCGCCGGGTAATCTGACCATTCGTTGACAGACACTCGCCAGAGTCTTTTTGATAATGGATGCCATGAGCCGTCGCCGCGCCAACCGCGCGCCGACGCCCTCGGCCCCCACAATCAGGCTCCAGCATGAATCCACCCGCAGTGGCGCCCGCCTCGTCTGGCGGCGCGCCCGGTTCCTTCGATTCCTTCGTGCACCTGCATGGCGTGAGCAAACGCTTTCAGGTCGGGGGCGTCCCGCGCGAGATTCTCGCCGATCTCGACCTCGATATCCGTCGCCAGGAGTTCATCGCGATTCTTGGCGAGAGCGGCTGCGGTAAATCCACCTTGCTGCGCCTGCTATGCGGTCTCGACAATGCCTATGAAGGGCAGATTCTCGTCGACGGCGTCGTGCCGAAGATCGGCAACGACGAAGCGGGCGTGGTGTTCCAGGACCCGCGTCTGTTTCCCTGGCTGAGCGTCGAGCAGAACATCGCGCTCGGGCTCGCGCGCTTCCAGCTCGATCGCCTCGAAGTTCACCGGCGCGTGAGCGAACAGATCGCCCTGGTCGGGCTCGTGGGCTTCGAGCGCGCGCTGCCGCATCAACTCTCGGGCGGCATGGCGCAACGCGTGGCGCTCGCGCGCGCCATCGTCGCGCGGCCGGCCTTTTTGCTGCTCGACGAGCCGTTCAGTGCGCTCGATGCGCTGACACGATCGCAGATGCACGATCAACTGCTGCGCATCCGCGCAGCCGCCGACCTCACGATGCTGCTCGTCACGCACGATGTGGAAGAGGCCGTCTATCTGGCCGATCGCGTGGTGGTGATGGCGCCGCGCCCGGGCCCGCTGCGCGCGACCGTCGATATCGGCCTGCCGTATCCGCGCAATCGTAGCGATACCGCATTTCAACGTGAACGCGAGCGCCTTCACGCGCTGCTTGGTCATGGCGTTCATTCCCATAGCTGATTGTGTGCTTTGGACTGTCAAGGCGTGGACAGAAATTGCAGCGGTGTCCCGGTAGCATGTTCGTAACGGTCGCGATCGCAACGTACAGATTGACGGTCGCGGCCTGAGAGATGGTGGAAGGCAGGCTTTGAAAGTCGCCTCTCCGTTTTTATTCATAAGGAATCCTGTTCTTTAGCGAGAAACGAAATGTCGAAACTCAACGTAGTGGAAAACGGCGAGCTGTCCATTCATCCGGTCACGGGCCGCATCGGCGCGGAGATTCGCGGCGTGCGTCTGTCCGGCGATCTGCAACCGGCCGCGCTGGACGCGATCAACGCGGCGCTGCTGCGTCACAAGGTCATCTTCTTTCGCGACCAGACGCATTTGACGGATCAGGAGCAGGAGTCGTTCGCGAAGCTGCTGGGCGATCCGGTTGCCCATCCGACGGTGCCGGTGCGCGAAGGCACGGAATATCTGCTCGAGCTCGATTCGTTGCATGGCGGTCGCGCCAATTCCTGGCATACCGACGTCACCTTCGTCGATGCCTATCCCAAGGCTTCGATCCTGCGCGGCGTGACCAATCCCGAAGTAGGCGGCGACACCGTGTGGGCGAATACGGCCACCGCTTACGACGATCTGCCGGACACGCTCAAGACGCTGGCCGAGCAACTCTGGGCCGTGCACAGCAACGACTACGACTATGCGGCGGCCGCGAGCTATTCGCGCAATGCGCTCACCGAACAGGCGAAGGCCGCCTATGAGCGCTATCGCGAAGTGTTCGTGTCCACCCGATATGAAACCGAGCATCCGCTCGTGCGCGTGCACCCGGAAAGCGGTGAGAAGACGCTCGTGCTGGGTCACTTCTTCAAGCGCTTTGTCGACCTGCCGGGCTCGGCGTCGAACCACCTGTTCGAAGTGTTCCAGGGCTATATCACGCGCCTGGAAAACATCGTGCGCTGGCGCTGGCAAGCGGGCGACGTGGCGATCTGGGACAACCGCGCGACCCAGCACTACGCCGTGAACGATTACGGCGATGCGCGCCGTATCGTGCGCCGCGTGACGCTGGCGGGCGACGTGCCGGTGAGCGTCGATGGACGCACGAGCGTGACGCGCAGCGTGGAAAAAAATCCGAAGCTCGCTGCAGCGGCCTGACGAAAAAAGGCAACAGGGGCAACAGGGGAAAAACGCGCCGCGCCGCCGCGTGTC
Source organism: Paraburkholderia sp. J67 (assembly GCF_905220265.1). Classification (NCBI taxonomy): domain Bacteria; kingdom Pseudomonadati; phylum Pseudomonadota; class Betaproteobacteria; order Burkholderiales; family Burkholderiaceae; genus Paraburkholderia; species Paraburkholderia sp. J67. The sequence goes on from NZ_CAJMZK010000036.1 coordinate 37,506, forward strand.
TTGCGTGGCGGCGCCGGCGCCTGCATTCGAAGCGCTTTTTGTGGGGGTTCTCGTGGGACGTCGATTTTTTGCACACTTTTCTGCCGCTTGCCTCGTTGCGTGCGCGCTGCTTGCATTGGTCTCGCCCACTGCTCGCGCGCAGAACGTGATCCGCATCGCGGTGCCCGATATCGGCGCCGCCTCGAAACCCGCGGGCGGCGGCGTGGTCGATGTCCTCTACGCGAACCAGGCGCTGGAAAAGGCCTTTTTGAAGGACGGCGTGCGCATCCAGTGGACGTTCTTCAAAGGCGCGGGCCCGGCCATTAACGAGGCGTTCGCGAACCATCAGGTCGATCTGGCCTTTCTCGGCGATCTGGCCGGCATCATCGGTCGCGCGAACGGGCTCGATACGCGTTTGATCGCGGCGCTGGCGCGTGACGTCAACGGCTATCTGGCGGTGCAGCCGGGGCAGGGCATCAAGGATCTCAAGGACCTCAAGGGCAAGCAGATCGCGCTCTTTCGCGGCACGGCGCTGCAACTGTCGTTCGACAGCGTACTGCGCAGCGAAGGCCTGACCGAGCGCGATTTCCGCATCGTCAACCTCGACCTCAACAGCGCGGCCGCTGCGATCGCGGCGCATCGTATCGACGCCGTCTGGGGGCCGTCCTCGCTCTTCATTCTCAAGGACAAGGGGCTCGTCGAGATTCCGGTGAGCACGCGTGGCCGCGATGGCGTGGGCACCTTCAAGGCGGGGCTCGTGGCCTCGGGCGACTTCCTGCGCGCGCATCCCGACTGGACGCAACGCGTGGTGTCGAGCGTGCTGGACGCCTCGAACTGGGTGTCGGATCGCAAGAATCTGGACGCGTATCTGCAACTCGAACAGACCCGCGCGGGCACGCCGACCTCGGTGTGGCGCAACGAAATCGGCGACAGCGATCCCGCCACCTTTTTCTCGCCGCTGCTCGATCCGTACTTCGTCAACGCGTTCAAGCGCGATGTCGATACCGCGAAGCAGCAAGGCATGATCCGCCAGAGCTTCGATGTCGATCACTGGGTCGATGCGACGTATCTGAACCAGGCACTCGCGCAGTCGAAACTCGCGAGCCGTTGGCAACCCTACCAGACGTTTGGCGAAGTCGAAAAGACGGCGAAGACGAATTAAAAGGCACCTATAACAACATGAAGGACCACCTCACGCTGTTTCACTTGACGACGCTCGCTGCTGCGGTACTCGCCACCACGCAGGCCTGGGCGCAGGACGATGCCAATGCCTCACAGGCCGCCACCACCATAAACGCTAACCCGAATCCGGACGCAAACGCTCAATCATCGAAGGCCAAAAGCGAGAACCCTGTGCAACTGAAGGAGTTCACGGTAACGGCGCGCCGTCGCTCGGAAAGCGCGCAGAAAGTACCCGCGCCGATTTCCACGGTGAGCGGTCAGGACCTGGAGCGTCAGCGCCTTTATCGCATCCAGGACTTGCAGCAGAGCTTGCCGAGCCTGAACGTCGCCTTCATCAACCCGCGCCAGTCGAGCATTTCGATTCGCGGTATCGGCAACAATCCGGCCAGCGACAATCTGGAGCCGAGCGTCGGCGTCTATCTGGACAACGTTTATCTGGGCCGCCCCGGTATGGCCGTGTTCGATCTGCTCGATATTCAGCAGGTCGATCTGCTGCGTGGTCCGCAAGGCACGCTGTTCGGCAAAAACAGCACGGCGGGCGTGCTCAATATCTCCACGCGTCCACCGCAGTTCCATACCGAGGGCTATCTGGAGCAGTCGGTCGGCAACGACGGTTACGCGCAGACCAAGGCCCATCTGTCCGGGCCGCTTTCGGATACGCTCGCGGGCACGCTCGATCTGGAGCACACGCATAGCGATGGCAGCGTCACGAACCTCTATAACGGCAGCCAGTTGAACGGCACGTCGAACTATGGCGTGCGCGGACAATTGCTATGGAAGCCTAATAATGATCTGAGCGTGCGTTTTATCGCCGATTACAACACGCAGAACTCGAATACCGGCGCGATGCTGCTGTACGGCGTGCCCACCGGCAGCACCTATCTGTCGCGCGCGGCGCTGTTCGGCGTGCAGCCGGTGACGAATCCTGCGTTATCGCAGGTCAATACCGACACCACGCCGCACATGAACGTCCATCAGGGCGGCGTCTCCACCGAGGTGAACTACAAGCTGCCCTCGGGCTACTCGCTCACGTCGATCACGGCGGCGCGCTTCTGGGACTTCTCGCCGACCAACGACGGCGACGGCCTGCCCGTGCCCGCGACCACCGACGCGGGCGTGCGCGTGGACGATCACCAGATCTCTCAGGAGGTGCGTCTCGCCTCGCCCACGGGCGGCCCGGTCGACTGGGTGGTCGGCGCGTACTACTTCTACGAGCAGACCAACACGAACACGTTCACCGCGTTCGGCCCGGATGCGGACCTGTTCACGTACGGCGTGAATCGCGGCATTCTCAACGGCGTGACGGCGGTGTCGCCCGCTTCGGTCGAAACAAACAGCGCGGCGCTGTTCGGCCAGGCGACCTGGCACATCAATACGCGCGCCGATCTCACGGCGGGCGTGCGCGGCACCTACGAGGACAAGACGGGCTACGTGAACCGTCTCGCGCCAGAGGGCGGAGCGGATCTGAGCGGCTCGCTATTGGCCTTGCGCAACGCGGCGGTCGGCGCGTACCAGTCGGGGCAACTCGGCCAGCACAGCATCAGCCCGTCGATGATGCTCAACTTCAGCTACAAGCTGACCTCCGACGTGCTCGCCTACGCGACGCTCGCGCACGGCGAGAAGTCGGGCGGCATCAACATGGCCGTGGGATCGGCGCCAACGCTCGGCGCAAACTCGCTGCTGTTCGGCCCCGAGCGCGCCAACGACGCCGAACTCGGCATCAAGAGCGAATGGCTCGACCATCGGCTGGTGCTCAACGCCAATCTGTTCTGGACGCAGATCAACGGCTATCAGGCGACGACTTACGTGACGGTGCCATCCAGCGGCCTCGTGAGCCAGGTGCTCGCCAATGGCGCCAATGTGCGCTCGCGCGGCGCGGAACTCGATCTGCGCGCGCGGCCGTGGCGCGGCTTGACGCTCGGGCTGAACGCGTCCTACGTGAACGCGACGTACAGCTCGTACACGAACGGACCGTGCGCCGCCGAAATCACGATCGCCACGGGCGCGACCACCTGCAACCTCACGGGCAAGCCCGTTTCCGGCGCGCCGCGCTGGATCGCCAACCTGAGCGCGCAGTACGAGTTCTCGCTCGGCGGTGATATCGACCAGTACGTGACCGGCGTGTGGTCGCTGCGCTCGAACCAGTACGGCACGCTCGACGATTCGCGCTACGGCCGCCTGCCGGGCTACGGCATTCTAAATCTCGCGACGGGCTGGCGCCTGAACAGCGGCGCGCACAAGTGGGACCTGTCGATCTGGGCACACAACGTGTTCAACCGGCATTACTACCTGGCGTCGTTCGCGAGCGTGCAGAACACCTATACGGCGATGCCAGGCGATCCGCGCATGGTGGGCGCGACGCTGCGCTTCACGTACTGATCGTAACGATTCACCGATTCAATCCGTATCCATCCGCAGCGAGGCCGACATGCTCAATACGGCGAATTCGACAATTCTCGACGACGATCAGGCCAGCGCGCCGGCCACCGTCCCACACCGGCTGCGCGCAAGCGGTCGTGTCGTCTCCTGGGCCGCGCTGGTGCCGTGGGCGTTGCCCGTGTTTGTCTATCTGCTCTGGTGGCAGGCCGCGCATGCGGGCTGGATGTCGGCGCAGATTCTTCCCGCGCCGGAACTCGTCTGGGAGACCGCGCGCGATTTGCTGCGTGATGGCCTCGCGTCGAACCTGCTCATCAGCCTGGAGCGGCTGGCGATTGGCTTCGTGCTGGGCACGCTCGGCGGCGCATTGCTCGGCGCACTGATGGGTGCGAGCGTGGTGGTGGAAGAACTCATCGCGCCGCTGTTCTATGCCATCGCCCAGGTTCCACCGCTCGCGCTGTTGCCGCTCTTGATGGTGGTGCTCGGCATCGGCGAAGCGCTCAAGCTCGTGCTGATCTTCAAGGCCGTCGCGATTCCGGTGGCGATCCACACGCAAGTAGGTGTGCGCGGCATCGCGTGGCGGTTGCGCGAAGTGGCGGGCGTGCTGCGTCTGAGCGCCTGGCAGCGCGTGCGTCTGCTGGTGTTGCCCGCTGCGCTGCCTGCGTTCCTGACCGGCGTGCGCCAGGCGCTCGCGCAGGGCTGGCTCACGCTGATCGCAGTGGAGTTGCTGGCTTCGTCGGAGGGCATCGGCTACCTGATGGTCTATGGGCGGCAGATGTTCCAGCTCGACGTGGTGTTCGTCTGCATCGTCACGATCGGGCTGACGGGTTTCGCGATCGATCAGGGCGTGCAGCGGCTCGACCGCTGGCTTGTGCGCTGGCCGCATGAAGCGCCGGGCGCGCACATCGCCACCGCTCAGCGCGGTTGGCAACGCTACATGCGCGGCGCGCTTCTGCCCGCGTTGCTGCTTGCGCTCTGGGTTGGCGTGGCGCGTCTGCATGTCGTCGATGCGAACCTCTTGCCCGCGCCGGGAGCGGTGCTGCGCAGCGCGCTAGACGATCTGCGCAGCGGCGCGCTGCCCGTGCCGCTCCTTCATACGCTGGCGCGCGCAGGCGCGGGGTTGGCCGTGGGCGCATTCGTGGGGCTCGCGTTCGGCATCGCACTGGGCGCGGTGACGTGGGTGCGCCGCGCGTTCGGCCCGACCCTCACCGCCCTGCGCCAGGTCGCGATCTTCGCGTGGATTCCCTTGCTCACCGCATGGGCCGGCCTGGGCGACCTCGCCAAGGTGATTTTTGTGGCGCTGGCAGCGTTCTTTCCCGTTGTGCTCGCAACCAGTCGCGCGGTCGAAGGCTTGCCGCCCGCGCTCGTCGAAGTGGCGCTCACGCTGCGCCTGAATGCCTGGCAACGGCTGCGCTGGCTGATCGTGCCCGCGATCCTGCCAGGCGTGTTCGCCGGGCTGCGGCTCGCGCTCGTGTACGCGTGGCTCGGCGCGATCGGCGCGGAGTATCTGATGCCCTCGGGCGTGGGACTCGGCACCTTCATGATCGACGCGCAGCAACTCTTTCGCATGGACCGTCTGCTGGCGGCGGCGGTCACGATCGGCGCGCTGGGGGCGCTGTTCGGCTGGCTGGGCAGCCGTCTGGAAGCTTCCGTCACGCGCTGGCGCACGCGTCATTGAGCGCGATCCGAACTCATCCGAACCCTTCGCGAATCGACATTCACTGGAGACTCACACCATGCCTTCGAAGTCAGACAAGCAGCCCGCCAAGCGGCCCAACTTTCTCGTGATCGTCGCCGACGATCTGGGCTTTTCCGACCTCGGCGCGTTCGGCGGCGAGATCGCCACGCCGAATCTGGACGCGCTCGCCAACGCGGGCGTGCGCTTCACCGACTTCCACACAGCCTCCGCCTGTTCCCCGACGCGCGCGATGCTGCTGAGCGGCACCGATCATCACGTGGCCGGCATCGGCACGATGGCCGAAGCCCTGCCGCCGCATCTGGCCGACAAGCCCGGCTACGAGGGCTATCTGAACGAGCGCGTAGCGGCGCTTCCTGAACTGCTGCACGACGCAGGCTATTTCACGGCGATGTCGGGCAAGTGGCACCTGGGGTTGACGCTCGATCGCGCACCGTCCGCGCGCGGCTTCGAGCGCTCGTTCGCGCTGTTGCCGGGAGCCGCGAACCACTACGGTTTCGAACCCGTGGGCGAAGACGACGAGCAGCCGCGTCTGCTGCGCTCGACGCGCTCGCTCTATGTCGAAGACGGCCTGCACGTGGACAACCTGCCCGAGGACTTCTATTCCTCCGATACCTTCGCGGACAAACTGATCCAGTATCTCGGCGAACGCGAGGCGAGCGATGACCGGCCGTTCTTCGCCTACTTGCCCTTCTCCGCACCGCATTGGCCGTTGCAGGCTCCGGCGGAGATCGTCGAGCACTACCGTGGCCGCTACGACGCGGGCCCCGACGCGCTGCGCGCCGAACGCCTGGAGCGGCAAAAAGCGCTGGGCCTGCTCGACGCCGAGGTCGCCGCGCATCCCATCGTTGCGCCCACACCCGAATGGGACGCGCTAACCGCCGACGCCCGCGCATTCTCGGCGCGCACGATGGAGGTCTACGCGGCGATGGTCGAGCGGCTCGACTGGAACGTGGGCCGCGTGATCGACCATCTCAAGGCCACGGGCGAATTCGACAACACCTTCGTGCTGTTCCTCTCCGACAACGGCGCGGAAGGGGCACTGCTCGAAGCCCTGCCGATCTTCGGGCCGGACCTGCAACGCTTTATCCGTGACTACTACGACAACAGCCTCGCGAACGTCGGGCGCGGCAACTCCTACGTCTGGTACGGCCCGCGCTGGGCGCAGGCGGCCACGGCGCCCTCGCGCCTCTACAAGGCGTTCACGACCGAAGGCGGCATCCGCGTGGTGGCCTTCGCGCATCACGCGGCGCTGGCGCGGCGCGGCGTCGGCCATGCCTTCGCGACCGTGATGGACGTCGTGCCGACCGTGCTCGATCTCGCGGGCGTCGAGCATCCGGGCACGCAATGGCGCGGCCGCGAGATCGCTGCCGTGAAGGGCCACTCGATGCTGCCTTATTTGCGCGGCGAGGCCGACGCCGTACACGACGCGACGCACGTGACGGGCTGGGAACTGTTCGGCCGCCGTGCGGTGCGCCAGGGCGACTGGAAGGCCGTGTTCATTCCCGCACCGGCGGGGCCGGGCGTCTGGCAGCTTTACGACCTCGCGCGCGACCCCGGCGAAACCCAGGATCTGGCCCAGGCCGAACCGGTGAAACTCGAGGCGTTGCTCGCGCACTGGGAAACCTATGTCGAGGAAAACGGCGTGCAGGCCTTCGAGTTCGCGCTGGCCTGATGCGTGGAGTGCTTCAGATGCGTCAGTTGCGCCTGCGGCGCAAGTGGCGCGAAAGCAGAGAACCAAAGGCGCGTGCCGTTAGCGCGCCGGCCTTGATATGGATAGAAAGAAATCATGGTTTGGGCGGGCGGGGATCGGATGCTCAAATGGATCGGACACATCATCCCTGGAGAACGCATCATGGCCGCCATAGCCAGGCTAGCAGAGCGGTTTTCGTCGCCCGAGCGGCGCGCGGGGCTTGCTTATCCCTCACACGACGCGCTGTTGCGGCGCACGCTCGACCCGGTGACGCGTCAGCGCGTCATCAACGCGTTCCTCACCAACCCGAGTCTGCTGAACTGGTCGGCGGGCGCGGCGGGCACGCTCGTCGATGCGGGTTACGAGAAGACCTGGCTGCACGGCGAACTGGTCGTGCCGTATCAGGCCGACTGCAAGGAAATCCATATCGTGCTGGCGGGTGCGCTGGAGGCGAGTTGGGTGAGTGCATCGGGCGCGCGCGTGATCGGCGAATACATCCAGCCCGATTCGGTCATCAACATCATTCCGGCGCTCGACCGCAAGGGCTCGCTGTGTGACCTTTATGCACGCGGCACCGTACGCCTGTACCATATCCCGCGCGAGGCCATGCTCGACCTGTTCGAGCGTGAGCCCGCTTTGATGCGCGGCTTTTTCGAGCTCATCTGCTCGCGCAACCGCGAACTGAATCATCGCTTCCGCTTTTCGCGGTTGGCCGATTTCAGCGCGCGCGTGGCCGAACGGCTGCTGAGTCTCGCGGAGCGATACGGCAATCCCGTCGATGCCGGTGTCGAGATTGGCCTGAAGCTTTCGCAGGACGATCTCGCGGCGCTGCTGGGCGTATCGCGGCAGAGCATCAACAAGGAATTGCGAGCCTTCGCCGACCGCGGATGGATCGAGATCCGCTACGGGCAGATCACGATCCTCGATAGCACAGCCCTGCTGAGGGTGCGCGAGGCCTGCGAATAAGCGAGCGGATTCATTGATTAACCGAATGATCGACCAGGCGATTGAGCGACCAGTCGATTCGACCCGACAGAGGATAGAGACATGAGCACGATTTACGACATTCCCGTGAACGCCATCGACGGCGCGCAAACCACGCTGCGCCCCTACGCGGGCAAAGTCCTGCTGGTGGTGAACGTGGCGTCCAAGTGCGGGCTGACGCCGCAATACGAAGGCCTGGAAGCCCTCTATGAAGGCAAGCGCGCCGACGGCCTCGAAGTGCTGGCGTTTCCGGCCAACAATTTCAAGGGCCAGGAGCCGGGCAGCGACGCGGAAATCCAGGCCTTCTGCACCGGCACGTTTGGCGTGAAGTTTCCGCTTTTCTCGAAGATTTCGGTGGTGGGCGACGACCAGCATCCGCTCTACCAATCGCTCACCCAGGCGCAGCCGCAAGCGGCCGGCGACGGCCCGTTCCGTGCGCGCCTCGAAGGCTACGGCATCCAGCCGAATCCGGCGCCGGACGTCCTGTGGAACTTCGAAAAATTTCTCGTGAGCCGCACGGGCCAGGTGGTCGCGCGCTTCTCGCCCGACACGCCTGCTGACGATCCGAAGCTCGTCGCCGCCATCGACGCGGAACTGGCGAAGGCAGCGTAATGCAGGGCTGAGCGCGCTTGAGCCTGCTGGCTCAGGACGCCCGTTCGGCCTTCTGCGCAACCAGCACCCGGCTGCCCGCATTCGCGGGCAGCATCGCACTATCCATCGTGGCGAGCAGCGCCAGTGCCGCGATCATCCAGAACGCCAACTGAAAGTCGGCCGAACTCGCGTGGCCCGAGACGGTGCCGTGCCATTGCTCGGCGAGCGAGAGCATCAGCGCGCCGACGGCAATCCCCATCCCCGCATTCATCTGCTGCATCACCGAAAAGAGCGTGGTGGCGTCGCGCATTTGCGGCTGCGGCACATCGGCGAAACCGATCGTATTGAGCGCCGTGAACTGCATCGAGCGCGTCATGCCCGTGAAGAACAGCAGCGCGCACACGAGCGCATACGGCGTGTCTGCGCTCAACTGCGTGCAGGCGGCGAAGCCCGCTGCGACGAGCAAACCATTGACGCACAGCACCGTGCGAAAACCGAAGCGATGCATGATGCGCGTCGTACCCGGCTTCATCGCGAGATTGCCCGCGAAGAGCCAGAGCAGCAGTGCGCCTGCCTGCACGGCGCTATAGCCGAAGCCGATCTGGAACATCAGCGGCAGCAGAAACGGCGCTGTGCCGATGGCGGTGCGAAACAGCGATCCGCCGAGCGCTGTCACGCGAAACGTGCGGATCGATAGCGGTGCGAGGCCGAAAAGCGGATGCGCCGCGCGGCGAAGATGGCGCACGCTCAGCGCGAGCAGGACGATGCCGCTGATTAGCACGCCGAGTGAAACGGCGCGGGGCACATCGGCGCGGCTGACGGCTTCGATGCCTGCCATGAAGAGACCGAAGCCGAGTCCGGTCAACACGAAGCCGGGGGTATCGAAGCGTTGCGGCTGGGGTGTGCCGTTGCGCACCAGCAGGCGTGCTGCGATGAAGGCGATGGCGCCTAGTGGCAGATTGAGCAGGAAGATCCAGTGCCACGTCCAGTGCGTGCTGATCCAGCCGCCGACGGGCGGGCCTAGAATCGGCGCGACCAGCGCGGGCCAGGTGAGGATGGCGATGGCGCGAACGATGCCTTCCTTGGGCGTTTCGCGCATCACGACGAGGCGGCCTACCGGCACCATCATGGAGCCGCCGATGCCTTGCAGGATGCGTGCTGTCGTGAAGCTGAGCAGGCCCTGGCTCAGCGCGCAGAGCAGCGAGGCGAAGGTGAATAGGGCGATGGCCAGGCTGAAGATGCGGCGCGCGCCGAAGCGGTCGGCGGCCCAGCCGCTTACGGGGATGAATACTGTGAGCGCTACGAGGTAGGCGGAGACGCCCACCGATAGGTACGCTGGCGCTGTGGCGAAGTCGCGGGCCATCGCGGGGAGCGAAGTGCCGATTACTGTTGCGTCCAGGTTTTCCATGAAGAATACGCCGGCTACCAGTAACGCTATCGCCAGGCGGTGGGTGGGGGTGATGGGGGACGTGGTGGCCATCTGGTGAGGTTCGGGGTTGGATTTTTGGGCAATTTTAGAATCTTAGTGGGTATTTGGACGGCTTGGGTTTTTGCTGTTTTGGCATTTCCTTGTTTTCTTGTCGGTCTACTAGCGTTGCCCCTGTGCGGGGCGGCACTTACTTTTCTTTGCCGCGGCAAAGAAAAGTAAGCAAAAGAAAGCCGCTCAAACCGCTAGTGTGACGAAGTCCACAAACCGCCGTTTAGGGGGAAAGGTATAGGAGCATCCGTCTCATCGCACCACTAAACAAAGTGACAAAGCCGTCATTCATCCGGGGGCGCTACGCGCCCCGTGGGGCATAACCGCAAACCGAAGGTTTGCTAGATCTCGCGAAAATGCCTTCAGTACAGGGGTTATCCTTGCAGACCCGTCCGCTGCACGCGGAGCGAGCAGCGGGATGAATGAGTCCTTTGTCACTTCGTTCGGTGGTGCGAGGTGGCGGATGCTCCTATACCATTCCCCGCGTAAGGCTGGTTGTGGATTGCGTCACACTGGCGGTTTGAGCGGCTTTCTTTTGCCTACTTTTCTTTGCCGCGGCAAAGAAAAGTAGGTGCCGCCCCGCACAGGGGCGACGCTAATAGACCGACAAGAAAACAAGGAAATGCAAAGGAATGCTGAATAAGTTAAATCACAGAAAAATGAAAAATCGAAGCTAAAGTTAGAAGGCCACGCCCTAGACTTCCATCATTTAAAAGAGGGAGAAAGAAGGAAAGGGGGCCGGGAGACCCAAAGGCAGCAAAACATCACAGCATGCCCATGCCCTCCGACCCCAATGCCCCAGCGCAGCTACTACTTTAGCGCCTTAAAGTCATTAGTTTCGAGCTCGACCGACTGCCCGCCGTTCTTGGACAGCGCATTTCGCGCCGCCTTTTCAATCCGGGGCCGGTTCGCTTCAAACGCGCTCAGCAGCGCATGCGAAGAAGTACCGTCATTGCTGAACCGCTCGTTCAGCGCGTCCATTGACACACTGCACCATACGGGCCGATCGTCCACCTGGGCTTCGAAGGCGATACGCGAAGCCGCCACGGCGTGACGGCGGTTCGTAAATTCGATCCTCATCTGCTTCCTCCTTGCGCAAATTGCCGGATTGCCGGGCGATATCCGACCCGGCCCCATTGGTTCAGCAAGTCGCGATCCCACTGAATAATCGCTATGGGCAGGCGTGCCGATTGCGCTGATGCGCGTGGCAGCGCGCCCGATGCGATCGCCTTTCCGGTGAACCGCAATGGCCAAACGTTCTGCAATGGTAATCGCCGCCGCGCGCGCTGTCTCGTTCATGTTGATCGTGGCTCAAGCCGCCCCCGTAGCAACACGATGGCTAACGTTACACATGCGCTCGATGGCGATCGCCCGAATGCGCCGGTCGAGTCTCTGAGTCAACGCTGCCTGTTCATTTATTTCGTCGTTCTGATCGAGCGGACATGGATAAACCTCCGATTGAAGCCGGCAGCCTGCGGCCCGAAGATTACGACGTCGTGTGCGGACAGAAGGTGAACGCGCTCGGCAGTTATATCGGCTCCCTGCGCGTTCGCCGCAAGCCCGACGGCAAGCTCATCTATCCGTTCGACGGTTGCGAGGTGCCAGGTCCCTTCGCGACGGGCGAGGAGGCGCGCCGCGCCGCCTGCGCGATGGCCGAGGAACTCGTGCGGCTCGACATCGCCAGTCCCGAAGCGTAATGGGGCATCTCCGCGTTGCATCCCTGTGGGCTCACTCAACCGGCACGAAGTCCGGAAATAACGTAGGCCGGTGCCGGTGATACGCGTGCCCGACGTGAGCCACATCGGCTTGACGCTGGAGGCGCACGATGGTGGCGCGCCTCAGGCAGATCGATGCACGATCGCCTGAGAATCGCGAGGCATGCGTCGGCCACACCGAATTGCCGCAGCCTTAGGCGAAGCTGTCCTCGACCTTGAAGGCCGCAACCAGCGTATTGAGCGAATGCGCGTGATCGGCGAGCGAGGAAGCCGCCGCCGCGCTTTGCTCGACGAGCGCCGCGTTTTGCTGCGTGACTTCGTCCATCTGCGTGACCGCGATGCCGACCTGCTCGATCCCGTCGCTCTGCTCGCGCGAGGCCGCCGCGATCTCATGAATCAGCGTGGCGACGCGCGTGGTCGACGACTGGATCGCCTCCATCGCGCCGCTGGCCTCGGTCACGAGCGCCGCGCCATTCGCGACGCGTCCCGTCGAGCCCGCAATCAGCGTGCCGATTTCCTTGGCCGCCGCCGAGGCGCGCTGCGCAAGGCTGCGCACTTCGCCCGCGACCACCGCGAAGCCGCGTCCTTCCTCGCCCGCGCGCGCGGCCTCGACGGCCGCGTTGAGCGCGAGAATATTGGTCTGGAAGGCGATGCTTTCGATCGTGCCGATGATGTCGGTCATCTTCGACGAGCTGGCGTGAATTTCATGCATGGTCTGCTCCATGCGCGTGACGGCGTCGCGCCCGCGCCCGGCCACGTCGGCGGCGCCGAGCGCCAGTTCGCGTGCCTGCTGCGCGTTGACCGCGTTGGTCTGCACCGTGCCGATCAATTCCTGCATCGCGGAGGACGTTTGCGCCAGCGAAGAAGCCTGTTCCTCGGTGCGCTGCGAGAGATCAAGGTTGCCGCTTGCGATCTGCTGCGTGGCGGTCGCCATCGCATTCGCGCCCAGGCGGACCTGCTCCATCGTCTCGCGCAAGCGCGTTTGCATCGCCGCGAGGGCGTCGAGCAGCATGCCCATTTCGTCGTTGCGGTGCGCCGTCACGCGGGTGCTCAGGTCGCCGGCGGCGATCGCCTCGAAATGCGCCATCGCCGCGCGCAGCGGTTCCATCACCGCGCGGCGCAAACCGCGCCAGCTGAGGAACGCAATTAGCAGCGCCAGCGCGATGCTTGCGCCGCAGATCACGCCTAGTGTGTGAAAGCGTGCGCTGGAGTCGGCGTCCGCACGGCGCGCGGCTTCGTCGAGATACTGTTCGAGCGCGCCCTGGCTCGCGTTCATCGCCGTGTAGAGGCCGATCAGTTCGGTGGCACGGCGTTCGTCCATCCAGCTCGCGTCGCCGCTGCGGATCGCCGCGATCAGGCGATCGATCGCATCGCGCCGCACGGCGCCGCGTTTCGCGTCGAGATCATCGGTGAGCGTTTGCAGTTCAGGCGTCTTGGGCAGCGCGCGAAACTGCTGCCACCAGCGATCCGATTCGGCCAGCAGGGCCTGGGCGCGGTCGAGTTGCGGGCCAAGCTGCGGAGAATGCGGGTTCGCCATCGCCCAGTCGAGGCCGAAGCGCGCACGCGACATCGCCGTGCCCGATTTACCGAGCGCCACAGCCGAAGCGAAATGCACCGCATAGGCGTCGTGCTGGGCGCGGTTGGTCATGTCCATGCCGAACAGGCTCACGACGCCCATGGCGATGACCAGTGCCCCGAGTGTCATCACCGTCAGTGCGAGCCGCAGATTGATCGTCAGGCTTTTCATTATTGTTCCATATGCGAAACGCTATCCCGTATATGAAAAGTATAACGGCACGTTCGAGCCGGAAATTAATCGCGATCGCTGAGTGTTTACCCTTGGCGTGACCGATAAAAACAAAAAAGCCCGTCCGAAACTGGACGGGCAAAAGGACGAATGTGCGAGGGGCGTGCGTATCGCTATCGAAGCGCTCAGGCGCGAAGCCTGGCGCCAGATTCAATAGTGATCCTCACGATATCTGCACTTCATCCGGAGAAGTGTGAGTTGTATTCGCGCGAGATCAGAAGCGCGTGAGCATGCCGACTGCGCCCATGACCTGGTTGCTCGTCGACGACGCGCCGCCTGCGTTGTACATGGAGGCGACGTTCTTGTTGCCGATGGCGTGCTCGTACATGGCTTCGGCGTAGAGTTCGGTGCGCTTGGACAGCGAGTAGCGTGCGATCGCGTTCACTTGACTCCACTTCGGATCGGGGCCGTACGAGGTGGCGCCGTTCAGATGCGCGTCGGTGTACGTGTACGACAGGCCGGCCTTGAATGCGGGCGTGAAGTTGTACATGCCGTTGACTTCGTAGTTGTCGAAGTGCAGCGAGCCGTTGCTCAGACCGAAGGCGCTCGTGCCCTGGTACTGGCTATGCGAATAGACGAAGCCGACCACGGCGGGGCCGAACGCGTAGTTCAGGCCGGCGGCTGCCGTGCGTTGCACGTCGGACGTGAGGTTGCCCTTGACTTCGGCCTGATCGACCGCGCCGGTCGTGTTCGTGAACGCGGTACCCGTCTTCGAGCCCGAACCGTTGGTTTGCAGGTAACCGGCGGCGGCCGTCAACGGACCGTAGGTGTAGCTTGCCGCGGCGCTGTACGCGCGGCTCACGGCGAATTCGGTGCTGTTGCTGAACGCGTACATGCCGCCGAACTTGAAGCCGCCGTAGTTCAGGCTCGTGTACTTGACCGAGTTGTTGAAACGTACGCTGTGCTGGAGGTTGTCGTTGTCGTACGGGTGCGCGAAGCCCGAATCGCCGAAGGTGCCGGCCGTGGCCGAGAGCGGTGAGACGAAGTCGACGACGTCGTCGTACTGACGGCCCATCGTGACCGTACCGAGGCTGTTGCTGCTCAGACCGACAAACGCCTGGCGGCCGAACATCCGGCTGTTCTGACCCAGCGTGCCGTTGGCGACGCTAAAACCGTTTTCGAGCACGAAGATGGCCTTGAGACCGCCGCCCAGATCTTCCGCGCCCTTCAGGCCGAAGCGGCTGCCGCTGATGTTGCCGCTAGCGAGCGCGACGCGGCCGCTACCGCCGACGTTGTTCGTGTAAGCGATGCCTGCATCGACGAGGCCGTAGAGGGTAACCGAGCTTTGCGCGTGGGCGGATGCGGCGGCGAATGCGGTCACGCATGCGGCGGCGATCGAGATTTTTTTCACTGTGAGACTCCAGTTCTATAGGGATGCTGGGTTGAGACGCCAGCGAGTATAGAAAAGGGTTTTGACGGAAATGCGCTTTGGCTGGCGCACGGTCTCTTCCTGAAAATGGAAGAATCGTTTCAAAAAACTGAAACAATTCGCGCAAGGCTTGCCGAGAGACGGTTCGCGCAGCCCAGCACCGGCGGGCGGGCGACGCGGCTCGCGTTTTCGAGTCGCGTTTCTGCAACATTTGGTAATTGAGGCAATCGAAACAATCGGCCGTCGAGCGCCGTATTCAGCTTGCGCTCTGGTCGCCCTGTGCGAGCAGGGTTGCAAACGCCCGCTCGGCGGGGGCCAGCGCGGCTTTCCCGCGTCGCACGCGCAAGGCGGCGAGCGTACGCGAGCGCCACGCGTCGATCACGCACGGATGCACATAGCTCTTGCGGCACACCGCCGGGGTCATTGCCTGGGTCAGCGCAATCGGCGATCCCGGCGATGCAGGGCGCACGATCCGCCGTTGTCCAATGCGGCGTTGCAGCGAGGCTTATCCAGGTCTTACCTATCAACGCGAACAGGTTGCCCGCAGCCTGGAAACGCGGAATAGTCCATCCGGCCGACGTTTTCCGTTCTCCGCCCAGGTCCGCCGATCCATCGATCACGCGGTCCCTGTCATGCTATTAGTAAGCATACCTACGAAAGCGGATGGTCGGGCGCGGCACGTTGGCGACTACCTCGAAACGCATAATCAAACAGGCAAGGGACCAAACATGAAGACCGCATCTTCGTCGGACAAGCTCCACTACGGCTATCCCACTCCTGGTCCGCAGAACCCCACCAGCGGGCGCGTGATGGATCACGTCTTTTTCCTCTCGAATGAAGGCTGGAAGGCGGCGCGCGAACAAAACGTCTACGACTACGTGATTGTCGGTTCAGGTTTTTGCGCGCTGGGTTTCGCCGAGCGCATGCTGAAGAACCAGCCGAAGAGCCGCATCCTGATTCTCGAACGCGGCGGCTTCTTCCTGCCCGAGCACTTCCAGAATCTGCCGCTGCCGTACAAGAACACGCTGGGCGGATTGTCCGAGACCTTTCCGTGGACGCTCTCGGCCACGACGGCGCAAGGCGAGGCGGGCGGCTATATCCGCTGGCAGCATGGCATGGTGCCATTCTTCGGTGGGCGCTCCACGCTGTGGAGCGCGTGGTGCCCGCGCCCGAACCAGCAGGAAATGGAGGGTT
The DNA here is from genome assembly GCF_905220265.1 of Paraburkholderia sp. J67. Taxonomy (NCBI): domain Bacteria; kingdom Pseudomonadati; phylum Pseudomonadota; class Betaproteobacteria; order Burkholderiales; family Burkholderiaceae; genus Paraburkholderia; species Paraburkholderia sp. J67. Next base: position 53,569 of record NZ_CAJMZK010000036.1, read on the forward strand.
GGCCGGCCGAAACGGTGCGCGCGGCGCGCGAGAACTTCGAGACTGCGGAACACCTGCTGCGCGTGCAACCCGCCGACAAGATCGACCAGGACCGCAGCGCGGCCGAACGCAATCGCATTGCGGACAAGCGCCCTGTCTACGGCGAATTGCAGAATCGCGTGCAGGCGCTACTCGCGCAACACGCGACCCACGTGCCGGGCATCTATCGCAGCGAGGCCGCACCGCTCGCGTCCTCGGCCGAAGCGATCGACGGCATCGACTTCCAGAAGTATTCCACGCCGGGCGACCTGCTCGCGCTGGCGGGGCAAGTGGATATCGCGACCGACTGCGTGGTCGAGCGCATCGTGCAGCAGCACGGCACCGCCACGGCCTTGCAGACCTCGCGCGGCGTGCTGCCGCTTGGCGGCGCGAAGCTGATCCTCGCGATGGGCACGCTGCCGCCTGCCACGCTGGTGCGTAACTCTTTCGGCGATGCGGCCAAAGCCGGCGAGCGCTTTTCGGCGCATTTCATCACGTCGATCGTCGCGCGCGTGCCGAAGGAGGAACTCGATCCGCATGGCACGTTTGCCGACCTCGAAGTGGGGGCCTGCTACATCGCGGGCACCGGCCCGCAGGGCTATACGCAGCAGTATCACATCCAGCTTTCGGCGCTGTGGGACAAGCAGCCGGAGAAGAACGCGGGCACCGCGCTGCGCTACATGCCCGATGTGGTGGCGACCGCCTCGATGGCGCAATTGCAGTCGTCGAAGAATCATGTGGTGTTCGTGTGCGCCGTGCTGGGCGAACTCGATTACCGCAACGACAAGAACTGGTTCCGCCGCAACGAGCAGGACGATGACGTCACGACCAACTCGCTGCTCCAGGTGGTCGAGAACAGCAGCGACGCGCAAACGTGGAACGCGATGGACGAAGGCACCTTCGGCATCCTCGAAAAGGCGTTGTCGAGCGGACGGATCGAGTATTGGCACGGTTCGCCCGACGATGGCAAATGGACCACGGCGCGTCCGTCCGTCGATGAGCGACGCGTGCCCGCGCTGGTGCACGAAAGCTCGACGCTGCATCTGGGCACGGACGCGAGCGCGCCAGTGGACCTCGACTATCGGCTCAAGGCGTCGAGCAATGTGTACGTCACGGGCGGCGCGTTGTGGCCGCAAGGCGGTTCATGGAACCCAACCATGACGATGGTGGCGCTCGCGCAGGATCTTGCCGACAAGCTCAGCAAGAAGTGATGAAGCCAGGGCGGGCGGCGCTTGCCGCCCGCCCTAAGGATGATCAGGAATCCGATGGTTTTGCGCGGAAGATCGAAAAACTCAGCAAAGCCAGCAGACTCACGGCAATGGCGCCGTACAGCATGAGCCAGCCGAAGCCATGAATGAGCGCGCCTCGGCTGATTGCCGTGAAGGCTTCCGTACTCATTGCGCCCGCGCCGGTGAATGGCGCCGCTTCGCCTGGCATCAGATCGCCGGCGGCGACGCGGTTCGCTAGCGCACGCCACGCCGCATCGCGCACAGGCTCGCCCAATGTCGCGTGTAACCGGTTCGAAACCCCAACGACCAGCAGCAGACCCATCAGCGCGATATTGATGGCGAGCGTGATCATGCGTGCGCTCATGTCGATACCGGAAGCCATGCCCGCGCGCGCCGCGGACACCGACCCCGTGGTGGTGTTGGTCACCGGCGTATTGGTCATGCCGAGCCCCGCGCCTGCCAACAGACAGCCGGGCAGTACGGCCAGCGCGCCGGCGTGGCCGAAGCGGCTGCCGACCCACATCAGAAAGAAGCCCAGCCCGATCGTGAGCAGCCCGGCGGGAATGACGATCCCGGGTCGGTAACGCAAGGCCAGGCGCTCGCCGATGGGCGGGAACACAAGCGTTGGCAGCGTGTAGGCGAGCAGCGAGAGCCCGGCGGCTACCGGTCCTTCGCCTAACGCCCGCTGGAAGTAGATCGGCAAATAGATGATGAAGGCCCAGAAGCTGAAGTTCATGCCCACCGACCCCAGCAAGGCACCCGAGAAGTTGCGGACCCTGAACACGGAGAAGTCGAACATCGGATGCGCGATGCGCGTCTCCACCCCGTAGAACACGGCGAGGCTGGCGGCACTGGCTGCGAGAATGGCCAGGCCGCTCGCGCTCGTGAAGCCGCCATCCGCGCCTTGCGTGATGGTCCAGACGAAGCCCAGAGTCGCCGCCGAAAGCGTGACCATGCCCCAGACATCGAGCTTGCGCGCCTGAGGGTCGCGCGATTCCTGGACGCCGATCACAGCAAGCGCGAGCGTCACGACGGCGAGCCCGACGTGAATCCAGAACACCCACTTCCAGTTGGCTAGCGCGACGATCGCTCCGCCCACCAGCGGCCCGAACCCCAGCCCGATGCCGAGCACGATCCCCCATGCACTAAACGCCCTTGCGCGCTGCGCCCCCTGCGGAAACTGGGACGAAAGCACGGCGACGAGGCAGATGAGCATGGCGCCGCCGCTCGCGCCTTGCAGCACGCGGCTGGCGATCAGCATGGCGGAGGTCCACGCGAGCCCGCATAGCAGCGACGCGATGCCGAACAGCAGGATCGCGCCGACGAATAAACGCTTGCGGCCGAAGCGATCCGCGAGCGTGCCGGTAGCCATCAGCACGGTGGTGCAGGCGATGGTGTAGGCATTCATGATCCACTGCATCTGCTTGAAGTCGCCGTGCAGCACGACTTCGAGTGTCGGCAGGATCACTGGCACGCTGGAGATCTCCAGCGCGAACATCATGGCGGCGAGGCACACGGCGATCAGCGCGATGGTGTTTCGTTGCGCGGGCAACGGTGTGGGATGGCGTGTGGTCGTGATGGCGTCCTGCCCGATTTCGCAAACCTGCATGACTGACTCCATAAAGGTGGCGTGACGCAGGCGGCTTTGCTGTCCGTGCATCACTGGATTTTTCCTGTGGAGTCTAGAGGAATATAATTCTCTAATTGACGCATTTCATTCGCGCATTCGGTTCCTATATGGAACCAATCACAGGGGCAGCAGATGAAAGACAATCTCGACGGCGTGGCGACCTTCGTGCAGGTGGTGGAGGCGGGCAGCTTCGCGCTGGCGGCCGAGCGCATGAACCTCACCCGCTCGGCGGTCGGCAAGGCCATCAGCCGGCTGGAAGCGCGCCTCGGGGTGCGCCTGCTTCATCGCAGTACGCGCAGCCAGTCGCTCACCACCGAAGGGCAGGCGTACTACGAAGGCTGCGTGCGCGCGCTTGCGGAACTCGATAACGCCGAGGCTGCACTCGACCACAGCGGCATCGAGCCGAGCGGCCGCTTGCGCGTGAGTGTGCCCGAAGCCTTCGGGCATCTTTGCGTCGCGCCGGTGTTGCTCGATCTCGCGCGCGCGCATCCCGGGCTGCAAATCGACCTCTCTTTCACCGATCGCATGACCGATCTCGTCGAGGAAGGCATCGATCTCGCGGTGCGCATCGGCGAGTTGCGCGACAGCACTACGCTGGCCGCGCGTCACCTCGGCACGCAGCATGTGGTGATTGGCGCGTCGCCCGACTATCTCGCGCGGCACGGCACGCCCACGAGCCTCGACGACCTCGCGGATCACGTTGGCATTGCGTATTCATGCGGTGGCAACGTTGCGCCGTGGTGGGGCGGCGCCGGAAGCGTGACCGGTGCGCACGGTAGCGCGCAGCCCGTGCGCATCCGCTCGCAGATCAGCATGGACGACATCCAGGCGATCGCGGCCGCCGCGATCGACGGTTATGGCCTCGCGTGGTTGCCCTGCTGGCTGCTCACGCGATTCACGCAAAGCGGCGTGCTGGTGCCGGTGCTCGACAGCTACCGGGTGCGCTCGCAGGAGATCTACGCGGTCTGGCCGAAGGAGCGCCATCTGCGCGCCAAGACGCGCGTGGCGATCGACGCGTTGAAGGTGCGGATTCCCGCGATGATCGGCGCGTAGCGGAGTATCGACGCAAGCGCTTACGAAGTCGCGCAAACGAAGCTGCTTGCGCGATTGAGATTGCCCGTGCCGGTGTAGCGTGGAAACGCGGGATAGCGGCATAGCGGGCGCGTGCGCCCGTTGCTTGGCTGCGCGATATCGGTGGCGAGCAGCGTTTGCGGCGCGACGCCGTGCGAAACCCAGCCATCGAGCGCACCGAGCAGATCCACCGAAGGAATGAACACACCATTGCCGTGCTGAAAGCCCGGCACCATGTAGAGCCGCATGAAGTCGTCCACGCGTGCCTGGCCGTAACGCGCGACCAGACCGTCGTAATAGGCGATGGTCTGGTTCGGGCTGATGACTTCGTCGGCGAGACCTTGCAGCGTGATGAGCTTGCCGCCGCGCGCGAGATAGCGCGAGATATCCGGATTCATCGCGCCGATCGTGGCCGAGAGCGTAGAGAGACGCTGCTGATAGCGACCCGGACGCATCACGTCGAAGTTGATCGCATCGAAGGTGGGGTCGTGCGTGACGAAGTACTTCACATAAGCATCGCCTTGCGCGAACAGATAACCGTTGGCGACGAAAGTCGGTCGCGGCAGGCGTTGCGGATCATGCGCGAGACCGAGCAGGCTGGTGAAGCGCACGCCCTGGAACACGTTGTAGCCGCGATAGCGGTCCACATTCCAGGCGAGTGCATAAGGGAGGTGCAAGCCGTCGCGTAGGTGTTCGAGCGTCGCGAGCTGCGCGGGCGTGAGGCAGACCTCGGGCGTCATGGGGGCGCTCGCTTCGGAGGTTGCCGGCGTGGGGCAGCGCAGCGATTCGATGATCTCCGCTTCCCTGGCGCGGCAGCCTTCGACATCGCTGATGATGCCGTCGGCCGCGCCGTCCAGTGTGTCGCACATCTGCATCGTGCGCTCATAAACGTGTTCGAGCAGTTGCGGCGACACATAGCCGCCCGGCGTGCGGTACTCGCTCTGGCCCACTGTCACGCCCATCAGCCGCACGCCGGAGAAGTTCAGTGCGGGGGCATTGGCGACCACGCCGTCGTAATCGTCGGGATAGCGCTGGATCACGGTGTAGCCTTCGCGCCCGCCCGTCGATCCGCCCGCGAAATACATATGCTCGGGTGCGCGCCCATAGCCGAAGGTGATGAGCGCGAGCGCCACATCGTGCGTCTTCTTCAGATGCGCATAGCCAAAGTTGGTGACCGCCTCGTCGAGCAGACCGAAGTTCGCCTGTGACGAATCGCCGATGTGACCCGAGTCGTCGCCGAAGGTGGCATAGCCGCGTGCGAGCGGCGCGCGATCAGGCGAGAACGGCGTGGGTCCCGTACCGGTGACGACGATGCCGCTATACCCACCGCCGCCGAACTGCACCGCGCGACCGTTCCAGCGGCTCGGCAGATTCAGCTCGAAACGGATGTCGGGCGTGCCGGCCGATTGCGCGCGGATCACGCCGGTCAGGCGGCAATAGTCGCCATCGAGGTTGCCGGTCGCTGTCGCGCCGATCATGGTGGCGGTCTGCACGAGCGCGCCACCGGTGGGCAGGCCGATGCTGTCGGCGGCCAGCAATACGCCCGCGAGATCGGCGCAATGTAACGGCAGGGCGGGGGCGTGTTGAGCGTGAACCTGGGCGCTTGCGAGCAGCGCGAGCACGAACGTGGCGTGACGGACGGCCGTGGAATGGGAGAGAGCCTTTGCGCTGCGCCTGCTCATCCGCAGCCGGCCCCGTTGATGGCCGCGCGGGCCTTCTGGCGGCCCGTCATGCCGCGCCATGCGCGCGCGAGCATCAGCGTGGCGCCGATGGCCACGGCGTCGCCGGCCAGCGCCGCGGCGAAGGCGGCCGCACCGTGCAGCGCGTGCGGCGTAGCCGTATCGACGGCGACCGAAATCAGCGTACCGCCGACGAAACAGACGAGGCCGGTGCGGCCCACGGTGACCACTGACGGCAGATGCGCCGCGAGACGCGCGACGGTGCCGCGATGCACGAAGTACGCGGCCACCATCGCGATGACGATGAAGTTGACGACACGCGCGAAGGCTAGATGCTGTTTCATTGCGCCAGGCAAAGGTTGATTCAGGACGAGCAGTTTCATCGCTGCGAACGCCGCCACGGCCACGAAGGCGAAGCGCACGAGCCAGCGCGCGGCCTGCGATGCCTTGAAGTCGGCGGGCATCGGGTGCAGGCGGCACAGCATACCGAATACGAACATCAACTGCCAGGCGAACGGATTGAAAGACCAGTCGGCGACATCGTTCGCGCTGAACAGCGCGGCGAGCTGCGGCGCGAATACCCAGATCAGCAGGCTGGTGGCCAGAGCCGGCAAGGGCGCGCGGCGCGCGAGCGGCACCGTGGCGGGCACGCATAGCGCAAATATGACATACATTGGCAGCACGCTCGATAGATACGGCTGGCGCGTGAGGATGAGGATATGCAGGGATTCGCGCAATGGGTGCGATGCGAATGGCGCCCAGCCGCTTAGGTCGGTGGCGAGTGGGTTCAGGCGCAGTAGCGCAAGCAGTGCGCCTGATAGCAGTGTGAGGAGTGCGGTTAGCAGGTAAGCGCGGTAGATTTCCCAACTGCGGCGCAGGAAGCGGTTCTTTGCAGCGCTTACGCCGCGATTTGTGTGGACTGCCATGTAGGCTGCTGCCGAGGCGTAGCCGCCTAGAAACACGAATACCTCGGCGGAGTCGCATAGCGCGTACGCGTGCAGCATGATGTGCGAAAGCGCACTGCCCGGGATGTGGTCGAGCACTATCACGATTAGCACTATTCCACGGAAAAAATCCACTTCGATTGAACGCCCCTGGCGTGTTTCCATTTGGGCCTCGCCACTTTCGGTTCGTGCGCTGGTGCGCGGTATTTGGGTCGGTGAAAGGGGGTGAAGGCCGTGTGACAGGCGCTTCTTTTTTGCGCTCTGGCGCGCAGGCCTTCTATGGCCATACGAGTTGGGTTTTTGGGCTTTGTTCCCCTAGGGTTGGGGTTGTTTTGTGATTTTCTTTGGATATGGCCGGGGCGCCATTTTCGGGTCAGCGGTGGGTCAGTTTCGGGTTTTATTATGCTTTCGCGTTTTCTTGTTTTCTCGTCGGTCTATTAGCGTTGCCCCTGTGCGGGGCGGCACTTACTTTTCTTTGCCGCGGCAAAGAAAAGTAAGCAAAAGAAAGCCGCTCAAACCGCCAGTGTGACGAAGTCCACAAACCGCCTTTTAGGGGGAAAGGTATAGGTGCATCCGTCTCATCGCACCACTAAACAAAGTGACAAGGCCGTCATCCATCCGGGGGCGCTTCGCGCCCCGTGGGGCATAACCGCAAACCGAAGGTTTGCTAGAGCTTGCGAAAATGCCCCCAGTACCGGCTTTCCCTTGCAAACCCAACCGCTGCGCGCGTAGCGAGCAGTGGGATGTATGAGTGCTTTGTCACTTCGTTTGGTGGTGCGAGGTGGCAGACGCTCCTATACCATTCCCCTTGTACGGCTGGTTGTGAACTGCGTCACACTGGCGGTGTGAGCGGCTTTCTTTTGCTTACTTTTCTTTGCCGCGGCAAAGAAAAGTAAGTGCCGCCCCGCACAGGGGCAACGCTAATAGACCGACAAGAAAACAAGGAAACGCGAAAGCAGCAAGAACCACGACAAATAAGCTCACGCAGAAATATCACCCACCCCGATTATCGCGAATGACCTTCTCAGCAGCAGCTTGCGCCTCCCCAGCCACCCCATCATGAACCCGCGTCCCCATCGCAGCAATAGCCGAATCGGCATCGAGCAACCGCCCATCGCGCTCACGCGTATCGACAGTAACGCGCATAGAAAGCCCGATACGCAGCGGATGCGAAGCAAGATCATCCGCATCGATTGAGATGACCACAGGCACCCGCTGCACGACCTTGATCCAGTTGCCAGCGGCATTCTGCGGCGGCAGCATGGAAAATGCACTACCGGTTCCGGCAGAAAACCCCACCACCTGCCCGTGATAATCCACTTTAGATCCATAGATATCCGAATGAATAGTCACGGCTTGCCCGACCCGCATATTCCGAATCTGCCCTTCCTTAAAATTCGCCTCGACCCACAAACCGTGCATCTGCACGATAGACATCAGCGCCACGCCAGGCCCGACCTGCTGCCCGATCTGCACGGTACGCTGACCCACCACGCCATCAATGGGCGCAACGATAGTGGTGCGCTTGAGATTGCGCCATGCGAGCTTGAACTGGGCAACAGCCTGAATGACTCCAGGATTGTCCTCAACAGCGAGCCGGCTGCCCAGCGCCCGCGCCCCATCGAGCTGCGCCTGAGCCGCGCCAAGCTGCGCCTGTGCCCCCGCTACGGCGGCCCGGGCGCGCGCCAGTTCCTCAGGTGACACCACTTCCACAGACGCATGATCGCGCGCAGCCAGCGCCCGCTGCGCAAGATCGAGATCGGCCTGGCGTGCTTTCACCGCTTCGGCATACATCGTCACCGAATAGCGTGCGTTGGCGCTCTGCCGCACGGCCTGCACAAGCTGTGCCTTAGCCTGCGCCAGCGCGACCGAGGCCTCAGCGTCGTCCAGTTGCACGAGTGCCTGTCCCGCGCGTACGCGCTGCGTGTCGGCGGTGAGCACGTCGATCACCGTGCCCGCCGTCTGCGCGGCAATCTGCACCACGTTGCCCGCCACGTAGGCGTCGTCGGTGTCTTCGCGAAAGCGCGCATCGGCGTACCAGTAGCCCGCCGCAGCAATCGCAGTAGCGGCCACCACCGCGCCGAAGATCGCGAAGCGTCGCCGTCGGGTTGCGCGCTTGCGGGCGAGCGTGGCGGCGTCGGCGGCGAGCGTGGCCGGATCGGGATGCAGGTTGGCGTGGTCGTGGTGCATCAGTTGAAATGCGTGCCGGTGAGTCGATCGTGGGAGGGGAGCGCTACGTCGAAGCGCGAGATGGCCGGGCCTGGCAACGTGCGTTCGTCGAAGCCGCCGCCAAGCGCGCCGATCAGCGCCACGCGCAATGTGCGTCGCTGAGCCTGAAGCTCGATCAGTTGTGCGCGTTCGTCGTAAAGCGTGAGCTTCGCCGTGTTGACGTCCTTCTGCATGAGCAGGCCGCGCCGGTGCCGCTCTTCGGCAATCGAGACGTAGCGCTGCGCGGCGTCAGCGGCATCGCGCTCGCCCGTCACGAGCCGGTCCACGGTCGAGAGCGAGACCAGCGTGCGCGCGACGTCGCCGAGCGCAGTGTCGATCGTCTTGTTATAGAGGCCGATCGCGATGTCGGCATTGGCGGCGTCGCCTGAGAGCTTGGCCTTGAGCCTGCCGCGATCGAACACCGGCAGCGAGATCGCCGGGCCGACCGAGCCCGCGAGCGCCTGGCGCGAGAACAGCGCACCGGGTGTCAGCGCGAGCAGTCCCGCGAAGCCCACGAGGTTGACGTCCGGATAGAACTCGGCGCGTGTGCCGTCGATGGCCGCATAGCTGGCCTCCACTCGCAGGCGCGCGGCGACGATATCGGGCCGCCTTCCCAGCAGGTCGACGGACAGCCGAGCGGGCAGCGGGGTATCGGCCAGATCGGCGGCGCGCGGCCGCGTGAGCGCGAGGCCGCGTTCGGGGCCGCCGCCTGAGAGCACGCCCAGTTGCAGTTGCGCGAGGCGGATGCGTTCGTCGGCCAGTTCGATCTGTGCGATGAGCTTGTTGCGGCGTACGGCGGCATCGTCGGCGTCGTAGCCGTTGTCGATACCGCGCGCCGCGCGCTCGCGCAGCACGGCGGTGATCTGGTCGCTCGCGTCGCGTTTCTCGATCCAGAGGTCGCGCAACGCGTAGGCCTGGTCGAGGTCGCCATAGAGCGAGACGATGGCGATGGCGAGCGTGAGTCGTGCCTGTTCGGCGTCGACGCGCGCCGCGTCGCGCAGCGAGAGCAGCCCGCGCGTAGCTGCCGCGTTGCGGCCCCAGAGATCGAGCTGATAGTCGAGCCCGACGAAGATCGAGGATGGCGATTGCACAGGATTGCCGAACAATTGTACCGGGACGTCGTAGCCGTTGGCCGAAACGTTGGCAACGCCGTCCGACTGCGGCATGCGCGCCTTGTTGACGGTGGCGCCGGCCGTCGCCGTGAGTCCGGTCAGTGAAGCGAACTGCTGCAATTGGGCTTGCGCCACGCCGATGCGGGCCTTCGCGACCTGGAGGTCGGGATTGTGCGCGTAGGCTTCGGCGACGAGGCGGTCGAGTTGCGGGTCGCCGAACTGATGGACCCAGTTGGGCGTTGGCCACGCGGTGTCGCTGGCCGATCTGGGCGAATCAGCGGTGGTGAGGGCCAGCGCGTTCGCATCGGGCGTGTGCGGCTGCAAGGCTGGCGTGATGGTCGGCACGCAGCCGCATGCGAGCAACGCGACGGCGCCAAGCGCAAGGAGCAGGGCAATGGGACGTGTGCTCATCCGCGCCGCTCCTGCACGGCAGCGCGCACGCTCCAGCGCGGATGCGCGGCGTCCAGCGGGCCAAGCCGGCCATGAATGCCGTCGAGCAGGCCGTAAAGAATGCCTTTGAGTTTGGCGCGCTTGTCCTGCTCGCCCAGCAGGATCTGCACGATCTGCCATAGCGTCAGCAGGTTTGGCACCAGGGCCACGGGAAAGCGCGGGCCGTACTGGATCGCGATCTGCATGGCGTTGCGCGCGCTGTAGTAGCGACGCGTCCAGGGATGATTCATGGTCGAGATGTCGAGTGGTCCGATGCGCCGCCGTACCTTCGCGCCGATGCGATGGCGCAGCACGAGCGAGGGCACCAGATAGAGCGGCACGTTGCGCGAGAGCGCGCGAAAGCAGTATTCGGTATCGACGTGGTCGATGAACAGCGCTTCGTCGAAGCGGCCGAGCATCGCGTAGGCTTCGCGCGACACGAAGCAGCCCGAGGAAATCAGAAAGGCGCAGCGCAGTGGGGCCGGTGCGGTTCCCGGTTCGAGGCGACGCACGCCGATGCCGTTCGTCGCGAGTTCGGGCAGGAAGCGGCCATCGTTTTCGTCGAAGATGCGCGGGCCGGCAAGGAAAGGTCGCCCTGCGTGCCGTGCGCCGAAGTCACGCATCGTCGGGAAATACGCGGGCGGAATCACCGAGTCCTGATCGAATAAGGCGACTGCGTCGATCTTCGCGTCCAGTGTGAACAGATGGGCCAGGCCCACGTTATAGGCGCCTGCAATGCCGCCACGATTGCCATGATGCAGCAGCATGTAGCCATCGCGCGCGGCGGCTCGCTGTGCGGCGTCGTCAGGGCGTGGCGTGTTGTCGACGACCACGAGCGCATCGCACGCGTCGCGCAGCGCGGCCAGCCGCGCGAGCTGTTCGCCGCTCGGGTGGTAGAGGATGACAAGTGCGCCTGACCGCATCGCGTGGCTCCGTTACGGGGGTGTCGATTGCGTTAATGCCCGAGCGACATCGCGGCGCCGCGTCGGGGACGCGTGAGCCACATCAGCGCCGCGAGCAGCACGCAGGTGACGCTCGCCATGAAGAACATGTCGCCCGTCGCCATCATGTAGGCCTGCTGCATCGTCACCTGTTGCAGCGCGCCGAGTTCGCGCGCGCCGCTCGCGCCCATCGCATGCAGCGTGGCGACGAAGTGCTGCGTGCCGTCCGATGCCTTCGTGACCGATTGCGCGAGCGTGGCGTAGTGAAACGTCGCGCGGTGGTCCCAGAGCGTGACGCTCATTGCCGTGCCGAACGCGGCCGCGAGCGTGCGCAGAAAGTTCGACAGGCTCGACGCGGCGGCAAGCTGGTGATCGGGTACGCGCGAGAGCGTCGCCGCCGTGAGCGGAATGAAGAAGCAGGGCAGGCCGATGCCCTGGATCAGGCCGGGCGTGACGATCTGCGTGAAGGTCATCGTCAGCGTGAAATGCGTGTCCCACCACAGCACGGCGGCGAACACGAGAAAGCCGAAGGTCGCGAGGATGCGCGCATCGAAGCGGTGCGCGTAGAGGCCGACGAGGATCGAGAACACCAGCGCCAGAATGCCGAGCGGCGCGGTTGCGAGCCCCGCGTGGAACGCGTCGTAGCCCATCACGGCCTGGAGCCAGAGTGGGAACACTACGCCCACCACCGAAAAACTCGCCATGCCGAGCGAGATGATGAGCACGCAGAACGAAAACGTGCGGTCGCGAAAGAGGCTCAGGTCGATGACGGGCTGCGCCTCGCCCGCTTCCCAGAGCAGCAGCGAAACGAGCGCGAGCGTGGCGACGATGGCGAGCGTGACGATCAGCGTCGAGTCGAACCAGCCCGCGTCGTGGCCGAGGTCGAGCATGGCTTGCAAGGCGCCCACGCCAATGACGAGCAGTGCGATACCGATGAAATCGACAGGAACGCGTTCGCCGCGCCGCGCCTCCTTTCGCAGCATGGTTGCGCAGACAACGAAGGAGAACAGTCCGATCGGCAGGTTGATGAGAAAGATCCATTCCCACGAGAGCGTGTCGATCAGATAGCCGCCCACCACGGGGCCGAAGATCGGCGCGAGCAGCACCGTCATGCCCCACAGCGCGAGCGCGAGCGTGCGTCTGGCGGGCGGGAAGGCTCGCATCAGGATGGTCTGCGAGAGTGGCACCATCGGCCCGGAGCAGAGCCCCTGCAAGGCGCGGCAGACGACCAGCACATGCAGGTCGGCAGCCAGCGCGCACATCAGCGAGGTGAGCGTGAAAAGCAGCACCGCGCCGACGAAGAGCCGCGTTTCGCCGAGCCTGCGCGCGAGCCAGCCCGTGAGCGGCACGGCGATGGCCGCCGCCACCGAATAGGAGCTGATGACCCACGTGCCCTGGCTGTTGGCAACGCCCAGGCTACCCGAGATGGCGGGCACGGCGACGTTCGTCACAGTGGAGTCGAGCACTTCGATGAAGGTGGCCAGCGAGAGCGCGAAAGTGAGCAGGGCGAGGCGCAGGCCACTTGCGGCCTGTGGGCCGGGAAGGGCGAAGGGCGTTGCCGTGCTCATGTGCGAACCACCTTGAGCACGGGCGCGCGCGGTGGCTCTGGCGCGACGGCGGACGCGAACGCTTGCGCCGCCGATGGCGCGAAGCGCTCGATGAAGCGTGCCGCGTCGTCGCATCCGTTGGGCGAGGCGGCCAGCTTCGCGCGCTGCTGTGCGCAGCGTGTGGCGATGAGCGGATCGTGCAGCACGCGTGCGAGAGCGCGGGCCAGTTGCGCGTCCTTGATGGGCGCGTCGAGTCGCACGCCGCAACCCGCGTCGGCGACGCGCTGCGCGTTGTCGAACTGATCGTGCGCGAACGGGGTGACGACTTGCGGCAGGCCCGCTTCGAACGCGAGCGACGCGGTGCCGATGCCGCCGTGATGCACGAGCGCGCGGCAACGCGGCAGCAGCGCGCGCAAGGGCACGTAGCGACGATGCAGCAGGCGCTGACGCGGCATGTCGCGTCCGTGTTGTGCGTCGCCCGGGGCCGCGCCGAGCAGCAGTCCGCGCGTGCCCGTCGCACGCAAGGCATGCACGACCGCGCGCGCATAGTGATCGCGGTCGATCAGCGTCGATCCCGCCGTGAACACCACGGGCGGCTCGCCCGCCGCGAGGAAGGCTTCGAGTTCGGCGTCGGGCGCGCTGTCGTCGAGGTCGTTGTCGAGATCGTTGAAGAGCGGGAAGCCGCTTTGCCTGTGCTGCGATGGCCAGTCGGGCTGCGGCGCGGCGTACCAGTCGGGGAAGAGACACAGCACGCCATCGGGCGAATGGAGCCAGCGGCCGAGGATGCGCGTGGCGGGCGGCAGCGCGAGCGTCGCGCGCAGCGCGTTCAATCGCGGCCCGCACACGGCGTCGAGCACGGTGCGCTCGATCAGCGTCATCAGCGCGGCCTTGATGGGTAACGGCAGCGCGCGAGGAATCGTCAGGCGCTTGTGCGCGGGCGGCGCATGGGCCGAAAGCAGTGTCGATGGCGAGACCTGCACGGACACATAAGGCGTGCCGTGCCGCTCCTGCATGAGGCGCGCGGAGAAGGCCCAGAGCGTGCCGACCAGCACCGTATCGGGATCGCGCAACGCGACGAGCGCTTCATAATGCGGTTCCAGCACCGGCGCGATCAAGGCCCATAGCGTCCTGAACGAGGTGCGCGGATGCCATAGCGCCGGATCGGCGAGCGCAGCCGCATAGTCGCTGGCTGTGCCGATGGCGACGAACGCGAAGCCCTCGCGTCGCGCGGCCGCCTCGAAGGGCGGATGCGTGCAGAACACAACGCGATGACCGCGTGCGGCGAGCGCGCGACCGACGCCAATGAGCGGATGCACGTCGCCCGCCGAACCTATCGCCGTGATGATGATCTGTGCCATCGGGCCGCCGCGCGGATCAGTAGATGCCGGGAATCAGCGCGGCGACTTCGCGGCGATAGCGCGCGTAGGCATCGCCGAAATGGCCGGTGAGCCAGCTTTCCTCTACGCGCACCTTGAAGGCCAGCGACGCGAAAATCAATGCGACGCCAAGCACCCCGCGCCACGTGCCGCCGATCACGGCCGACCCAACGAGCGCGAGGAGGCAACCCGTGTAGATCGGGTGGCGCACGAGCGCGTAGGGGCCGCTGCGGATCAACTCGTGACCTTCCTTGAGCGTGACCGAGACGCTCCAGTTCGTGCCCAGATGCACGCGCGCCCACACCGAGAACAGCAACCCCGCGAGCACGATTGCGAACCCGGCCCACTGCGCCACGCCCAGTTGCGACCAGTCAGGCAAGAGCGAGGCGAGCGTGGGATCGGGCAGGATCACGAACGCGCCGCCCGCGATCAGCGGAATCGACTGCCAGGTGCGCGTGCCGCGCGCTTCCTTACGGGCGGTGGTTTTAACGGCCTGTGCGGTCGCGATCCAGTACGCGAGCCACAGGAGCCACGGAACGACGATGGCGATGCTTTGCACGATATTCATGAAAGGGTCTCGACGAGGGATTCAATAGCGCGGCGACGCGTCAGGAGAGCGCGGGCATCTGCATCGGCAGGCGCAGCGGCACGCCTGGGTTGGCGATGGCCGCGACTGGCGTGATGGAGGCGATGGACTCGATCGACTCGATGGAGGAGAGCGCCTCGCGCTCGCCGCAGAAGAAGTCGCACAGAAGGGTGCGCATCTGCTCCTGTTGCGAACGTCCTTCCAGATCGAGGAAATGGCCCGCGCCGCGAATCGTTGCGAACTCGGCGTGGCGCACATAGTCGCCCAGACGGCGTACATCGGCGGCCGTGGTGTAGTCGTCGAGATCGCCATTGACGAACTTCACGTCGCAGGCAATGCGGCGGAACTCATCGAGGTAATGCTGCGGTTCCATCGCGAGAATCTGGTCGACGTGAAAAGCCACCTGGTCCTGCTCGTCGCGCGGCAGGCGCGTGAGATAGCGGTAGTTGTAGAGCTTCATGATGCGCGGCAGATGGCGGCCCACCGTATCGTTGAGCAACTGCGCGGCCTTCAGGTTTTCACCTGCGGCGATATGGTCGCGTGCGCGGGTGACGTAGTCGGTCATCGCCGCGTTGAGGAAGGGCGAGAACGACGCGATGGCGGCGCGTCGCACGCTCGCGCAACCACGCGCGAGCGCGAACAGCGACGCCACGCCGCCCCACGACACCGAGAGCAGGTACGCGGGCTGGAAGCGGTCGGCGAGATGCATGAGGATGTCGATCTCGTCGTCCTTGGTGAGCGCGTAGTCGCACACGTTGTGCTGGCGCGACTGGCCCGCGTAGGGCAGATCGAAACACAGCGCGTTGACCCGCTCGCCCAGATAGCGGATGGTCTGGCCGAACGACGCCGTAGTCGCCAGCGCACCGTTGACCAGCAGCACGGTTTCAAACGACGGATCGAAGCAATGGTGCTCGACGTAGACCTTCAGGCCACCCGGTAGTGGCAGAACCTGCTTCTCGACTGACATGAGATTTTCCCCCGCATGCAATGCCAAAAGACGAACGCATTCGCAGCCGGCCGCACGGCGCCAGGACGCATCGGCGTCGTATCGCTGTCGTGACGGCTGCACTCGATTTCGCCAGGGCCGCGCCGCGCACGGATGCGCTGCGCCGCCTGCCATCTGTCGGCCCGTGGCTGTGACTGTGTCTCCTCCAGGCCTCTCGTCGAGCGTGGCCGTGAGAGGCGGCCGCTTTGCGCCTTGTGTCGACGCCTGTGCTCGATTGCTGCGCTGCATCTAATGCAACAGGTGTGCCATTCGACTGACGAATCTGGGCCGCGAGGTGCGGCGACAGGCGCCTGAGGTAGTCAGAACGTTGTGCGGCGCGGCTTTCGCCGGATGGACGATGGCGGACGCCGGACAGGTCGATGTACGTGCAACGAACGTAACGATGCATGTGACATGGGGCGTAACGTAATGGCCGATGTCACGTGTTACGGAACAACCCGTAACACGGTCGATTGTTGTAATGAATTTCGAAATTCAAAATGAATTTTTGAGTCGGCTTGAAAGATGGCGAGGCGCGTTGAGCGCTAATTCGCATAAGCGCTTTGAGATGGATTTTTTGTGGTGCGGGTGTGAGTGCGAGCGGCCTTCCTGACCTCATCAAATGGATAGGTTGCGCAGGATTCCGGTCGCGGTCATCCTTATCGGCTAAGGCTTTGCTTGTACGGTTATTGATAATTATTATTGTCAGTTATCCTTTTTAATGTTGGTGATGGTGAATCGATTTTTAACGTACGTTCACGCCACGCCTTCACCCTTCTCGCGAATTTTCCACTCTATCGGCTGATTGGATGCGCACGCAGTTTTGCCGCGCATTCATGTCACGTTACGCAATTTCGTAACGTCCGTTGATTTCCCTGTTACGTCGAATCGTTGCGCATCGTTTTCAATGCGATGCGTCACGCACACTCGCCATTGCAGCGTGCCGTCGCTCGCTTTTGCCAGTTGGCATGGTCTCTGCAATGTCTGGCTTCGCAGCCGGGCGCTGCGACAACCAACTTATAGAGAGAGCTAGCGATGGGGAACAACGTGAAGACGCGAATCACCTCCTTGGCGTTGTGCACCGCGGCGGTTTTCGCCGCGGCGGCCAGCGGCGCGGCACGGGCGGATTCGACGCAGCCGGGGGGCGGCGTGGCAGTGGGCGCGGCGGCAGGAGCCGGTGCAGCGCCGGGGACTATCGTGGTGGGAGGCGGGGTCGTCGGGGTGGCGACGGGCAACGATGTCACCGTGGCGGTGGGGGGCGCAGCCGGGCTCGCGGTGAACTATGGCGGTCAGCCGCTCGCGCAGCTGGGTAGCGTGGTTGGCGCGCTTCAGGGTGCGCTGCCGGGTGCGGGTGGTGGTGATCCGCTTGCGCCTGTGACGGGTGTAGTGAATACGGTTACGGGAGCTTTGTCGGGTGCGGGTGGGAGTGATCCGCTCGCGCCTGTGACGGGCGCGGTGAACACGATTACGAGTGCGCTTTCGGGTGCTGGCGGTAGTGATCCGCTTGCGCCTGTGACGGGTGTAGTGAATACGGTTACGGGTGCGCTTTCGGGCGCTGGCGGTAGTGATCCGCTCGCGCCTGTGACGGGCGCTGTGAATACGATCACGGGTGCGCTTTCAGGCGCTGGCGGTAGTGATCCGCTTGCTCCGGTTACGGGCGCAGTGAACACGATCACGGGTGCTTTGTCGGGTGCTGGCGGTAGTGATCCGCTTGCGTCTGTGACGGGTGCGGTGAATACGATCACAGGCGCGCTTTCGGGTGCTGGCAGTAGCGATCCGCTCGCGCCTGTGACGGGCGCCGTGAACACGATCACGGATGCGCTTTCGGGTGCGGGTGCTGGCGATCCGCTTGCGCCTGTGACGGGCGCCGTGAACACGATCACGGATGCGCTTTCAGGTGCTGGCGGTAGCGATCCGCTTGCGCCTGTGACGGGCGCCGTGAACACGATCACGGGTGCGCTATCGGGTGCTGGCGGTAGCGATCCACTTGCGCCTGTGACGGGTGTGGTGAATACGGTTACGGATGCGCTTTCAGGAGCAGGCGGTAGTGATCCGCTCGCGCCTGTGACGGGCGCGGTGAACACGATTACGGGTGCGCTTTCAGGTGCTGGCGGTAGTGATCCGCTTGCTCCCGTAACTGGTGCCGTGAACACGATCACCGGCGCGCTTTCGGGCGCAACGGGCAGTGACCCGCTCGCCCCTGTGACGAATGTAGCTACTGCGGCGACAACCACCCTCGCCAGCGCGGCAAACGCCACCACAGGCAATCTCGCGAATACGGTCAACGCCGTAACTGGCACGCTCGCGAACGCCGTCGACACGGAAGTGGGAGCACTAAGCACCGCGTCCGGGACGACGACGGCTAACGTGGTCAACACGGTCGATTCGACCACGGGCATCGTTGCCAATGCGCTGAACTCGGGATCGAGCACGTTGGCGAGCACGCTCAACTCGCTGACCGCCGCGGCATCGAGCGCAGGTGGCAGCGATCCGCTAGCGCCGGTCACGAATGCTGTGAACACCGTCACCGGCACGCTGGCGAGTGCCGCGGGCAGCAACCCGCTGGCTCCGGTCACGAGCGTCGTGAACGACGTCACGAGCACGTTGGCAAGCGGCACCGGCAGCACGCCGCTCACGCCGATCACAAGCGTAGTGAACACCGTCACCGGTACGCTCGCGGGCACCGCAGGCAGCAACCCACTGGCCCCCGTCACTTCTGCCGTGAACACGGTGACCGGCACGCTCGCAAGCGCCGCGGGCGGCAACCCGCTCGCACCCGTCACGACCGCGCTCAACAGCGCCACTGCCCCGGTCGGCAGCGCAATCAGCACGGTGACCAGCACGCTGGCGAGCGCCAACCCGATTACGCCGATCACTGGCGCGCTCGGTACGCTCACGGGTACGGCTGGCACCGTGACCAGCACGCTCGCGAGCGTCGCAAAGAGCAATCCGGTGGTGCCGCTGGTCAGCACGGCGACGAGCGCACTCGGCTCGACGCTGGCATCGGCAAGCACGGTGACGGCTTCGGTGACGGCTTCGGTGACGGGCGCGATCGGTGCAGGCGTCAGCGCTACCAGCAACGCAGCGAATGCGAGCGCTGGGACGGCGAGCCAGACTAGCGGCTCGGCGACTTCGACTGCCTCCGGCGCGCTTGCGCCGGTGACGAGCCTGGTCGCCTCGGTCGGCTCGACGGCCACGCATGCGCTCGGCTCGGGCAACGCGCTGGCGCCGGCGACGACGCTGCTCGGCTCGGTGACGGGCGCGCTGCCTAAATAAACCGCAGCAGGCAGCTTTGCCGATGCAGCACAAGGGATAAGTTAGCCGAGGAGAGAACGGGCCGATTACTCACAAACATCAAAGGCCCATCGCAGTACGGAGAAGCCGGCCTCGTGCCGGCTTCTTCTCTTTCAGCCGCCCGCGATCAGCTTGCGGCGCGCCGCCTTCACGCGCGCGCGATGAGCATCGTCCCAATCGTAGAAGCCCGCGCCGCTGCGCACGCCGACGCGACCGGCGTCCACCTGCTTGCGCAGCAGGTCAATCACGTCTTCGTCCTTCGCGAGTTCGGGCATCAGATGCGACGAAATATCGACGAAGGTATCCAGACCGCCCATATCCGCGCTCTCGAACGGACCGACGATTCCCCAGCGGCGGCCGAGCGACGCCTTCATCACGCGATCGACCACCTCTGGCGTCGCCGCGCCCGAGCGCACGATATTGAGCGCCTCGCGCAGCACCGCGAATTGCAGGCGATTGCCGACAAAACCAGGAATGGCCTTGGCGAGCACGACGGGCTCCATGCCGATCGCGCTCATCAGTGCTTCGGTGCGCGCGGTGACTTCCGGTGCGGTGGCGCTGCCAGGCACCACTTCGACGAGTGGAATCATGTGTGGCGGATTCCAGAAGTGGGCGATCACGAAGCGCTCGGGAGCGGGCAGGGCGCGCGCGAGCAGATCGGGTTCGAAGCCGCTGGTATTGCTCGCGAGGATCGCATCGGGCGCGAGTACGGCGCCAAGCTGCGCATAAAGCCGATGCTTGAGGTCGAGCACTTCGGGCACCGCTTCGAAGACGAATTGCGCGTCTTTCATGATGTCGAGCTGCGTGCTCGTTTCGATACGCGCGAGAGCGGCGGCGCGTGCATGGGTGTCGATGCGGCCTGCGTCGATCAGCTCGTCGAGCACGGCTTCGGCTTTTGCGGCCACGCTGGCGAGGCGCTCGGCATCGACGTCATGGACGATCGTGCGCAGCCCGTGTAGCGCGCATTGTGTCGCGATGCCCACGCCCATTAACCCCGTACCGACCACGCCCGCGACGGTTATCTTGCTGTCCATACCGACCTGCCTCCTTGAGTGCCCTTCGGGTGGGCATTGCGTAAGCGAGTGGCAAGCATAGCGTGTTGTGGGCGAATGCGCCCCGCGCATTCTCGGCGCGCATTGTGCAGCGTGCGCATAGATGCGAGGACCGATTACCGGAGGGATTTCCCGGCCCGTTCACAAGGAGTCGGTGATGCTCCCCTTGCATCGGCGCTTGTCCTTCTGCTTATCTTCCTTGCCGTCGTGTATTTCTGGCGTGAGGTGAGAGCATGCGGCGCTCGATACGGACGTGTAATAGCTTCTGGCGTCCATCTGTATCACTGCTGTCAGGGTCCGCATAATCTAGATCAACATCCACCAATAGACCTGTTCCTTTAGGGTCATTTGCTCTATACCGGTATTGATGAACGCGTTCCAGCGGGGGAAAGCCAGGTCCCAGATCATTTCCCGGCCGCGGTTTTCCGTCACGGTCGACCCAGTAATCAGCTAGATCGAGGTGTTTGACGAGTAGAGGTCGGCTAACTTCTAGCAGTTCACCGGTAAACAGAATTTCAAATGTGGCGGGAATAACCTGGACTCTCATCCTGTCTTTCGAGTCATCTCGCGGATCAGTCGCAGTGGAGAGCGTTATTCGTGCTTCTGGAAACGTTCTATTTGTGTATAAATATACGCTGCCGGGATAGTCAGGATCTGTCTCTGTTGACGACAGTTCTCCGAATGCCTGGATTTTAGAGTTGAATGGATTATCTTCACGAAGAATCGCCATAGCTTCAACAAGAACATTGACAATTGCATGCTGTTGAACATCAAGTGTGTCGTCATGCATTGCCGGTTCCTTTGATGCGTCGGATGGTTGCGCGATAAGATTTTGTGCATGTGCCGGGATTTCTGAGCTGAGTCCTGTCAGGGGCATTCCAGTACAAATCAACCAGCTCGCCACAGATAAAAGCGTCCTCGTCATGTTATGTTTTTCATTGTTACGAGAGTTGTTTTAATTTTTGAATTTAAATTATACAGATGCAATTTCTTCTTGATTGCATAGCGGTATTGTCCTGCCAGAGCATCATGCCCAGATCTGGTCTAGTAGAGTTGGCGGTTACATTGCATCGCCCTCGGCGCCGAGAGCGGGACACCCGGCCGAATCTGGGCACCGGTACGCACATCGGCACGTTACTTCTCATGCGATGCTTCGCCTTGCTGCTTGAACTCCTTCTCATTCAGGTAGTGCCGGAAAATATCTAGCTCGCGCAGATTCACCGCCGTCCGTACGTTGTCAAGATTCCAGGGGCCTTTCTCGCTAACCAGTTCAGCCAGATATTCAATCCCTATGTTTACGTCATATGGCAATTTACCGGGTAACGGCAAGCGATAGCAAAAATCTACCGTATTTATCGGTGTCGAACTGGAAATATCCAGGAAGTGTGGGAAACTGACAAAATCGGATTCCTCGACCCGCTCACCATCTAATCGCTCGCCGCGCACTTTGCGACGAAATTCAAATTTGTCAAATATTTCATAGGGAATATTTGTCTGCACTTCATCGTTAAGTTTTATAGAAAACGCATCAATAATGATTTGATCACTGCCCACCTTAGGGTGATTGAACCAAAAGCTTAATTCCATCAACTTGTGTGGAAAATATAAATATTGAATTCTTCCGTTTTGGTCGCTTGTATATTGCGGAATTCCGATCTGTTCTTTGATTTCGTCAAAAGACATTTCCCCCTTGATCCATTTTGTTCCAAATTCAACGAATCGAAAGAATTCAGCCTGTTGTTCGGCATTCAATTTTTGATTGATATTAAGTGTCATTTCATTTTCCGTTGCCTTCGCCATTATTGGTGGAGTTAGCAGGCTTGTGCATATAAGCAAGCTCGTAAGCATGGCTACACTGATCTGTCGCATGCGTGTAAAGATTCAGACCAAAAAAAGGTTTCCAGTAAGCCGTTGCCATATCACCGCAGAAGAAAGCATCGTTCTCCCAGGGTCTTCCGCTGTAATCCCAAGTGCATCCTTTTTTCACCTCAACCATCGCATCAACGTCAATTGGCGTCCCTCCCAGACCGACGTTTTGCAAAAGATCAATGGCCGCTGCTCGCACTTTCATGTAGTGGTCTTTTGCCGCGTCAAGACTCTCGAGATAGGGCGGCCAATATCCCCCTTTGATCCAGGTATAAAGATTCTGACAATACTGGCCCACCGCCATCCGTTTCAGGCTAATAAAAGCGGAAGTATCGTCAGGCAACGCTGCCTTAGAGGCGAGATCGAGGGCGATGCGCGAAATCCTTGTTCCTCCCATCGTTGGACTGGTGATTAATGCGGGAAAATTCGAAATTTCTGATATTTTTTCAAAATTTTCGGGGTGTTGGGTAATTAGAGCGAAAATCCAGAATGACTGCTGGCAATGTCGCGATTCGTGGTAAAGCGTATCGGCGAAAGATTCGAGTTTTTGCGTTTGACTTTCACGACCGCCCGCAGTTGGTGCGACTTCTTTGACCTTAAATATGTCCTCCAACGTGCCGAGATTGAGGCGCATCTCCCAGCTATTCGGCGCAAACGCGCCCTGTTCAAACGATGATGATGGGGTGTAGGACACGATTGCGGGCATCGCGGATTCCGGGATGCCAAAGCCATCTGCGTGGCTGGCCAATGGGGCTCCGATGATTGGCTTAATCAGATCGAAAAATTTATTGAATTGTTCGCGATCAATAGGCCACGTGAGCATAAGTACAGGTTCCGCAATGCCCGACCCGAAATAGGCATTGCCCCATTTAATTTTGTTGATTAGTAGATCATGAATCGCTTTCGCATAGTCGCGCGCCACGGGATACATAAGTCGTCCCCTGCGTTGCGGATCGATGTCGGAGAAGCGCATTCCCCACCTGTCCGGCGTGCATGGGGCATAGGTCGGTTCGAATTCAGCAGTGGTCGGGCCGGGTTTGAGTTTTTTCAGCAGATACGGGCCGACTTTCTGGTACTCGTCTACGTCTTGTTCATCGCTCATCGCTGATCGCTCCCGGAGGATTTGAATGCGATACCTACTGCCCTTGTCAAACCCGGCCGATAGATACCCCTCACCGTGCCGTCTTTGCGCAATAGTTGGAGTTCCGCTATCTGAATACTGTCACTCATCACAAGCGATGTTTGCCCATGTACGTTCGATATACCCTCGATCACTTGTCCGTCCTGAAGCTTGATTCTGTAGCGCTGTTGCGCCATGACTAGCCCTGAACCATCGTCCGGCAAGACATAACGATCGACGACCTTTGCTTCTCCAATATCCGTAATCGGTGCCTTGACGGGAACTGCCTGCGGCTTATCGGTCGCATGCGTTGCGGCGTGGACAAGGAATTTTCCATCGGTAAAACCGAATATGCCGTCCTCGCCTAGCGTCAATTCCGTTCCGCCACCGTTCAAAACTATGCGCTTCCCCGTTATCAGTATTTCTTTCTGTTCGCTCAGGATATGGACGACTTTGCGTGCGATCAGGTCGAGATCGTCGGTTTGCGATTCGACACGAACCCGGCCCGGCGTGATCAACGTGATGGACTTCGACGCAAACACGGAAACGGCTTTCCCCACCGACACAAAAAACGACCTGACCGCCGCAAACGCGATATGGCCACCCGAGGTCAATGCAGTGTGTTCACCACTTACGATCTGCGTGCTACCTTCAGCGGAAGAATGCACATTAGCCGCGCTGGAAATAACAATATCGGGCACTTCAAGCTCCGGAAAATCGACGTCCCCGCTCCCGCGTAGTGCGGCATTGGCGCTCTCAATCGCGCTAGTCACCTCGTTCTGATTACTCGCAGCCGGCTGCGCACCGTGCCGTTGCGCCACCCGCGCCAGTTCCTCATGGATACCCCGCGCCTCATTCAGCCGAGAGAGCGTTTCATCCATATCCTTGACCTTGCCAGCCGCGCTCGCGCGCGCGAAGCTCGTGACCAGCCATCCCTTTGCGGCGCGCAGCACACCCCAGAAATCGGTTCTTGCCTCGATGCCTTCGCCGCGCGCGTCCTGGCGGCCCTTATTGCCGTCGATGCGCGTGTTATAGCCCAGGCTGATGCTCGATTTACCGTGATCGCTGGCAATCTGCGCCTGTAGCCTGCCGGGCGTATCGTCCAGTGCCAGATGATTCGACTGCGTCCCATGTTCGAGACTACGCGAGCGCATGCCCGATAGCGCCTGATTCGCGGGCAGTGCCCAGGGCGGTCTATGGTCGATATCGGGCACGAAGGCGCAAACCACGGGGCGGTCCGGATCGCCATTGATGTACGTCACCAGAACGGCGTCGCCGCGGCGTGCGTGCGCGATTACGCCCATCTGTTCGCCTTGCCACGGCGAGGCCAGGCGTACCCATATGGATTTCCGCCCGTCATATATTCCCTCGCGATCCCACGGATATTGAATCAGTACGCGATTGTGTTCATCTATCCAGATTTCGTATTCGTTGGGCGAAACAATGACCGCATATTCACAGCTATCAATACGCGGGCGCGGCGTGATCTGGGGCATCCGGTAAGGTTCATCGGCGGGTACGACTTCAAATGAACAGGCCGTAGTGTGCTGGGGCAGCGTGCCAGAAGTCGTTGGCAATTCGCGGATATCCAGGTCCACGCGTGTGACCACGTACGCCCGATTGGCCGCATGATGGGGATAGCGCGCGAGTTTGAACGTTTTGCCCGATTGAATGCCGCGCAGTGGACCTTCGCCGCGTGCGTATCGTCCCGAGCAGCGTTGCGCTTCCAGTTTGACGCGTGCGAGGTGGCGAGCGTCTTCCTGCCAGGCCTCACCGGCTTCGGGGGCATCCAGTCGTGTTTTGGGTTGAGCGAATTCCGCGAGCGTATAGGTTTCGTGATGGAAGCTGTGCTGGTCCCGGGAATCGCCATATTCAACTGAGTAGGGCGAACTGCCAACACGCTGGCGCGGCGACATATAGCTGTGGTCGTGAACCGCAACGGTGCCGATGGTAGAGGCGCTCGAATACACGAATGCCGTTATATGTTCTTCGTTCGCGTTGCCGCCGCTGGTGTGATAGGGCAAGGTGTCGAAGGGAAAGTCGTGTTCAGGGCACGCGCGCGTGTTGTTGGCAATGACTAGCACGTGGGTGCCGTCGCGATGTTCGAACCACACGAGATAGCCGAATTCTTCGCAAAGGCGCAGGAAAAAATTCCAGTCGGTTTCCCACGCCTGGCGTATCAAGTCGCGCTCAGGATTGGCGCCCGGCCCGGTATTGCCCGTAATGCGCCAGTCGATTTCCCCCTGATAAGGCCGCAGCACGTCGGTCATGCAATCGAGGATCGATCCATTCCAGACGCGCGAATTGCTGCGTAGCGTAGCGGGCCATATCCAGGGACGTAGCACGAATTCATAGACGATGCATTTGCCCTCGGTGCCCAGCACGTTGGCGGATGCAATCAGCCCGCTTATTTCGCGCGCGCCCGCGCCGCGCGCCACAAAAGCATGCGCGCCGAGGTTTTCCAGATCGATCGTGACGGTGGCCGGTGTATCGCGTATCCGGTCCAGATCGATATCGTCGTACATGAAGCGATCGAGCACATCGAATGGGCGAGGCGCCGTGGCCTCGATGCGATATTCGAAGAGCTGGCCGATGCCTTCGTGGCCGCGTACACGCCGCACGGTCAATGCTTCGCGCAGCGCCCGTGCGCGCATCGACAGCGTGGGGAACGCGGTTGGCAGCAGGGTGCCCTTCATGTGGACGCCTTTTGCAACGTCGCACCGCAAGTCGTTTTGTCGCCCAGGTAAGCAATGCGTCTGCCACCGTGGGTGTTCTCGCTGGTTGCGATGATGTGGAATTCCCCGCCGCATGTCGGACAGGCGACGCGATGCCCTTCCAGCGCCACGCTTCGCCCCATATGGGTTCGATCGGGTGCGCCGTCGATGATCTTGCCGCCGTGGTCGGTGATGTCGCCCTGAAGCGCCATATCGCGCCCGGTCGTGTTGTCGCGCATGCCTGAAGCCTCCTGAGTCCTGCGGGCTATGCCCGTCGATCAGGATAGTTTTGGCGTAATCAGGCTAAATGAATACACGAGAATTCCGAATCGGTGCGTGCGCACCTTTATCGAAATCAGGGCACGTGAGATGAAATTGCGAGCGGCGTGGGAGTAGGGGGTGGGGAGAAGGAAAACCTTCCCCTGATGCGCAGAATGTGGCCGACGCCCCGCGTACGCGTGCAGAAGCGGGTTCTGCACGCGTCGCGGTTAATCGCTTACGAGAAGCGCGCCATGATATGCCGCGCGCAGGTGTATTCCTCCAGCGCGAACATCGACATATCCTTGCCGTAGCCCGAGCGCTTCATGCCGCCGTGCGGCATTTCGCTCACCAGCGTGAAGTGCGTGTTGATCCACGTGCAGCCGTATTGCAGTTCGGCAGCGACCTTGAACGCCTTGTTGACGTCGCGCGTCCACACCGAACTCGCGAGGCCGAAGTCCGAATCGTTGGCCCAGTCGATGGCCTGCTCCGTGCCTTCGAAACGCGTGACCGAAACAACCGGGCCGAACACCTCGCGGCGCACGATCTCGTCGTCCTGACGCGCGCCCGCGATGACGGTCGGCTCGTAGAAGAAGCCGCGCGTGTCGGCGATCTTGCCGCCCGTGGTGATTTCGATGTGCTTCAGGCTGGCGGCGCGCTCGACGAAGCTCGCCACGCGGCCGCGCTGCCGCTCGGAGATCAGCGGGCCCATCTCCACGCCTTCCATGTGCTGCTCGCCGTAGCGGATCGAGCCAACGGCGCTCGACAGGTCGGCTACCAGCCTGTCGTAGATCTTGCCTTCGGCATAGATGCGGCACGCGGCCGTGCAGTCCTGCCCCGCGTTGTAGAAGCCGAACGTGCGCAGGCCCGCGACCACTTCGTCGAGATCGGCATCGTCGAACACGATGACGGGCGCCTTGCCGCCCAGTTCCAGATGCGTGCGCTTCACCGAGCGCGAGGCGGCTTCGAGAATGCGCTGACCCGTCGAGACATCGCCCGTGATCGAGATCATGCGCACTTGCGGTTGCGTGATGAGCGGCGCGCCCACGGTGTCGCCGCGCCCCGTCACCACGTTGATGACGCCTGCCGGGAAGATCGCGGCGATCAGTTCGGCGAGCTTGAGCGTGGTGAGCGGCGTCTGCTCCGAAGGCTTGAGCACGACGGTGTTGCCCGCGGCCACGGCCGGCGCGAGTTTCCACGCGGCCATCATCAGCGGGTAATTCCAGGGCGCGATGGACGCGACCACGCCGATCGGATCGCGCCGGATCATGCTCGTATGGCCTTCGAGATATTCCCCGGCGATGGGACCGTGCTGCGTGCGGCAGGCGCCCGCGAAGAAGCGGAACACGTCGGCGACGGCGGGGATTTCATCGTTGAGCGCGCCCAGATACGGCTTGCCGCAGTTCAGCGATTCGAGCCGCGCGAATTCGGTGGCGCGTGATTCGATGGCGTCGGCGAGCTTGAGCAGCAGCGTCGCGCGATCCTTCGGCGTGCTGCGCGCCCAGGCGGGCCACGCGCGGCTCGCGGCGGCGGTGGCGGCCTGCACCTGTTCGAGCGAGGCCTCGGCCACTAGCGCGATGACTTCGCCCGTCGACGGGTTGAAGACGTTTTCCTTGCTGCCCTGGCCCGGTACGAATTCACCGCCGATCAGGAGGCTGGTTTGCAACGATTTTTCCATGTGATCTCTCTTCATTGAGCCATTGCGTGCGAGAAGTACGGGGTTTGCCGATGCGGGATTATCGGCTGCTGCCCGCGGTGCTTTCAGTATCGCGCGTGAGATACCACGCGCCAAAAATCGGGATCATCGTGACCGCCATCACCATCAGCGCGACCACGTTGGTGATGGGCACATCGCGCGGCCGCGAAAGCTGGTTGAGCAGCCAGATCGGCAGTGTGCGTTCCTGACCCGCCGTGAAGGTCGTGACGATGATTTCGTCGAAGCTCAGGGCAAAGGCGAGGATCGCGCCCGCAAGCAACGCCGTGGCGATCTGCGGCAGCACGATATGGCGGAAGGTCTGCCAGCTATCCGCGCCCAGATCCATCGACGCTTCGATCAGGCTGGCGGGCAGGCGGCGCAGCCGCGCGACCACGTTGTTGTAGACCATCACCACGCAGAACGTGCCGTGACCCACCGCGATGGTCCAGAACCCGAGGTCCAGATTCGCGGTCTTGAACGCGGAGAGCAGGGCGATGCCGGTGATGATGCCGGGCAGCGCGATCGGCAGGATCAGCGCGAAGGTAATGGCTTCCTTGCCGAAGAAGTTGCGGCGGTACAGCCCGAGCGCCGCCACGGTGCCGAGGATCACCGCGAGCAGCGTCGCAAGCGCCGCGACCTTCACGGAGAGCCACGCGGCGTCGAGCATATCGTCGCGCGCGAAGGCGTCGGCGAACCAGTGCAGCGTGAAGCCCTTGAGCGGGAAGCTGAACGCGCTGGTCTCGGTATTGAACGCATAGAGCGCGACCACCAGGATCGGCAAGTGCAGGAAGGCGAGGCCGCCCCAGGCGGCGCAGCGCAACAGGCGCGAGGGTTGGGCGTCAGAGTGCATCGAAGGCTCCGAGGCGTTTGGCGATGACGAGATACACGCCGATCAGCAGCATCGGCACGACAGTGAAGGCGGCGGCCATCGGCACGTTGCCGATCGAGCCTTGCATCGTATAGACCATGGTGCCGATGAACAGGCCGCTCGGGCCGACCAGTTGCGGAATGATGTAATCGCCGAGCGTGAGCGAGAACGTGAAGATCGAGCCCGCCACGATGCCCGGAAACGCGAGCGGCAGGATCACGGTGCGGAAGGTCTGGCGCGGATGTGCGCCGAGGTCGGCGGACGCTTGCAGCAGATTGGCGGGAATGCGTTCGATGGCGGCCTGGATCGGCAGGATCATGAACGGCAGCCAGATATAGGTGAAGACCAGGAAGCGGCCGATATTGGAGGTGGAAAGCGAGTCGCCGCCCACGACCGGCAGGCGCAGCAGCGCCTCGAGCGCGCCGCGCAGATGCAGCATGTCGATGAACCAGTAGAGAATGCCGCCCTGCGCGAGAATCACGGTCCACGCATAGACCTTGACGATATAGCTTGCCCACATCGGCAGCATCACGGCCACGTAAAAGAGGCCCTTTTTCCAGCCCTTCGCGTAGCGCGCCATGTAATAGGCGACGGGAAACGCCAGCAGGGCGCTCGCGAGCGTCACGCAAGCGGCCATCGCGGTGGTGCGCAGGACCACGTCGAGATTGGCGGCGTCGCGGATCAGCGCGAGATAGTTCGCGAGCGTGAAATCGGGGCTGACGGCCATCGTGAAGTCGTCGAAGCGCCACACGCTTTGTAGCAGCAACGCGAAGAGCGACCCCAGATACACCACGCCGAACCACAGCAGCGGCGGCAACAGCAGCAAGAGCAGCGACAGGTTCGCGTGGCGATGCAGAAAACCGCAGACGCGGCGAACGAGGCCGTCGCGTGCGACGGGCGCGCGCGGCACGGCGGAGTTGGAGGTTGTCGCCATGGTCATCCCCGTTGCTCCAGCGCGACCATCGAGCGACGCGGCCAGGCCAGCGTCACGTTCTCGCCAACGGCGGGCAGCACGGTGCCCGCATCGTCCTGATTGGCCACGGTGACGGCCAGCATCTGGCCGGCTTGCGAGCGCACTTCGAAGCGGCTCGTCGCGCCGTAGTACTGGATATCGATCAGCGTGCCAAGCAGGCGCACGTCGTCTGTGCTGGTACTCGTGCCTTGGGCGAAGCGGATATGCTCGGGGCGAATCGAGAACGGCTTGGCCGTGCCGACGAGTTGTAGTGAAGCGGTGTCGGCAATGACATTAGAGGTCCCAACGAAATCGGCGACGAAGGGCGTGGCCGGGCGCGTATAGAGATTGCGCGGCGTATCCACCTGCTCGATGCGCCCCTTGTTGAAGACGGCCACGCGGTCCGACATCGACAAGGCCTCGCCCTGATCGTGCGTGACATAGACGAAGGTGATGCCGAGCTTGCGTTGCAGCGATTTCAGTTCGGTCTGCATCTGCTCGCGCAGCTTGAGGTCGAGCGCGCCGAGCGGCTCGTCGAGCAACAGAATGCGCGGGCGGCGCACGAGCGCGCGGGCGAGCGCGACGCGTTGGCGCTGACCGCCCGAAAGCTGACCGGGCCGCCGCGCGCCATAGCCGCCTAGCGCCACCAGATCCAGCGCCTCTTCCGCCTGACGATGGCGCGTGCGCTTGTCGACACCGCTCACCAGCAGACCATACGCGACGTTGTCGCGAATGTTCATGTGCGGGAACAGCGCGTAGTCCTGAAACACCGTGTTGACGTCGCGCTGATAGGGCGGCAGGCCGGTGGCGTCGCGGCCATGCAGCACCACGCGTCCCGCAGTCGGCTGCTCGAAGCCCGCGATGAGGCGCAGACAGGTGGTCTTGCCCGAGCCGGACGGCCCGAGCATCGAAAAGAATTCGCCGTCTTCGACCACGAGCGAGACGTCGTCCACGGCGCGCACGCCGTCAAAGTGGCGCGAGACCTTCGAGAATTCCACTGCGCTGTTCATAGCGGTTCCTGCGGGATGCGTGAGTCGGTGCGGATCGGGTTGGTGGATAGTCTGGAATCCTATCGACCGCCCATGATCGAGATGAAGTCCTGGGTCCAGCGGCTGTACGGCACGCATTGACCTTGCGAGCACGTGGCCACCGGCGTCTTCCAGAAGTGGATCTGGTCGAAGCGGTCATAGCCGTTTGCCGAGCAGAAGTTCGACCCGCCCACGGCCTTCTGGCTGCAGCCGCCCGAAATCACCGGGTTCGAGCCGAACCATTCGGCGAGATCGGCCTGGAGCTTGCGGTTGAGCGACCAGTTCATCCACTTGTAGGCGCACACGGGATGCGGCGCATCGGCGTGCATCATGGTCGTGTCGGCCCAGCCGGTGGCGCCTTCCTGCGGGATCGTCGCGGCGATCGGGAACTTCTCGCCTTGCAGCGAGTTGACCGTATAGCCCCAGGCGCTCGACACGGCGATGCCCTCGTTCTTGAAGTCGTTCATCTGCACGGTGACGTCGTGCCAATAGCGGTGCACGAGCGGCTTTTGTGCGCGCAGCACCTTGAGCACTTCTGCGTACTGCGCTTCATTCAACTCGTACGGGTCCTTGATGCCGAGCGCGGGCTTCTTGTGCATCAGATAGACGGCGGCGTCGGCCACATAGATCGCGCCGTTGTAGGCCTGCACGCGGCCCTTGTTGCTCTTGCCGTCGGGCAGCGTCTGTTGCTCGAACACGACGGACCACGACGTGGGCGCCTTCGGGAAGATCTTGGTGTTGTAGGCGAGGAAGTTTGCGCCCCACTGGTACGGCACGCCGTAGTGCACGCCGTTGACGGTGTGCCACGGCGCGTTTTGCAGACGCGGTTCGACCGTGCTCCAGGCCGGGATCAGCGCCGTGTTGATCGGTTGCACCTTCTTGCCGTAGACGAGACGCAGGCTGGCGTCGCCCGACGCCGTCACGAGGTCGTAGCCGCCCTGGTTCATCAGCGTGACCATTTCGTCCGAGGTGGCGGCGGTCTTCACGTTGACCTTGCAACCGGATTCCTTTTCGAAGCCGGTGACCCAGTCGTATTTCTTGTCGGTGTCGCCGCGCTCGATATAACCGGGCCACGCGATGATGTTGACCTGTCCTTCAGGCTTGCCAAGCTGGGTGAGCGGCGCGGCGGCGCTGGCGAAACCCGTGTTGACGAGTGTGGCGATGGCAATGGCGGCAGCCAGGTAAGGGGTGTGCGACATGCTCCGGATCCTCGTGGTTGGTTTTTTCGGCGGCGCTCCGCGCGGGTTGGGTTTTGGCGGGCGGCTTCTGAGGCGTTTTCTATGAAGGGCGGAGCTATTCTAGGAGGGAGGTTTTTTTGGCAGATAGGCCGAAACCCAGATATGAGCTATCGGTTAAAGCGAATGGTGATGGGGTGGGGGCGGGGGGAAATGGGACTTTGGCGCTCGCCGCGAGGCGTGGTACGTGGAAACCCTGGCGGGGGCCGCGTGTATGTGCGGCGTGTTCGGTATTTGAGAATGCTTCGGCCTAGGTATCGGTTTTTTGGTTTGGTCTTTTGGGATTCTGCTGGCGGGGCTTTCGGGTGTTGGCATTTTCTTGTTTTCTTGTCGGTCTATTAGCGTTGCCCCTGTGCGGGGCAGCACT
>NZ_CAJMZK010000037.1:0-82343 GCF_905220265.1 Paraburkholderia sp. J67
AGATGAGTGCTCCGGCAACCCGTTTGATATCGGGACAATAAATGAATGATTGCGCGCGCGCCGGTGAGAACCAGCGCTGCGCGCGACGAATCCGTAAGGGGTCTGCTAGCGGCGCGGCAGCGTCCTAGCGACCATCCGTGACCTCGACAGCCGCGCGCCGACGGGTCGCGCTCACCACGCGCGCCTCGCCCGGCGCGGGCCTCGCCGTGCGTTCGACCCTTTCGGCCCTTTCGACACGCTCAGCGGCGTCTGCGCCATCGGCGTTGGCCACCGGCACGCGCACACCGCGCCAGATCACATGGGAGCCGAACACGGCGGCCAGCCATTGCAGCAACAGCAGCGCGTCGCGCAGCGGCACGAGCGGCAGGTCGCGCCAGAACGCGCCCGCGACGGCCGAACTGCGCGCATGCAGCGCCAATCGGGCGATGATAC
Source organism: Paraburkholderia sp. J67 (assembly GCF_905220265.1). Lineage (NCBI taxonomy): Bacteria > Pseudomonadati > Pseudomonadota > Betaproteobacteria > Burkholderiales > Burkholderiaceae > Paraburkholderia > Paraburkholderia sp. J67. Next base: position 433 of record NZ_CAJMZK010000037.1, read on the forward strand.
CGCCAGCCGTGCTCGTGCCGAACGCGGCCAGCGCGGCGCGCGCTCCGGCGCACAGTGGCACGCCGCCGCTGCCTTGATACAGCACCGCGTAGGCGAGCGCGCCGATCAGCAGCCAGGGCGACGTGAAGGTAATAAAGAGCGACGCGAAACCCGCCGGATTGACCGAGCGGATGGTGCGCAGCCAGCGCGTCTCGCGCAGCCACAGCGTGCGGAAATTCGGCTCGATCACGTCAGTGGCGACCAGCACCGGCGCGAGCACCGTGGCAAGGCCATGATCGCGCGCGAAGCGGGCCAGCAGATAGTCGTCGGCGAGGCAATCCTTGAGCGCCATGAAGCCGCCGATGCGTTCCAGCGTGCCACGCGAGAGCGCCAGCGTCGCGCCGAAACCGAACGCGCGCGAACCCGTCGAGTGGGCCACGCGCACCGAGGGCGCGAACCATTCGTTGATAAAGAGCGCCCCCACGCGCGGCCAGAAGCCGTGGATGCTGCGCGCACTATAGAGACACGTGACCACGCCCACTTTCGGGTCGGCGAGCGGCGCCGTCACGATCTCCAGATAATCGGGCTCCACGGCGATATCGCTGTCGGCCACGACCAGCACATCGTGGCGGGCATGCTCGGCCATGTTGATGAGGTTGCTGACCTTGAGGTTGCTGCCATGCACGCGCGCATCGATCACCAGTTCGATGTCGTGGCCGGGATACGCAGCTTGCAGGCGCCGTACGACCTCAACGGCCGGATCGCTGGACGACGACACGCCAAAGATCAACTGATAGCGCGGATGGTGCTGCTCGCAGAAGGTCGCGAGGTTTTCGTACAGACGCGGCTCGGCGCCACATAGCGGCTTGAGCACGCTCACCGGCGGCAACACGAGCGCGCGGGCGCGCCGCGCGGCCTCGCGCACCAGGGCGGCACTGCCAAAGCGCGGCATCGTCAAGGCTGCACTGATAGCGTAGAAGGTGGCCGCGCCGCACAGCGCCGCCAGCAGCCACCAGGCGAATGGCCAGAGAGCATAGAGCGATGTCGTCATGCCGCGCAGCCTCGTTGAACAGCACGAGCTTCACGTGACGCGCGCGATCGTGCAGGCTGCGCGGCTTCGTCGCGGCCAATACGCCGCGCATCGCGCGAGATATTGCCCCGCTCACGCATTTCGCCTCGGACCATTCGTCCTACCCAGAATTTCATAATTAATCAGACGCGTATCTATCTGCGCCGCATATGCGCGACCAAGGGAATCACGCGGTCTAAAGCAGACTAAAGAGGACTTAAAGCCCTCAGACGAGGACACGCACTTTGATGTAGCGCAAATTAATTTGACGACTTGATTAAGGGGACTCTAAAAATATGTTGCGAGCATCATGCTCGCGCCCTGTTTCAGCGCAAAAAATTGTAGCAGCAACCCCCGTTTGACGCTGCCCCACTCCGCGCAAAAATCCTTCTCAGGATTGCAACCCAGGCAATGATTTCAGGCCTTTCACACCTTGCTTCCAGTATTTTTCTGTCTGAAAAAAATCAGTAAGCATATCGCAAAGAAACTTTAACAAGATTGAATTAAATGTGCGTGAATGTCCAGTTAAACAAGAATAATTCCGATTCAAATTGAGATAATCCATTCATTCTGAATTGAATCTCCCTACAACCTGCACAAACGGAAACCACGCCGCGCGTGTGGGTTCCCGTTGGCCGTCAGCAGAGTCGGATGGGCTTTGGCACAATGGCCGCCACCTTGCGTCTGCCTTGCAGCGTGCAGCGAGCTAGCAGCACCGCGCGGCAGCGCCTTGTCAGACAGCCGCACACCGAACCCCACCGGAACGTCCCCATGATTCCCTTTTCCGTACTCGATCTTTCGCCCGTGCCCGCCGGCTCGCATGCCGGCGCCGCGTTGCGCAACACGCTCGATCTCGCCCAGCACGCCGAACGCTGGGGCTACCAGCGCTACTGGCTGGCCGAGCATCACAACATGACGGGCATCGCGAGCGCCGCCACCTCGGTCGTGATCGGCTATGTGGCGGGCGGCACGAAGACGATCCGCGTGGGTTCGGGCGGCATCATGTTGCCCAACCACGCACCGCTGCTGATCGCGGAGCAGTTCGGCACGCTCGAAGCGCTCTATCCCGGCCGCATCGACCTCGGCCTCGGACGCGCGCCGGGCACCGACCAGACCACGGCGCGCGCGCTACGCCGCGACCTTCAGGCGAGCGCCGAGGCATTCCCCGACGACGTCGCGGAATTGCAGCGCCTGTTCGGCGCGCCGGTCGAAGGCCAGCGCGTGCGCGCCGTGCCGGGCGCCGGTCTGAATGTGCCGCTCTATATCCTCGGCTCGAGCCTGTTCGGCGCGCAACTGGCCGCGGCAATGGGTCTGCCCTTCGCCTTCGCCTCGCACTTCGCGCCCGACCACCTGCTCACTGCGCTGCGCGTCTATCGCTCGCAGTTCCGCCCGTCCGCGACGCTCGCGAAACCGCATGCGATGGTGGGCGTGAACGTCTTCGCCGCGGAAAGTAATGAGGAAGCGCGCCTGCTCTTCACCTCGCTACAGCAACAGTTCGTCAACCTGCGACGCGGCACGCCGGGGCAACTGCCGCCGCCGGTCGAGCAGATCGCCGCCAACGAGCTCGAACTGGCGGGCGTGGCGCATTCGCTCGCCTGCTCGGTGATTGGCGATCGTGAAAACGTGCGCGCGGGCCTCGCCTCCGTGATCGAGCAGACCGGCGCCGACGAGCTGATCGTCACCGCGCAGATCTACGATCACGCGAAGCGCCTGCGTTCGTTCGAGATCACCGCCGAGGTGCGCGACGAGATGGCCGCCGCGCGCTGACTGTCAGCCTGTAGACGTAAAAAAGCGGGCGCATCCCGATCGGGATGCGCCCGCTTTGCATTGAGGCTCGCGCTACGGCGTGGAAATCAGGCTGCTCAGTTCGCCTGCTGCGGCAGCGCCGCGAGCCCCTTCAGCAAGGCCGCGTGGAACGCTTCGGGATCCTGCATTTGCGGCGCGTGACCCGCATCGGGGAACTCCACCAGCGTGGCATGAGGAATCGCCTTCGCCGCCGCACGTCCCAGCTCCGGATAATGGCCAAGCTGCGCGCGCACCTCGGGCGGCGCGGCATCCTTGCCGATCGCGGTCGTGTCCTTCTGCCCGATCAAGAGCAGCGTCGGCATGCGTAGCTGGCCGAATTCATAGACCACGGGCTGCGTGTAGATCATGTCGTAAAGCAGCGCCGAATCCCACGCGACCTGCTCCTTGCCAGGCCCCCGGTACATCCCCGCCAGCATCTGCACCCACGGCTCGTAGCGCGCGTTCCAGCTGCCCGCGTAATAAGTCGACTGTTCATAGCGGCGGATACCGTCGGCGCTCGTCTTCAACTCGCGCGCATACCAGTCGTCCACGGAGAGCGACGGCACGCCCTTGGCCTTCCAGTCCTCCAGACCAATGGGGTTCACGAGCACCAGTTGCTCGGTTTCGCGCGGATACATCAGGCCATAACGCACCGCGAGCATGCCGCCCGTCGAATGGCCGATGACGGTCGCGCGTTCGATGCCAAGCGATGCCAGCAGTGCATGCGTGTTGCGCGCGAGCTGCTGGAAGCTGAACTGATACGCGGCGGGCTTGCTCGATTTGCAGAAGCCGATCTGGTCGGGGGCGATCACGCGATAACCGGCGGCGCTCAGGCGCGTGATGGTGTCGCCCCAGGTGGCCGCGCAGAAGTTCTTGCCATGCAGCAGCACCGCCGTGCGGCCATTGGGCTGTTGCGGCTGCACGTCCATATAGGCCATGTGCAAGGTCTGGCCTTGCGACGTGAAGCTGAAGTCGTGCACCGGGTGCGGATAGTCGAAGCCCTGGAGTTCAGGACCGTAGGCCGGGCCGTCGGAGGCGGCCGATGCTGTTACGGCGGGGGTGGCGGCAGACGTCTGGGCGGAAGAGGCAGCGCTCCCGGCCGCGCAGGCCACGAGACTCAATGCGGCGGCGCAGCAGGCGGCGATGGCGGAAAGCTTGCGGATCGATGGCATGGGCAAAGTCGTGATGAAGGGCGTGGCCGCGTCGCGCAGGTCGCCCATCGGAAGAAGGACCAAGGGCGAAGCCGCGCGCGAACCGCCAGCGATTCTAGCGGGCATGGGCCGCACGCGTCGGCGGCGGCGCGCGCCGCAGCGCTGCCGTGGGCAGGCAAGCCGCTTGCTTCTCCCACTGATCGGGCTTGTTCTGGCTCAAGCGCGCAATGGATTCGCGCAACGCCGCATTCGGTGCTAGAACATTCAGAGCGCGGTCATAAAAACGACGCAGAGCAGCAGGCAGGCCGAAGCGCTCAGGCAAAACGCGACCCAGGGACACCGGGGGTACAACAAGGAGACGACGATGGAAACTCCGGCAAGCCTCAACGATCTGCAACGCACCACGCTCGCCATCGTGCTCGCGGGCGGTCGCGGCACGCGCCTCGGCCCGCTCACCAACAAGCGCGTGAAGCCCGCGGTCCACTTTGGCGGCAAGTACCGCATCATCGATTTCGCCCTCTCGAACTGCCTGAACTCCGGGATACGCCGCATCGCCGTGGTCACGCAGTACAAGGCGCACTCGCTGCTGCGCCATCTGCAGCGCGGCTGGGGTTTCCTGCGCGGCGAGTTCAACGAGTTTCTCGATCTCTGGCCTGCGCAGCAGCGCGTCGAGGGCGCGCACTGGTATCGCGGCACGGCCGACGCCGTCTACCAGAACCTCGACATCATCCGCTCGATCTCGCCGAAATACGTCGTGGTGCTGGCCGGCGACCACATCTACAAGATGGATTACACGCGCATGGTGGCCGACCACGCCGCGAGCGGCGCCGACTGCACGGTCGGCTGCATCGAGGTGCCGCGTCTGGATGCGCGCGCCTTCGGCGTCATGGCTGTCGACGAATCGCGCCGCGTGACGGGCTTCGTCGAAAAACCCGACGACCCGCCCGCGATGCCCGGCCACCCCGACATCGCGCTCGCGAGCATGGGCATTTATGTGTTCGACACCGAGTATCTCTTCAGGCTGCTCGAGGAGAACATCGCGAGCGGCACCACCGATCACGACTTCGGCAAGGACATCATTCCGCGCGTGGTCAGCGACGGCCATGCGATCGCGCATCCGTTCAGCATGTCCTGCGTGTCGTCGGACGCGAGCGCCGAACCCTACTGGCGTGACGTGGGCACGATCGACGCGTACTGGTCGGCGAATCTGGACCTCGCCTCGACGATTCCCGCGCTCGACCTCTACGACCGCCACTGGCCGATCTGGACCTACCAGGAGCAGTTGCCGCCCGCCAAGTTCGTGCGCGACCTCAACGGCTTGCAGGGCTCCGGCACCAATCTCATCGTGTGCGGCGGCAGCGTGATCTCGGGTTCGCAGATTTCGCGCTCGGTGCTCTCGACGAATGTGGTCGTGAAGTCGTTCTGCAACATTGCCGAGGCAGTCTTGTTGCCACAGGTGAGCGTGGGCGCGAGTTGCCGGCTGCGCAAGGTGGTCGTCGACCGCGGCTGCGTGATTCCCGACGGCACCGTGATCGGCGAAGACCCGGTGCGCGACGGCGAGCGCTTCTATCGTACCGAGAACGGCATCGTGCTGGTGACGCGAGAGGCGCTGGCGAATCTGCCGCGCGGCGCCTGACGCGCCCGCCCGGCGGCGGCGCACGCTGCCTGAGCCTCGCGCGGGTGTCGCGCGAGGCGCGCCCGTGCCCGCCTGTATCGCCCTGTCCGCCCGCAACCGTAAGGATTTCCGCCCGATGACGATCCGCGTCCTGCATGTAGCCAGCGAACTCTATCCTCTCCTGAAGACCGGCGGCCTCGCCGACGTGACAGCCGCCCTGCCCGCCGCGCTGATCGAACTGGGCGCCGATGCGCGCGTGCTGCTGCCCGGCTTCGCGAGCGTGGCGGCGGGACTCGCCGACCTGCGCCCGATCGCGCGGCTCGAACGCGGCTTCGGCGCCCCCGAAGCGACGCTCGAACTGGGCCGCCTGCCCGGCAACGATCTGCCCGTCTACATGATCCGCGCCGATCCCTTCTACGCGCGGCCCGGCAACCCGTATCTGGACGACGAACACGTGCCCTACGGCGACAACGCCCAGCGTTTCGCGCTGCTCGGCTGGGCGGCGGCGCAACTCGCGCTGCATCTCGACCCCGCCTGGGCGCCGCGCATCGTGCACGCGCACGACTGGCACGCGGGTCTCGCGGGCGCGTACCTGCGCGCCGCTGCGCGCGAGCGCGGCCACGCCAGCACGACGGGCCAGGCGATCGCGCGCAGCGTATTCACGATCCACAACCTCGCCTACCAGGGCATTTTTCCCGCCCAGCAATTCGACGAACTCGGCCTGCCGCCCGACTTCTTCGACATGCATGGCGTCGAGTTCTACGGTCAGCTTTCATTTTTGAAAGCGGGGCTGTTTTACGCCGACAAGATCACCACCGTCAGCCCGACCTACGCCCGCGAGATCCAGACCGTGGCACAGGGAGGCGGCCTCGAAGCGCTGCTCAAGGGTCGCGCACACGATCTGGTCGGCATCCTCAATGGGGTGGACTACGCCGTGTGGAGTCCCGCGAACGACGAGGCCATCGCCGCGCGCTACTCGGTCGCGCGCATGAGCGGCAAGCTGCATTGCAAGGCGGCGCTCCAGCAGCGCTTCAATCTTGCGCAAAAGCACGACGCGCCCATCTTCGGCGTGGTGAGCCGTCTCACCGAACAGAAGGGCCTCGACCTGCTGCTCGCGGCGCTGCCCGAGATCGTCGCGCGCGGCGGCCAGCTCGTCGTGCTCGGCACCGGCGACGCGAGCCTCGAACAGGGCTTCGCGCGCGCGGCGCGTCTGCATCCCGACGCCGTGGCGGTCGAGCTGGGCTTCGACGAGACGCTCGCGCACGAGATCGTCGCGGGCGCGGACGTGATGATGGTGCCGTCGCGTTTCGAGCCCTGCGGGCTCACCCAGCTCTACGCGCTCGCCTATGGCGCGCTGCCGCTCGTGCATCGGGTGGGCGGCCTCGCCGACACGGTCACGGACGCCTCGCTCGAAAATCTCGCCGACGGCCTCGCCACCGGCTTCGTCTTCGAGCGCTTCGAACCGGATGCGCTCAGCGCCGCGATCCGCCGTGCCTTCGCGCTGCACGCGCGCAGCCGCGACTGGCGCGACACGCGCGCGCGCGGCATGCGCCAGGACTTCGGCTGGACCGCCTCGGCGCAACGCTACATGGCGCTCTATCGCGAACTGGCCTGAACGTGGGCGTCGTAGGCTCCGGAATCCGGGGACCGCCGCTCACCGCATCGGACACGCAACACCGCCCGCACGCGCCCATCGACTGGGCGCGGGGAATTCGGTTATCGTTGCTGCACTGCCCACAAACACCGTGCCTGATGAACCCGCCGGGGCCAGCCGCGCAGCCGGTACAGGTACAGCTCCAGGCAAGCCCGAAACCTCCCAGGCAGACCGAAGCGAACCGACCATGAGAAACGTTCTGAGCATCCAGTCGCATGTCGTATTCGGCCACGCGGGCAATAGCGCCGCCGAGTTCCCCATGCGCCGCCTTGGCGTGAACGTGTGGCCGCTGAACACCGTGCAATTCTCGAATCACACGCAGTACGGCCACTGGACCGGCAGCGCAATCGACGCCGAACAGATGATGGAACTCGTGGAAGGCATCGGCGCGATCGGCGTGCTGCCGCGCTGCGACGCCGTGCTGTCCGGCTATCTCGGCACGCCCGAGCAGGCGCAGTCGGTGATCGACGTGGTGCGCGCCGTGAAGGCCGCGAATCCACAGGCCCGCTACTTCTGCGACCCGGTGATGGGCACGCTCAACGCCCAGGGCAGCGGGTGCCGCGTCGAGCCCGGCATCCAGGAGTTTCTCGTCACACATATGCCCGCAGTGGCCGACGCGATGATGCCCAATCACAGCGAGCTTCAGCGGCTCGTGGGCCGGGAGCTGGAGACGGCCGAGGAAGCCGTCGACGCCTGCCGCGAGCTGATCGCACGCGGCCCGAAGCTGATCCTGGTGAAGCATCTGCTCGACCGCAACAGCCCCGCCGACACGTTCAACATGCTGATCGTGAGCGAGCGCGAGGCGTGGCTCGCGCAGCGTCCGCTCTACCCGTTCGCGCGCCAGCCGGTGGGCGTGGGCGATATCACGAGCGCGATCTTCGTCGCCCGCCTGATGCTGGGCGACACGCTGCGGCGCGCCTTCGAGCACACGCTTGCGGCCGTCAACGCGGTCGTCAAGACCACCTACGACGCGGGCCGCTACGAGCTGGAGATCGTCGCGGCGCAGGACCAGATCGCGCGCCCGCGCGAGTGGTTCGACGCCTGGGCCGTCGATCTGGTCTGAGTGGCGTGACTGCTGCGTGACTGCGGCTTCACTTCGGTCTGACGGCGGGCGGACGCGGCGCGTCCTATAATGCGATCCGCATGCGCAGACGGCGAACGGGTTCCCCGCCGTCGCGCCCACCGTTAGTAAAGAGATTGACCGATGTCCGATTCCATCCGTAGCGAACAGGAAGAATATTTCGAGCAGTTGTGCCTTGCCGTCGATGGCGGCGAGACGCACGAGCAGGAAGCAATCGAATTCTTCGAAGAACACAGCCATGACGCCGATTTCGATGCCGCCCAGTGGCTCGACATCGCGCTGTACCACGCGCTCGACGTGGCGCGCGGCATCATCGACTTCGTCGACGCCGAAGACCGCGAGCGCAGCGACATCGCCCAGACGATCGCCAACAACCTCGATATCGCCTATGCCGACGACGACTGCGCACGCTTCGAGGCCATCATCCGCTTTGCGCTCGCCAACGGCGTGCCGGTCGATCTGGACGTCGTGCTCGACGGCTGCAACCGCGCGCTCGACGACCTCGAAAGCTGGGCCACCGAAGGCGCCATGGCGCCGCTCGTGCAAATGCGCGAAGCGATGCTCGCGTTGCAGTCGGGCTATTGAGTCCGACGAGTCTGACGGGAAATCACACGAAATCGCGCGACGCCCCGGCGGCGCGCCGTCAGCCTGCTATATTGGACTGAGCCCCCGCGCGTGTGACCCGGCGGGGCGCCGCGGTCCGCCGGAGCAACACGGCTGAAGCAGGAACAGGGAGTCAGCCGCGCAGTTGGCCATGCGGGTCACACGCGCGGTCCACGTGAACCCACGCGGACCGCGCCGGCTTCTGCCCCAAGCGCTGTCGTATCTGCTTCGCTGCTTCGCCCTCGCCGCGCGCACGCGCCACGACGGCATCGCGCGACCGTAACGAACAAGAACACCGCCGCGCCCGCACAGCGCCAGGAGTCACGATGAGACCGCGCCACACGCCACGCATCGAATCGCGCGCGCTTTCGCGCGCCCGACGCGCGGCCGCTCAATCAAACCCGACCGATCGACCCGGTCACCCCGTTCGCCCCTTCCATCCCGCCCGCCGCACCATGCTGTTCGCGCTGTTCGCGGGTGCGCTTGCGTGCGCGCTCGCGACGGCGCCGGGCGGCGCGGCACGCGCGGCCGGGCCGCTCACCGTGCGCATCGGCTTCGTCGCGCCGCTCACGGGCGACTACGCCAACTACGGCCACGACTTGCAGAATGGCGTGCAGCTCGCACTCGACGACGCCAACGCGCAGGGCATCAAGATCGGCGATCAAACCGCGCATTTCGAGCTGGTGGCCATCGACGACCGCGCCGATCCGCGCCTGGGCGTTCAGGCCGCCGCGCGTCTCGCCAACCAGAACGTGGCCGCCGTGGTCGGCCACTTCAACTCGGGTACGGCCATTCCCGCCTCGCGCATCTACGAGAGCGCCGGGATTCCGATGATCGACCCGGCCGCGACCAATCCCGTCATCACCTCGCAGGGCTTCGCCAACACCTTCACGGTGATCGCCAACGACGCCCAGAACGCGGGCATCGCGGGCGCGTGGGCCGTGGAAGTGGTGAAGGCGCGGCGCATCGCCATCGTCGACGACCGCAGCGCGTTCGGCCAGGGCGAGGCCGACGTGTTCGAGCGCACCGTCAAGGAGCACGGCGGCAACGTGATCGCGCGCGACTTCGCGCCCGCCGATTCGAGCGACTTCGGCCCGCAGCTCGCGCGCATCAAGGCCGCCGACGCCGATCTGCTCTACTTCGGCGGCCTCGCCCGCCAGGCGGCGGCGCTCGTCAAGCAGATGAAGGCGCGCAGCATGAATACGCAGTTCGTGGGCGGCGGCGGCGTGGCCTTCCCCGACTTCGTGCAGCTCGCCGGGCCGGCTGGCGAAGGCGCGCTGGCGTGGGAGTACGGGCGTCCGCTTGCGCAACTGCCCGAAGGACCGCGTTTCGCGCAGAAGTTCAAGAGCCGCTTTGGCGCCGATGTGCTGGCTTATGCGCCGTTTTCCTATGACGCGACGTGGGCCGCGATTCATGCGATGGCGGCGGCGAAATCCGCGAATCCCGATGTCTATCGCGCCACGCTCAAGACGCTCTCCTTCGACGGCGTGACCGGGCGCATCGCCTTCGACGAAACCGGCGCGCTCAAGAACGGCGCGTCGACGCTCTATCAGGTCAAGCAAGGCGCCTGGGTGCCGGTGACGACGCGCGGCGGCTGAGCAGCTAGCCGCTGCGTTCAGGGCGATTTCGCGCGCACGACGATCTGGGCGTGCGCGTCGCGCTGCATGCGCAGCAGCGCATCGCGCATCTGCGCGAACTGCTCCGGTGTGCAGACCTGCGCGCCGAAATGCGCCGACATCCGGCGCGACACCTCCACCGTGCGCGTCGCTGCATCGAATCCGTAGTGCGCGGAGTAATCCAGTTGCGCGGCGCTGGCTGTCGTGTCGCGCGGCAAATCGGTCACGCGCACGAACGCGGGCAGCACGATGCGGGCATGTTCCTCGTATTCGCCCCCCACACAGGCCCAGGGCTGGGTGCGCCGCTGCACGGCGAGCCAGTTGTCGAGTTGCGTGGCAATGCCGCCCGACAGGCTGCTCAGCGCCGGGAGCGCCGTGGTGCCGTCGGGCCAGACGAGGTGATCGAGCGTGCCGTCGGTGGAAGTCGCGAACGCTCCGCTGGTGGCGTCGAGCGCGCTGGTCGACAGGCGCGCCGTGCCCGCGAGTCCGGTCTGGCGCAGGCGCTGCGCGGCGACCTGCTGCGCGACTTGACGCGTCGCGCGGCGAAACGTGTTGCGCTCCGGCTCGGCGCTCGCGCCCACGTCCTGGGCGCGGTATCGATACGACGCATTGCCGTCCTCGCCCACGTCGATGTCGAGTTGCGCCGAGCGCGCGCGCGGCTGCGTCGCGGGCGTGCGCACGAGCACGCCGTCGTCGACGAGCAGCGCCGGGCGATCCATCACGCCCGCCGGCAGATAGCCGAAGGCGACGCCGCCCGACGAGGTATCGGCGAACAGGCCGAGATCAGGCAGCCACGCGATGATGTGATTGATGGCCTCCTCGCCGTAGCCCGGCACGGAGGGCAGCGAATACACCGGTCCGAGGTTCAGCAGCGCGCCCTCGGCGCGAATCCCCACCGCCGCCAGCAAAGCCGTAAACAGCGCCACGTGATCCTTGCAGTCGCCATAGCGATCGCGCAGGATGTCGACCGCGCGATGCGGGGCCGCTGCCGTCTGGCCGAGAAAGAGCGCCACGTAGCGGATGTTCAGGCGCATCCAGTCGTAGATGCGCGCGGCCTGCTCGCGCGGATCGGTCACCCCGGCGGTGAGCGCCCGCGCGAACGCCGCGATCGCGGGATCGGTCGCAGTGGGGTCGGCGGCGGCTTCACGGTAACGCGCCGCGAAGCTCGCGTAATCGGGCACCGTGCTCACCATCAGGCGCGCGCCCCAGTTCACGCGCGCGACGGCCCCCGCTTCCAGCGGCGCCAGTTGTCCCTGACGGAAGTCGAAGGTGTAGCGGGTGCGGCCGTTTTCGGTCACGGGCGCGAGCGCCTCGTAACCGCGCGCGTCGGCATGGAGCGGCAAGTCGGCCGGGAGATCGAAAATCAGGCGCTGGAACTCGACGGGCTCGCCGGGCGGCTCGACGAAATACGAGAACGTGCCCGCCTGGAGCGCCCGCGCACGCCGCTTGGCGAACACGAGGCGCACGCGCGCGCCCGGCTGCACGCCCGGGAAAATCACGGTGCGCAGCACGCCGTCCTCGAAGGTCGGCGCGCCCGCCGAGCGCGGCTCCTGCACGTCGCGGATGCCGCTTGCGCCCACCTCGTGCGCGCTGCCATCGGGATCGAGGGTCTGCGCCGAGAGCGCCGTGATCGTTTCGATATCCTTATTGAACCAGACGTAGCGCTGTGCCACGGCATCGACGCCCGCCGTGGTGTTGGCGCGCATCGTCGAGTCGTCGTGTTCCTCCACCGAGCCGTCCTTCTGGATCACGAATAGATGGACGTCGCGTTCAATCGTGGCGGGCGGGAGATCGGCGTCGGCGTCAGCGGGCGACGGGGTGGCGGGCTGCGCCTGCGCCAGCGTGCCCGCGAGCGCCCAGGCGCACACTAGCAGACGCGACAGACGAGCGGCGGCGAACGGGAAAGACGCGGGCACCTGGACCTCGTTCGGACGTTGAGGATGTGCCTGCCGTTTTAGCACATCGATGCCCGGCACATCGATGCGCGGCTCACCCTCCCCGCCAACGCTCAGGTCGCCAGCGCCTGATCGGTTTCCAGCACGCGCAGCAGCGACACGGCAATGCCCTCCGCCGCCAGCCGCACCTCGTCCAGCGACGGGAACGACGGCGCGATGCGCAGATGGCTGTCGAGCGGATCGACGCCATAAGGGAACGCCGCGCCCGCCGGCGTGAGCACGAGCCCCGCCTCGCCCGCGAGCTCGACCGTGCGCCGGGCGGTGCCGTCCGGCCCGTAGAGGCTGATGAAATAGCCGCCTTCGGGCTCGTTCCAGCGCACCCCGCTCGCCTGCCCAAGCCGCCTGCGAAACACCTCGTCCACGGCGGCGAATTTCGGCGCGAGCAGCGCGCGATGACGCGCCATCAGCGCGTCCAGGGTCGCCCGGTCGCGAACGTAGCGCACGTGACGCAACTGGTTGAGCTTGTCCGGGCCGATGGTGCGCACCGAAGTACACCGCTGCCACCACGCCACGTTGCGCGGCGACGCCGCGAACCACGCGAGCGCGCCGCCCGCGATCGTGACCTTCGAAAGCGAGGCGAACATCAGTACGCGATCGGCCTGCCCCGCCGCCGCGCTGGCCGCGATCACGTCGAGCGTCGCGTGCGCCGTATCGGTCAGATGATGGAAACGGTAGGCGTCGTCCCAGAACAGGCGGAAATCGGGCGCAGCGGCCGGCATGGAGGCGAGCCGGCGCACCACGTCATCGGCATAGATCGCCCCGGTCGGGTTGCTGTAGAGCGGCATGCACCACATGCCCTTGATCGAGGCATCCTCGCGCACGAGCGCCTCGACGACGTCCATGTCGGGGCCGTCTGCGCGCATCGGCACGGCGATCATACGCACGCCCAGCGCCTCGCAGATCGCGAAATGACGGTCGTAGCCCGGCGCGGGACAGAGAAACGCGATGTCGCCCTGCGCCCGCCACGGCGCGCTGCGCTCGCCGCTCTCGCCTTGCGGCACGCCATGCAGCAAGGCGAACGCCAGCGCGTCGTGCATGAGTTCGAGACTGGAGTTGCCCGCCGCCACCACCTGTGCGGGCGGCACGCCCAGCAACTCGCCGCCCAGTTCGCGCGCCTCGGGCAGACCCAGAAGCAAGCCGTAGTTGCGGCAGTCGAAGCCATCGCGCGCGCGAAAGCCCGCTGCCGCCGCGTCGTCGAGCAAGGCGCGCGAGAGATCGAGCTGTTCGGGCGCAGGCTTGCCGCGCGACATGTCCAGGCGCATCTGCAATTGCTGGAATCGTTCGTAGTTCAAAGCATCAGGCGGGCTCATCGACATCGCGGTCCCCGTATGGAAGGTCTATTGGAAGGTCAATGGAATCGGTCGGCTCGGACTTAAGACCAGCATACGGGCGTCGCCATCTTCAGACAAACGCGTTATATTGAACTTTTCTATCAGATTTTCTGATAGCGACCTGGCTTTTACCCTGATTCCATGAAGACCCTCGATCTCGACGTGCTGGCGATGGTGGTGGCCGTCGCCGATGCCGGCAGCTTCGTGCGCGGCGCCGCGCTCGTGCACCGCTCGCAGGCGGCGCTCTCGATGCAGATTCGCGCGCTCGAAGAGGCGATCGGCAAGCCGCTCTTTATCCGCGCGCCGCGCAACGTCACGCCTACGCCCGACGGCCATACGCTGATCGGCTATGCGCGGCGGATGCTGGCGCTGCGCGACGAGGCCTGGGCCTCGCTCGCGCATCCCGAGGTGAAGGGCCGCGTGTCGATCGGCATGCCCGACGACTACGCGTCGTCGCTGCTGCCGCCGGTGCTGCGCAAGTTCTCGGCGAACTGGCCGAAGGTGGAGATTCAGGTGGTGGGGCTGCCGAGCAGCGCGCTCGCGCCGCTCGTGCGCGAGAACAAGATCGATCTGGCCTGCGTGACCGGCACGACGGGCTCGGGCGGCCTCGCCGGCGAATTCATCCGCTTCGAGCCGATGGTCTGGGCCGGTCCCCCCGCCAGCGCGAGTGCGGCGATCGGCCGGGAAATCTGGCGCGAGCGGCCCTTGCCGATCGCCCTCTTCAGCGCGGGCAGCGTGGCGCGCGAGAACGCCATCGAGGCCCTGGAGCGCGAAAAGATCACCTATCGCACGTCGTACGAAAGCCCCAGTTTGATGGGCTTGTGCAGCATGGTGGCGGCCGGTCTCGCGGTCGCGCCGCTGGCGCGCTGCGCGGTGCCGGAGACCTTCGTGACGCTCGGACGCCAGCACGGTTTGCCGGAGTTGCCGGAACTCGAAGTGGTGCTCGCACGCAGCGCGCGCTCGAACCGCCCGCCCTGCGACTTCCTCGCCGAACAGATTCTCGCCGAGCTGCGCGTCTGAGCGAGGCCTGCGCGCGCTTATCCTCAGACCTCAATCACAGCTCGTCGTCGCCCGGACGCGTGAGCAATGCGTACAAACTCGCGATGTGGCGCAACAGCAACTCGCGATGCTTTTCGATCTGCTCGAGACGCCCGACCAGATCGGCGCGCGCGCGCTCGCCCGGGTCGGCCTGCGCGATCACATCCTCGATGCGTGCACGCAACGCGCCGGGGTCCACGGGCAGCATGCTCAGATGACGCTCCAGCTTGCGCACGTCCTGCGCAGCCAGTTCGCGGATCTTGCGCGTGCCTGCTGTGCGCTTCGCCGCTCCCGGCTGGGGACCGCTATCCAGCCGCGCGCCCGGACGATGCCCGAAGATCGGCTCGGCGCGCAGCACCGGCGCCTTGCGCACCGGGTGGGCCGTGCCGCGAAAGCGCGCGTGCGGCGCTTCTTCGGCAATGGCCTCGCGCGCCTGCCGGGGCACGTCGCCGGCGCCGTGAATTTCGTCCATCCAGCCCTCGGGCAAGCCCGTGACGGCTTCCACGCCGCGCACGAACTCCGCGCTGAAGTCGCGCCGCCCGGACACGATCAGCTTCATATAGCTCTCGGAAAACGTCATCATCCGCGCGAGCCGCGTGACCGCGCCCACTTCCCGGGTGAGCAGCGCGAGATTCGCGCGCCAGACGGGCATGAGCGTTGCACCGGAATCTTCCATCGAGGTCTCCCTCCTGGGCCGCTACCGCCTGGCCAATTCCTCAAGGTTAGCTGCATCGCAAGGCAGGACGCAACCGGCGTTCCCGTTTTACGACGAAAGGAGAATGAGAGAAACACGTTTTAGGCCCTGAAAAGCGGGGTCGAAACGTAAACACACTGGGGGATGAGGGATGCGCGAAAGGGCCACGCGCGCGGCGTGACGTCATGCCAATACTTCGGAGTACATGAGAAAGTCGAGCACGGGACGACGCCCCGGCGTCTAGAAATGCCCGGTGAAGCGATAGCGGCTGCCCGGATGCCAGAGATTCGCCACCGACGCCACCGCCTGGCGCGACCATGTACGCCGATGCAGCACGAGACACGGCTCGGCGGCTTTCATCGCCAGATGGGTGCGGGTGCCGTCCTCGGGCGCGAGCGCCTCGATGCGGTACTCCACGCGTTGCAGCGGCGCCACGCGCACGAGGTACTGGTTCGGCGTGGTGAGGGTGAAATCCTGCTGTGTATAGTCGGGCGCGAGCGCGGGATTGACCCAGCGCTCTTCGAGCTGCACCGGCTCGTCGTTTTCGAAGTGCAGCACACGCGAGTGAAACAGGGCCGCGCCGCTGCGCAGACCCATTTCGTCGGCCAGCGCTTCATCCGCGTCGATCGCGCCGATCTCCAGCACCTGCGCGCGATAGACGTGGCCGCGCGCGACGATTTCATCGGAAATACTGCGGATCGCCACCAGCGTCGATTCGTACTTGGGCCGCGCGACAAAGGTGCCCGCGCCCTGCACGCGCGTGAGCACCTGTTCGGCGGTCAACTCGCGCAACGCACGGTTCACGGTCATGCGCGCGACCTTGAAGTCGCGCGCAAGCTCGTTCTCCGACGGCACCTGGTCGCCCTCGCCCCACTCGCCCGCATGAATGCGCGCGAGGATGAAGTCCTTGATGCCCTGATAGGCCGGTGCGTTCATCGCGGGTTTCAAAGGTCGGACGTGAGCATCGCGGCGATGCCCACCTCCGGCGCCCTGGCTTAACGCGCTTCGGATTCGAACGCGAACGGGCTGTGCGCCGCAATCGCGCCGTTCTGCACGAGCTGGGTTACAGCCGCGATATCGGGCGCGAAGTAGCGGTCCAGATCGTAATGCGGCACTTCGTTGCGCACCGACTGCATCACGCGCTGCAGCGCCGGGCTGGTCGGGTGCGGCGCACGCAGGTCCACGCCCTGGGCCGCGGCCAGCAGTTCGATCGAGAGGATGTTGGCCGTGTTCTCCGCGATATCGGCGAGCTTGCGCGCGGCGAAGGTCGCCATCGACACGTGGTCTTCCTGGTTCGCGGAAGTCGGCAGCGAGTCCACCGACGCCGGATGCGCGAGCGTCTTGTTTTCCGAGGCGAGTGCCGCGGCCGTCACGTGCGCGATCATGAAGCCCGAGTTCACGCCACCGTCCTTGACGAGGAAAGGCGGCAGGCCCGAGAGCGTCGCGTCGATCAGGAGCGCGATGCGGCGCTCGGCCAGCGCGCCGATTTCGGCGGCCGCCAGCGCGAGGTTGTCGGCGGCGAAAGCCACCGGCTCGGCGTGGAAATTGCCGCCGGAGAGCACTTCGTGCGTTTCCGGGAAGATCAGCGGATTGTCCGAGACCGCATTGGCTTCGATCAGCAGCACCTGGGCCGCGTGGCGCATCTGGTCCAGACACGCGCCCATCACCTGCGGCTGGCAGCGCAGCGAGTACGGGTCCTGCACCTTGCCGCAGTCGCGGTGCGAAAGGTTGATCTCCGAGCCTTCGAGCAGCGCGCGATACGCCGAGGCCGCTTCGATCTGGCCGCGATGGCCGCGCAGTTCGTGAATGCGCGCATCGAACGGCTTGACCGAGCCGGCCGCCGCGTCCACGCACAGCGCGCCGGAAACGAGCGCGGTGCGGTACAGATCTTCGATCGCGAAGAGGTTGTAGAGCGCGAGCGCCGCCGACGCCTGGGTGCCGTTGAGGAGCGCCAGGCCTTCCTTGGCTTGCAGCGTGAGCGGCTCGAGGCCGGCGGCGGCAAGACCCGCTTCGGCGCTGGCGCGCTCACCGCGGATGAACACTTCGCCGATGCCGAGCAGCACCGCCGACATATGCGCGAGCGGCGAGAGATCGCCCGAGGCGCCCACCGAGCCCTTCACGGGAATCAGCGGCAGCACGTCGGCGTTGAAGAGCGTGATCATCGCGTCCATCACTTCGCGGCGGATGCCCGAATGGCCACGGCCCAGGCTCGAGAGCTTGAGCGCCATCAAGAGACGCACGACCGGACGCGACATCGGCTCGCCCACGCCCACCGCGTGCGAGAGCACCAGGTTGCGTTGCAGCAGTTCGAGCTGGTCGGTGGGGATATGCGTGCTCGCGAGGCGCCCGAAGCCGGTGTTGATGCCGTAGGCAGGCTCGCCCTTGGCCGTGATGTCGGCGACGGCGCGCGCGCACGCGTCGATCGCGGCGAAGCTCGCGGGATCGAGTTCGAGTTTCACCGATTCACGTGCGATTTGGCGCAGTTGCGGCAGGGTCAGATGGCCGGGCGTGAGGAGCATGATCGAATCCTGTCTATACAAGTGAAGCGCAGTCTAGCCTGTTGCGCCTGTATAGACAACCTCTGCACCCTCGCCTGCGACCTGGGACTATCCACTAGCCGCGTACGGCCGCTGCGACCCTCTTAAAGTGCGAGCCGCCCGGCGATGAACGCCAGAAAACACTGCACGCGCGCGGCCAGCGCGGCGCTGCGGTAGTAGACGGCGTGGATCGGCTGGCGCTCGGCGAGCAGCGCGTCGTCGAGCACAGTCACGAGGCGGCCCGCCGCACGGTCGGCGGCGGTCATGAAATCGGAGAGACAGGCGATGCCCGCGTCGCTCAACGCCAGTTGCCGGATGGTCTCGCCGCTCGACGCCGTGAGCGCGGGCTGGATTGCGAAGCCTTCGTTGGCGTCGTCGCCGAATAGCGCGCCTTGGGCAGAATCGGCCGAATCGTCGCTGTGTGCAGGCTGAAGCCGCAGCGGCCAGCGATTGAGCAGCGCGGGCGCCGTAAAGCCGATCAGCCGATGCGCGCGCAATGCCTCCAGCGTGCGCGGCGTGCCATGCGCCGCGAGATAAGCCGGGCTGGCCACCACACGCCGCCGGCTCACCCCGAGCGAGCGCGCATGCAGCGTGGAATCCTGCAACGCGCCAATACGGATCGCGATATCCACCCGCTGCTCCAGCAGATCGACGATGCGCTCGTTGCTGGTGAGTTCGAGCTGGATATCCGGATAGCGCGCGGCGAACGCGGCCACGTGCGGCACGATGCAATGGAGCATGAAGGGCGTGGCAGCATCGACGCGCAAGCGCCCCGACGGTTGCTCGCGATGGCGCGTGACGGCTTCCTCCGCGTCCTCCATCGCCGCGAGAATGGCGCGCGCCCGGTCGAGAAAAAGCTCGCCCTCCTCGGTCAGTTGCAGGCGGCGCGTGGTGCGCAGGATCAAGGCGATGCCGAGCTGCTTTTCGAGGCGGGTAAGCGCGCGGCTCACGCCGGAGACCGTCTGCTGGAGTTTTTCGGCGGCGGCGGTGATCGACCCTGCGTCGATCACGGTGACGAATACGAGCAATTCGTCGGTCGAGGTTTTCATTGTTGATTCACAGTCAAGATTCATTTGAGACTAACACGGTTTTTGCAAGACGCGAATGCCGCGATACTGGTCGCCGTACTGACTTTGCTGAACACCGGGAGAACCCATGAAAGTATTCGTGACAGGCGCAGGCGGCTTTATCGGCGGCACGATCGCCGCCCATCTCGCGCGTGCGGGCCATGACGTGCGCGGCCTCGTGCGCCGCCCCGAACAATTCGCCGCTCTCGAAGCACTCGACATCGCACCCGTGGCGGGCACGCTTGACGACCGCGAGTTGCTGATGCGCGAAGCGCGCGCCGCCGACGCCGTGATCAACGCGGCGAGCAGCGACCATCGCGGCGCGGTGGAAGCCCTGCTCGACGCGCAGGAAGGCTCGGGCAAGACCTTCCTGCACACGAGCGGTTCGAGCATCGTCGGCGACGCATCGGGCGGCGAGCCGACCGACAAGATCTACTACGAGGACGCCCTGCCCGCGCCGACGCCCGACAAGGCCGCGCGCGTGGCCATCGACGATCTCGTGCTGGCCGGCGCGCAGCGCGGCGTGAAAAGCGCGGTGCTCTGCAATACGCTGATCTATGGCGTGGGTGCGGTGCCCGACACGGCGAGCGTGCAGTTGCCGCGACTGATTCGTCAGGCGCAAAAGAGCGGCGTGATGCGTCACGTCGGGCGCGGCCTGAACATCTGGTCGAACGTGCATGTCGAGGACGTCGCCGAGCTTTACTGCCTCGCGCTACAGAAAACGCCTGCGGGCACGTTCTATTTCGTCGAAAGCGGCGAAGCGGATTTCCGCACCATGACGGCGGCGCTCGCGCAAAAGATGGGCCTCGGCGCGGCGCAGGACTGGCCGCTCGAAGCCGCTATCGAGGAGTGGGGTTACGAGATGGCGTCGTACGGCCTGGGGTCGAACAGCCGCGTGCGAGGCGAGCGTGCGCGCAAGCTGCTGGGCTGGCAGCCGCAGCGCACGAGCGTGACCGACTGGATTCGTGACGAAATGCCGGTTCCGCAAAAATAAGTGGGCTGAAGCACAGTATTGTTGCGTATCCGTAAGGTCGATCCGATAGAATCGCGCCGGTTTGCACTACCTGCCGGCGCGTCTTTCAGCCCGGCATCCGGATACGCCGATGCTTCTCGCGCTGAACTTCGACTGGCTGACCAATCTGCTCGCCATTCTGTTCGTGGTCGCGTGCCTCTATGACGCGCGCTACGACGAATATGGCACGCTGACACTCGCCGCCGCCGCAATGGGTCTTATCGTCATGGCGATCGAGGTGTTGCTGCGGCCCGCGTTCGAGCTGTCGCTCTAGCCCACGCGTACACCCGGCCGCACACGGCTTCGTTGTGCTTACAATCTCTTTGCGCCGGCTTTCGCGCGCCTGATTTCCTTGCCTACGACTTCGGCTCGTGCGAGCAGCACGCATGCTGCTGCGGGCTGTCCTCGTAGCGGTCGTGATGACGCATCCACTCGCGCATATCGTGCTCCTCGTTGCGCCCCTTCGTCGTGAATTCCAGCATCGCATACGTGCCCAAGGCCATCTCCACGCCGCGCGCATACGCGGAATACGTGTGATACACGTTGCCCGAATCATCGCGATAGAACGCGCTGATGCCGGGTAGTTCGTCGCTCATGTAGTCCTGCTCCGCGTAGTTGTAGACGGCCTTGCCGCGCGCCTTGTCGGCTTCGGAGAACGAGACGTGGAAGTCGAAATTGAAGTCGCTGCCATATGACGACACCCACGGAAAATGCCAGCCCATGCGCTGTTTAAAGGCCTCGATCTTCGCAAGCGGTGCACGCGACACCGCCACGTAGGTCACGTCGTGGTGCTCCAGATGCGTCAGCATGCCGTCCACATGATCGGAGATAAACGAGCAGCCGGGGCAGCCCTCCTCCCACTCGGGGCCAAGCATGAAGTGATAGGTCAGCAACTGGCTGCGCGGCCCGAACAGTTCGGCTAGCGTGCGTGTGCCTTGCGGGGTTTCGAACGTATAGCGCTTCTCCACTTTCACCCAGGGCAGCGCCATGCGCTTCGCCACGAGCGCGTCGCGCGTGCGCGTGAAGGCGCGTTCCTCGGCAAGCAGCGCCTTGCGCGCCGCCATCCATTCGGTATCCGAAACGATCTTGTGCGATTCCATCGTGTCTGCCTCCTTGCGGGGTTGCTGCGGGTCAGGTGCGCAAGTCGCGCACGCCGTCATTCGAACAGTTCCACCAGATGATCGAGCGCGCTCGACCAGCCTTCGCGATGCGCGTCGCGAGCTTCTTCGTCGAACAGGCGCTCGTGACGCAACGTCAGTTCCGTGGTGTTGCCGTCGGCGCGCAGCGCCACCGTCACGCGCGATTCGCGCTCCGGCGTACTGCGCCACGCCCAGGTGAAAACAAGCTTCGACTCGGGCACGACCTCCAGATACGTGCCGCTCACGTCGTGCTCCTCGCCGTCGGGCGAGCGCATGAGGACGCGAAAGCGCCCGCCCACGCGTACATCCGCCTCGGCATGCAGGCAGAGTGTGTCGAGCGGATGCATCCAGCGCATCAGTTGCGCGGCTTGCGTCCATGCCGCGTAGACCTTGGCGGCGCTCGCATTGATGCGACGCCTGAGGATGAGACTGGGGCCGTTGGCATGAGCGGCTGCGGCGCCGGTTGCAGCGTCGAGGCCTGCGGCGACGGTTCCGGTGATGGGTTGGACTGACATGCGTCTTCCTCCACGAATGCGGCCAGACGATCGAGCGCCGCGCTCCAGAAGCGTTCGTAGTGCGCGAGCCACTGCATCGCGTTCTCCATCGGCCCCGCCGCGAGACGGCACGCCACCGTGCGCCCGGTCTTTTCGCGCGTGACGAGACCGGCCTCGGCTAGCACGTCCAGATGCTTCATCACCGCGGGCAGCGACATCGCGAAAGGCTGCGCGAGCGTGCTCACCGAGAGCCGCTCGTGCTGCGCGAGGTGGGCGAGCAAGGCCCGCCGCGTGGGGTCCGCCAGCGCCGCGAAGGTGCGGTTCAGCGCGTCGTCTTCATACTTAACCATACGGTTAAGCATAGGTCGCACGACGGCGATGTCAAGCTCGCACGCCGTCCCTCTAGAATGAGGGTTTCGCCCTGCCCCTCCAGATTCCGGAACGCGCCCGCCATGCCGTCCAAAATCCGCAACTCGCTGCTCTGGATCTTCGACGCCTTCGAGCGCGAACCCACCTACGTGCGCAAGCCGATGTTCGGCTGCGACGCCGCCTATGTGGACGGCCTGCTGTACCTGATCGCCGCCGACCGAGCCAAGCCATTCGACGGCCTGCTGGTGGCCACCTCGCGGGAGCACCACGCGGCCCTCATCGACGAATTCCCCGCGTTGCGAGCGCACCCGGTGCTCGGCAAATGGCTCTACGTGCCGCAGGACGACCCGGCCTTCGAGGAACTCGCCGAACAGCTCGTCGCGCTCGTGCTCGCACGCGACGAGCGCGTGGGCGTCGAGCCCAGCCCACGCAAGCGCAGCATCCTGCCGAAATAAGAGCTCGCGCGTGCTTAAGTCACATCGCCAGAAATGCCGCACGGCCCGCGCCGCCGTGAAGCGAACGCGAGCCGTGAAGCCGGCAGGACGGGCCGCCAGGCTCCGTCTTGCCGATGACCGGGCCATGCCGATGTCAGTGCATCAGATGGCCCAGCCGCCCAGGTAGAACGCCGCGAGCACCACGGCGATGATGACGGTGCCCACGTTGAGCTTCTTGATTTCGCCGCTCACCACACGGCCGATCACGAGCGTCGAGAAGCCCAGCATGATGCCGGTGACGATGTTCGCGGTCAGCACGATGAACACGGCGCACACGAGACCCGACATCGCATCGACCATATCGGCCATGTCGAGGCGCGCGACGCTCGAGAGCATCATCAGGCCCACGTACATCAGCGCAGGCGCCGTGGCGTAGGACGGCACGAGCCCCGCGAGCGGCGCGAAGAACATCACCGCGAGGAACAGCACGCCGACCACGGCGGCGGCCATGCCCGTCTTCGCACCCGCCGAGACGCCCACCGCCGACTCGATATAGGCCGCCGCCGGCGCGCCGCCGAAGAAGCCCGAGAAGATCGAGCTCAACGAGTCGGCCGTCAGTGCGCGGCCGCCGTTGACGATGCGGCCGTTGGCGTCGAGCTGGCCCGCCTGTCCCGCGACCGCGCGGATCGTGCCGGTAGCGTCGAACACGGCGGTCATCACGAGGGCGAGCACGCTCGGCAGCACGCTAAGCGAGAGCGCGCCCTTGATGTCCATCGCGCCGATCAGCGAGCTATGGCCCGGCGCCGAGAGCGACGGCCAGGCGAACACGCCGTGGAAGCTCACCGACGGATCGAGCGCGAGCCCGAGCGCCGAAATCGCCACGATCACGATCAGGATCGAACCCGGCACGCGACGGCGCACGAGGCCGAAGATCGCGGCGAGCCCCACCACCGAGAGGATCACCGGCAGCGAGGTGATATGGCCGAGCGACACCGGCAGACCCGCACCGGGATTCTTGACGACGAGGCCCACGTCATTGGCCGCGATCAGCAGCAGGAACAACCCGATGCCGATGCCCGTGCCGTGCGCGATGCCGTGCGGCAGATTGCGCAGGATCCACGAGCGCACGCCGGTCACGGAGATCGCCGTGAACACGAGGCCCATCAGGAACACGGCGCCGAGCGCGACTTCGGGCTTGAGGCCCTTGCCGAGCACGAGGCCGAAGGCCGTGAAGGCGGTCAGCGAAATCGCGCAGCCGATGGCGATCGGCAGACGCGCCCACAGGCCCATGAGCAGCGAGCCGAAGGCCGTGGTCAGACACACGGCCACGAACACGGCGCTGGTGTCGAAGCCCGCTTTGCCGAGCATGCCCGGCACGACGAACACGGAATACACCATCGCGAGGAAGGTGGTGGTGCCGGCAATCAACTCCTGGCGCACCGAACTGCCGCGCTGGAGGATGCCGAAATAACGGTCGAGAAAACCGCTCGCTTCCGCGAGGGTTTCATCGACTTCGCTGTCACGAAGCGCCGCGTCGGTGATGTCGGACATCGGCTGTGCGTGGGGTTCCATCATGGTGAGTGCCTCCTTTATCAGCATGCTGAAACGGTCCCGCCTCTCCTTGGGGATCCGTCATCAGGTTCGTCTCGCAGGTTGACTTGTGGGTGTCGACGCACAGCCAGATGCGCTCTTGGGGCGCGTGTCTATTTTTTGACAACTTTTTACTGGGTCGAAGGTTAGGCCAAGGCGTCATGCGCTCCCATCGCAGGAATCGCATTGAGGTCATGCCGCGACGCTTATATCGCCGTATGCAAGGCGCGGCGGCCCGCCGGGCTTGGCGTATACCCCGGTGCCCCGCGATGCCCTTTCGGCGGGCAGAGGGCAGGCTCGCGCCTTGCGACGACGCGCCTGATCGGACAAATGGCGAGTGTGAAAAACAGGCTGGGTGCGGCACACGCTACGAACGATTAAACCCACTGAATCGATTAATGGCGTTGGCAGCCGTTTTTTGCCGGCGCATTAACGTAAGTTAATCGACGTCTGGCGGCCGTTTAAGGCGAATGAGCCCCCCATGCGGGTTAAACTCTCACGACCCGGTTTTTACCCGCCGCGCGCCATGCGCCGGCCGCTCCTGGAGTTTCTGTAGATGAGAGGCGGTTTCGCACGTCCTGCTGTATCCCTTACGCCCGTTGTGACCTTGCTTGCTGTGCTCGCACTGTCGGGCTGCTCGCTGTTCCGCTCGCCCCCGCCGCCCGAGCCGGAGCCGCCCATCGCCGCGAGCGAACCCGATATGTCCGCCAGCGAGCCGGAAGCCGCCTCGGCGCCCGAAGCCGCCAGCGAGACCGAATCGGTCGGCGGCAAACCGGTCCCCCGCAAGCCGCGCCCCGCCCCGCGCAAGCCGCATCGCGTCGCGCCCCCGCCGCCCACGCCCGCCAGCACGCCCGTCGCGCCGCCGCCCGCTCCGCTCGTGCAGACCCGCACCATCGAGCGCGGCAGCTTCCGCACGCTGCTCGACAGCGAAGTGCAAAAGCCCGACGGCAAGGTCGTGGGCCGCGCCGTCGACATGGTGGCCGGTCCCGGCGGCAAGCCGCAGGAAGTCGTCGTGAACCTGCAGGGCTTCATGGGCATTGGTGATCGCAAGGCGAATTTCCCGTGGAGCGCCGTGCGCATCAACACGCAGGCCAAGACGCCCGCCATCACGCTCGCGCTCACGCCCCAGCAATTGCAGATCCCCGACCGGCCCAAGGCCGGCGGCGCGCAGGCCGGCTCGCCCGAAGCGAGCCCCACGCGTCTGCCGATGCTCGACACGACCGTCGAGCGCCCGAACGGCGCAAAGGTCGGCCGCGTGGTGGACGTGTTGATCGACGGCAGCGCCGCGCCGCTCGCCGTAGTGCTCGACGTGAGCGATCTGCTGGAAAAGCGCCGCACCATCGCCGCCGACTGGTCGGCGCTGCACTTCGTCACGAAGAACAATGCGCTCGAAGCCCAGCTAGAGATGAGCGACCAGCAGGTGGACGCCTCACCGGCCTATACCAATGACCAGCCGGTGCGCGCCGTCAGCCCGAGTCCCGCAGCCGCTGCGGCCACGCCGGCCGCGCCCGCAGCTTCCGCGCGCGGTGCCCAATGACAGGCACGACAACGCGACTCACTCCCAGCCTGCGCAGCGTGCGCGCGCTCGACTGGCTGAACTTCTTCGTGGCGAACGTGCAGACCGGCTTCGGTCCGTTCATCGCCTCGTATCTGGCTTCGCACAAATGGACCCAGGGCGAGATCGGCCTCGCGCTCTCGGTGGGCACGATCAGCGCGATGGTCAGCCAGGTGCCGGGCGGCGCGGCCGTGGATGCGCTGAAGAACAAGAAGGCCGCCGCCGCGTGGGCGATCATCGCGATCATCATTTCGGCGATGCTGCTTGCCGTCAGCCCGACCGTCGTGCCGGTAATGGCCGCCGAGGTCTTCCACGGCTTCGCGAGTTGCATGCTGGTGCCCGCGATGGCGGCGCTCGCGCTCGCCCTGGTGGGCCGCCAGAACCTGGGCGACCGGCTCGGGCGCAATGCGCGCTGGGCGTCGATCGGCAGCGCGGTCGCGGCGGGCCTGATGGGCCTGTGCGGCGAGTACGTCTCGCCGCGCGCCGTGTTCTGGCTCACGGCGGCGCTCGCGCTGCCCGCGCTGGTGGCGCTCGCCATGATCGAATACGACAAACACGCCAACGCGCCCAAGCCGCTAAAGGCCGCGAAGGCCCCGTCAGAAGCCGCCGACGGCGAGCGCGAGACGATCTTCGATCTGCTGCGCGACCGCCGCATGCTCACGTTCGCCGCTTGCGTAGTGCTGTTCCACCTCTCGAACGCGGCCATGCTGAACCTTGCCGCTGGCGAAGTGACGGCGGGCATGGGCGACAACGTCCAGCTCGTGATTGCGGCCTGCATCATCGTGCCGCAGGCGATCGTCGCGATGATGTCGCCGTGGGTGGGCCGCACCGCCCAGGCATGGGGCCGCCGCCCCGTGCTGATCCTCGGCTTCAGCGCCCTGCCCGTGCGCGCGCTGCTGTTCGCGGCGGTCGGCAACCCCTACTTCCTCGTGCCGGTGCAGATGCTCGACGGCCTCTCGGCCGCGGTGTTCGGCGTGATGCTGCCGCTGATCGCCGCCGACGTGGCGGGCGGCAAGGGGCGCTACAACCTCTGTATCGGGCTGTTCGGGCTGTCGGCGGGCATTGGGGCGACCTTGTCGACGGCGCTTGCGGGCTTCATCGCCGATCACTTCGGCAATACCGTGAGCTTCCTGGGACTGGCCTCGGCGGGCGCCGCGGCCGTGGTGATGGTGTGGCTCGTGATGCCCGAGACGCGCGACGCGCTCGAAGAGGAAGCCACCAGCGACAAGACCGCCTGAGCGCAGGCAGCGCGCCTCGCAAGCGTCCCGCCGGGGCGCCACCGCCGCAACCCGACCGGGCGCGGCAGTGGCGCCCCGGTTTTTTATTGGCGCGGGTGATTTTGAATGGCTGCTTGATTGGCAATATCGATGCAATAACATCGATGCGCGAAATCGCGCAATCAATCCGCAGACAAAAGCCTTGCGATGGATGCGCCAATGCCTGACCTCGCACGCGCGGCCATCGGTTTGGCACAGGGCGTGCCACGGGAACAAAACAAGGGCAAAACAAAAGAGCGGCCGCCCGCAGCGAAACCTGCGCCCGCCAGGTGGACAACCCACCCTGACGAACCGCTGATTTCACTACAGGAGATGCCGGAAGCTACGGCTGTGCGTCTACTGATCCGCTTCGCGCGGACCGTGCCGGGGCCCATGCCGCCCCGCTGCCGTCCCCGGCTCAGGCTGCAAGCGCCTCATCGAGGCGTGCGGCCACCACGCCGCTAGGGAAGGTGTCGAGCTTGCTTGCCAGTATCATCGCGTCGGCATTGGCCGGACGATGACGGCGATTCGGGCTCGGGCGGAATACCGCATCGCCACGGCGGATCTTCTCGCCGGTCAATGCGCACACCGCGCTGCGACGCGCGGTGCAAACCCGCCACAACTGATCGGAGTAGCGGCCATAGGTCGCATCGCTCCAACAAACGGTGATGCTGTCCGGATCATGACGCCGGATCAAGGTAATGCCTTGCGCATCCCACGACCGCACGGTGGCGCGACGCCGGTTGGCCGCCTCCGATGCGCTGCGTGTGATGGGTACCGGTTTGCAGCTCCTGATGACTTCGGGCTCGCCGTCAAAGCCAAGCGGCTCCGAGGCGGCGGTCAGAAGATCAATGGTTTGTTGCCATGCGCTGCCGGTATCTAATTTCGTCATAATGCACCTCGTGCACGTGGAAACGATTCAAATATGCCGGTCGAATAAGCACTCTGCCACGTCCGGATTATAGCGTGCGATTCTCGCCCTCTACAGAAAAAACTGAATTTTCACACCATATATCCCAAACAGCGGGAGAAAGCCAGAGATCGGCTTTCAAGACTGATTGCAGGATAGCAATGCTAGTTTCTTTACATTCGCACTTTTTTGCCGATTTGTTGATGTTTAACATTGCACCCAGGAAAAATTAACCGGATAGAACGCCCTTATGCAAGCGTTGCGAATGCATTAGCTAGACTATTGGGTACCTTGGCCTTGCCCGGTGCGCTGGGGCGTATCCCACCGCAACGCCTGTCCTGGTGGGCCTTTGCGGGCAAACACCGCGCTACGCGGGGAATGCCGGGTTGCACCCACACAGTGCCCGGCCTGTTGTCCGATCAATGAAACGCATTACAGCCTTATGTCACAAGCGGCCGAAAAGTCCGCATCGTTACGCTATGCGGCAGGGCGCGGGCAATTGTCGCATGAAGCGCGTCCGGTCTGATCAATTTCAATTGCGAGACACGCTTCTATTTCACAATACATTAATCAAAAATGAATTGCGCTTTAGCCGTTTTGTCATGCACCAATGCGTCGAATCGCCCCGTTGGGCGTCATGTCAATAGCCCGCAATTCGCGGCAATAGTCCTGTGGATTCCCTGCATGGATAACAACAATTCAAATGGCCGCTAATGGGCGCATGAATGGCGGCGAAAGGAAGCCGGCCTGGAAGCCGGCATGCGAGGCGATAGCCGCCATTCGCGTCACGCGCCGCGCGCCTGGTCGAGATAGTCGGCGGCGCGGTGCCGCAGCATGGCGCCGAAGTCGTCGAGCCAGCCAATCGACAGCCGCCAGCTCTGCCAGTACAGCTCGACGTCCAGCGCACGTCCCGGTGTCAGCTCGACCAGCTCGCCACGCGCGAGGTGCGGCGCGATCATGCGCTCTGGACACATGCCCCAGCCCAGACCACTCACACAGCAGCGCAAAAAGCCCGCGACGTGCGGAATCCAGTGCAGCGGCGCATCCACCTGAGCGCGGGTGATCCGGCGCACGAAGCGCTTTTGCAGCTGATCCTTTGGATTGAACTCCACGCAGGGCGCGAGGCGCAGCGACTCGCGCCCCACGCCAGCGGCGAAATAGCGCTCGAAGAATGCCGGCGAGCAGACCGCGAGATAGCGCATGCGCCCAAGGCGCGTCGAACGGCAACCCTGCACGGGCTCCGCCTGGGTCGTGACCGCGCCCTGCACGCTGCCGTCGCGCATGCGCTGCGCAGTGTGGTCCTGATCGTCGATCACGAGATCGAGCAGAATGCCGCGCTCGACGCAGAACGGCGCCACGGCGTCGATGAACCAGGTGCCCACGCTGTCGTCGTTGACGGCCACGCGCAAGGTGGGCCGCGACGCCGCCAGCCCGCCCGTCACCGTCGGCATGCCGCCGCCCAGCTCCGCTTCGAGCAATTGCACGCGCTCGGTATGGCGGCAAAGCAGCGCGCCGGCCGCCGTCGCCACGCAGGGCTGGCCGCGCTTGACGAGCACGGTGCCCACGCGCTCCTCCAGCAGCTTCACGCGCTGCGAAACCGCCGAGGGCGTGATGTTGAGCGCACCTGCGGCGCGGTCGAACGAGCCGTGACGCACCACGGCGGCCAGCGCATCGAGCAGCGCATAGTCGAGCATTAGCGTTCCTTAATCGGGGTTAAGAAAATCAGCTTTGCTTAAGCTGCTTCTGGCGGCAGACTAGCGCCGTTCCCCCGCTCTGTCCAATCATGAACTGGCTCGCTTTTTCTCACGGCGCCGCGTTGTGCGCCTCGCTCATCGTCACCATCGGCGCGCAAAACGCTTTCGTGCTGCGGCAGGGCATCCTGCGCGCGCATATCGGCAAGATCGTGCTCCTGTGCGCGCTGTCCGACTTCATCCTGATCGGCGCGGGCGTGGGCGGCGCGTCCGCGCTCGTCGAGCGCTATCCGACCTTCGTGCATCTCGTGCTCTATGCGGGCCTTGCGTGGCTCGTGTGGTTCGGCATCGGCGCGCTGCGGCGCGCGGTCAAGCCCGCGCACGCCGTGATGGAGACGGCCCCCGTGGAGACGGCCGCCGTGGAGACGGCCGCGGGTTCCGTTCCGCGCAATGCCGCCGTGCAAAAAGCCTGGCCGATCATGATGATGACGCTCGCCTTCACGTGGCTCAATCCGCACGTCTATCTCGACACCTTCCTGCTGATCGGCACAGCGGGTGCGCGCGAGCCGGAAGGCGCGCGCCTGGCCTTCGCGATCGGCGCGATGGCTGTGAGCGCGGTATGGTTCATCGGCCTCGGCTATGGCGCACGGGTACTCGCGCCGCTCTTCAAGCGCGCCGGCGCATGGCGCGTGCTCGATGGCGCGATTGGCTCGATGGTGCTGTTGATCGCCTTCACGCAGCTACGCTGATTTGCCGCGCAGCGTCACCATGCGCACGCATGTCAAGGCGGCCGCGCACGGCCGCCTGACCACCTTCCGCCGATCCGTGCACCACGCCTCAACGCCAACGCTCCCACGCCGCGCCCACCACTGAGCAGCACTACGCTGGCCGCGCGCCCGATCGCGACAGCCTGCGCCATGCGTGCGCCTGCCCAATTGCCATACCTCGTTTATCCAGCCTCGTACAATGGGCTGCGCTTGCGCATGCGCGGCTCATTCGCCATGCCGCGTGCCCATGCCCACTGCATGGGCAACACCTGTCATCGCATTCACCCCGATCGTTCAGCCATTTCGCCAACCCAGGCTTTTGCCCATGAATACCAGTCAGGCTTACTCGCGGCCCGCCCGCCTGTTGCAGATCGCGTCGTGGATCATCGCCATCGTGTTCGCCGGGTTTCTCGACATGCTCGGCAGCCTCGTGATCCGCGACCTCATGTTCGTGCCGCACGGGGGGCCGCCCCGCGCGGAGCAGTTCGTCGATACCGCCGCCACGACGCCGCTCGATGCGCAGTTGCGCGAGATCGAGCGTGAGCGCAGCACGCTCGGCGACAAGGCGCAAACGCTCTCGGTAGCCTACGAGCGCGCCAACACCGATTACCGCGACGCACAGGAAAGCCTGCGCAACTGGCTCGCGACACGCAGCGCAACAGGCGACAACCGCAACGACGTGGAACTGCTCTCGCGCACGCGCAAGCTCGATGTCCTGCAGGCCAACGCGCTGCAATGGCAGCACCAGCGCGATACGCTTGCCGACCAGCAGCGTGCGCTCGACTCGCGCAGCGAGCAGATCAACGCGCAACTCGCACATCTCCAGACCGACGCCGATGCGCGCTACGCCGCGGCGGACAAACGCTACACGCTCGCGGTATTCGGCTGGCGTCTCGCGCTCACGCTGCCCGTTCTCGTGGTCGCCGTGTGGCTCTTCGTGCGCCATCGCAAGAGCCGTTATTGGCCCTTCATTTACGGCTTCGGCCTCTTCGCTTTGAGCGCGTTCTTCGTGGAGCTGGTGCCGTATCTGCCCGACTTCGGCGGCTATGTACGCGTGCTCGTGGGCATCGCGCTAACCGTGTTTGCCGGGCTTTACATGCTGCGCGCGTTCCAGCGCTATGTCGAACGCAAGCGCGCCGAAATGCAGCAAAGCCAGACCGAGCGCGCCCGCTCCGTGGTCTACGAAAAGGCCATCAGCGCCTACCAGAAGAAGCTCTGCCCTTCTTGCGACAAGCCCTGGAACCTGGGCGGCGAACAAGTCTCGTTTTGCATTCACTGCGGGCTGCGCCTGTTCGAGATCTGCACGTGCGGCGCGCGCAATTTCGCGTTCTTTCCGTTCTGCAACCAGTGCGGCACGCACGTGACACCCGCGGCCGAAGGAGGATCAAGCGCGCCGGACGCCCCCGAAGCAGCACCGCGGCAACAGTGACAAAATCGCCGTATCCATCGTTTCAGGCCTTGTCTGGAGAGCTTTCTTCATGGACGACCAGGTTCTCGACACTTTCGATACCACGCAACTGATCCCCGATTTCCACGCTCCCCGTTTGCCGCGCGAGTGTCCCGACCGTGCGACGCTCGACGTCGCCGACTACCGCACGCGTCACTGGATGAGCCGCGAAAGCGGCCCGCTCACGCCGGGCTCGGATGTCCACCGGCGCGAAATGTGCCGGATGTTTCGAGACACCTTCAATCCCTATCGCCCTTCCGTGCTCGAATGGCCCACGCTCAAACCGCACACGCTCAAGCGCATCGTCGAATTGCCGATCTGGGACATCGCCGTGCAAACCGAAGGCAAAGCGCGTTTGCGCATGGCCGCCTATGCCGCGACGCTCGACGACGCCGACATGCGCGCCGCGATCGCGCTCAATGCCTGGGAGGAAAACCGCCACAAGGATGTGCTCTCGCGCCTCGTACAGGCGTATGGGATCACGCTCGCGAGCGAGCCGCCCTACGTCTACCCTAAGGACACCGAATGGGCTTATCTCGTGACGGGCTACAGCGAATGCGTGGATAGTTTCTTCGCGTTCGGCCTGTTCGAAGTCGCGAAGCGCTCCGGCCTCTTTCCGCCCGAGCTGATCGACACGTTCGAACCCGTGATGCAGGAGGAGTGCCGCCATATCCTGCTGTTCGCCAACTGGGTTGCGTGGCATCGCGCACGGCTGTCGTGGTGGCAGCGCGTGCGCTTCGAACTGAAGGTAGCGGCCGTGTGGGTGTTTCTCGGCTGGGAGCGCGTGGGCCTCGCACGCACGATGGACGCCGAAGGCAACGAACAGCGTCAGGACCATAACTTCACGGTGAACGGCGCGCAGTCGGTCACCAACGTCGACCTCAACGTGACCGACCTCATGCGCTTGTGCCTCGCCGAAAACGACCGCCGCTTCGCGGGCTACGACACGCGTTTGCAGCGGCCGGAAACCATGCCCCGACTCGTGCGCTTCGGACTGCGTTTCATGGATCGCAAGAAGCGCAACCCGTGAAACAAGTGCGAAGACGCACGATCAGCCGAATAGCGCGCCCACGCGCGATGCATCGGCGATACGCCAGGCCTCGTCGAGCAGCGCCAGCGCTTCCTGCTCGTTCGCCGCGTTCGAAAACGCGGCGAGGCGCACGAACTTCGTCGCAAGTTCGTCGCGCGATAGCGTGTTGCCGGGGTCGCCCTTCGGCTCGTCCACGCGCGCGGACAAGGTGCGCCCATCGTGCGTCGTCACGGTGACCTTGCCGATCCAGCGTGCCGGATAGGCGCTATCCACCTCCTGATCGAAGGCCATCGTCACGCGTTCGCGGAACGCCGCGATCGGCGCCTCGGCGTAGCCCTGCTCGAATTCGTTCACGCCCGCATAGCCGTGATGCGCGCACAGCCCCAGCACCGTGCCCATGTTGAACTTGGCCTGATGCACGCTCGCCGGCACCACGACGCTGCCGAGCACGTCGATAGCGCCCTGATGCACATGCGCCGTCACGGCGGCGATATCGCCTGGTTGCAGGCGATGTTCGGCCATCGCGGCCAGCAAGGCATCGGCTGCCGGATGCGTGTGGCGGCACGCGGCGTGGTACTTGAAAGACGTCTCCACGGTCGCCCAGCGCTCGCCGAGCCGGTCGACGAGCTTCGCCGCATCGGCATCGCTCGACATGCCCGCTGCCATGCCCTGCGCGCCCTCCAGAATGCGTTGCGCGCCGCGAAAGCCATCGGCGGCCAGTTGCGCGGCCATCAGGCCATTGGCGGCCGCCATCGCCGTATGCAGCTGCTTCGAATCGGCGGCATCGCGCAGGAACTCCCACAGGCCGCTGGCCTGGGTGCCCGCGGAGCCGAACGCATCGAGCATCTGAGCCGCCGTGAGCTTCAACAGCCGCCCCGCTGCTGCGGCAGCCGCGATCGTGCCGACTGTGCCCGTGGTGTGAAATATTCTGTAGTGCGAACGTCCCATGAACTCGCCGACGCGAATGCCGACTTCATAACCAGCGACCGACGCCGCGATGAACTCCCGCCCCGACGCCCCCAGCGCCTGGGCAAGC
This sequence comes from Paraburkholderia sp. J67, assembly GCF_905220265.1. Classification (NCBI taxonomy): domain Bacteria; kingdom Pseudomonadati; phylum Pseudomonadota; class Betaproteobacteria; order Burkholderiales; family Burkholderiaceae; genus Paraburkholderia; species Paraburkholderia sp. J67. Next base: position 34,338 of record NZ_CAJMZK010000037.1, read on the forward strand.
GCGAGCGTGACCGGAAACACCACGGTCGCCGGATGCAGCACGGAGCCGTTGTGCACATCGTCCTGCTCAACGAAATGCGAGGCGGCGGCATTCGTCATCGCCGCGAAATAGGGCGTGCTGCGCGTGCGGTCGACGATGACGTCGCAGGCGTCGCTGCTGCTCTGTGCGCCGCGGGCGGCAAGCGCGAAACGCGCGATCGTCTCGACCGGGCGCGCCCCCTTGCCGCCCAGCGCGGAGCCGAGCCAGTCGACATAGAGATTGACCGCGCGCTCGACTACGTGCGCAGGAATCGCATCGAATTCAAGCGAGGCGGCGAAGGCCGCGAGCGTGCGGCTGGGGTGATCCGGGTTTGGCTGAGTCATGGCGTGGGTGATCGTTTGCAGGTTCATGTCGGACAGGTTCAAGCCTCGCCGCGCAGATGCGCGGACGCTTCGTCTTCCACGCGCTGCCACAGTTCATACGACATCGGCCGCTCGCCTTCTTCGAGCAAATGGCCGACGAGCCCGATGGCGCGCGCCATCACGCCGAAGCCCCGCACGATGCGCCACGGAAAGCCGAACTCGCAACAGATCGCGCCGATGGCACCCGTCGCGTTGATCGGCAACGCCTTGCCCGAGACGCGCTGCGCCTCGGCGCCGATCAGTCGCATCAGTTTGACGTAATCGCCCGAGAGTCCATTTTGCGCGGCCAGTTCGAACAGACGCGGCGTACGCGGATCAATGGGTTTGTGCAACGGATGGCCGAGGCCTGGAATGGGCGTGCCACGCGCGCGCCACGCGGCCACGGTATCCACAGCGAGCTTCTCCAGATCGTCACAATGCGTGCCATACGGCAGCGCCTCGGAGAGCATGCGGCAGGCGCCCTCCATACTGCCGACGAACACGGAGCCCAGCCCGCACAGGCCCGCCGCCACGGCGGCCTGCAAGGACTCGGGCGCCCCCGCATAGGTCATGCGCGCGGCAATCGCACTGGGCGTCATGCCGTGCTCGACGAGCGTGATGACGATGGCGTTGAACATCGCGGACTGCTGCGGCGTGGCCGCCTTGCCGGTGAGTTGCAGAAAGGCGAAATCGCCCAGATTCATATGACCGAGAATCTCGTCGGGCAGGCTCTTGCCGCGCACGACGATGCGATCGGGCGTACTGTAGGCGATATCGGAGCGCACCAGCGGTTTCGGTTGACGTGACATGATTGGGATTCCTGATATGTTGAACTGATTCTGGGCGGATCAGCGCAGTGTCGCGCTGCCGTTGTTGAGGACGATAACGTCGCGCTCCACCACGCGAGCACGGAAATTCACCGCGTGGCCATCGCGCCAGATTTCAGTGCGTAGCGTCTCGCCCGGATAGACCGGCGCCGTGAAGCGCGCGTGAAATCGCGCGAGCCGTCCCGGATCGCTTGCGCACACGGTCCTGAGCACCGCATGGGCGGCCACCGCCCAGGTGGCGAGACCATGCAGGATCGGCCGCTCGAAACCGGCCGCGCGCGCGACCTGCGGATCGGCATGCAGCGGGTTATCGTCACCGCACAGGCGGTAGAGCAAGGCCGTTTCCGGCCGTGTGGGCGATTCGCAGATGTGATCGGGCGCACGTTCCGGCACGGCAGGCGGCGCGGGCGGCGCGGGGTCGCTCATCCCGCCACGCGCGCTAAAGCCGCCATCGCCACGGCAGAACGTGATTTGCCTGAGCGTCGCGTACAGGTCACCCGTGGCCTTGTCGCGAATCGTGCGCTCGATTTCAAGCAATGCACCCTTGCCCTCGCCTTTGTCCACTACCCGCGTGATACGCGAGCGGCCGATGACGGTCGCCTCGCGCGGCAAGGGTTGGTGGATTTCTATGCCCTGTTCGCCATGCAGCAGGCGCACCCAGTCGATACCGCTTGCTGGATCGCGCGCCCAGAAGCCCGGAAAGCCAAGCACGACCGCAAAGGTCGGCGGCACGCGTAGCGTCTTTTCGTAGACGAAGGCGAGATCGTCCGTGTCTACGGGATCAGCGCCATAGCCTACCGCCAGGCTGTAGAACATCGCATCGCGCGCGGTGTAGGTTTGCTCGACGTCCCCGAAAGGCCAATTACGCAGTGTCTCGTAGTCGATCGTCATGGCAATATTCAATTCGCAATACGTATTAATTGAGAATCACGCTTCGAGCACGGGCCAGCGAAACAGCGGCGCCGCTTTTTCTCGAAAGCGCTTGACGGCCTCGCGGTGATAGTCGGTCGTGAATGCGATGCCTTGCGCAGCAGCCTCGATTTCCAGCATCGTGCGCAAATCACTGCCCAGCGACTGATTGAGCGCGCGCTTCGCGAGCCCAAAGGCCACCGGCGACGCACCGGCCAGGCTCATGGCTAGCTGCGCCGCGCGCGCATGCAGTTGCGAAGGCTCCACGACTTCGAGCACCGCGCCGATCGTCTGCGCTTCCCGCGCGTCGATTTCGCGCGCCGTGAACACCAGATCTCTCGCACGCGCGAGACCTACCACGCGTGGCAGTGTGTAGAACGCGCCACAGTCGGGCACGAGACCCACCTTCATGAACGGCATGCAAAAGCGTGCGCGTGTACTGGCAATCACAAAGTCGGCGGCCAGCGCGAAGCTGAAACCCGCGCCGTAGCACACACCATCGACGGCCGCGATCACGGGGCGATCGAGATCGAGCAGCAGGCTCACCCAGCCATGCAGGTCGTCGATGCGCTCGCGGCCCGCCTGGGCGCTCGCCACCTCCATGCCGCGCAAGTCGCCGCCCGAACAGAAGTCGCTGCCCGCTCCGCGCAGCACCACGGCACGCACGCTGCGATCCGCACGGATGCGCACCACCGCGTCGTGCAGCGCATTGCGCATCGGTGTATTCATGGCGTTCTTCGCGTCGGGACGGTTGAAGCACAGCGTCGCGACGCCCTGCTCGATCTCGACCAGCAAGCTCGAATCGCTCATGCAGCGACTCCGCTCGTGGCCAGTTCCGCTAGCGCCTTGTCGAGCGCCGTCAGCAGATGCAACGGATCGACGCCGGCGAATTCCACATCTTCGCGTGCGAGAAAGGCCTCGATATGCGCACCACACGCCGCGCGCGTCGCCGCTAGTCCCGCGAAGCCATCTTCGAGCCACGCAACGGAACGCAGCGGCCGCGGGTGCCAGTCGCCGTTGACGATCGCGCGCTGCACCACGCCGTCACGCACCAGCAGGCTCAACCAGATCAGCCCGGCGGGCGCCTTCTCGCGGCCGCGCACGATGCGGTCGCCCGCCCGCTGAAGCGCGCCATAGCGAGTGGCTTCGCTCTTCTCCTGAAACCAGGCTTCGTCGATCAACTCGCTCGTGTACTGCTGTGCGTAGGCGTGTTCCGCTTCATTGAGCGCGCTGTCGTTCAATACCACCTCGCCGAAGATCCGACGCACGCAGTGCTCGACCCATGCACGCAGTTCAGCGTGATTCACGGCGCGCCCGAGCTCCTGCTCCAGATACGTGTAGCGCGAGCCCAGATCCTTGTGCTTCTTGTCCTTGACCTTCTCCGGCGCCATCGGCATGGCGCGTGCGGCGATGGCCGTGTCGATGGCCTTCACGTTCAGCAGGATGCGAAACGTCAGCACACCGCTCTCGATCTTCATCGACGTGGCGACGAGCTTGCGGCCATCGACCTCCACGTCGTTGAGCGGACGGTACGATGCAGCCACGCCGAACACCTCGCGCAGGGCCTGCGCCACGTGGCCGAGAATCGTCGGGAAGGCCTGCGTGGCCGTATCGGGCACACCGGGCAAACCGACCGGCAGATAGAGCGCGAGAAACGCCGATCCATTGCCCGCATAGATCGCCCCGCCGCTACTCACGCGTCGGCGCGCAAGCACGTTGTTGCTGCGGCAAAACGCGAGGTCGAGCACCTGGTTCGGATCTTCGTTGACGCCCACGGTGATGCTGTCGCCGTTGAACACGTTAAGCAGCACCGTGGGCGGCGCGATGCGTTCGGCCACGGCGCGCTCAACGGCTGGCGAGATCGAGGTCGAGAAGTCGGCATAGTTGTGGTTGCTGGCGACAAAGCGCCATGCGGTGTCCGCGTTTGCGCCTGCTTCTGCTGCATTCATGCTGTCTGTCTCCGGTTGTCTTCCACGAGCGGTCCTTCGCCGAGCTTGTCGAGCGCTTCGATGGCGTCCGCGTGAATCAGCGTCTGCCGCTTGAAACGCTCCGCGATGACGTCCATGTCCGTGGGCGCGCCTTCGACGCGCAGCGTCAGATGATCGCCACCACTCGCCTTCGTCCCCACCACGAGCCGATACGCGCCCGTCGCGCCTGATACGCCGAGCAACACGCTTTTCAGTTCGGACGGGTACACCTTGACGCCCTTGATCTTCACCATCGCATCCACGCGCCCGAACACCACGCGCGGCAGCGAGACGCGCCGACCGTGCACGGGCGCCGTGCGTTCGAGTACGGTCAAATCCCCGGTGCGATAGCGCACGAGCGGCTGCAACGTCTTCTGCAAATGCGTGAGTACGAGTTCACCGCGCTCGCCCTCGGGCAGCGGCGCGCCGGTATCGGGATCGATGACTTCGGCGTAAAGCAGTTCATCGAATACATGCACGCCCGATCCACCGGGAAAGGTGCGCGCCACCGGCAAACATTCGGATAACGAATAACTGTCGATCAACAATGTGCCTGGCATGGCGGCGCGCACGCGCGCATAGAGCGCCTCGTTGCCGCTGAACGGCTCGCCGCCCGCGAAGAACACACGCGGCACCGGGCAGCCCGCTTCGATCAGCTTGAGCGCGTGCGACGGGTTGCCCGCCAGCACCGTCACGCCACATTGACGCGCGACCTGAGCGGCGCGCTCTGTCTCGCCGGGCCCGTGCGGAATGCAGGCCACACCGCGCGCCTCCATCTGGGTCTGATAGAACAACCCGGCGACAAACAGGTGATACCCGAACGTGACCATGCACACGTCGCCAGGGCCGATGCCGCACGCGTCGAGGTGCTGGCCACAGGCAGTCTCAATCGCACGCAGATCAGCCGCGCTATGGAGGATGGGCACGAGCGACGCACCCATCGGCGTGAGGTGTACGCGCACGGGCGGCACCTGTGGCGCGAAAGCGCCGTAACCGGGGCGCGCCATTTCGGCGACGAACTCCGCGCGCGAGAGCAGCGGCACTCGCGCGGCGAACTCCGCCGTGCTCGCAACACTGCGCGGCAATCGGCCTGCGTAGAAAGGATGCGCATGCAACTTCTCAAGCTGCGCGTTGAGCAGATCCAGCATGTCTGTCTCCTGCTTCTTGTTTTACCTCGTTCCTGCAAATGGCACAGCGGCGCGCGCCATCAAATCGGGTCCCAGCTGAACACGTCGGCGGAAACATCGAGCGAATGGAACGATGCGCGCAGCGCGGGCATGGCGTGTTCGGCGATGCTCTCCGGCGTCCAGCCCTCCCCGCGATGCACCGAGCGCACCGGTCGCGGCTGGCTCATCAGGAAGATTTCGTTGTTGCGGACTGCGAAGATCTGCCCCGTGACATCGGCGGCCTGCTCGCTTGCGAGAAACACTGCGAGCGGCGCGATCTTCGCGGGCGTCATCTGCTTGATCTTCTCGACGCGCGCCTCCTGCTCGGGCGAATCGATCTTGATCGAATCGATCATGCGGCTCCAGGCAAACGGCGCGATGCAGTTCGAGCGCACGCCGAACTTCTGAAGATCGAGCGCGATCGACTTCGAGAGGCCCGCGATGCCGAGTTTTGCGGCGCTGTAGTTGGCCTGTGCAAGATTGCCGATCAGCCCCGAAGTCGAGGTCATATGCACGAATGCGCCGCTGCGCTGGTCCTTGAAGTGATCGGCGGCGGCGCGCGACACATGGTACGAACCGTACAGATGCACCTTCACGACGGCATCGAACTCCTCCTCGCTCATCTTGTGAAAGAAGCGGTCGCGCAGGATGCCCGCATTGTTCACCACGCAGTCGATGCGCCCAAACACATCGAGCGCGTTCTGCACGATGCGCGCGGCGCTTTTACCGTCGGCCACGCTGTCCGTATTGGCGGTGGCCTGGCCGTCGAAAGCCTTGATCTCGTTGACCACCGCCTGCGCGGGGCCGTCGTTGTGACCCTCGCCCGCGAGCGACGCGCCCACATCGTTGACGAGCACTTTCGCCCCCTGGCGCGCCATCGCCAGCGCCATATCGCGGCCGATTCCGCCGCCCGAGCCCGTCACCACCACTACCTTGCCGTCCAACATTCGTTGCGTCGTCATCGTGTTTGCTCCTCCAGCCCGCGTGGCGCGGGGCATTGTCATGGTTGAACCTGATGAACTGCTTTTTTCGCAGCTTGACGCAACGCGCGCACACGCACAATTTGGATATGCCGAATGCCCGATTCGGCCAGGATTAACCCGTAATTCCGCTAATGGCGTGTCTTGCAACCCAGCGCAATAATGTTTAGCGTCCGCACTGCCTTGCTTGCGTGCTGTATCGCGTACTTTTCATAGGGAGCCTACGCGCAACAATGCATTTCGATCTGGTCGATCTGAAACTGTTCACGCACGTGGCGGAGGCCAGCAGCCTCACGCGCGGTGCGGAGCGCGCGCACCTGTCGCTGCCCGCGGCGAGCACACGCATCAAGAATCTGGAAGAACAGGTTGGCGTCAAGCTGCTGAGCCGCACGAGCCAGGGCGTAACGCTCACCGCGCCGGGCGAGACCCTGCTCGCCCATGCGCGGCGCGTACTCAAGCAACTGGAGCAATTGACCGGCGATTTGCAGGAATATGCGCAAGGCGTGAAAGGCCACGTGCGCGTATTCGCGAACACCACGGCCATGAGCGAATTCCTGCCCGCCGTGCTGCGCACCTACCTCATCAATCACCCGGACGTCTACGTCGATATTCACGAACGCCTGAGCCCCGATATCGTGCGCGCCGTGCAGGACGGCTCGGTCGATATCGGCATCGTCGCGGGCGAGGTGCGCACCGAAGGGCTCGACGTGATGCCGTATCGGCGCGAACGCCTCGTGCTGGCCTGCGCGCTATCGAATCCGCTCGCACAGGCGGACGAAATCGACTTCGCGCAGACGCTCGACTATGACTTCGTGGGCCCGCCCGACGACAGCGCGATCTACGCCTTTCTCAAGCGCGCCTCGTCGGATCTGCAACGCACGATTCGCTGGCGCATCCGGGTCAGCAACTTCGAGGCTGCGTGCCGCATGATCGAAGCCAATATCGGCATCGGCGTGCTGCCCGAGGGCGCGGCGCGCCGCCACGCGCAGACGATGGCGCTCAAGGTCGTGCCGCTCACCGACGCCTGGGCCGTGCGCAAGCTGCAGATCTGCGTGACCGACCGCGAAACTCTGCCGCTCTTCGCGCGCCAGCTCGTCGATCTGCTGGTGGCCGATGGCATCGGGCGGCTGGAATAACCACACCGCGCCATCGTTTGCATACCTGATTATCTTGCTGCGTCGCGCATCATGTTGCGCGCAATGACGATCTGCTGAATCTGGCTCGTGCCCTCGTAGATGCGGAACAGGCGCACGTCGCGATAGAAGCGCTCGATGCCGTACTCCGCCATATAGCCCGCGCCGCCGAAGATCTGCACCGCGCGATCGGCCACGCGGCCGCACATCTCCGAGGCGAACAGCTTCGCGCAGGCCGCTTCCGTGCTCACATTCTTGCCTTCGTCGCGACGGCGCGCCGCATCGAGCACCATACAACGCGCGGCATAGAGTTCGGCCTGGCTATCCGCGAGCATCGCCTGCACGAGCTGGAATTCGCCGATCGGCTGGCCGAACTGCTCGCGTTCCATCGCATAGCGCAGCGCGTCGTCGAGCATGCGCTGCGCCACGGCCACGCAGATCGCGGCGATATGAATGCGCCCCTTGTCGAGCACCTTCATCGCCGTCTTGAAGCCCACGCCCTCCTTGCCGCCGATGATGTTCGCAGCGGGCACCTTCACGTCCTCGAAAATCACATCGCAGGTATGTGCGCCCTTTTGCCCCATCTTGCGGTCGCGCTTGCCGAAGCTGATGCCCGGCGTGTTCGCATCGACGATAAAGGCCGTGATGCCGCCCGCGCGTGGCTCGTCCAGGTTGGTGCGCGCCATCAGCGTGAACATGCCGGCCTGAGGCGCATTGGTGATGAAGCGCTTGGTGCCGTTCACGACATAGTGGTCGCCACGGCGCTCGGCGCGCGTCTTGAGCGAAGCCGCGTCGGAACCGGACCCTGGCTCCGTGAGCGCGAAGCTCGCGATGACCTCGCCCGTGGCGAGCTTCGGCAGCCACGTGGCTTTCTGCTCGTCGGTGCCGTCGATCACGATGCCCTGCGAACCGATGCCCACCGTCGTGCCGATAATCGAGCGGAACGCAGGCGAGGTCTTGCCCAGTTCGAACATCACGAGGACTTCCTCTTCCATCGTGAGATCGAGACCGCCGTAAGCCTCGGGAATCGTCAGGCCGAAAAGGCCCATCGCCCGCATGTCGTTCACGACGTCGGCAGGGATCTCGTCAGTCTCCGCTACGACTTCTTCGTTCGGCACGAGCCGCTCGCGCACGAAGCGCGCCACGTTGTCGAGCAGAACATTCATGGTTTCCTGGTCGCGAATCATTAGATGGTTGTCCTGATAGTCAAAGAATGGGCAAACGCATGGATCGACAATATTGCTTCAACGGCGGCGCGCGGCCAGCTCGCGAAGCGGCGCTTTCTGCAATTTGCCGCTTGCCGTGGTGGGAATCATGTCGATGGGGACGACCTGTGTGGGCCGCTTGTAGGGCGAAAGCCGCTCGGCGATATGCTGCTGCAGCGCTTCGATATCGAGCGTCGCGCCCTCCTTCGGCTCCACGAAGGCGACGACTTCCTCGTTGCCATCGGCATCGAGGCGGCCCACCACGGCGGATACGCGCACCGCCTCGTAGGTGTTGATGACCGCTTCGACTTCGATCGGATAGACGTTGAAGCCCGAGCGGATGATGAGATCCTTCGAGCGGCCCACGATAAAGAGCGCGCCATCGGCTTCGAGCTTGCCGAGGTCGCCGGTCTTGAGCCAGCCATCGGCGTCGATGGCCTCCGCCGTGAGTGCGGGCTCGCGGTAATAGCCGTGCATCACGCCCGGTCCGCGGACCCAGAGTTCGCCCGCTTCGCCGCGCGCCACGTCGCGACCATCGGCGCCGACCACGCGTAATTCAGCACCTTCGACGATCTCGCCCGCCGACACGTCCTCGCGCGGCCGGTCCATGCGCGTGATGAAAAGCGAGCCGGCATATTCGGTCATGCCGTAGCCGTGATGCAGCGGCATGCCGAAGAGCGCTTCCACCTGCTGCTTGAGCGTGGGGTCGAGCGGCCCTCCGCCCGTGTAGAGATAGCGCAGGCGCGGGGCGTCGACCTTGCCACCATGCTCGCGCACCCACGCGACGATGCGGGTAAACAGCATCGGCACACCTTGCAGAATGGAGATTTCGGCGGCCGCGAGCGCCTTCACGACCTCTTGCGCGGAGAATCGCGCGGCCAGATGCAGGCTCGCGCCCGCCTCGAAGGTCGCGAGCAACAACGTGGCGAGCCCGAAAATATGCGACATCGGCATGACCGCATAGGCGCAGTCGGCGGGCGTCATGTCGCGCGAGGTCGCGGAAACCCGCGCGAAATGCAGCAAGCCGCGATGCGTGGCCATCACGCCCTTGGGCTGGCCCGTCGTGCCGGAGGTGTAGATGAGCAGCGCCACTTCGCGCGCAAGCGCCTCAGGTTCGCGCGGCGCCTGCGGATCGGGCGGCGCCATCATGAGCGGGCCGAGCCCTTCGGGCGCGATCTCCGTGGCGCGCAGACGCACGCCATGACGCAAGGCGTCGGGCGACGCGCCATGCGTGAATAGCACCAGACGCGGGAGGCAGTGAGCGCGGATCGTGTCGATTTCGCGCCCGGACAGCCTCGCGTTGACGATGGCCGGCCACGCGCCGATCTCAGACAGCGCGAACAGCAGCGTGATGACGGCCGTGCAATTCTCCGCCACCACCATTACGCGGTCGCCCGTCTCCACGCCCTGGGCGCGCAGAAAGCGCTGCGCAGCCTCCACGTTGCGCCACAACTCGCCGAAGCGTGTTTCGCGGCCCTCTTCACGAATCGCCGTGGCTTCGGGCGCGGCCTGCGCCCAGTGCCTGGCGATGTCGCTGATCTTGCGCGTCGCTGCTGTCTCCACCACCGTCACCTCCTGTCCTGGCGCTCTATGCGAGCGATGCGCCCGCGCGCGTCAGTCAACAGTGTGGTGGAGCCGTGTCCCGCCAACAATTCGTTTTCAAAGAAGCCGGCATTCGGCTGCCCGAAAGTCGGCACCTACCCCGTGCTCGCCTCACTCCACCTGAGGCATGGCTCGCGTTGCCGCGGCGGCACCCGCATTGGCCCGATGAATCGCGACGATCCCCGCGAGCGACACACAGGCGGGCACGGCGGCCGCCGCGAACAGCGAGGCCGACGACCAGTGCAGATGCATCAGCGCGCCGCCCAGCACCGGCCCCACCACCGAACCAATGCGCCCGATGCCCAGACTCCAGCCGATTCCCGTGGAGCGCAGCGCGGTCGGGTAGTAGGTCGCGGCAAGCGCGTTGAGTGCGGGCTGGCCGCCGATGATCGAAAAGCCCGTGAGGAAAATGGCGAGGAACATCGCGACCACCGACACCATCACGGCCGGATTGCCGATTGCTGCCGTCGCCGCGATGGCGATCACGAAGGTGGTGGCGAGCACGCGCGTGAAACCTGCGAGGTCGATCAGGCGTCCCAACAGCAGCGTGCCGATCACGCCGCCGCCCCACAGCACCGTGCCTGCGAGCACGGCGGTCTGGGTCGAATAGCCTGCTTCGCGGATCACGGTCGGCAGCCAGTTCGAGAGGAAATACATATCGAGCAGGTTCGCGAAGTTCACGATCCATAGCAGCACGGTCACGCGCGCGCGGCCTTCCTTGAAGAGTTCGACAAAGGGCACGCCGCGCGGGCGTGTTTCGGCGCTCGTGAAGACGGCGTCGGCGGGCAACGGCAGGCCGGGCGCGACGCGCGCCAGTTGCCGGCGCACGCGCTGCGCCGTTTCATCGCCGCCCGCATTGCGACGAAACAGCAGGAACTGAATTGATTCGGGCAAAGCGAGCCACATCAGCACGCCCATTGCGAACGGAATCGAGCCGCCCACGAAGAACACCGCGCGCCAGCCGAAGGCCGGAATCAACGCGGCAGTGATCAGACCGCCCACCACACCGCCCAGCGTGAAACCGCAGGAGACGATCATCATCAGCGTCACGCGAATGCGGCGCGGGCTGTATTCGCCCGCGAGCGCCATCGCGTTCGGCATGATGCATCCAAGGCCGAGCCCCGCCACGAAGCGCCAGAACACCAGTTCGCCGATGCTGTGCGCGAAGCCCGTGGCGATCATGCAGGCCGAGAAGAACAGCGTCGCGCCGATCAGCACGGGACGGCGGCCAATCTTGTCGGCCACCGTGCTGAAGGTGAGCGAGCCCACCAGCATGCCGAAGAGTCCCGCACCGAACACGGGCGCGAGGGTTTCCTTCGCGATGCCCCATTCATGGATCACGACCGGCGCGACATAACCCATTGCCTGGACGTCGAATCCGTCCATCACAAGGCACAGGGCGCACAGCACCACCACCAGCAACTGATACGGCCCGAAACGGCTTGCGTCGATCGCCGCCGTCACTTCCACGTTTCTGTTCATGCCCCGCTCCTACCGATATGAGTTTCGTCTCGATCCGCGTCTTACCGTTCGCGCTTACAGTTCAAGCACCAGGCGCGCGCCTTTCGCGCGCGAACAACAGGTCATCATGCGCAACTGCGTCTCGCGCTCCGCGCGCGTGAGCACCACGTCGCGGTGGTCGATCTGGCCTGCCAGCACGCGCACCTCGCACGAGCCGCACAGGCCCTCTTCGCAATCGCTTTGCACGTCGATATTGGCGCGGCGCAGCGCCTCGAGTACGGTCTGGTCCGGTGCGACGTTGAGCACCAGGCCTGAATCCTTGAGCTCGATTTCGAAGGCGTGCTCATTGGCGGGGTCGAGCTTGCCCACGCTTGCCGCGAAATGCTCGACGCGCAGGGCGTCCTCAGGCCACGCCTCGCTCGCGCCCTGCAAAGCGTCGAGCAGGCGCGCGGGGCCGCAGGCATAAACACGCGTTTGCGCATCTACACGCAACGCGCTGAAGTCGTTGCGCGTTCCTTCATCCGAGACATGCAGATGCAAGCGCTCGCCGTGCTGTTGCGCGAGTTCGTCGATGAAAGCCATCGTCGTGCGCGAGCGGCCGCTGTAGTGCAGTTCGTAGTCGATGCCGAGTTCGCGCGCGCGGCGCGCCATCGCGCTGATGGGCGTGATGCCGATGCCACCCGCGATCAAGATCGCGCGGCGCCCTTCCTCGTCGAGCCGGAAGTGATTGCGCGGTCCGCGAATCTTCAGGCGCATGCCCGCACGCAACGTGTCGTGCACCCATGCGGAGCCTCCGCGACTCTCCGTTTCTCGCAGCACCGCGATCTCGAACGCGCCCGTGTCGGCCGGATCGCCGCACAGCGAGTATTGACGCGACAGTCCCGTTTCCCCGCATTCCACATCGATATGCGCGCCCGGCGCCCAACGCGGCAGCGTGGCGCCCGCAGGTGCTGCGAGGCGCAGCCGCACGATGCCGTCAGCGACCTTGTCCACGCGCTCGACCACTACGGGGCGGCTCAACGCATGCGAGGACGGCTCGCCGATACGCACCGGCACCTGTGCGCCGAGCAACGCGGGCTGCGCGCGCTCCGGGTTTTGCGTGGGGTCCCACTCGACCCACACATGCTCTGGACCCCGAAACGACGTATTCGGCACATAGGAGAAGGTTTGTTCGGCAAGCCGCATATGCGGCAGGCGGCGCGTGAATTCCTCCAGGAAAATCTGCATCTCCATGCGCGCGAGATTCTTGCCCATGCACTGATGCGAGCCGTAGCCAAAGGTGACGTGATCGCTTGCGTTGTCGCGGCGAATGTCGAAGAGATCGGCGTCGGCGAAATGACGCTCGTCGTGATTGGCCGAGGACGTCACGATCAGTAGCTTCGCGCCCGCCGCAATATCGACGCCGCCGATGCGCACGTCCTTCGTCGCGAGCCTTCGCCATGCGGCCACCGAGCCGTTGTGGCGCAGACACTCTTCCACGGCGTTCGGAATCAGGCTCGGGTCTTCGCAGATTTCACGCCACGCGTGCGGGTGCTGCAGCAGCAGCTTCATGGCGTTGGCCGTTGCGTTCGCCGTGGTTTCGTGCGCGGCCACAATGCCGGCCATCATCATCGAATGCAGGTACGAATCGGTGACGACTTCGGGGTGTTCCTTCTGCCGGCGAATGCCGTACTGCATCCAGCCAGGGCCGTCGGGGTTCTGGCGCATCTTTTCGAGCACCTTGCCCGCAAACTGCCAGAAGTTGCCGACCGCGTGCGCCACCGCCACCTGCTCGTCCGGGCGTGGACGTCCCCACGTATTGACCGTATGCGCGATCGAATACTGGCGCAGCAGATCCATGTCCTCCTCGGGCACGCCGAGGAAATGCAGCGCCACCGTGAGCGGCACTTCCCAGAGCATCTGGTCGACGAGATCGGCGCGTCCCTCGTCGATGAAGCGGTCGACGTATTCGCGCGTGAGACGACGCACCATCGGTTCGTGGTGCTTGAGATGTTCAGGTGTAAACGGCTCCATCAGCACGCGGCGGCGCGGCATATGCGCGGGCTCGTCCTCGTTCACGAGCGTGCGGTTCATCGCGTAGCCATAGGATTCGAGCACCGCGTTGGCCTCGGGGCCGGTGGGCGTGATCTTTTCCAGCGCGATGGAGGGCGAAAACGTGAGGTTGTCGCGAAAGATGGCTTTGATGTCGTCGTAGCGCGTGACGACCCAGTAGCCCAGTTGCGGACTGTAGAACACCGGCTCCTGCTCGCGCGCCCAACGCACGTAGTCGGGCGGGTCCTGCTGATAGCCGTCGCTGAACGGATCGAAGGCCGCCGCGTTCGCGCTGACCGGGCAGTGCTCCTGCGGACTCGCCTGCGCATTTGTTTGCGCCGCATGGGGAAAGGGACACCGCCCCGCTGCCGCGCCCGGGGTTTGGGAAGAAGTCTCGCTCATCGTGCCGTCTCCTGCCGTAAGCATTTCGATTTGCGTAACTCTAGTACGCATTGCGTAATTCAGAGATAGGGGTTAACCTCGAACCACGCAGACATACGGGTGGCGTAGCCGCTCTTCTAGAATCGTCGTATGAAAAAAGAGATATCAGGGACAACGCCCGCAGGCGCAACACGCGAGCGGCGCCAGCGCGTGCAGTCCGCGCAAACCGGCATGGCCGTGCTCAAGGGGCTCGCGCGCATGGGCGGCCGCGCGAGTCTTTCCGGACTTGCCGCGCATGTGGGCGAGAGTCCAGCGAAGGTGCATCGCTATCTGGTGAGCCTGATCGAGGAAGGACTGGTTGCGCAGGACAGCGCGACGCAACAGTACCGTCTGGGCACCGAAGCGATGATGATCGGCGTGGCCGCGATGCGTCAGGCCGATCCCGTGCGCTTGGCGGAACCCGCGCTCGCGCGGTTGCGAGAATCGCTGGAAGTCACGTCGTTCGTCGCGGTGATGGGCAACAAGGGGCCGACCATCGTGCGCTTCGAGGAATCGGGGCTGCCCGTGACGGTGAATGCGCGGGTGGGATCGGTGATGTCGCTGCTGTGGTCGTCCACGGGCCGGGTGTTTCTCGGCCTGCTCGACGACCGCAGGACGCTTGAGATGGCGCTGGAGGAATTCGCGCACGCGGCGCCCGATCTGCGCGCGCTGCTTGAAGCGATGGACGCGCAGGACCCCGTTGGCGCGCTGCGTCGGGAAGTGCAGGCACACGGCTGCGCCAGTATCAAGGATACCTATCTAAAAGGGATTAGCGCTGTGTCCGCCCCGCTCTTCGATCACAGCGGCAAGATCTGTGCGGTGCTCACGGCGCTCGGCGCGACGGGCGGTTTCGACCCGTCGCCCGATGGCGCGATCGGCCAGGCGGTGCGCGCCGAAGCCCGCGCGGCCAGCACGCTGCTCGGCTACGTCGCGCCCGGCGCCTGATCAGGGCCGCTTGAGCGGCGCGCTCACTTTCACGAACGGCGTGGCCGGTTTCGTCTGCGGCGGTACACGCGGCTGATAACCATCGTCGAGCGTCTTCAGGAAGGCGATCACATCGTCGATATCGTGCGCGTTCCATGCGGGCTTGCCGCCCGCCTTGCGCGTCAACGGCTCGTCCACGGTATCGACGTTGTCGCGCACTGCTTCAGGCAGATCGTCGAACTTCACGACGTGGCCGTGCGCGTCCTTCGAATACCACTTCTGCGGCGCCGTATCGCGTTCCACGTAGAAGCGCAGCGCATCACGCAGCGCATGGAAGCGACCGTTGTGGAAGAACACCTGGCGCGTGGCGACGTTGCGCAATGTAGGCGTCTTGAAGAGGCCGCAGTAAGCCTTGTTGCTCGACTTGTCGGTTCGCACGGGACCGCACAGGCCTTCGTCGTAGTAGTTCGGATCGCGGTTCGCACGCAGTTCCGGATTACGCGGCACGCCCAGCGCCTCGAACTGGAAATCCGTGAAAAGCGGATGCGCGCCGTTCGCGCCCACCTGGTCGATATGGCAGGACGCACAGTTGCCGCTGTTCGGATCGTCGAACAGCTTCTTGCCGCGCATTTCGCTGGCCGTCAGCTCTGCCTTGCCGTCAAGATACGCGTCGAACTTGCTCGTATAGGGATGAAAGCTCGGCTCTTCGAGCTCGTAGCGCTCGACCGCCATCATCGCCTGACGCAGCGCCGCGTCCTTCGAGACGAAAATCGTCTCGCCGAACACCTGCCTGAAACGCGCCGCGTATGGTGCGCGCGCGAGTTTCGCGGCCACATCGGCGGGATCGCGGTTGGCCATTTCGTTCGCGCTGAAGAGCGGGAACAGCGCCTGGTCGTGCAGGCTGTTGAAACGGCCGTCCCACGCGAATCCGCCCGCGGGCGGGCTATCGGCGTCGGTGAGTCGCTCGTACACGCTCGCGGCCTGCACGTGCGTCCATACCGGCGTGCGGTTGAGCACGTAGCCGAGCGTCGGCACGGCGCGCGTGCCTTGCGTGCGCAGGTCAGGACCGCCAAGCTGCGCGGCGAGACCGTTCGGCGGACCATAAGCGTGCGCCGCGCTGTGGCAACTCGCGCACGACATGCGGCCCGAGGCCGACAGCGAAGGGTCGTTGAAGATGAGCTTGCCGAGTGCCGCGGTGTCGCTGAGCGGCGCGGCAGCAGAAACAGGCGCGGAAACGGTAGCGGAATGGGACTGCGCCTGCGCCGCACCGATGCCCGGTACGACAAAAGCCGCCAGCGCGGTTGCGCCAGCGGCCAGCGCAGTCGTGACGGCGCGACGCGCCGCCAGACGTGCGTGGAAAACGTTCATCGGCTTAGAGATTCGTGAAGATGTCCTTGCCGAAGCCCGTGAGGCCAGCCTGCCCCGCGTAGCCCAGATGGCCGAGGCCGAACATGTCCTCGACGCTCTTGAGCAGCGAGTAGTGGTTGTACGCCACCGTCGAGACCGTGCCCGGCTTGATGAACTTCGAGATCATCACCGCGCCCGTGCGGTCGCCGCCGTAGCTGGTCTTCGCGAGCACGAGATTCACGTTGCCCGTGAGGCCCGCCGGCACCGTCATGCCGAGCTTCGTGAGGTACGAAGCGGGGACCGTGCCCATTGCGCTCGATTGCGGGAAGGTGCCCAGGTTCGGGCCTTCCTGCTGGCTACAGCAGGTGTCGCCGGAGAAGGTGAAGTCCACCTCGCTCGTGTTCGGCATCGTCACCGACGCGTAGCTGCTTTCGTCGAAGTTGATGATCAGCAGGCCGTCCTGCTTGAATGCCGGCGATGCCGTGATGATGGGCACCCACTTCTGCAGGAACGCATCGGCTGAAACGAGGCCGCCCGTCGCACCGTTCGCGCACGGCGAATCGTGGCCGTCGTCGCAGGTGCTCGGCGTAATGAGGTTGAAGTTAGCCGTGGTCGCGACCTGTTGCAGGTCGGTCGTCAGGTTGTTCAGGTTGACCACGTTCGCCTGGCAGTCCGGCGAGTCGATGATCGAGTGGAAGTACATGAACGGGTCGTGACGCGTGGCGTACGAGTCGCCCAGCGGCGTGGTCGCGTTCGGCGCTTCCTGGGTGTTGGTGAGGTCCGTCGTGTTGAGCGTCGGGTGACCGCAGGTCGCCGCTTCGCGCGCCGGGTCGTTGCCCATGTCGCCTTCGTAGCCCTTCCACGTGAGGTTCGCCGCCTTCATCTGGTCGGCGATGGTCTTCACGCTCGCGGGATACACGCAGCCCGTGCCGATCGCCTGGCCGTCCGAGGTCATGCCCGTGAGGTTGAAGTCCTCATAGGTCGTGCAGTCGTTGTCCGTTTGCAGCGTGGGCGACTGGCCGCTGATCATCGAGATGTAGTTGTCGAGACTCACGTGGCCCGTGCCGTAGTACTGCTGCACCAGCGCGCCTTGCGCCGTCAACGTGTTGGCCAGATACGGCGCCTTCGTGGTCGAGCTGAACGTGGTGGCGTAGTTCTCGTTTTCGAGCGTGATGATGAAAACGTGCTGGATCTGTTTGGTCGTGCCGGCGGTCGTGGAGTTGACGCTGGAACCACATGCGGTCACGAAAAGCGCGCAAAGAAGCGCGGCGAAGATCGCAGCGCAGGTGGCGCCGATCTTGCCGGTGAAGCGAACTGCCATGGGTGTGTCCTCAGTCTTGTCGAGTCGTTATAGGGATTATTCGGCTCGGGCCGATATTTTTTGTCGTCCACCCAATGCACAATGATTGGGCCGCGCAAGCTTAGGGAGCCTGTGTGACGGAACCGTGAAAAAACATGGTGCTTTCGCTCAATTTCCCGTACATCGTCCAAATGAACTATGTTTGCGCACACAACCAACCGGTCGGTATGGGATAGTCGGCGCGTCCCTCATCGCCTGCCTGACCAGGGATGAAACACGGCCCCGTGCCGCGCAACCGGCTATCATGTGAATTCGTACCGTAGATGGAACAAACGAATCACATGGCCTCCCCTCAGGAAAACGTCAGCATGGCGGTGTTCTGCGACTTCGAAAACGTCGCGCTCGGCGTGCGCGACGCGAAGATCGACCGCTTCGATATCAAGCCCGTGCTCGAGCGGCTCTTGCTCAAGGGCAGCATCGTCGTGAAGAAAGCGTATTGCGATTGGGAGCGCTACAAGGGCTTCAAGGCGTCGATGCACGAGGCGAGTTTCGAGCTGATCGAAATCCCGCACGTGCGCCAGTCGGGCAAGAATTCCGCCGATATCCGCCTCGTCGTGGATGCGCTCGATCTCTGCTATACGAAGTCGCACGTCGACACCTTCGTGATCGTGAGCGGCGACTCGGACTTCTCCCCGCTCGTCTCCAAGCTGCGCGAGAACGCGAAGAAGGTGATTGGCGTGGGCGTGCGGCACTCCACTTCGGATCTGCTGGTCGCGAACTGCGACGAATTCATCTTCTACGACGATCTGGTGCGCGAACTCGTGCGCGAGCAGCAGCCGCGCGGCAAGAACCGCGGCGAAGGCGGCGCGAACGCGAAACGCCAGGGCGGCGACGAACGCCAGCAAAAGGGCGAGATCGCGGGCGAAAACGCAGAAGACCGTAGCGAGGAGCGCAAGCTCAAGGCGATCACGCTGGTGGTCGAGACGCTCGACGCGCTCGGTTATGAGCGCGGCGATGGCGGCAAGATCTGGGCGTCGGTGCTCAAGAGCGCGATCAAGCGCCGCCGGCCCGACTTCAATGAGTCGCGCTATGGTTTTCGCGCCTTCGGCAATCTGCTGGAGGAAGCCCAGGCTCGCGGGCTGCTCGAAGTGGGCCGCGACGACAAATCGGGCACGTTCGTGACGCGCACGAGCCAGTTGACGAGCGCTGCTGAGGCTAGCGAGGCAACCGCTTCGACCACTGCGACGGCGGCACCGGCGCAAGAGGAAGTCGCTGCACCGCGCGCGGACGAAGGCCGTTCGCGCCGCAAGGGCCGCCGTAACGGCCGTGGCGCGGGCAACGCGAACGAAACGGCACGTGACGCGCGCGAACCGCGCCGCCCGCATAAGGCGCAAAAGCCGCAGAAACCCGCGCAGTCGTCGGAGATTTTCGACGTGGAAACGATTCTGGAAGCGGAAGCCGCCGAAGCCGCTGCGGCCGCCGCCGCAGCGTCGCACGGCGATCTATTCTTCGAGCCGCCTGCGCACGAGTCCGCCCTGCCGCTTTTCGAGCCCGCCGCGCAGGACGAGGATCAAGCGCCTGAAGAAGCCGTGAGCGCGCCGGAACCCATCGTCGAAGAAGCGCCGCGCCGCGCACGCAAGACCGCGCCGCGCAAGAGCACGGCGCGCAAGAAGGCCGCCAAGCCGGCGAAGGACGAAGCTGCGGCTGCGGTAGAGGCCGAAGTGACGACCGAAGTCGTGGCAGAGACGGCCCATGCCGAACCGGCTGTCGCGCCCGAAGCCGAAGCGGCTCCTGCGCCGAAAAAGAAAGCGCCGAAAAAGACCCCGGCGCGTGCTCGCCGCCCGCGCAAGACTGCTGAAGAAAACTGAGCGGAGCGCGGCGACGTCGCCGCGCGCTTAGTCCATCACTTCGTCGGTCAAATCGTCAGTCAGTCACCGAAGGGATTCGCCGGGCGCTTGCGCGGCGTTTCCTCCTTCTCTCCTTCCCCTTCGCTGTTCCCCTGCGCGCCCAAACCACCGAATGGATCGGCCGCCCTGGCAGGCACGTCGCCGCCAAACGGATTCGCCCTGGGCGCACGCGCCGACTCGCCAAACGGATTCGCCGCTGCCTGCGCGCGCGTGCCGCCGAACGGATCGTCGCGCTGCGGCTTTGCCGCCTCGTCCTCTTCGTCCCCGTCCGCAAGGTTGTACTCGGCCTGCACCTGCGCGAGCACGCCCGCGATACTCGCTTCGAAGCCCGCCGCATTGCCGAAATGGCGCATGGTCCAGTTGCATCCCGTCCGGTCGGGGTCCTGCAATTGCGGGCGCGGCACGACGATCTTCACGCCGTCCTCCACCACTTCCGGCAGCCGCTGGAGACGGCGCTTCACTTCGTCCTGCAACCACGACGCGTTGAGTGTCTTGCGATGCATCGGGCACCTCCTTTTTCATCCGCGAAACCAGGCGCGAGTCTAGCGCACTCATTGCGGCGGCGCCTGGGCTTGCAGCGGCTGGTTCATGTGCGCGAGCGCGTCGCGCATGGAATCGCTCGGGATGATGATCTCGCCGGTAAACGGCGTATCGAGGTCGACGATCACATAGACCGACGACGAGATCGACACGGCGCCCAACGCGATCATCACCATCGCGAGGGCGTTGTGCGGCGCGATCAGGCCGAAGCTCAGAAAGATCAGGATCAGCCAGAGCGTGAGCATCGCGAAGAACGGCCGCGAGACAGTCCCGTGCGCCTCCTCGATCAAACGCCAGCGGGTGTCGCGCACGCGTCCGAACACATCGATCAGGCGCGCGGCGAGCGCGCTCTGATAGCGGTCGTGAGGTGCGAGCGTGTCGATCTGACGCCCGACGTCGTTGAGCATGGCGCCCAGCGCGATGCTCTCGATCTGTCCGTCGCGCGCGCCCGCGACGCGCGGATAATCGCCTTCGGGCGGGCGCTCCTGCGGCCAGGTCGAGGCGATCGCCGACGCCGTATAGCGGCGCAGCGCAAGGCGAGCGGGCTCGGCGTCGGGGCCATAATCGCGCAGGCGCGCGTCGAGCTGGATCAGGTCCGCCGCGTAGGCGCGCATGTCGTTGGTGGCCGTGTCGAAGCTGGATTTCGCCGATGCGGTCAGCAAGCTCAGCACCAGCGCCGCGAAGGTCACGAGCATCCCCAGCACCAGTTGCACGAGTTGCACGGTCTCGTGCTTGCGATGCTCTTCGGGCAACATCGGACGCAGCAGCACACCGAGCCCGGTGCCGCCGAGCAGCAGCACGAACACCAGCAGGGCCAGGCCGATCTCGATCATGATCCGGCGCTCTCTTGCGGGTTGCGCGGCGTGTCGGCGTTTGCCGCTTCGTCTGGCGCATCGTTTGCAGCGGACATCGAGACTTCCCGATCCTGCGCCTGGTTCGCCGGATTCGACGGATTCGCGTGATCGCCACCCTGCGCCCCGTCGCCATGCGCGAACAACACCACAGGATGCGCGCGCGGCACCGCACGTTTCCACGCCACGTCCAGTTCGCGGCGGATCGAGTCGTAGACCTCCCGGGAAATCGAACGGTCCTCGTACATGGCCGCCACGCGCTCGCGTCCTTCGCGCAGCGCGTAGAGCATCATCATGCGTTGCTCCAGCACGTCCGTGCCATGGCCGAAACAGCGGCGCACTTCATCGAGCCCGCGTTCGGCCTTGTCGATGCGCATGCGCAAAATCGTGCCGAGCAGCGTCGCGAGCCGTGCGCCTAGCAGCGGCGTCAAGCTCGAATCGGCGAAGGCGATCAGTTCGTGCAGGACCACGCGCCGACACATCAGGAGTTCGAAGCGATCGGCGAGCGCATCCGAATAGGGTTGCTGGATGCGCAGCCAGCGCGCCACGAAACGCGCCACGCGCAGGCCCGGCGTATCGGCGAGGATTTTCGCCGCCGCGCGCTGGTAGCCGATGCGCCCGCTTTCGCGCGCGGCCTCGATCATGGCGTCGGTGTTGCGCGTCATGGCATCGAGGTTGCGGATCGTGACGATGCCGCTGCCGTACTGCGGAATCAGATCGCGCTCCTTGGCGGCGAGCGTGACGAGGCCAATGGCGAGGCGTTCGCGCTCGGACAGCGCCGCTTCGATGTCGAAGGCCGTCGCGCTCAGGTCAATGCTGCGGCGGTAGGTGGCGCAGGCTTCGGCGGCAATCGCATCCGGAATGCGGAAGGTACGCGCCGCTGCGTGCACCTGCTGCGAAACGCGAATCGCCGACAGTTGCACGGCCTGTTGCTGGATCGCCTCTTCCTGGGGCGAAAGCAGATCGAGCTTGAGCTTGCGGATCAGCAGCTTGAGCGACGAGCCATTGACGATCAGGCTGACGAGCACGAAGCCGGTCGCCAGGATGGCGACAAAGCGGCGCGTGCTTTCGGGCAGCGCCTCGTTTTGCGCCAGGCCGAGCGCGAGCACGAGCGTCACCGCGCCGCGCAGGCCGCCCCAGGCGATCACCAGCTTGTAGGCCGCGCTCACCGGCTCGGTGAGCTTCAGGCGGCTGAGCAAGGGCAACATGCCGAACGCCACCACGAGCCGCGCCACCAGCGCCGTGACCACCACCACGGCGAGCGCGATCAGATCGAGCCAGTGCGCCTCGCGCAGCGTGGCCGGAATCTGCATGGCGGCCAGCAAAAAGATCGCCGCCCCCGCCATCGCCGCGACCTGCTCCCAGATCAGTTGCAGATGCAACCAGTTGACGGGCGACAGCCGTGTGCGTCCAAGGCCGCTGATGACGAGCCCCGCCGCCACTACCGACACCACGCCCGAAACGTGCAGCACCTGATCGGCGAACAGATAGAGCGGATACGGCAGCGCGAAGCTCAGCGAAATCTCGGCCTTGCCCTCGCCGCCCAGCGCCGGCAGCAGGTACGCGAAGGCGCGGCCCGCGAGCGCGCCCACGGCGAGGCCACCCACGAGTTGTACGCCGAGCGTGCGCAGCGCGGCGGTGCCCGTGGCCGCGGCGGCATCGCCCGTAATGGCCGCGATCAGCACACTGGCGATGGCGATCGCCGCCGCATCGTTCAACAGGCTCTCGCCTTCTACGAGACGCACGAGGCGTGCGGGCGCGCCCACTTCGCGAAACACCGCGAGCACGGCGGAGGGGTCAGTGGTCGCGATCATCGCGCCTAGCAGCAGGCCGTCCGTGAGCGGGCCCAGGCCCGTGAGGTGGATCGCCCCGCCCACCATCGCAGTGGCAACGAACACGGCCACCACGGCAAGCAGCAGGATCGGCGCGGCGTCGCCGAGCATCTCGCGCACGTTCACGCTCAGCGCGGCCTGGAACAGCAGCAAGGGCAGGAACACCCACAGATAGGCCTCGGGCGGCAGGCGCGGCGCGAGCGCGGGCGTCACGACGCTCGCGGCCAGTTGCGGCCAGGCCTCTCCGCTCACCAGATAGATGCCGCCGAGCGCGAAGCCCCACGCGGCCAGCAGCACCGATTCGGACAGCGCGAAACGCAGGCTCACCGCCTGCACCAGCGCGATGCTCGCCAGCAGAAAGCCGCTCAGGAGGAGAATGTGGATGACCATCAGCGCGCTGGCAGCCACACGAGCGTCAGCGATTTCACGCCCTGTGCGCCCTGGATCAGCACGCCTTCGATATCGGCCGTCGCGGACGGCCCCGTCACCAGCACCGCATAGCGCGCCGCGCGAAAGTCGTCGCGCCGGTAGGCGTCCTGCAAACCGGCAACCAGCGCGCCGGGATCGAGCAGCACATAGAGGTGCTGCACCAGATAGCCGAGTGCATTGACGATGTACTCGCGCTCGCTCAGCCACACGGAGCCGGTTTCCGCCACGCCGAAGCGCGCCCGCACGACGCCCACCTCCACGTCTTCGAGCGACGCGGGCGATGTCGTTGTGGCGAGGGCGCGTGTGCCTGGCACCTCGGGCGCGGCCGATGCGATCGACACCTGCGGGCCGAAGCGTTCGCGTATCGTAGCCAGCACGGTCTCGCCCGACGTGGCCTCGATCTCCTTGCCGCCCATCAGCGCGAGCGCAGCCGCAAAGCGTGCGCGCAATTCGCCTGACGGCGCCTCGAAGAGTGGCACCTCGGGCAGCGGCTCGGGCGCGGGTTGGGCCGCCCGCACGCGCGCGAGAAACGCCTCACGACTCGCCATCGCCGCCTCCCTTGCCGCCATCGCCCGCTTTGCCTTTTCGATTCTTGCGATACCACGCATGAAACGTGGTGCCCGGTGCGTGCGGCAGCGTGCGTTGCTTGCCCCAGATATTGAGCGGGTTATAGAGCACGAAATTCGGCAGCCGCCGCAGCGCCCCGTCGAGCGACGACACCGCGCCACGATAAAGCTTCGGACTCGCAAGCAGTCGCCCCGCCATCTTGATCACTTCCTGCTTCACGAACGGCACCGCATGCTGCGCGGCGATCACCTGACGCCACTGATAAATCTGCTCGTGAATATTGATTTTCACGGGACAGACATTGGTGCAGCTACCGTTGAGCGTGGAGGCGAACGGCAACGCGCTGAAGCGCTTCAGATCGAAAGTGGGATTGATGATCGCGCCAATTGGACCGGCGTAGGTGCTGCCATAAGAAAGCCCCCCACTGCGCCGATAGACCGGGCAAGTATTCATGCACGCGCCGCAGCGGATGCATTTGAGCGAATACCAGAAGTCCGGCATCGCGAGACGCGCGCTGCGGCCGTTGTCCACCAGCACGAAATGCAGTTCTGCCCCTTCACGAGGCGCGCGGAAATGCGAGGTGTACTGCGTGATCGGCGAGCCGAGCGCGCTGCGCGAAAGCATGCGGATAAACACGCCCAGATCGCACAGTCGCGGAATCAGTTTTTCGATTCCCATCGAGACGATATGCACCGGCGGCACATTGGCCGAGAGATCGGCGTTGCCTTCATTGGTGCAGACCACCACGGTGCCCGTTTCCGCCACCGCGAAATTGCAGCCGGTCATGCCCGCGGTTTTCTCGCGTACGAACCACGGCCGCGTATTCATGCGCTGACTGTGCGCGAGATAGTGGATGTCGTTATTGGCGGGATCGGTGCCGATGGTGCGGCCGAACACTTCGGCCACGTCGTCGCGCAATTTGTGCACGGCGGGCACGACGATATGGCTCGGCGGTTCGTCGTCGAGTTGCTGAATGCGCTCGCCCAGATCGGTTTCCATCACAGCGATGCCGCGTTGCTCCAGGTACGCCCGCATCTCGCACTCGTCGGTCAACATCGACTTGCTTTTCACGAGCGACGTCATGCCGCGCTCGCTCAGGATGCGATAGACCGTCTCGTTGTGCTCGCCCGCCGTATCGGCCCAATGGACCTGCACGCCGTTGGCTTCGGCCGCGCGCGAGAACTGGTCGAGATAGTCGGCCAGATGCGAGAGCGTGTGCGCCTTGATCGCCGATGCGAGCGTGCGCAGCGTTTCCCATTCGGGAATCGCGTGCGCTTGCGCGTCGCGTTTGCTGCGCAGATCCCAAAGACGTTTATCGTGGAAGTCGACGTGTTCCGGACGCGCGAGAAAACTCCCCGCGAGCTTTGCATGTTCGACGCGCTTCGACGGCTTCTCCTGTGTGCTCATTCGCGCGCTCCATTGAGGATCTGGGCGATATGGATAAAGCGCACATCGGCTTTCATGCGCTCGGCACAGCCTTGTTGGTGCATCAGGCACGACATATCGCCCGAGACGATGTATTGCGCACCCGCGCCCACGTGATCGACGATCTTGTCCTGGCCCATGCGCACCGACACGGCCTCTTCCGTAACGGCGAAGGTGCCGCCAAAGCCGCAGCATTCGTCGGGCCGTTTGGGCTGCACGAATTCGATGCCTTTCACGGCACGCAGCAAGGCGAGCGGCTTCGAGAACGGCGTGCCCGCGACTTCGGAAATCGACGCTTCGTGCAGATGGCGCAACGCGCTGCAACTATTGTGCAGGCCCACGCGCCAGGGGAATTCGGCCCACGGAAATTCGCGCACGCCGAGAACGTCGTGCAGGAACTCCACGAGTTCAAAGGTATTCGCGCGCACGCGGCGCACTTCGTCGGTCTGCTCGATGGCGGTGAAATGGTCGCGCACATGGTTCACGCAACTCGCCGACGGCCCGACGATATAGTCGTAGCCCGCGAAGGCGCGGGCGAATACGCGCTCGGTGCCCGCCGCCTCGGCCTGTGCGCCACTGTTGGCCATAGGCTGGCCGCAGCAGGTCTGGTCGAGCGGATAGTCCACCTCGCAGCCTAGCCGCTCCAGCAATTCCAGCGTGGCAATCCCGACCTCGGGATAAAACGCGTCGATGAAGCAGGGAACGAAAAGGGCGACTTTCATGCGGGGGCTCGCGCGGAAAGCGGACCGGACCATTCTAGCGCCGATCCGCTCAGCCAGCCCTTAAAGCGGCACGCCCACGCCGCGAGGGCGTGCCGCGCATGCGGCGGTGCAGCGAGCCCCCTGCCCGCTCAGAAGTTGTGGCGGATGCCCGCGATGATCGCCAGTTGCTTGTCGGTGTCCGAATTCACGAGGTTCGGGATCTGCGCGAGGTTGCTCGTGCCGCCCGACGCGTTGACGCCAAGCCCCGCCCCCGACGACTTCTGGCCGATTGCCACCGCATAGAGCGCCGTACGTTTCGAGAGGTTGTACACCGTGCCCAGGTTGATCTGGTGAATGCGCGTGGACGAACCCTCGCTCGGGTGCGCGTCGTTGAAGATATACGCAAAGCCGAATTGCAGCGCGGGCGAGAACTGCCACATGGTATTGAGTTCGGCAATATCGAACGAGATATTCGCGCCCTGCGGTTGCGCCGTGCTCGCGAAATACTGGCTTTGCGAAAGCCGCGTGTGCGTATAGCTCAGCGCCACCGTGATCTTGTCGAAGGCGTAAGAGCCGCCCGCGCCCCAGATGTCGATCTTCTGCGCGTTCTGAAGTTCGCAGTACGAGGCATCGGCATTGGCGCAGCTGAGGTCGCCGATATAGCCGCTCTCGCCGCCTAGCGCCGCCTGCAAGGGATTATGCAGTTGCAGATAACCCGCGGAAAGCGAAAGCGGACCCTGCGCGTAATTCGCCGCGAGCGACCAGCCACGATTGCGCGAGAAGTCACCGGCTACGCCACCGAGGCTGAACAGGCCGCCCACGGTCAAACCGCCGAAGCTCGGGCTGATGTATTTGATCGAGTTGTTGAAGTTGAACGCTTCGTTGAGGTTGTCCACGTCGCCGAAATGCGAGCCGTAAAGCGTCGCCCAATTGTTGCTCGACGCGTAGGCACCCATATTGTCCGAGAACGGATCGTACTGGCGGCCAAGCGTCAGCGCGCCGTAGGTTCCGTTCGAGAGGCCCACCCACGCATCACGGTTGAAGAGCGTGCCGCTTTGCAGCAGCGAACCGCTCTGCGTGAGGATGCTGTTTTCCAGCGTGAAATTCACCGTCGTGCCGCCGCCGATATCTTCGCTGCCGGTCAGGCCCCATCGCGACGGGACCAGATTGCCGCCGCCCAGTTGCCAGTTCGAATGACCATCGGTGTGGCCGTCCGCGTGCGTGGTCTGCTGGTTGGTGGAATAGACGAGGCCCGCATCCACGGTGCCATAGAGCGTGACGGAGGACTGGGCGTGTGCGCCCATCGTGAAAGTCGCGAGCGTGCACGAAGCCAGCGCCAACGCCGCGCGCGTGACGAGTTTATCTGCCATGTCGGTGTATGTCGTTTTGATGTAGGGGGCTGCGGCGCGCGAAATGCGGGACGCGCGCCGTCCGCGATGGGACTGCGGGTGGAGCTATGAGCAGGAATACTGATTGATTAACGTGGACAGTGAAAAACACCGTCCACGCTGCGCCCTACTGACCGAAGCGTGCGTACACGTCCGGGCGGCTGCGTTTGAACACGTAGCCAAGCGCGACGCCCAGCAACGCCACGGCCAGCACGATCCACGGGAATGCGCGCACGATCGCGCTATCCGAACCGCTCAGCGCGTCGAGGTTGCCGATCAGCACGAAGCCGATCCACAGCAGCCCGATGCCGCCCAGAATCGGGGCGACGAGCGCGTGCCAGAGTCGCGTGTCCTTTTTCGTGGCGCGGAAATACGCGGCCACGGAAAAACTCGTCACGGCCTGCAACATCACGATGCCGATGGTGCCGAGCGCCGAGGTGCAGCTAAAAACGATGTTGAACGGATCGGCGCCTGCGAGCACGTAGAGCGCAACCGGCACGGCCACCGAGAGCGTCTGCAGATAGCTCGCGAGATACGGCGAGCCGTACTTCGGGTGCAGACGGTCGAGTTTCGCGGGCAGGATGCCTTCGACCGACAGCGCGTGAATGTAGCGCACGATCGTGTTGTGGAACGACAGCAGGCTCGCGAAGATGCTGGAGAGCAACAGGAGACTCATCGTCGTGGTCATCGCGCCGCCCAGGTACTTTGTCGACTGGATGAACCAGAAGTCGCCCGGCTGTTTCGTGGCCACGTCGGCAACGTCCTTCAGGCCATAGGCGCACACGATGGTCCACGTGACGAACGCGAAGAACACGAGGATCAGCGTGACCGACACATAGGTCGCGCGCGGCACCGTGACCTTGGGATCGCGACATTCCTTGCCGTAGATCGCCGTGGCCTCGAAGCCGATGAAGGATGCGAGCGCGAACATCACGGCGATGCCCATGTGGCCGCTGAACACGTGCTGCGGCGAGAACGGCGCGAGCGTCAGGCCATCGGGGCCGCCGTGATGGATCACGATGGCGATCGACAGCACCAGCAGAATGCCCATTTCAAGGCACATCAGCACGCCCAGCAGGCGGCTGTTGAGGTCGATGCCGCGCAGGCCCGTGATCTGCACGATCGCGATGCACGCGAACGAATACACGTACCACGGCATCGCGCTATGCAGCATCGGCCCGAGCACGACGGTGCAGAAGAAGCCGAACAGCCCGTACAACGCGATCTGGATGCAGGTGTACGAGAGCAGCGCGACGAGCGCGCCCGCCATGCCGAGCGGGCGACCCAGGCCCGCGGTGATGTACGCGTAGAACGCGCCGGCGCGCACGATATGCCGGCTCATCGAAGCGAAGCCGACGCTGAACACGAGCAGCACGACGCCCGCGATCACGAAGGCGCCCGGAATGCCCGCGCCGTTGCCGAGGCTGATGGCGGGCGGTACGGCACCGAGCATGCCGGTGAGCGGTGCGGCGGCCGAGATGACGAGAAACACGATTTGCCACAGGCCGAGGAGACTGCGCTGCGGCACGGCCGCGCGGTCTGCCTCGGCGTCGCCGACAAGGCCGGCGCTTGAATACGGTTCGTTCATCGATGCCTCTGCTGGTGTCTGTGCTGCTGTCTGTTCTGATTGCGCCACGCGACACGATGAAGGACCGCGTGCCTCAGGCGCTCTGGGGACCGGATCTCGTCTATGCGTTTTCGAGAACCGATTGGA
The DNA here is from genome assembly GCF_905220265.1 of Paraburkholderia sp. J67. Lineage (NCBI taxonomy): Bacteria > Pseudomonadati > Pseudomonadota > Betaproteobacteria > Burkholderiales > Burkholderiaceae > Paraburkholderia > Paraburkholderia sp. J67. The sequence goes on from NZ_CAJMZK010000037.1 coordinate 63,344, forward strand.
GCGCATGGTAGGCAGCTAAAAAGTCTGGGGACTTGGCTGATCGCGCCAAATTTTCGATAAAGTGCGCCAACCGCCCTGCGGGTTTTTACTTAACAGGATTCTGGCGCGAAATTTGATTGGGATGACGAATTGATTTTCAGCGATGTTTATTTCCACAAGCCAACAAAAGCATTACATTCAGGGCTATTGAGCTCGACCCCAGTTTCTCGTCGCGCGCCATAGTACGGTGGCATCCGCATAGCCCACTGCGCGTGCGACGGCGGCATTCGTCATGCCATCCTGATCGCGCAGCACGGCGACGCTGCGCTGGCGTTCCTCGCGAATAATCTCGCGCACGGAAGTGCCCGCCTCGCCCAGATGGCGCTGCAAGGAGCGGTTCGAGAGCCCAAGATCGCGAGCGATATCCGCCACCACGAGCTTTTCGCGGGCGAGCCGCCGCGTCACCAGATCGCGCACTTGATCGACGAGGTTGTGCGGCACCGTATCGCGTTTGATGAGGTCGGTGGCATGGCGCTCCATCATGCGCGCCATCTGCGTGTCGGCGCTCTTGAGCGGCGCGTCCAGGTCGTGCGGATGCAGCACCACACCATTCGAAGGCTGCTGAAAGCGCACCGGCACGCGGAAAATACGCTGATAAGGCTTGAGATCGGCTGGCGCGGCGTGCTCGAAATGCACTTCCACCGGCATCCAGGCCGCGCCGTGCACGAGGCGGATCATGTGGCACATCGCGCTCATGCTGTATTCGGCGTCCTGACGACGCGGCCAGATCGACGCGTGCGCGATGCGATAGCTCCACATCGGCCAGGCGTTGTCGCGCACGAGGTCCACGAGCGTGCCGCTTTGCCACGAAGCGAGCGCGTCGGTGAACTTGCGGATCGCCGCGCCAAGCGTAGGCGAAGACATGAACACGAGACCCGCCGGCCCCATTTCCGTCAATTGCAATTCGTTGCCCAGACGCAGGCCGAGGCCGGGTTCGTCGAGCACCTGCGCGGCGCGCTCGAAAGCGCCCACATAGCGCCCGAGCGGCACGATTTCATAAGGATCGGAAAGTTGCCGGCGGCTCAGGCCGAAGTCGGCCAGCACCGCATCGCAGTCCGCGCCGGCGGCATCGAGCGCACGCACGATGGGGCCCATCACGGCGCCCCGAATCATCGGAAAACCGTTACTGGCAGGGACTCTTTTCATGTCTCTCTCCGTTGGGCCGCGTGCTCTCCGGCAGGCGCGTTCACACGCGCCGCGGCCGCTTTTCGATAGTGGGTTCGTTCTGCCTCTGGCGCACTCTATCGCCCCTTTGGCGCGTTCTGCAAGCGCGAAATAAATATGGCGTTTCTACGATTACTGCACGACATCGCCCTTGCGGTCATGCCCCACAAAGGCCGCAGGCTTGCCGCTTCCGCTCGCCGATGCGGTCCCACGTCATCCTTACGAAAAGCTTATGAACACGAATTCGAACTTGCATCCGCTCGACCCGCTGAGCCTCGCCGAAATGCAGCTCGCCTGTGACATCGTGAAGGCCGCCGAACAGCTCGACGAATACGGGCGCTTCCCCGTGACCGAATTGCGCGAGCCGCCCAAGGCCGAAGTGGTCGCCTGGAAACAAGGCGATTATTTTTCGCGCCGCGCGTTTGTGATCGCCATCGACCGCACGCACAACCAGACGATCGAATTCGTCGTCGATCTGCGCGAAAAGAAGGTGGAGTCGCGCACGCCGCTCGCGCTGCAAAGCGCGCCGTTCGGCCAGCCGCCCGTGATGATCGAAGACTTCATGAACGCCGAGCGCATCGTGAAGGAAGACCTCGCATGGCGCGAAGCCGTGAAAAAGCGTGGCCTCACGGAAGACGATCTCATCAACGTGCAGGTCGATCCGTTCTCGGCGGGCGCGTTCGATCGCGCCAATGAAGGCGGCCGCCGCCTCGTGCGCTGCGTGAGCTACTACCGCGAGAACGTGACGGACAACGGCTATGCGCACCCGATCGAAGGCGTGGTGGCCGTGGTCGATCTGCTCGAACAAAAGGTGATCGAGCTTGTCGACGATGGCCGCATCATTCCGATTCCGAAGGCCAAACATAACTACGACACGCCGAGCCTGGGTAAGCCGCGCGATACCGTCAAGCCGCTTTCGATCAGCCAGCCCGAAGGCCCGAGCTTCACGATCGACGGCTGGAAGGTCACCTGGCAGAACTGGACGTTCCGCGTGGGCTTCACGCCCCGTGAAGGGCTCGTGCTGAACCAGATCACCTGGGACGACGGCAAGAGCGCCCCGCGCCCCATCATCTACCGGGCAAGCGTGACGGAGATGTGCGTGCCCTACTCCGATCCCACCACGAACCACTACTGGAAGAGCGCATTCGATGCGGGCGAGTATGGTCTGGGCAAACTCGCTAACCAGCTCGAACTGGGCTGCGACTGCCTGGGCACGATCCGCTATTTCGACATTCCGTCGGCCGACGACTTCGGCAACAGCTTCACGATGAAGAATGCCGTGTGCCTGCACGAAGAGGACTACGGCACGCTCTGGAAGCACTACGAATTCCGCACCGGCGTGTTCGAAATGCGCCGCTCGCGCCGTCTTGTGATCTCGTTCTTCGCGACGGTCGGCAATTACGACTACGGCTTTTACTGGTACTTCTACCAGGACGGCACGGTCCAGCTCGAATGCAAGCTCACGGGCATCATCCAGACCTCGGCGGTCGCCGATGGCGACATGTATCCGTGGGGCGGCATGGTGACCGAGAATCTCGGCGGCCCGACGCATCAGCACTTCTTCAATGCGCGTCTGCACATGATGGTCGACGGCGAGAAGAACTCGGTCACGGAGCACGAGTTCGTGCCGCGTCCGATGGGCGACGACAATCCCTATGGCAACGTGTTCGACACGACTAAACGCGTGCTCAAGACCGAGCAGGAAGCCGCGCGCAACGCCAACGGCCAGACCGGCCGCTTCTGGAAGATCGTCAACCCGAACGTGAAGAATCGCGTGGGCGCGAACCCCGGCTACAAGCTCATCGTCAACGATTCGCCGCTGATGCTCGCCGATCCGAATTCGAAGGTGCGCCAGCGCGGCGGCTTCGCGACGCGTCACGTGTGGGTCACGCCCTACGACACGACGCAGCGCTATGCGAGCGGTGATTACCCGAACCAGCACGCGGGCGGCGACGGCCTGCCGCGCTATATCGAGGCGAACCGCAATGTGGAGAACGAGGACATCGTGCTGTGGCACAGCTTCGGCCACACGCATGTATGCAAGCCCGAGGACTTCCCGGTGATGCCGGTGGAGTACGCCGGCTTCATGCTCAAGCCGAATAACTTCTTCTACGGCAGTCCGGCGATGGACCTGCCGGGTGGGCGCGATCCGCATAGCGTGCAGGATGGTGCGGCTGATGCAAACGCAGGGGACGCAGCGCCGTCCTGCTGCGGCAGCAAGAAGTAAGGCCAGGCCATGCGGCGCGCGATGATGCTCTGGTGCGCAATGACGGGGGGCGCGGCGGCGCTCGCGGCAGGCATCATGCTGGGCGCGATGCAGGCCGGCGCCAGCGTGTCCGCAATCGCCGCAAGCGCCATCTCATTGCTTGCGATGGCGCTGCTGCCGCCGATGTTCGCGCGCCGCTTCGGCGCGTGGGCGACCGTGTCTTGCGCTGCCGCGCTCGTGCTTACGATGGGCGCGATGAGCGTCGCCGCTACGCAGGCTCGCGCCGGGGCAACGCAAGGCGCGTTGCCGCTTGCGCTTGCGGGCCTCGCATTGCTGCTGGCTGCGCGTCGAGTGGGGTCTTTAAATTCGTTTGAATCTTTAATCAGGACTCCACTTCACCTTGCTGCGCGTCGATTCAAACTAGCACTCCCCGGCGGCAGCGCGCTGATCGGCGCGGCCCTGCTCGCCGGCATGTCGAGCGGTATGCTCGCACGCTTCCAGCTTTTCGCGCTGTGCGGCGCGCAACCGTTCTCGCTCACGCCTCTGCTCGTTTCGCTTTGCGCCGCGATCGCGGCAGGCGCATACCTGCAACGTCTCGAACGTCGTCACGCGCTGCTTTTTCTATTCACCTTGCGCGGCGCGCTGCTCGCGGCGCTTACCCTCGATGCGTTCGCGCCGTGGTCGCTTTACGCGGCGCCCGCCTTCGCCGTGCTCGACGCCTTGACGCTCCCCACGCTGCTACGCAGCGACCACGCAAACCATGTCGCACAAGGCAGTTGTCCCGGCATTGCGCATCACCTGGGCATGCTTGCGGGTGCGGCGCTCGCCTCTACGTCCTGGGGTTTCGGCGAAGGGTTTTACGCGCTGTTTCTCGGCGCTGCCGTACTCAATTTCGTCTGTGCATCGACGCAGTCGATACGCGCGAATCGTCGGACCGAGCACTACGTGACGCACCACTCCGCCGCCACACTCAGCGGCATCGAACTGCACTAACCCAACCTCATACCGAATTCAGGAGACGCAATGGACCGCCAGGACTTCACGCACACGATCCGCACGCAGATGTTCGTCGATGGCCGCTTCTGCGCGAGCAGCAACGGCAGCACCTTCGCCGTGTTCAATCCGGCCACGGGCGCTGAGATCGCGCAGGTGCCCGACGCCAGCGACGCCGATGTCGACGCCGCCGTGCAGGCCGCGCGCCGCGCATTCGCCGCCGACACCTGGCGACGCCTGCCGCCCGCCGAGCGCGAGCGCCTGCTGCTCAAGCTCGCCGATCTGGTCGAACGCAACGGCGACGAACTCGCCGCGCTCGAAACGCTCAATCAGGGCAAGCTGCTTGGCTTTTCGAAGATGCTCGAAGTAGGCGGCAGCGTGCAATGGCTGCGCTATATGGCGGGCTGGGCCACCAAGATCGAGGGCAGCACCGTCGATCTCTCGCTCGCCTTTCCGCCCGGCGTGCGCTACAACGCGTCGACGCGCCGCGTGCCCGCGGGTGTGGTCGCCGCGATCGTGCCGTGGAATTTCCCGCTGCTGATGGCCGTGTGGAAAATCGCCCCCGCGCTCGCCTGCGGTTGTACCGTCGTCCTCAAGCCCGCCGAGGAAACCCCGCTCACCGCGATCCGCCTCGCCGAACTGGCGCACGAAGCCGGCTTCCCGCCGGGCGTGCTCAACGTCGTCACGGGCCAGGGCGAAACGGCGGGCGCGGCGCTCGTGCGTCATCCGGACGTGAACAAGGTCACCTTCACGGGCTCGACCGAAGTGGGCCGCATCATCGGCCGCCAATGCGCCGACGATCTCAAGCGCGTCTCGCTCGAACTCGGCGGCAAGAGCCCGGTGATCGTGCTCGACGACTGCGATCCGCAACGCGCGATCGAAGGCGCGGCGGGCGCGATCTTCTTCAACCACGGTCAGGTTTGTACCGCCGGTTCACGCCTCTATCTGCCGCGCGCGCGCTTCGACGAAATCGTCGAAGGCATCGCACAGGTCGCGCGCAACACGGTGCTGGGCTCCGGCTTCGACGCGGCCACGCAGATGGGCCCGCTCGTGTCCGCGCGCCATCGCGACAAGGTGGCGGGCATGATCGCCCAAGGGCGCAACGAAGGCGGCGAGATCGTCGCGGGCGGCGGCGACGGCCAACGCGCAGGCTTCTTCGTCGAGCCGACGGTGATCGCCAACGCTGCCAACAAGCCGCTCAGCGTGGTGCGCGACGAAGTGTTCGGTCCGGTGCTCGTGGCCATGCCTTATGACGACGTCGAGGAAGCCATTGCGGCCGCCAATGCGTCCGAATACGCGCTGGGCGCGAGCGTATGGACCAATCAACTCGATCGCGCATTGCGCGTGGTCGACGCGGTCGAGGCCGGCACGGTCTGGGTCAACACGCACAACATGGTGGACCCGGCACTGCCCTTCGGCGGCTTCAAGGCCTCGGGCATCGGCCGCGAGCATGGCCGCGCCATTATCGATGCGTACACGGAGACGAAATCGGTCTGCATCGCTTACTGATTTTTGCTGGATGTTTTGAATCGTCTCCAGAGCGATTGGTGATCGGGTTGTCAGTCGGATTGTTAATCGAAATGGAATGATGAAGCCCACCCCCGGGCAATGATCCGGGGGACGAATTCCCTCATGATCGAGCCCGTTGCGCTTCACTATCCTCTCGCACCGAATGCAAGGAGCTCGATCATGACCACCCCAACGCAATCTTCCCAACCGGCGCGCGGCGTCGCCATCGTCACGGGCGCATCGCGCGGCATCGGCGCCGCGGTCGCGCTGCGGCTCGCGCGCGATGGCCACCCCGTCGTCGTCAATTATGCCTCCAGCGCACGCGAAGCCGACGCGCTGGTCGCGCAGATCGTCGCCGAAGGTGGGCGCGCGATCGCCGTGAAAGCCAATATCGCGAAGTCCGACGAAGTGCGTCACCTGTTCGACACGACGCGCGAGCAACTCGGCCAGCCCGCGGTGCTCGTCAACAATGCGGGCGTGATGAAGCTCACGACGATCGCCGACTCCACCGACGCGCTCTACGACGAAATGTTCGACATCAACGTGCGCGGCACGCTCAATACGATGCGCGAAGCCGCCACGAAGCTCGCCGATGGCGGACGCGTCATCAACTTTTCGACCACGGTGCTCGCGCTGAATCTGCCGGGTTATGGGATCTATACCGCCACCAAGGGCGCGGTCGAAGCGCTCACGCGCGTGTTCGCGAAGGAATTGCGCGGGCGCGCCATCACCGTGAACGCGGTGGCGCCGGGGCCGGTCGCCACCGCCCTCTTCCTCGAAGGCAAAAGCGAAGAACAGATCCGCCACTTCGCGAGCCTGCCGCCGCTTGAGCGCCTCGGCCAGCCTGAGGATATCGCCTCGGTGGTGTCGTTCCTCGCCGGCCCGGACAGCGGCTGGGTGGACGGCCAGACGCTGCGCGCCAACGGCGGTCTCGCCTGAAGCCTTGCGGGGCAGTGCCTAAAACACGGTGCTAAACTCCGGGGTCGAATGCTGGCCGTCACAGCGGGCGATCGCACGATGCGACGCTCGCCGCGCGCGGCCCGGCTTTCAGTGCACCTACAACGGCTCCTGACCATGTACCTGTCCATCCTTGCCGTCGGCATTGGCGGCGCCCTCGGCTCGCTGCTGCGCTGGGTGCTCGGCTTGCGGCTGAATGCCCTGCTCCCTTCATTGCCGCTGGGCACGCTCGCGTCCAACATCATCGCGGGCTATGTCATCGGCGTCGCGCTCGCGGCCTTCGCGCGCTTGCCCGATGTCTCGCCGCAATGGCGCCTGTTCGTCATCACGGGCTGTATGGGCGGGCTCTCGACGTTCTCGACCTTCTCCGCCGAAGTGGTCGCGCATTTGCAGAACGGCCGCCTTGGCTGGGCCTTCGGCGAAATCGCGATACACGTGTGCGCGTCGGTGCTGATGACGATACTGGGTATCGCTACGGTCGCCGCCGTCATGCGCTGAATTGGCCACGAATGAAAAAGGCTGCGGCGCCTCGTGCGCTCGCAGCCTTTTTGTCGGCTGAACTCAGGGCCGGCGATAACCGCCCGGCAGCCCGTTCTTCGATAGCACGAACTGCCAGAGTTGAATGTCACGCGCGCGGAAAGCCCCTGCGCACGACAGCAGGTAATAGCGCCACATGCGATAGAAGCGGTGCCCCATTTCCGCCTTGAAACGCGGCCAGGCCGCTTCGAAATTCGCGTGCCATGCCATCAGCGTGCGGTCGTAATCGGCGCCGAAGTTATGCAGGTCCTCGGTGACGAACAGCCCGCCCGAGGCGTCCGCGATCTGACCGATGGTCGGCAATTCTCCGTTGGGGAAAATATATTTGTCGACCCACGGATCGGGCGTGGTGTCACGGCGATTCTTGCCGATCGTGTGCAACAGAAAGAGCCCCCTGTCGTCGAGGCAACGATGCGCCATTTCCATATACGTGCGATAGTTTTTCGGGCCGACGTGCTCGAACATGCCCACGCTCGCGATACGGTCAAACTTCTCGTTGAGCAACCGATAGTCCTGCAAACGAAATTCGACCGGTAGACCTTCGCACAGCCCGGCACCGAATGCGGCCTGCTCCTTCGAGATCGTCACGCCCACGCATGAAACGCCGTAATGTTGCGCGGCGAATTTCATCAAGCTGCCCCAGCCACAGCCAATGTCGAGCAGTCGCATGCCGGGCTGCAAACCAAGCTTCTGGCAGATCATGTCGAGCTTGGCTTCCTGCGCTTCGTCCAGGGTCGTCGCGCCGCCCGACCAGTAACCGCACGTATAGGTCATGCGCTTGTCGAGCATGGCCTCGTAAAACGCGTTGCCGATGTCGTAGTGCTGCTGCCCGACCCGCCACGCGCGACGCACGGTCTGCCGGTTCATGAGGCGCGCCTTGAGCGCATGGAAGACGAGTCGAGCGGGGTCGATCTGCTCGTCCACATGGGCGCGCAGGACGTGGGCAAAGAACTCGTCGAGTTGTTCGCAGTCCCACTGATCGTCCATATAGGCTTCGCCCAGACCCAGATTGCCAAGCGCCAGCACGCGCTCGAGCGCCTGCGGATCGTGGATACGCATGTCCCACGCTCGCGTGCCATTCAACTGCACATCGGCGCGCGCCAATAGTTGGGATGTGAACCGCCAGGCCCCTGAGACGGTGGCCTCGCGGGTGGACTGGGCCGCGTGGGCTGCATCGAGATCGGTCGTTGCCATACGTGGTGCTCCGTATCAGACATTCGTCGTCGCGCGCGCTGCGAGAGCTTCTATGATGCACCCGCTTCAAAAAACCTGCAGGAACCCGGACAGCCTCCCACGGCTCTCGGCGATAATCGGGCGCTGCGGTTTGCGGGCTTGCGTGTCGGCGCTCGCCTACCGCTCCCCTATTTTTCGCGCGGCACCGGTGCATGAGGTGCATATGCACCGCGCCGGCACGATCACCACGACCACGAGGACTTCATGGCCTACGACAACAACAACATCTTCGCCAAGCTGCTGCGCGGCGAGATCCCTTCCATCAAGCTCTGCGAAAACGACTCGGCGGTCGCGATCATGGATGTGATGCCCCAATCCGAGGGCCACGTGCTGGTGCTGCCGAAGGAAGGAGCCGAGGAAATCTACGAGTTGTCGCCCGAGTCGCTGGCCGCCGCGATGGCTATGGTGCATACGATGGCCGGCGCGCTGCGCCGCGCGCTCACGCCCGACGGCCTGATGATCGCGCAGTTCAACGGCGCGGCAGCCGGGCAGACCGTCCCGCACGTGCATTTCCACCTGATTCCGCGCCGCAAGGGCGAGGAACTGCGCATGCACGCGCGCGACATGGCGGACAAGGCGGAGCTGGAAGCGGTCGCGCAGCGGATTCGCGCCGCGTTGTAAAGCGGCGGAAGTGGGCGCGCGGGCGGCGGATTCATCAGAACTTATGGCGGATAACGTCGACAGCTAAGGCCTGCGTATCCGTGGCCGAGATCATGCCTTGGTCGCCAATCGTTTCGATGTCTGCGCATCGAGCAGCGCGCCCTGCGCATTGAGCCGCCGATGACGTCCCGCGAGCGAGGCGTAGAGGCAAGTTCCGAACCGGTGACGCCCGCTACGGATCCCGCGATTTCCACTCCCGCCAAGTCTCTGCTATAATCCGCCTCCCGCAGGAGAGATGGATGAGTGGTTTAAGTCGCACGCCTGGAAAGCGTGTATAGGTTAATAACCTATCCGGGGTTCGAATCCCCGTCTCTCCGCCACTGAATACGCTAAAAAGCCCCGTACGGTCAAAGACTTACGGGGCTTTTTTCGACCTGAAGATCGACGATCGAACCGCCGCCTCGCGTAGCCATGGTCCGGGGCTGGATCAGAGGCGTCGTTACTGGTGGCGTCCAATGTCGTTCGCAGATTAATCGGCACAGTCACACTCACGTTGGACGGGTACGCCGCCGCCAGGATACGCACAACCATCGGATCGTGTCAGCGAAGCACCAACGCTACCATCGCGTTGTGAGCACATCGCTCGCGATTAGCGTCGTGACTGAAACCGACTTTTCGCTCAGGATTCGATTTGGCCCGCCGACGATCAGTGGGGTATTTCCTTAGAGATGCCATCGCTCGATTATCAACCGCGAAAAATCACATCGATATCGCGCGTCATTATGCTTGCTGCGTAAACTCATGAATTAAATTTCCTAATTTCTTGGCAAGAATATATTTACGCGCGATATCGCATCAATTCGCGAATCTCTAGCGGCCACTCCGTTGACATCATTGGTTCATAAAATCTAGAATCAGGCCGCCACATGTCCGGCGACCGGCGCGGCAAATACTCAGGCGTCAGGCGGTAACACGCAAAAAAAGATGGAATTCGCATGAACCCAACTGAATTGTCGCAGTTAATCCATGGTGGATTGATCCAGCAAGACCGCCTGATAAAAACAGACATCCCAGTATTACCTGATAATGCGCTTTCGCCCTGCAGATCGGTAATTTATTCTGAATTGGGCCGTGATTTCAGTGTCACGCTCGACATGGTTTCCGCAGCAGGCGACATCGAGCTTAAAAAGCTGATTGCGCAACCGATGACGCTGTGGATCCAGCAGGCGGACAAATCGTACCTCCCGATCAACGGGTACATTCATACCGCCCGCAGACTAGGCGGAGATGGCAGCCTTTCCAGTTACCAATTGACTTGCGCGTCGTGGATGCATTTCCTCCGTTTCCGCAGCGACATGCGGTACTGGCAGGACAAGAGCGCCGACACCATTATCACAGACGTATTCAACATGCATCCGCAGGCAAGCGGCCAGTTTCAGTTTGCTTTGCGCAAGCCGCTGCCCGAACGCTCGTATTGCCGCCAGAGCGAAACCGACTGGAACTTCGTCCATCGCCTGATGGAGGAGGAAGGACTGTTCGGCTTCTGGCGACAGGCTACGGACGGCAAGTCGCATACGCTCGTCGTCACGGACGATATCCATTCGCTCGACGAGGTCTCACCGAATCCTGTCAGCTTCTATCGGGCAGGTACAGGCAGCGAAACGGATGCGTTCACACAATGGTCAGGGGCGCGGACTTTACAAAGTACCGCGTATGCGACGCGTACGTTCGACTACAAGGCCCCCTCTTCCTCCGTCAATCCCAAAGGTACGTCCCTGCCGACGATGCCCGACCAGGGAAGCTTGCCAGAGCAGGCCGAAGTCTACGAATACACCGGCGCCTACACGTACCTGTCCCAGGATCGCGGCGAACATCTCTCGAAGATTCACCTGGAAGAGTGGGAATCTCGCGCCAAACGATTCTTCGCGGTGGGTGGCGTTCGCGCGATCGACGCGGGACGGCGCTTCGAGCTGAGCGGTCATCCGCAGCACGATTGCGATCAGGCCAGCCAGCGCGAATTCGCGGCGATCAAGGTGCGGCGCTACATCGAAAACAACCTGCCGCTATCTGATCAGGAGATGAGCTTTCCTCACAGTCTCCAGAACGAATTGTCACGGGTGAAATCGGGGAACACGGGAGAGACCGTCACCTGCGCAGACGGAACAACAGGCTTCTACCTGGTCGAAGTTGAGGCGCAGCGCGTGACGGTGCCGTACCACAGCCCGTTCGAACACAAAAAGCCGCAGATGCATCTGGAGACTGCCATTGTTGTCGGGCCACGAGGCGAAGAAGTTTATACGGACGAACTGAACCGGGTGAAGGTGTTGTTCGTCTGGGACCGCCAGAATTCCGGCGACGCCGGCGCGTCATGCTGGGTTAGAGTCGCGCAGTCCGATACTGGTGGCGGCTACGGGAGCGTCCACGTTCCGCGTGTTGGCGAGGAGGTGTTGATTGGCTATGTGGGCGGAGATTGCGACCGCCCGATAGTGCTCCATCGCGTCTACAACGGGAGCGTCCAGCCACATTGGCATACAAACGGCATTTTGTCGGGCTACCGGTCGAAAGAGTATTCGGGCTCGGGTTACAACGAAATGGTTCTGGACGATGCAACGGGGCAAAACCGCGCCCGGCTATTCAGTAGCACCGCCAACAGCCAACTCCACCTCGGGTATCTCATCGATCAAAGCGGCAACTCACGTGGCTCGTATCTTGGCTCCGGATTTGCGCTGAGTGCGGATTCATATGGTGCCGTGAGTGCCGCGCAGGGCCTGTACATCACAACCCATCCCAAGCCGGCGAACAGTCAACAGATGGACGTGCGCGAAGCGCAGCAGCAACTCATCAATGCCGAAAGCGCCATGGAGTCGCTATCACGGGCAAGCATTCAACATCAGGCAGAAAGCCTTGAAGTCGGGCACGATGCGTTAAAGCGTTTCACCGATGCGACGCAGAACAGCATGCAAGGTTCGCAGTCGGGAGGCAGAACAGCCGGTGGCGGAACAGGCAATGTGAATGCCTTCAAGGAACCCTTGATGCTGGTCGCAAGCCCGTCTGGTATTGCCCTGTCAACGCAGCAGTCAGTGCATGTCGCGAGCGATCGACAGATCAATTTCGTAAGCGGACAGGGCACGTTTATCGCGAGCGGGAAATCGCTGGTGGCGAGCGTCGCGGAGAAGATCAGCCTCTTCGTACAGAACGCCGGAATGAAGTGGTTCGCGGCGAAAGGAAAGATCGAGATTCAGGCGCACTCGGACAATATCGAACTCACTGCGCAGAAGACATTGAAGGTGCTGTCCGCGACTGAAAATATCGAAGCAGCCGCGAAGCAGGAAATCCTGTTGACCTCTGGCGGAGCCTATATCCGGATCAAGGATGGCAATATTGAAATTCACGCCCCCGGAAAGATCGACATCAAAGGGGCGCAACATTCTTTTGCTGGCCCGACTAGTCTGTCAACGTCGTCGCCGTCCTTGCCGGAAGATGCTGGGGACTACGATCAGGCATTTATCGCACATTGGGCGGGTAGCGACATTCCCGCCTCCAATGTCCGTTTCCGGATGTTTTCCGGAAACAGCCTGCTCATGGAAGGAAAGACCAATGCACTTGGCGAGACGGGGCTTACCCAGAGCCACGTCCCGAAAGACGTCACGATTCAATTTCTCGAAGGCTGAAAATGGCAGATGAACAACCAGGCGTGTTGGGTACCGGATCGTCCATGCTGACGCCAAGCGGCTACGCTGTCCGGCCGAAAGTACCGGTCGCCATCTGCAATAAGATTGTGACTCCCGCCGCGAAATCGTTTATCGGAACGTGCCCTTACTACTACCAGCCGCTGCACGGTGAATATTGGGAGACCGTGACCAAGGTTAGCACCGCGAGCGCGTGGGAGGCCGTCAAGAACTGGGCGGAATTCTGGGAGCCTGCCAAGGACAAGAAGACATTTCAGGAACTTCTGAATCGTCGAGAATCGTTGATTCAGGCACCCAGCGAAGACTCGGATTGGTCGAGGCACGGGAACTTCATGATGCGCCACATCGGTTGCAGCCACCGCCCGCCTAGCTACTACGTCAGTTACGGCTATTACTACTGTTCGAATTATGGCGCGAAGCTCTATCCGAAACTGAGCCCGAAAGGTCAGGCATGGCTGAAAAGTGCGCGATTTTTTCTTCAGTCCAACATGGAAGATGGGCTGAGCCAAAATATGCGCGGCAACGCCATCAGGCAATCCAGCCGCAAACCGGGCAATGGCAGTTTTAATATGTCTGTTGCGCAATTCATGCTTGAACTGAACGAAGAGACATTCAAAACGTTTGCGTTCAAAACACACCCACTAGCGTATCTCGATGGTGGCCTGGCTGATCTAGGACCCGTTGATATGGCAAGAATCGCCATGCAGCCTAATATTCAGGAATGGGCAGACTCGCGAACCTGGGGGCAGGCCGTAGACAGCGGATGGGTGGTCGCGAAAACGAGGACAAGCGAGGCTGGGGACGCCATCGGGCAAGGTGTCGATGCCGTTAGCTATACCGTTCAGCGGTTACTTTCCTTCAAGTTCAACTGAAGTTGCACACTGACATGCGGTGGAAATTGATTTGTGGCGCGTTGCTAGTTGCGGCGGCCGTAACGTACGGATACGAGAAAATGTCGAGTAGCTGGGAAACCATCTCAACGAATTTCATGAAGGACGAAAAGCCTTATGGCGGCGGGAGCTTCGTCATCCACGGAGACAAGGCGATAAGCCTGAAAGTCGCGGGTCCAGTCATCACCTTCAAGCCGGCGAGCGAGTCCACGAATCCTGATGTCGCCGAGCCAACGCAAGCATGGATGAGCGACACGAATCAGCGCATGAATCGCTGGACAGTCAGTATCCTGAGAGGTTCGATCAACGGGCGACTGGAGCGCCTGTTTTCGGAACCCGGGCAGGATGGAGTATGGTGGTATTCGAACGACTGGAACACTTTGTTTGTTAGCACCGGGTGGATGGACTATACGTCGCCCATTCCATCGGATGGTCTGACTCCCCAGACGACGAGACTTTGGCGTTCAAGAGACGGCGGAAAGACCTGGACACAACTCAAGTGGCCGGAAAGCCGCAATATAGGACACCTGCTTTTCCTCGACACAATGCGTGGATACGCGATTGGCTGGGGACCAGACGTATGGAGAACGAACGACGGTGGTGAGTCCTGGCAACAGATTCCTGCCCCCCCGCTTGCAGGCCAGGGAAAGCCGCGGGCGACTTTCGATGGCGTAGACCTCAGTCGGGACGGGGTATTACGTGTTGCGTATTATGTGAATGAACTAAAGGAAACCAAGGCCTCTAGCGTAATTTATCGACTTCGCTGGAGCGACCAGCAGTTTGAGCCGGAAACCGTATTGCCCGGTCAAACTGTAGTCGACATGAAATCCACGTCAAAAGATGAGAATGGCTATATGGTCTACGCTCTCTCTAGTCGTGGCGCGCATTCCGACGAAATGGGACAAGGGGGGATTATCTCCAGGTGGGACAGTGCACAACCCTCAGCAGTACATCAGCTTCATGAGTTCGCCGCGCCTCTGAGCATGGGAGGTCTGGTCGTTGGTATGCGAGGCGTACTGATCACCTATGCAACAGATAGCAGCGGCAGCGGTGCCCCGCAGGACTACAGCCTGTACAGCACCGACGCGGGCAAGTCGTGGAAGCAATCGGATGACGGGTTGATGTTCGGTGGCTATTTCGATTCCGATACGAACACAGAGTACGGGTTGTCTGTTTATACGCTGAAAAAACGGCAATTCTAGTCAACGGCTCATCCAACAGATCCAGTCATGCAACGCTATCTGATACTCAACGACGACAAGACCACTGCGAACGGAACGATAGTCGCCGCTCCGACGTCGATCCGGTTCGAAGGCCGCGACGTTGCTCACGAAGGCGATGATGTGCAATGTCCGGCATGCGAAACGACGGGGAAAATCAAATGTGATGGGCCACGACAGGTAATGACTGCGCCAGATGGTCGACATGCTGCGTTGAGCGACGACCTGTGCATTTGCCGTTGCAATCCGCCGCCGAGGCTCGTTTCTTCGCAGCAGTCGATGTCCGTGGATGCCTGATAGCCTGTAACACACAACCTGCATGGCAACCGGTGTTGCTCGTCTTGCAAGTACTCGCGACTATCCCGCGCCCCGAGGATTCACTCTGCTGGATCGGGATTCGTATGGCTTGTGCGAGCATTACCGGTTCGAAGCCTTCGCCAGACATCATTTCACGCATCGGCATCCATCCAATTTATTAAGGATGCCGAATATAATCCACCAGCGCGACCGTATACTCATCCGGCTTCCGATCCACGAGACTCACAAGAATCGCCACAAGAAACCCCGCCGGCACCCCGAAAACTCCAGAACTGATCGGCTCGATCCCGAACCACCTCGCCCCTTCGAACCCGGTGAGTTGCGTAAAGAACGCATAAGTCGAAACGATGTAATACACGCACACCGCCAGCCCCGCCACCATCCCTGCCACGGCCCCAAGCCGCGTCGTGCGCTTCCAGAACACGCCCAGCACGAGCACCGGAAACAAGCTCGATGCCGCCAGCGAAAACGCCGCGCCCACCAGAAATAGAATATTCCCCGCATTGAGCGACGCCACCCACGAAGCAAACAGCGCCACGCCCAGCAGCAGAATCTTCGACATCGTCACGCGCCGCTGGCTCGACGCATTTGGATCAACCATGTGGTAATACACGTCGTGCGAGAGCACATTCGATATTGTCAGCAGCAAGCCATCCGCCGTCGATAGCGCCGCCGCGAGCGCGCCCGACGCAATGAGCCCCGACATCACATAAGGCAGCCCCGCGATCTCCGGCGCGGCCAGCACCACCATATCGGGCTGCATCTGGATGTCGCCCCAATGCACGATGCCGTCGCCGTTCATGTCGGCAATACTGATCATGGTCGGCTCGATGCGCCGCCATTGCATCACCCAATGCGGCAGATCATCGAAGTGCTGCCCCACCAGGTGCGAAAGAATCTCGAACTTGATCAGCACCGCCAGCACCGGCACCGTCACATAAAACAACGCGACGAAAAACAGCGTCCACCCCACCGAGCGCCGCGCCGACGCCACCGAAGTCGTCGTGTTGTAGCGCGTGAGGATATGCGGCAGACTCGCCGTGCCCAGCGACAGACACAGCAGCAGCGACAGGAAATTGCGCTCGTGAATGCGCCGCGCGTCGTCGCTTTCGGCGGGAAACGGTTCGTGCATCGGCACGGGCGGCGTGGCGCGCGCGAGCAGGTCGTCGCGCTGCTGCGTCCAGGTCGCGCGCGCCGCTTCCGGGTCGCGCGGGAAGTGCGCGATCTCGCGTTCGAGCGCGTCGATGTCGCGCAGCGGGCCGTTGTGGCGGCGCTGGCTCGCAAGCGTTTCGACAAGGCGCGTTTTCTCTTCCACATAGGACTGCGGCAGCGCATCCAGACGCGATTGCCAGAGCGCCGCGCGTTGGCGATATTCGTCGCGCACGTTGGCTTCGGCGCCAGCGTCGCCCACGTCGCGCTCCAGCGTTTCCACGCGCTGCATCACCTGGCCGTAGTCGAGTTGCGGCACCCAGCCCAGGCCATTTCGATGCGCGATCAACGAAACGGGGATCAGGATCGCCGCGATCAGGATGATGTATTGCGCGACCTGGGTCCAGGTCACCGCACGCATGCCGCCCAGGAACGAACACACGAGGATGCCCGCCAGCCCGCAAAAAATGCCGATCGCGAAGTCCACGCCGATGAAGCGCACGGCGATCAGCCCCACGCCCTGGATTTGCGCGACCAGATAGACGAACGAGCAGAGGATGGTGGCGAGCACGGCGAGCGCACGCACGAGGTTGCTGGAAAACCGCGTGCCAAGAAAATCCGCGATAGTGTAGCGCGCGAGCTTGCGCACGTAGGGCGCGAGCAGGAAGGCCACGAGGCAGTAGCCGCCGGTCCAGCCCATCATGTAGGCGAGGCCGTCGTAGCCGCTCGCGTAGAGCGAGCCCGCAAGGCCGATGAACGAGGCCGCCGAGAGCCAGTCGGCGGCCGTCGCCATGCCGTTGAAGACCGAGGGCACGCGCCGCCCCGCGACGTAGTATTCGACGAGGTCCGAGGTGCGCGAGAGCAGACCTATCACGGCATAGACGGCGATCGGCACGAACAGGAACACGTAGCCGATCCACGTGCCGGGGCCCGTGAAGAGTTCGATGCGCCACATCACGTAGATGAAGGCGAGAAAGCCGAGCGTGTAGAGCGCGTACGAGGAGATGAGCCGTTGCGCGAGCTTCATCGTTGCGGCGCCTGGCGAGCGTCGCGGATCGCGGCTTCGGCTTCGCGCGCGGCTTGCAGTTCGCGGTCGGCGCGCTGCATCAGCACGATATAGATCGCCACCAGCGCCACGTAGACCAGAATCGCCCCTTGCGCGCCCAGGTAGAACGGCAGGCTGAAGCCCGCGAAGCGCACACCTTCGAGCGTGCGTGCGAACAGCGGCGCAACGAACGAAACCGTGAAGCCAATCGTCATGAGCACGGCGATCAACGCGAGGTTAAACCGCCAGTAGCGCCGATGCGCGAGCGCCATCGCCTGGCTGACCGGCGGCGGCTCGGGCAAGGGATTGATGTTGTTCTGGGGGGTGGGTTGTGGCGCGGCCATGCGCCTGTTTAGCAAAAAGGCGCTGGCCGGGCAATTGGGACGAATGCGAGGACGCCGCGCGGCGTCCTCGCAGCCGATTAAAGCGACTCGCCGAGCTGGTCGAGAATCGCCGGGTTTTCCAGCGTCGAAACGTCCTGCGTAATGGCCTCGCCCTTCGCGAGCGAGCGCAGCAGGCGGCGCATGATCTTGCCCGAGCGCGTCTTCGGCAGGTTCTCGCCGAAGCGGATGTCGCGCGGCTTGGCGATCGGGCCGATCTCCTTGCCCACCCACGCGCGCAGGTCGTTGGCCAGCTTCACGGCGTCCTCGCCTTGCGGGCGGTTGGCCTTGAGCACCACGAAGGCGACCACGGCTTCGCCAGTCGTGTCGTCGGGGCGGCCCACCACGGCAGCTTCGGCCACGAGCGGGTTCGCCACCAGCGCCGACTCGATCTCCATCGTGCCCAGGCGGTGGCCCGAGACGTTCAGCACGTCGTCGATACGGCCCATGATCGTGAAGTAGCCGCTTTCCTTGTCGCGCACGCTGCCGTCGCCGGCGAGATACAGCTTGCCGCCCAGTTCCTCGGGGAAGTAAGCCGACTTGTAGCGCTCGGGTTGGCCCCAGACGTTGCGGATCATCGCGGGCCACGGGCGCTTGACGACCAGAATGCCGCCCTGCCCGTTCGGCACGTCCTGGCCGGTTTCATCGACGATCGCGGCCATGATGCCCGGCAGCGGCAAGGTGCACGAGCCCGGCACGAGCGGCGTCGCGCCCGGCAGCGGCGTGATCATGTGGCCGCCGGTCTCCGTCTGCCACCAGGTGTCGACGATCGGGCAGCGCTTGCCGCCCACGTTCTCGTAGTACCACATCCACGCTTCGGGATTGATCGGCTCGCCGACCGTGCCGAGCAGGCGCAGCGACGACAGGTCATAGCTCTTCGGATGCACTTTCGCATCGGCTTCCGAGGCCTTGATGAGCGAGCGGATCGCCGTGGGCGCCGTGTAGAACAGCGTGACCTTGTGCTTCTGGATCATGTCCCAGAAGCGGCCCGCGTTCGGGTACGTGGGCACGCCTTCGAACACGACCTGGGTCGCGCCGATCGTGAGCGGCCCGTAGGCGATGTAGCTGTGC
>NZ_CAJMZK010000038.1:0-82042 GCF_905220265.1 Paraburkholderia sp. J67
CGTGCGCAAGGTTTCCTGGGCCTGCGAAACACCACAAGACACCGCGATGACCTCGCTAGCCACACCCGCTTCCTTCAACCGCACTGCTTCTTCAACCGCGATCTCATCGAACGGGTTCATCGAAAACTTCACATTGGCGATATCCACGCCCGTGCCATCCGACTTCACGCGCACCTTCACGTTGTAGTCGACAACACGCTTCACCGGCACCACGATCTTCACTTTCGCCCCTCCACGATTTCAATTCACGCTATTCGATAGCGCATTACACCGTGGGAGGGCGACAACCGGCAACTATCGATTAACTCTGCCCGTCATAGCTCAGGCCTATTGGTGGAGAGCCTGGCTCGCGGGCAGAAGGCCCCTCACCCCCGCAACTCCCGCCGCAAGATCTTGCCCGTCACCGTCTTCGGCAACTCGTCGATGATCGCGACGATGCGCGGATACTTGTACGCCGCCATGCGCGCCTTGCAGTACTCGACGAGTTCCTCCGGCGTCACGCTCGATTGCGGCTTGAGGCTCACCACCGCCTTCACCGTCTCGCCGCGATAGCTGTCCGGCACACCCACCACGGCGGCCTCGCGCACGGCCGGATGCGTGTACAGCACATCCTCCACCTCGCGCGGCCAGACCTTGTAGCCGCCCGCGTTGATCATGTCCTTTTTGCGATCGACTAGATAGAACCAGCCGTGCTCGTCCATGAAGCCCACGTCGCCGGTGCGAAAGAAGCCGTCCACGATCGCTTTCGCGCTTTCCTGCGGCTTGTTCCAGTAGCCCGGCACGACCATCGGCCCACGCGAGATGATCTCGCCCACTTCCCCGACTGCCAGCGGCTGCCCCGTATCGTCGCCGATATACGACTCCACATTGAAAGCCGGCACGCCGATCGAGAGCGTGCCCGAGGCGGGATCGACCGGCGCGTCCTGCCCCACCGGCACGACATGCGTGGGCGAATTGGTTTCGGTCAGGCCGTAGCCGTTATGGATGTAGTGGCCGAAGCGCTCGCGGAACGCCTCGATCACGCTCGGCGGAATCGGCGCGCCGCCCGAGTAGATTCGCCGCATGGAGGCGAAATGCTCGCGCGTGGCGCGCGCGTCGTTCATCAGCGCGATAAAGACCGTGATGGCGCCGATGGTGAATTCGGGCTTGTGCTCAGCGATGGCGTCGAGCAACACGCCGGGTTCGAAGCGGAACGCCAGCACGAGCGGAGCCGCGCAGATAAAGGCCGCGCCCACGTGGCCAACGAGACCTGTGATGTGAAAGAGCGGCGCGACGCCGAGAACCGGCGCGCCTTCGCGCAGGCCGACCCAGTCGCGATAGACCTGCGCGTTGAAGGCCACGTTGCCATGCGTGTTCATCGCGCCCTTCGGCACGCCAGTGGTGCCCGAGGTGTAGACGAGCATCGCCACGTCGTCGCCATGCAGTTGCACGGCGGGCGGTATCTGGCCGCGATGCGCTGCGATCACGGCGCTCAGGCTCTCGGCGCCTGCGTGCGTGGCCGACGCATCGGAACGCGTCATGCCCGCGAAGAGGCGCGCGTCGTCGCGCGTCTGGTAGGCGAGCGCCGACGTCGTCATGACCTGCGGCTTGACGAAGGCTTCGCCGCGCGCCGCACGTTCGTCTTCCTCCGCCAGCAGAGGCCGCACCACGTCTTCGTACAAGCTGCCGTGGCACACGAGCACGCGCGCGCCCGAATCTGCCAGCAGCACGCGCAACTCCCGCGCGCGGTTCATCGGATTGACCGGCACCGCAATCGCGCCGATCTTCCACGCCGCCACCAGCGCGATCACGAATTGCGGCACGTTTTGCAGATAGATCGCGACGCGATCGCCACGCACGACGCCGCGTTCAAGCCACGCGCAGGCGAGTGCATCGGACTGCTGATCGAGTTCGGTGTAGGTCAGCACGCCATCGAAGTACAACACGGCGCGGGCTTGCGGCGCACGCGCGACGGCGGCGCGAAAGAGGCTCAAGGCGTCGGGATACTGCTGGGAAATCGTCGCCGTGTGGCCGCTCGCGTAATGGGCGAGCCACGGTTTGCTGGCATAGGGCGTCATAGGCGCTCCGGCGGGAGGTTCAACGCAAGATCAATGCATTGGGAGCGGCGCACGCAAGGGCGTTTGCAGGCGAAGCGTGCGCCGTATCGACTTCACGAGGGTCAGGCGAGGCCTACTTGACCACCACCGGATTGACCGGCGCGCCGCTGCCATTGACCACCTTGAGCGGTGCAGCCGTGTAGAGGAAGGACCATTGGCCGTCGTCGGCGCAATCGGCGGCGAGCGGGTCGAGTTGCGCGATTTCGGTCAGCGCAACGCCCAGATTGCGCATGAGCGCGTTGTGCAGCGGCAGCGCCACGCCCGAGACCGGATCGACGGTCACTTCGTTCGCAATCGTGTCAGTCACGAGGTTGGGAATCTCCATCTTGTGAAACCACTCGACGAGTTCGGGGCTATAGGTCAGGCCCGGCTCAACGAAGTTCTCGTAGAACTTCGCCTGGTCGCGCTCGTAGAACGAGCCGATCCAGCCGGTGCGGATCACAAGGATGTCGCGTTTTTCGATGCTCACGCCCTGCGCCTTCGCCGCCGCGAGCACGTCTTCGTGCGTGAAGGTCTCGCCAGGATCGAGCACGGCTTTGCCGCGATGGCGCGCCATGTCGATCAGCACGCCGCGCCCCACCACGCCGCGCTCGGCGATGGGCAGCACGCTCGCCTTCTCCAGCCCGCCAATGGTCGATTTCGCGTCGTAGCCGTTCCAGAGCTGGTCGTCGTACCAGACGTGGCCGAGCGCGTCGTACTGCGTCGAGCCTTGCAGGTACATGATCATCATGTCGTCGGCGTATTCGGCCAGCCCTGGAAAGAGCGGACCCTTGCCGCACATGTAGTGGCCCTTGTCCATCACGTTGATGCGGCGCGCCTGCGAACGTCCCGGCCAGACCGGGTCGCCCTTGGGGTGGCCCATCTGGATCTGCAGCGTAAAGGTCTTGCCCGAGCGCACCGAGGCCACGCCGCGCAGCACCTCGGCCTGCGTCAGATAGTTGAGCGAGCCGACCTCGTCGTTGGCGCCCCACTTGCCCCAGTTCTTCGGCGAATCCTGCAGCAACTCGGCTACTTCGGGAACGTTCTGCGACTCCATGCGTTGTCTCCTTTCTTCTCACGCGCTGACGGGTGAGTGGGTGGGTGATTGATGCAGAGGGAACGACACGAACGCGGCAAGCGTCCGGGGTACCCCAACAAATCGCACGATCGTCCTTTTAAGTCAACCGGGAAAAACCGCAGGCGCGTGAAGCGGCAATCGTGCACATCATGGAGGGTCTGCACGACTGTCCCTTGATCGTCCCTTCTCACGCGCGGCGCATCCCTCGATGCGCATCGACACATCGACGCTTCGATGCTGCGATTCAACGCGCATGACGAACCGCCGAAATCCGCGAGGCTGCCGATGAACGAGAGCGAGTATCTGGAGCACCTGCATACCCTCTGGGCACGCGCATGGCCCGCGGGCACGCCACGCGAGCCGCAGTATCCGCTCGGGCAGCGGCCCTTGACGGCGTACTTGCGCGAATGGGCGCGCCGCGATCCGCAGCGCCCCGCCCTGCACTTCTACGGCCGCACGCTGAGCTACGGCGAACTCGATGACCTGAGCGAACGCTGCGCCGCTCTGCTCGCCGAACTGGGCGTGCGCGCGGGTGACCGCGTCGCCGTCTTCATGCCCAACTGCCCGCAGATGCACGTGGCGTTCTACGGCATCCTCAAGCTCGGCGCGGTGCATGCGCCGGTGAGTCCTTTGTCGAAGGCGCTGGAACTCGGCTATCAGCTCAAGGACAGCGGCGCGCAGGTGGTGATCTGCGCCGATCAACTGTTGCCCGTTGTCGAGCAGGTGCGCGACGAGTGCGCGCTGCGCTCGGTAATCGCGACCAACCTGGGCGAGATGCGCGGCGCGCACAGCGTCGACGACGCGCCGGTGCCGCTGCCCGATGTCGTGCTCGCGCCGAAGGTCACGAGAGGCAACTTCATCGACCTGCTCGACGCGCTCGACAGCGTGCAACAGCCCGCTCCCACACACGAACCACAACTCGACGACATCGCCGCGCTCAACTACACGGGCGGCACGACCGGCCTGCCCAAGGGCTGCATCCACACCCACGGCGACATGCTCTACACCTGCGCGAGCTTCATGCCCGTCGCGCTACGCGCCGGCCCCGACGCCGTGTTCCTCAACTTCCTGCCCGAGTTCTGGATCGCGGGCGAGAACGCGGGGCTGCTCTTTCCCGTGTTCGCGGGCGCGGCGCTCGTGCTGCTCGCGCGCTGGGACCCGCTTGCGTGGATGCGCGCCGTGCAGCACTACCGCGTGAGCCACTGCGGCATGCTGGTCGATAGCGTCGCGGAAGTGCTCGACCACGCGCGCGTGCGTGAATTCGACTACGCCTCGCTGCGCCAGATCGGCGCGATCTCGTTCATCAAGAAACTCACGCGCGACTATCGCCGCCGCTGGCGCGAACTCACGGGCTGCACGCTCTACGAATTCAGCTACGGCATGACCGAGACGCACACCTGCGACACCTTCACGCTCGGCCTACAGGACGACGATGCCGATCTGCGCGCCCAGCCCACTTTCGTGGGCCTGCCAGTGCCGGGCACCGAATTCAAGATCTGCGATTTCGCAAGCGGCGCGCTGCTGCCGCCCGGCAGCGAGGGAGAGTTGTGCGTGCGCTCGCCCTCGCTTTTCAAGGGCTACTGGCAGCGCGAGCAGGCCAGCGCCGAGGCGCTGCGCGACGGCTGGCTGCATACGGGCGACCTCGCCACGCTCACCGAGGAAGGCTTTATCCGTTATCTGGGCCGCCGCAAGGAGATGCTCAAGGTCAACGGCATGAGCGTCTTTCCGAGCGAACTGGAAGCGCTGCTCGGGCAGCATCCGGCGATCCTCGGCAGCGCCGTGATCGGGCGGCCCGACCCGGCGCGCGGCCAGCAGCCCGTGGCCTTCGTCGTGCTCAAGCCGGGCAGCGGCGCGAGCGCGGGCGAACTCGCGGCGTGGTGCCGCGAAGCGATGGCCGTGTACAAGGTGCCGGAAATCCGCGTGATCGACGCTTTGCCGATGACCGCGACCGGCAAGGTCAGGAAACAGGAACTGGACAAACTGCTGTGACGACATCCGCCGTGAAGCCTCCGATCAAGTCCGTGCTGATCGCCAATCGTGGCGAGATCGCCATTCGCATTGCGCGCGCCGCCGCCGAAGCGGGCCTGCGCAGCGTGGCCGTCTATGCCGAAGACGACGCGCGCGCCCTGCACGTGCGCCGCGCCGATCTGGCCGTGCCGCTCAACGGGCGCGGCGCGGCGGCCTACCTGAATATCGACGCGCTGATCGCCGCCGCGCGCGAGCACGGCTGCGACGCCGTGCATCCCGGCTACGGCTTCCTGAGCGAGCGCGCCGACTTCGCGCAGCGTTGCGACGAAGCGGGCCTGCGCTTCATCGGCCCGTCGCCCGAGGTGCTGCGCACGTTCGGCGACAAGGCCCGCGCGCGCGAACTCGCGGCGCGCTGCGGCGTGCCGCTCGCGGCCGGGACGAACCGCGCGACCGCGCTCGACGAAGCGCGCGCCTTTCTCGACACGCACGGCGCGATCATGGTCAAGGCGCTTGCGGGCGGGGGCGGTCGCGGCATGCGCGCGGTACACGATGCAGCGAGTCTCGCCGACGCCTTCGCGCGCTGCGAATCCGAAGCGCGCGCCGCGTTCGGAGACGGCGCGCTCTATGTCGAGCGCGTGATCGAGCACGCGCGTCATGTGGAGGTGCAGATTCTCGGCGACGGTGCGCAGGTCGGCCATCTGTGGGAGCGCGATTGCAGCCTGCAACGGCGGCATCAGAAGGTGATCGAAATCGCGCCCGCGCCGGGGCTGAGCGCCGCGTTGCGCCGGGCGATCATCGACGCCGCGCTCACGCTCGCGCGCGCCGTGAACTATCGCGGGATCGGCACGTTCGAGTTTCTCGTCGATACGGCGCGCGGCGACTTTGTGTTCATGGAGGCGAATCCGCGCGTGCAGGTCGAGCACTGTGTGACCGAGGCCGTCACCGGCGTCGATCTGGTGCGCGCGCAACTATCGCTCGCGCAAGGGGCCACGCTCGCCGAACTCAAGCTGATCGAGCCGCCGCCTGTGCGTGGTTATGCCGTGCAGGCACGCGTCAATCTGGAGACGATGCAAGCCGATGGCGGCGCGCGGGCGGCGGGCGGCGTCATCACCGCGTGGGAGCCGCCGAGCGGCGCAGGTCTGCGCGTGGATGGCTATGGCTACGCGGGTTACGCCACTAGCCCGAATTACGATTCGCTGATCGCCAAACTCATCGCGCATGCCGACGATTTTCCGGGCGCGTTGCGACGCGCCGCGCGCGGTTTGAGCGAGTTCCGGCTGGAAGGCGTGGCGAACAATATCGGCTTTTTGCAGGCGCTGTTGCTGCGGGGCGAATTGCCGGGCTACGAGGTGGACACGCGCTATATCGAGCGTCATATCGCCGAACTGCTTGCCACGTCCGGCGACACGCAACCGCAACGATTCTTCCGCGCGGAGCAGGCAAGCGTTGCGGTTTCCGGCAACGCAAGCGCGCACGATGTACCGCCTGGTTGCGTGCCGCTCGTCGCGCCAAACCAGGGGCGGCTCGTAAGCCTGGACGTGCAGCCCGGCGACAGCGTCGCCATCGGACAGCCGATCGCCGTGCTCGAAGCGATGAAGATGGAATTCGTCGTGGAGGCCGCGCAAAGCGGCATCGTCCGCATGCTGGCCGCCGAACCGGATGCCACGGTGTTCGAGGGCGCACCGCTCGTCTATATCGAGCCCGCCGAAATCGACGCCGCGCAGGTGGAAACCGAGCAAAGCCGCGATCTCGCGCATATTCGCGCCGATCTGGCCGAAGTGCTGGAGCGTCACGCGCTCACGCGTGACGAGCGCCGCCCGCAGGCCGTCGCGAAGCGCCGCAAGACCGGCCAGCGCACGGCGCGCGAGAACCTCGACGACCTGCTCGACGCGGACAGCTTCGTCGAATACGGCGCGCTCGCGCTTGCCGCGCAGCGCGGCCGCCGTCCGCTCGACGATCTGATTACGCAAAGCCCCGCCGATGGCCTGATCGCAGGCATCGGCACCGTCAACGCCGCAAGCGTGGGCGCGCAGGCCGCGCGCTGCATGGCCATCGCCTACGACTACACGGTGTTCGCGGGCACGCAGGGCATGATGAGCCACAAGAAGACCGACCGCATGCTGCAACTGGCCGAGCAATGGCGTCTGCCGCTCGTGCTGTTCGCGGAAGGCGGCGGCGGTCGGCCGGGCGATACTGACCATGTGGGCGTCGCGGGCCTCGACTGCCGCACCTTCGCGAGCATGGCGCGGCTCTCGGGCCAGGTGCCGCTCGTGGGCGTGGTCTCGGGCCGCTGCTTCGCGGGCAATGCGGCGCTGCTCGGCTGCTGCGACGTCATCATCGCCACGCGCAATGCAAGCATCGGCATGGCGGGCCCGGCGATGATCGAAGGCGGGGGCCTCGGCAAGTTCACGCCCGAGGAAGTCGGCCCGGTCAGCGTGCAGGCGCCCAACGGCGTGATCGACGTGCTGGTGGACGACGAAGCCGCCGCCGTGCAGGCCGCGAAGCAATATCTCTCGTATTTTCAAGGGTCAATCGACGATTGGTCATGCGCCGATCAGCGCCTGCTGCGCGAGGCGATTCCCGAGAATCGGCTGCGCGTGTACGACATTCGCCGCGTGATCGACATACTCGCCGATCAGGATTCCGTGCTCGAACTGCGCCGCGTGTTCGCGCCGGGACTCATTACCGCACTGGTTCGTATCGAAGGCAAACCGTTCGGACTGCTCGCCAATAACCCCATGCATCTGGGCGGCGCGATCGACGCTCAGGCGGGCGACAAGGCCGCGCGTTTCATGCAGCTTTGCGACACCTTCGGCCTGCCCCTGCTCTCGCTGTGCGACACGCCCGGCTTCATGGTCGGCCCGGACGCCGAAAAGCAGGCGACGGTGCGCCACGTTTCGCGCATGTTCGTTGCGGGTGCAGGCCTGCGCGTGCCGTTCTTCACCGTCGTGCTGCGTAAGGGCTACGGTCTGGGCGCGCAGGCGATGGCGGCAGGCAGCTTTCACGCGCCGCTCTTCACGATCGCGTGGCCGAGCGGCGAATTCGGCGCGATGGGGCTGGAAGGCGCGGTGCGGCTCGGCTATGCGAAGGAGCTGGCCGCCATCGACGATCCGGCGCAGCGCGAGGCGCTGTTCGAGCGCATGGTCGCCGACGCCTACCGCAACGGCAAAGCCATCAACATGGCGAGCTTCCTCGAAATCGACGGCGTGATCGACCCGGCAGAGACACGCCGCTGGCTCATGCGCGGGCTCAACGCGAGCCAGGGCGGTGCGGATGCTACGCGCGCGGGACGGCGTTTCGTCGATACCTGGTGAGCGCGCACGACATAACGACAACACAACAAGGAATGGAAATGAACGTGGATACGAGCGCAGCAACGTCCCTCGTCGAGATCACCGTGACGGATGGCGTGGCCGATGTGCGGCTGAATCGCCCGCAGAAGATGAACGCGCTGAGTCCCGCGATGTTCGATGCGATCCTCGCTGCGGGCGAGCGCCTCGCGAACGAGGCCGATCTGCGCGCCGTGGTCCTCTCCGGCAACGGTCAGGCGTTCTGCGCGGGCCTCGATCTGGAGAGCATGGCCGCGCTAAGCAAGCTGGGCGGCGGCACGCCCATTACCGAACGCACTCACGGTCTGTCGAACTTCGCGCAGCAGATCTGCATGCTCTGGCGCGAGTTGCCCGTGCCCGTGATCGCCGCGGTGCACGGCGTGGCGTTCGGCGGCGGCCTGCAACTCGCGCTGGGCGCGGACCTGCGTTACGTGGCGCCCGACGCGCGGCTCTCCGTGATGGAAATGAAGTGGGGCATCGTGCCCGACATGGGCGGCATGGTGCTCACACGCGGCCTCGTGCGAGACGACCGGTTACGCGAATTGATCTACAGCGCGCGCATCGTGCCCGCGAGTGAAGCGGTCGAACTGGGTCTCGCGACCCGCGTGACCGACGATCCGCACGCGCAGGCGCTCGCCACGGCGCGTGAAATCGCCCAGCGCAGTCCCGATGCGATCCGCGCAGCCAAGCGTCTGATGCAGGTCGCCTCGCAAGGCGACGCCGCAGCCATCCTGCTCGCCGAGTCGGTCGAACAGAAAGCGCTGATCGGCGGCGCGAATCAACGCGAGGCCGTGGCCGCGAACCTGGAAAAGCGAGCGCCGCGCTTCGTGCCTGCCTCTCAACCTCCCAAGTACTGAGCTTCCCGTCTGCGAGAACCATCATGAGTGAATT
The DNA here is from genome assembly GCF_905220265.1 of Paraburkholderia sp. J67. Taxonomy (NCBI): domain Bacteria; kingdom Pseudomonadati; phylum Pseudomonadota; class Betaproteobacteria; order Burkholderiales; family Burkholderiaceae; genus Paraburkholderia; species Paraburkholderia sp. J67. The sequence continues at coordinate 9,342 of NZ_CAJMZK010000038.1, forward strand.
CGCCAAGCCGTCATTCGACACGCTGCGCTACGCCGTCGAGGACGGCGTCGCCACCATCACGCTGCATCGCCCCGAGAAGCTCAACGCCTTCACGGCGACGATGATGCAGGAACTGATCGCCGCCTTCGACGCCACCGACGCCGACGACGCCGTGCGCTGCGTGATCGTCACCGGTTCGGGCCGCGCGTTCTGCGCAGGCGCCGATCTCTCTTCGGGCGGCGAGACCTTCGACTACGCGAAGCGCCTGGGCACGAGCGTGGAAACCGTGCATCGCGACGGCGGCGGGCGCGTAGCGCTGCGCATCTTCCGCAGCCTCAAGCCCGTGATCGCGGCGGTAAACGGCCCGGCGGTCGGCATCGGTGTGACGATGCAGTTGCCGATGGATATTCGCCTCGCGTCGAGCGACGCGAAGTTCGGCTTCGTGTTCGGGCGGCGCGGCATCACACCCGAGGCGGCATCGTCGTGGTTCCTCTCGCGCGTGGTGGGGATTTCGTCGGCGCTCGAATGGTGCTACACGGGCCGCGTCTTTACCGCCGACGAAGCACTCGCGCGCGGCCTCGTGCGCTCCGTGCACGCGCCAGACGATCTGCTGCCCGCCGCGTGGGCGCTCGCGCGCGAAATTGCCGATAACGTCGCGCCGGTTTCGGCAGCCATCTCGCGCCAGATGATCTGGCGCATGGCGGGCGCGAGCCATCCGATGGAAGCGCACCGGCTCGACAGCCGCGCCATTCAGTCGCGCGGGCGCTCGGCAGATGCCGCCGAAGGCGTGAGCGCGTTCCTCGAAAAACGCCCGGCGGCCTTCCCCAACCGCGTTTCCACGGATATGCCGGACTTCTTCGACTGGCAGGCCGAGCCGCCCTTCGTCTAAGGCGCGACCTCACGGCACGCCTGCGCGCGGAACCTTGCCTCGCGCGAGCAGTCCCTTTCAAGTACCCTACGATTTGCCGCAGGACACACACCGGCGCGACTCGATGTCGCGCCGGTGTCGTTTTTGTGTTTTGAATCTTGGTAAAGGACCCCGCAAGACCCCATGACTGTGAATGAAATCTGGTTTGCTCCGCTGGTTGGATCGCTCGCGTTGCTCGGCGCGGCGGGCATCGTCACCGCCGCTGTCCACTTCCTGCTGTTTCGCGTTGTCGCGCGTCTCGCGCAGCGCTCCGCCACCCGCATCGACGATGCACTGTTCGAATTCGGCGCCTTCAAATGGCTCAGCCGCGTAGCGCCCTTCGTGGTGATCCGGCTCGGCATCGACATGGTGCCGGGCGTGCCCGAGCGGATCGCGCAGGCCGTCGACAAAGTGAGCTTCGCGCTCATCGTTGTGCTCGTGACAATGACCATCAGCGCCACGCTCTCCGCCTTCGAGCACGCGCATCGCACCACGCGCAGCGATCAGCCGCGCCTCTCGCTCAAGGGCGCGATGCAACTGGTCAAGCTCGTGATGTTCATCACCGCGGCGCTGGTCATCATCGGCGACGCGACGGGCAAGCAGATCGGTCTGCTGCTGTCGGGTATCGGCGCGATGTCGGCGGTGCTCATGCTGATCTTCAAGGACACGATTCTGGGGCTCGTCGCGGGCGTGCAGCTTTCGTCGAACGACATGCTGCGCATCGGCGACTGGATCACGATGCCGAGCGCAGGCGCGGACGGCACCGTGATCGACATCACGCTCAATACCGTCAAGGTCGCGAACTTCGATCACACCATCATCACGATTCCCACCTGGAAGCTCATTACCGAGAGCTACCAGAACTGGCGTGGCATGACCGAAGCGGGTGGGCGGCGCATCAAGCGCGCGCTTTATATCGACGCGACCAGCGTGCGTTTTCTCGACGCGCAGGAAGTGGCGAAGCTTGAACGCCTCACGCTGCTGAAGGACTATCTCGCGCACAAGCGCGACGCGCTCACGCAGTTCAATGGCGCGTTGGGCAGTGCAGGCGAATGCACGGCGAACAGGCGGCAACTCACGAATCTGGGTACGTTTCGCGCGTATGTCGATCAGTATCTACAGCGGCACCCGCACATTCATCGCGAGATGACCTGCATGGTGCGCCAGATGCCGAGCAGCGCCGAAGGGATTCCGCTCGAACTCTATTGCTTTACCAACACCACCACGTGGGCCGAGTACGAAGCGATCCAGTCGGATCTGTTCGATCATCTGATTGCCGTGCTGCCCGAGTTTGGGCTGCGTGTCTATCAGCACCCATCGGGTTACGACATGCAGCAAGGCCTGAAGGCCACGCAGGAAAAACGCAGCGAACGCGAAAGCGCGCTCGCTGCGTGACGTAGCGCCCTGGACCGCTTTAATCAAGCGGGCAATTGCAGGTCCACGGGCTCGTGGCTCGTCGGCAGATCGTTGCGATCCGACTCGGGCACCTCGCCCGCACGACGATGGATGTCGTGCGTCACGAACCCCTGCTCGCGGCTCGGCACCGCGAACCAGTCGGGATGCGCGAACGACGCGCGAATATCTTCCAGCCCGCTCGACCAGTGCTCCTCCATCGTATCGATGCTGAACTCGTAGTCCTTGTAGTGGCCTTCATACGGTTTGTTCTTGTAGATCAGATGCACCACGTTGATCGACGAACCGTCGGCCACGGTTTCCGCGAGCCGGAACAGCGGGTCGCTGCGGCGCGCTTCGGCAGGCACGTGTTCCAGCAGCTCCTTGATGAAGCGTGCGTGTTTCTGGCGGTCGGCGAGCATGTTGGTAATGGCGCGCGTGCGGCTCGAATACTGGATGTCCTTGGCGCGTTCGGCCACATCCATGAAGTCGGCCGGCACTGCGCCGTTGGCGCTCCATAGATCGACCTGGAAAACCAGCGTGTCCTTGTGGTCCGAATCACGCAACACCTCCGTGAGCGGCGTATTCGAAACAAGACCGCCGTCCCAGTAATACTCGCCTTCGATCTCCACCGCCGGAAAGCCCGGCGGCAGCGCGCCCGATGCCATGAAATGCTCGGGTTCGAGGCGCATCTTCGTGTTGTCGAAGTACACCAGATTGCCGCTGCGCACATTCACGGCGCCCACCGACACGCGGGTCGGGCCGTCGTTGATGCGGTCGAAATCGGCGAAGCGCTGCAGTGTCGACTTCAGTGCGGCGGTATCGTAATAGCTCACACCATTGGGCAGCGACTTCTGCCAGCCCGCGAGCGGCAGCGGCCGGCGCGGCGCGAAGAAGCCCGGCTGACCTTCGGTGAGCGCGCGGCCCGCGGCCCACATGCTGGCCCAGCGGCGCGCCAGATCGTGCTGGCCGAACATTGGCAACGCGAGCGCGCCGAGATTGCCGAACCAGTCGAGCGGATGGCAGATCGACTCCCAGAAGCCGCGCAAGGCGGCCACGCGTTGCTCCGGCGGATTGCCCGCGATGATCGCCGTATTGAGCGCGCCGATCGACACGCCCGCGATCCAGTGCGGCTCGACACCGGCCTGCGCGAGTCCTTCGAATACGCCGGCCTGATACGAGCCGAGTGCGCCGCCACCTTGCAGGACGAGTGCGATTTCGTCATAGCGCGGCAGCTCAAACGGCTTGCGCTGCGTGCGGGCGGTTGTATTGCTGCTGCGCATGGACGCTCCTTAGTGCATGGACCAGCCGTGCGTGACGAGCACCGATTGGCCCGTCAACGCGTTGGATTCGAAGCCTGCGAGGAAGGCGACGGTGCTGGCGACATCGGCGAGCGTGGTGAATTCGCCGTCGACGGTGTCCTTGAGCATCACGTTCTTCACGACGTCCTCTTCCGAAATGCCCAGCGCCTTGGCCTGCTCGGGAATCTGCTTGTCCACCAGCGGCGTGCGCACGAAGCCCGGGCACACGACGTTGGCGCGCACGCCGCGCGAACCGCCTTCCTTGGCGACCACGCGCGCGAGGCCCAGCAGACCGTGCTTCGCCGTCACATAGGCAGCCTTGAGCTTCGACGCTTCATGCGAATGGACCGAGCCCATATAGACGATCGAGCCGCCCTTACCGCTGCTGTACATATGCTTGAGCACGGCCTTGGTGGTGAGGAAGGCACCGTCGAGGTGAATCGCGAGCATCTTCTTCCAGTCGCCGAAGGCGAACTCGTCCACAGGGCTGATGATCTGAATCCCTGCGTTCGATACCAGCACGTCGATGCCGCCGAACACCTTCGCCGCTTCTTCGATGCCTGCGTTCACGGCTTCTTCGTTGGTGACGTCCATCGCTACGGCCAGCGCTTTACCGCCCGCTGCGACGATACTATCGGCGACTTTGCCCGCTGCCGCCAGGTTCAGGTCGGCGATCACGACAGCCGCGCCCTGCTGCGCGAAATGACGCGCGCAATGTTCACCAATGCCGCTAGCCGCGCCGGTAATAACGGCAACCTTGTTCTTCAAAGACATGAGTAATCCTTACTGTATCGGTTAAAAATCAGGCGAGTGCGTCTTCTGCGGCGCTTTGAGCGGCGCTAGCATGGGCCGGCGTATCGGCCAGATAGTCGAAGGCAACTTCGCCTATGTCGAGCGTGAGGTTCGCGATCACATGGCGCGCGCCCACGACACGGCGCACCGGCAGATCCGCCACCGGCGCGAGCGCGTGCGGATGCAGTTCGATGGCGGCGGGGCCGCTCCATGCACCGAGCACCGTCACGTCGCGCAGATAGAAGCGCACGAGTTCGCAGATGCGCGCCGTGCCGTCCACATGCGGAATCACCTTGAGCAGGTAGTTGGGCGTGTCGGCGAGCTTGCGGCGCTCGTCTTCGATATTGAGCATGTGGTGCTTGTAGCCCATCGTGCCCGTGGCCACGCGCTGCGTGCCGTAGTCGAGCGTGCCGAGCAGCGTGTCGTTGCCGTCCACGCTCAGCACCGGGCGAGCGAGCTTCTTCGGAAAGCCCCAGATCTCACGGCCGCCCGCGATCGGGCCTTCGTCGTCGAGATACATGGAGTGCGTGTAGTTGCCGAGACGCCCCTGCGGGTCGCGCACGGAGACGACCTGACCGCTCTCGGTGTAGTCGCCGAAGCCCGACGAATCCGGCATGCGGATGAATTCGTAGTGCACGAGATTGTTCTCGGGCTTGAGCGGCTCCGGCACGATGGCGCGCAGCGCATCGGGATCGGTCTCGTACGTGATGATGAAATATTCGCGATTGACGAAGCGAAACGGCGGGCGCGGATAAGCCGGATTGTGAACCGGCATTGCAAACGCGTCGCGGCGGATTTGTGCTAGATCCATGCTGTCCTCATGACTGAGCTGCGGTAAAACGTCGCGAATAATCATAGAGGCCAATGTGTCGTCTGGTGCCATTGGATATCAATAAACACCGTTGCGCTTCCGGCAATTAAAAAGGCAATTGAAAGGAAATACCCGTATATTGTCCCGTCAATTCATCATGCCGTACTGGCGTCCAGCATTCGTTTGTTTCATTTTTGTATGTGCAGTGTTGCAGGGATCGGATCAAACCCGATATCGCAACGACAGTCGACGATAATATGAAATGGGATAGAACAACAGGGAGGGAAAACGCGCGCTGCGCATTAAAGCGCCGCACGCGAGAGCGCCGCGGATTGGCCTAGAAGTTGTATTGCACGTAAATCTGGCTGAAGTTGATGCCAGGGTTCGGGTGCTTGAGCCCGGCATTCGACAGATGCTGGAAACGAAAGCCCGCCTGATAGTTCTGGTGCTCGCCAAACTGCGCGCCTACGCCCACCATATCCGCGAACTGGAAGGACGAGGAGAAACTGCGGTCCGGCGTTTCGTCCACATGCGAAAGCAGCCGCACGCCCACGCCCGCTTCGACGAAGGGGCGGATATAGCCCGAATTCTTGATGAACCGGAACACCGGCGTGAAGCCGAATTCCCAGATGTTTGCATGGGCGGAGGGCTTTTCGCCGATGTCCCAGTACGCCACGTGGCCTTCACCGACCACGGTGAAGTGATAGCCGCCGATATTCCACCATTTCCAGCCCGGATCCCAGACGACGCCGAGATCGGCCTTCTTCACGTCATGGTCGGCGACGCCGCCGGCGAATTGTATGCCCCATTGATCGGCGCGCGCCGCGGTGGAACCGAGGGACAACCCCGCAAAAAGAACGACGAGAGACAGTTTTCTTTTTCGCATTTTTCACTCTTTCGATTTTTTGATTTTTGACGCGACGGAATCCATTGAATCGCGAAACGTCGGATCGAATATTCGGCGGATTATAAATTCACTGACTTATTTATTACCGTCACGTCAGCGCAATGCTTTATTGCCGAAAGAGTGAAAATCCATACACTGAAAAACGCAATGATCTATTGTGCCGACTGCAAATAGTGCAGATAAAAAAAGACCTCCGCTTTGCGCAAACGGAGGTCGAAGTCGGTTTGGAGACCAACGTTGTTCATCGCTTGAACAACGCCCGCAGATATTAGAGATCCTGAGCCGCGCGATAAATGCGAATGCGCGCATTAGTCCGTTTCACGCATTGCAGCAATGCTGCGGTATTTATCGGGGACATGTCGCGCCAGTCGCTCACACGCCGCCATAGGCGAGCCAGCCGCCGTCCACGTTCAGCACGGTTCCAGTGACATAGCTTGCCGCGTCGGAGGCAAGAAATGCGACCGCGCGCGCGATCTCCAACGGCTCAGCCAGTCGGCCCAGCGGCGTGCGACGCTCGATGGCGGCGAGATCGAGCTGCCCGTTGCGCACGAGCGTATCGACGAGTTCGGTCGCCACGTAGCCGGGCGCCACCGCATTCACGCGCACGCCCTCGCGCGCCCATTCGCAGGCCAGCGAGCGTGTGAGCGACTCGATCGCCGCCTTAGCCGCACCGTACGCGTTGCGCGTGGGAATCCCGGCGCGCCCCGCGATCGAGCAAAGATTGACGATCGCGCCCGCACGCTGCGCGAGCATCACGCGTGCGGCTTCGCGGCTCGCGACGAAGGTGCCGCGCACATGCACGGCGAACATGCGGTCGAAGGCCTCGAGCGACTGGTCTAGCGTGGCAGCCTTTGGCTCGCCGATGCCCGCATTGTTGACCAGCACGTCGATGCGTCCGTAGTGCGCCGCGATCTCGCTCATGGTCGCGCGGATCGCGGCTTCGTCGGCAACGTCCGCGCCCATGCCGAGATGTCCCTCGCCCAACTCGGCGGCGCGCGCTGTTGCGTGCGAGGCGCGCAGATCGATCAGCGCGACACGATAGCCCTCGGCGGCGAAATGCTGCACACAGGCCCAGCCGATGCCGTCGGCTCCGCCCGTCACGACGCACACCTTGGCCTCCGGTTTCGGTCGATGTTCGCTTACTCCGCTTTTTACTTTTTCATTCATCTGCAATCCTTATCAAATGATGAATTCATATGCGACGAAATGCGACGCCGCATACACGCAGCAGTGAAAAAGTATAGAGGTGTCCGAGAGGCGCAAACTGGACAAATGCGTCAGGGAACAGGACGATTTGTACACCGGAAGCAAGAGGGCACGAAGAGGCGTCTCACGACATGCGCCAGGAGCCAGGCTCCCGGCGCATGCGCGCAACTCAAGCCTCGTCGGCGTGCGCGCGCTCGCGGATCGTGTCGAGCGTCACGTCCACGCACAAACGGCCGGTGTCGTAGACTGTTTCGAGCGCTTCCTCCCAGTCGCGTTCGAGCGTGCGGTCTTCCCATGCGAGCGGCAGCGTGGCCGTGCGGTATTCGCCCGTGCGGCGGTTGCGCAGCAACGTGAGGCGGCCCATCTTCGAGCGCTTGCCGGCATCGGTGACGGGGTCCTTGCGCACCCCCGTCCACGTGTCGCCCAGACGGATCGCCGAGCACTTCATCGCGAAGCGCTGCGTGTCGCGGTCCACGCGTTGCAACAACGCGCCGCCCATTCCGAAGGTGACGTTGTCGGCCGCATAGCCTGCGTCGTCCAACGCGGCCAGGATCGCTTCGATCGAGGCCTCATCGACGCCATCGCCCTGAATCACGCGCACGGTATTCAGCACGCGACGGCCGCGGCTATTGAGCGTCGCACCGAACGAGGCTTCGAGCGCGCGCACGGTCCTGAGCACGATATCGACCGGCTCGCCGGAATCCGGCCGGATCACGAGCGTCGCCCCGGAGTCGAGCACGGCCTGCTTCAACTCGCCACCCCACATGTCGAGCGCGGCGAACAGATCGTACGAATCGGACACCACCGAGACGATCGCGCCCGGCTTGCCGAACTGCGCCAGCATATTGCGGTAGGCATCGGCCTCGCGCTCGCGGCCCCAGGACGTGATCGTGCTGTGTTCGGCGGCGGGCACGGAGTACGCCGCCATCGGTGCGTGATAGTAACGATTCGCGGCAATCACGCCGAGCACGGTGTCGGAGCCCATGAAACTCACGAGGTGGGCCGCACCGCCAATCGCCGCGCTTTCCGCACTGGAAACACCGCGTGCGCCGAAGTCGTGCAGCTTGAACGGCAGTTGCGCGAGGTCGTCGCTGGTCTTGCGCAGATAGCGGCCGATGGTCTTGCGCAGGTGCCAGCTTTGCGTCGCCACGGTGATGGGATACCAGAGGCGCAGCAGCATCGTTTCGAGGTACGAAGCAAGCCAGAACACCCTCGGATCGTCGCATTCGACCGTCATGAGGACGTTGTGCACCGGCACCACCGAGCCTTCCGGCACGGCACGGATACGCAGCGGCAGGTAGCCGTCATATTGCTCGACGATATAGCGCCAGGCCGCTTCGTTGAAGGGTTCGCCGTGCGCCGCGAAGAAGAGTTTTGCTTCGTCGATCATCTGCGCAGTGATGGGGCGGCACAGATATTCCTTCACGAGCATTTGCAGTCCGAAGAACACGGTACGGTCGTAACGACCACCGCGCGATTCGACATACGAGAACATGCCGGTAGCTTCGGGCGGATACTGCACGAAGTGCGACGCTTTATAGGAGTCCGTATTAAGAATCGGATTGGACAGAACGGATGCGAACGTGTCGAATTGGGCTTGCATGGCTAGAGCTCCTCTATGCCGTTGGAAGTCCGCCGGGTCTATCCGGGCGGGGGTAAAGCAATGGTCAAACGATGATCGGACGTACGCTCAGAGCTTCCCGAGGAAGAGATGGGCGATGTCGAAGTGGTCCTCGAACATCACGTCGCGCATGCGAGCGAACGTGTTGAGCGGCACCCAGCGCGCCTTGTCGGCATCGTCGCCGCCCTTTACGCGCGGCAACTCGCCTACGGGGAAATGAAACAGGAATGCGTGTGTGATGGTGCGTCCACGCAGCGAGCGCTGCGGATGGTCGAAGACCTGACGATCCTTGATCGAGCCGCGCAACACGGGCTCGGGCAGTTTAAGGCCAGTCTCTTCGCGCAGCTCGCGAATGCAGGCGGTCTCGAGCCGTTCGTCCTGATTGACGAAGCCGCCCGGCAGTGCCCACAGGCCACGGCCCGGTTCGCTGCGACGGCGCACGAGCAGGATATGGCCGGAATGGACCACGAGCGCATCGACCGTGACGAAGGTCACCGGATACGGCGCCGCGGCCCACGCCTTCTTGTAGCCCGCGATGAACTCGGCTTCCGACTTCAGTTGCGCGAATTCGGGCCGCGTGCGAAAGCGTTCGAGCCAGTCGTGCACGGGTGCCGGCACGGCCCACGCGACGAAGCTGTTGCTGCGCTCCGCAAACAACTGCTCGCGAATCTCGGTGGCCGAGATGTCTTCGGTGGCGTCCGTTTCCACAAATTCCCACTGCGGGAACATGCGCAGATAGTAGGAGGTGGCGTCTTTCTCGTGGCCGATCAAGCCGATACGACGGCCCGAGGTGTCGCCCAGTTCGGACGCTACAGCGTCCTGAATCCAGCGCAGCCAGTCGCCGTCGTTGTACATCGAGTCCTGCACCGGCGCGATGAGTACCCGCTCGCGCTCGTCTTCGTCGAGCAAGGCGAGGATCATCTGGCGGCGTTCGTCGTACGAGAACGGATCCTTGATGGTGCGCGGCCGGTCGGTCGAACCGATCAGGATGCACACGCGCGAGGCAAGGCCAAGCGCACGGCGCAGCACATCGAGGTGACCGCGATGCGGAGGCTGGAAACGGCCAATGAAAATCAGTGCGTCGAAACGCGGGGTCTGCGTGCTCATGAGGCTCCCTCAAGAGATTGGCGGTCGTGGGTCTGTCCCTGAACCGAGCTTGCATCGTAACGCTGCGTGGGCAAGATCGTCAAACGGTTTTGCCGTAGTACGCCATAGCGCGCGCTGCAAAGTGGGGAAGCCGGTATATTCGAAACGTCATACTTGCCGCTATTTTCTCGACTTATACTCGGCTCGCATGCCCGGCACGGGCTGTCGATACGTCTGGACATCGACCCGACCCGAACCGCATCGCCCCTCACTCCCGTTACGACGATCATGAAACGTGTGTCCGTCCGGCAATCGCCGGTGCATGGCAAAGGCGTGTTCGCGCTCTGTCCGCTCGCGGCCGGAGAGCGCATCTTCCAGTACAAGGGCATGGTGACGACATGGCGCGAGGCGGCGCGCTGGAACGCACGGCGCGACGTGTCAGGTCATACGTTTCTGTTCGGGCTTTCGGATGGCCGGGTGATCGACGGCGGACGCGGCGGCAATGGTGCGCGCTGGCTCAATCACGCGTGCGCAGCGAATTGTGAGGCGGTCGAGGACAACGGGCGCGTCTATATCGAAGCCATCCGCGATATCGCGCCCGGCGAGGAACTGTTCATCGACTATGCGCTGGAGATCGAGGAGCAGGTGGACGCCGAAGCACAGCGCGATTACGCATGCCGTTGCGGCAACGCATGCTGCCGGGGCACGATGCTGGGTGCAGGAGCAGGGGAAACGGCGGTCGTAGCGGCGTGAATTGATCAGGAGTACAGGGTAATTTTCGTCCCGGTGGTTCGGTGGAGATCCGTCACCGGCATGGCCCGAAGCGGCCGTGGACGAGCATCGAAGTTATCCACAGATTTCGGGGATAAGTTTGTGGATACACACCGGGATGAATCACCCAAGTCATTGATCCAACGTCGTTATTCCTGCTTGTGGATCGGCATGGCCACGCTGCTCGCACACTATGCGACCCTCAGCGTTTCACATCGATCCAGGGCGATGCATTCATCGCCCTGGATCGGCCAATGGCCACGTAACTCACGTCACAGGCCGTTCTGCTTGAGCTTGCCGTACACGAACTGCCCGAAGTACCAGGACAGGTCGGAATGGTTGAGGATGTTTGCATCCGAGAGTGCACCCGCTTCGAGCTTCAGGCGGCGCAACATGAGCTTGCCGGCCTGCGAGGCGATGTAGAGACGCACGAGCTCCTTGCGGGTCTTCTCGTCGGCCGATTCGAAGTGCTCGCGACCGCGCAGCACTTCGTCGTTGCGACGCGTGCGCGCCTCTTCATCGCGTGCTGCAATGCTCTGCTTCACGGCCGTATGGCTCTCCACCTTCGCGATTTCCACGGCGTCGACAGCCGCGGCCAGCTCGCTCTGGATCGCGACCATCTTGCGCTCGGCCTCCGAGACCTGCCAGTTATGGCTGAGCGCCTTCATAAGGTAGCCAGCCGGGCTCTTCGTCACCTTGCCCTGATTGAGGCGGAAGCGCGTGTACTCGATGGCTTGCTGGATGCGCTCATCGGTCCAGTTCATGCGATGCTCGGCGATCACGTCGAACTGCTTGTTGCTCAGGCCGAACTCCTCCTTGAGCGTAAGCAGCAGGTCGTGCGCGTCGGGCTGACGGCTGAGCATCGCCGCAACCGTGTCCTTGCGCTTCATGCGAAAGCGGATCTTGTTGATCTTGCGCGAGGTCTCCGAATCGGCGCGCGTCTCGTAGCTCAGATCGATATCCGACAACTCGTTGATCTGCTTGACGGCCGGATCGAGGTACTTCGGGCGGAAGTGCTTGAACTCCGAGGCGCTCGAGCCAAGCTTCCCCGGCCAGCGGCGCATGACGTCGAGCTCGATCCAGTCGGTCAGGCCGGCCAGCACATAGGGCTGCACGTAGTCGTAGATCGCGCGGGCGAAAGTCTGCGAAAACGATGCGGTGATACACAGGTTGAGCCAGTGATGCTTGTCCGGGCCGGTGATGTGACGCAGCATCAGCGGCGGAACGCGAAACTGGATCCGCCCCTTGCCGATCTTGACGCTGCCCATCAGTTGCTCGGAAATCCACTGGTCTTCCTCGCTGGGCGCGCGATCCGGCGGCGTGTCGGTCACCTCGATAAGCACGCGCTGGGCTTCCTTGATCACGCTCTGGAGGTGGCGCACGTTGCGGCTCTCGTAGCGCATCAACCACTTGAAGTAGTTGAGGTCGACGTCGTAGGTCTCACGCGGCACCGGTTCCTGGGCCGCGATGAAATAGGCGGCGTCGATGAAACGCCGCGACGACAGGCCGAGCCCGTTGATGGCAACGAAAACGTTGTTGCGCTGAAAGCCGATCTCTCTCGTGCTCTCGCTGATTGGCTGTCCGGACATCTCTTCGAACAACCCGAGCGACATTTGCTGGGTAGTCGTCCTGCGTCCGCTGTCCTCCGACATTCGCGTGCTCTCCGTCGATATTGGCCGCGACTGTATCACTCCGTTTACACAAGTCAACACAATAACCGTTACCTCAAACATGACCGTGCGCGACGTCGGCACAAAAACCGTGCCGAACTGCACATAGACCTCTCCTTCACCTGCACATAAAACGGCACTCTCGCGCACATAAAACAGTGCTTCTTGCACATAGACCGGTGCTTTTCAGGCTCAAGGTACTGAAATCAAAGGTTTTACATCGCTACGTTAGTGGGTTTGTGGGTTTTTAGTTTTTAAATAAACAAACCAACCCCGATTGCAAGAACACGCTTTGCGTGGAAATTTGCACTTGATGGCTACCGACGATTCGCGAACTGATGGCTGACAAGAGCCGAAATGAGTCAGAAATCGAGCAAATCGCCTATTTGATGAGCAATCCAGGGTAAACGCGAGGATTCTTGCCGGAAATCGAGCTTGGGTTGGGCAACGTTTTCTGTGCAAGCGGGATATCGCAGGGTAACGGTTAATGTGCAGAGTGAAACTGCTGCAGGCATTAGCGCTATTTCCCCTTTGCTCGAAGCCATTCGGTAACGGTTTTTGTGCTTCCGGCCATGCACGGCGATCCGGAAGAGGTTTTTGTGCAGAAAAGGGTAGTGCTCCAATGGGTAACGTTTAATGTGCACGAGCCGTTTTGACCGTGTTGTGCTGTATCCGTCAGCGTGATAGGCGCGGGAGGTAACGATTTTTGTGCGCTTTCCTAGGTGACGGCTGACGTTGATCGGCTAATCGCCGTTCTGCTTGAGCGGCTGTTGCTGTATTTCCGCGGAAATGGACTTCAGTGGTCACGGTTTTTGTGCATTTTCGCGAAAGCGCGTAAATGGCGACCCGGTGGGAGGAGATGGGTAACGGTTTTTGTGCCGTCTCATTTGTGATCCGCACGGATCGATAGGTGGATTGCACAAAATACGTTACTGCGGTTCCTGACGGTCAAGGTCACTTGCACTCTTCAGCAAAAGTGCACAAAAAACGTAACCTCGCCTTGGCGAGCGATGATCGGGTGCCTCTAGGTGACCGGCTAGCAAGTCCTGAGGAGGGATCGGCGACGCCGAGAACGGGGATTGGTCAGTTGATTTGCCTAAAAAATAGGCAGTTCAACGTAGAGGCCTTTAATCGCCCTTAGGGCGGGCTGGCCGTTCGGGATAGGTCAAAGGCTGGACAAGGCCATCAGAGGCCGTTGTAGAGCGAATAAAAAGGTCGTTTTTTTCGAAAAGCGGTCTCAATCAGTGTGTTTCGATACGCTTTTCCTGTATTCTACGCTTTATCCAAATTCCGATGAAAAGCGTATTAATGGCAAAGACTATCGAATTTCCATCAATTGACCGGCGCGTCGATCTTTCGGCGGTAACGCAGTTTGCGGAAGAGGCGGGTCTTCTGTCAGAAGAGCTTCGGGAAATGATGCTGGCGCCGAAGCCGCGCAAGATGGCGCCGACGTTTACTTCCGCGCAGGTCGCGGAGATGTGCGGCATCGATCGCATCAAGCTCAACAATTTGCTGGCGACCCGCGAGGGCTTGCCCCAAGGCGAGGCGCAAGGTTCAGGGCGAAGCCGGGTGTTTACCTTGCCCGAAGCGCGCACCTGGGTCCAGCAGGTTTCGGACATTTATCAGACGCCCTTGCACACCGGCGTGCGCGACGCCGACGGCAAGGTCATTCTGGTAGCGAACTTTAAGGGCGGCTCGACCAAGACCACGACGACGATGTGTCTGGCTCAAGGACTTACGCTCCGCGGCCGTCGCGTGCTGCTCATTGACCTCGACCCGCAAGCATCGCTGACAGAGCTTTGCGGTCTCTACGCGGAGAAGGAGGTGACGGAGGACAGCACGGTCCTGCCGTACATCTACGATCCGCAGATGGAAGGTGGCCTGCTGAATTTTGTTCAGCCGACCTATTGGGATGGACTCGATGTTATCCCGGCGCACCCGACGCTTTTCTCAGCGGAATTCCACATTCCCGGCACCGTGATCAAGAACCCGGGCTTCAAGTTCTGGGATCTCTTGCGTGAAGGCGTACAGACGCTGCGCCAGCACTATGACTACATCATTCTCGATACGGCACCGTCGCTGTCGTATCTCACCATTAATGCGCTGATGGCCGCTGACGCGATGGTGATGCCACTGGTCCCGGAGAGCCTGGACTTCATTAGTTCGGTGTCGTTCTGGAGTCTCTTTTCCGATCTCGCCCACACGATCATGGAGCGCGGTGATGAAAAAACCTACGACTTCGTTTCAGTGCTGCTGTCGAAGGTCGACTACGGCAAGACATCTTCTGCGCCGGTCGTGCGCTCATGGGTCCAGCGCACCTATAAGGATTGGGTGAGTTCGGTCGAAGTGCCGGCGAGTTCGGCGATGAGCAACGGTGCGTTGGCGATGGCGACGGTGTTCGACATCAGCAAGGGAGACCTCGCGGACAAGACGGTTGCGCGCGTGAGGCAACCGCTCACGGACTATGTACGCTGGATTGACGATCTTTATGTTGAGCAATGGAGGGCCGGGAAATGAGCTCGTTTCGCGACAAGATGGCGGCCAAGACCGCTGAACTCGGCTCTGCGTCGGAGCGACAGACGACGGATCGTCCGGCCCCGGCCGCACCGGAGCAGCCGCGCCGCAGCAGCGCATTCAAGACCGGTCCAGGCATGCTCGGCGCCCTCGCCGTTGCCCAGCAGCGTATTCAGGAACTTGAAACCAGTAGCGACAAGCTGATGTTGCCGGTAAGCGCGATCCAGCCGAACCCGTGGCAGCCGCGTAAGGTGTTCAGCGATGAAGGCTTGGCCTCGCTGGCCGAATCGATCCGTGAAGTCGGACTGGTAGAACCGGTTGTCGTGCGTCGTGCCGATCACGGTTATCAGCTGATTGCAGGAGAGCGCCGGCTTCGCGCGCACGTGATCCTGCACGCGGAGGAAATCCGCGCGTCGGTGATCGAATGCTCCGATCAGGATATGGCTGTGCTGGCGCTGGTCGAGAACGTCGGGCGGGAGGATTTGACGGACTATGAGATCGGCCAGTCGCTGCGTCGTGCGGAACAGGAGTTTCCGACGCGAACTCGCATGGCCGAAGCACTCGGTATGTCGCGCAAGGGGCTGTATCGTTTTCTCTCGTTCGACAAACTGCCGGACTTTATTCGACGCGATCTCGATCTGAATCCGCGCTTGCTGGGTGGCTCGGCCGCGGATGAAATCTGCTCGGCGATCAAAAAGCATGGGGCAGGTGGCCTTTCGGCTGCGCGCGAGTTGTGGCCTGCAGTGGTGGCCGGTACGCTCGATCAAGGGAAACTGGCCGCGGCGATCGGTGCGCAGTCGAACCGTAGTGAAACCGAGCAAAGCGTGTCGGAGCGTAGTATCGAGAAGATCTTCTCGGGTAAAAGCCACGCCGGCAGCATTACGAAGGATACTAATAGCTTCACGGTGAAGCTCAAGACAGGTGTGCTTTCGGACGCACAAGAGACGCAGATTCGCGAACTCATCAGCCAACTGTTTAATGTGAAGCCAGGCTAAGCCAGGCGTGTTAGTTTTTTTGGATGGTTGATCAAGCCCGCGCAAGCGGGCTTTTTTGTGTCCGCGAGATAGCTTGTGTCGAGTCGACACAGGAGGGTGCCCTCGCGTGGCAGGCGGACGCGTCGCACGAGCGAGAGCTACCGACGGCGATCGTTGCGGTGTGAGTTCTCTAGCTCATTGACCGGCAGCGCCGTGCGTGGTCCCTCCGTGTGTCGAGCCGACACACGGAGTAGGGGAGCCCATGAGCAGTGATCTGATGTGTCGACTCGACACAAGAAGATGCGCTCGCTTGGCAGGTGGCGATGCGGCGCGATCGAGAGCCACGGACCCCGATCGTTGCGGTGTGAGCTCTCTAGCTCATTGACCGGCACCGCCGTGCGTGGACGCTCCGTGTGTCGAGTCGACACACGGAGTAGGGGAGCCCATGAGCAGTGATCCGATGTGTCGACTCGACACAAGAAGAAGCTTTCGCTTGGAAAGCGGTGATGCCGCGCGATCGAGAGCCACGGACGCCGATCGCTGCGCGGCGTGAGGTTCCAACTTACTGGCCGGCAGAGGCTTGCATAGTCTCGCCGTGTGTCGAGCCGACACACGGAGTAGGGGGGCATGGCCGTGGGCGGTCTGCTGTGTCGAGTCGACACAGGACGGTGCCCTCGCTTGGCAGGCGGCGACGCCGCTCGATCGAGTGCCACGGACGCTGATCGCAGTGGGCGTGAGTTTCCCAACTAACTGGCCGGCAGAGCCTTGCAGAGTTTCGCCGTGTGTCGAGTCGACACAACAGGGCAATTTCGCGTGGTGAAACGGCGATGGCGGGAGAGCGAGAACCACGAACGTAGATCGTTTCTGCCTGATTATTCTGGGCAAGGTTTGGTAGTGGAGGTACGCTCGCTTTGCGTGTCGAGTCGACGCAATCGGCAGTCGCCGCGTGTAGGACGCAGACGAGCCCGAAAATCAAAAAATCTGATCGATAGCGCGTCGCCGTTCCGGAGTCCTAGTTGGCAGAGCCTTGCGCCATTGCCTCCTGTGTCGAGTCGACACATAGCCGTACCCCTTGAGTTTCAGGACTACGCGCTAGTCGGCTGAAACTCGTCTCTGCGTCAGCTGCGTTGCATGGTATGCGTCGCAACAGTAGCGTCGATGAATAACCCGAATGTATGGTGCCGCAGGGTCTGCTGAAGGAGGATTGCTCTCGGTTGCGCAACCGAGACCCGATCCCTGAGACAGACTAAGTCTCTCAGACGTGTCGAGTCGACACATCTGCCGTCTTTGGGAATGACAGGCACATCGGGGGAGAGAAGGTCTCCCGATCCCACGCAAAACATCATCAGCGCCTCGTCGTAGCGCCGACACGGTTGCACCGAAGATCGAGCTCTCAACGCTAGACGGCACGACGCTCTGAGACGGCGCCCAGCTGGAAGCCAGATTCGGCCACCAGGACATCGGAAAGGGAGGCGCCGCTCTCTCTGAGCACCATGACGGAGCTTGCGCGTTTGGGCGGCTGGAGCGCTTTGGCTGTGTCGACTCGACACAATCGCATGTGGGCATGCAATGCCGCATCGTTGTCTACCGGAAAATCACGAGACAAACCTGACTAGATGGCCGCGCAGAATAGAGCACACCTTGTGTCGTTCGAACCCGCATGGGACGTTGATCCTTTCGCGCGAGTTGCCTCGTAGCCTTCACGTCGTATTGGCGAGCGCCGTCGGGCTGACAAGCTGATGGCGTGTTGTGTCGAATCGACACGTCAGTGTGCCCGCGGGGTTTCGCTTGCCCTACCGATTGGCTTCTCGCTGACTGTAAGCGGTCGCGCACGGTTTCGGTTCGGTCTCACCTGTGTGCTCATGTCGCGAGGCACGACCGAGAGGCCAGTTGGCTGTGTCGAGTCGACACAGTTCGCTCTCGATGCATTGCTGGGGGCGCGACTACGCTTACGTCATCCCAGCACAACAGCATCACATCTAGCGATGAGACCGAAGATTACTCTCTCAGGAGCAGGCTCCACATCACTGCAGGGCGCCGGCTGATAGGCAGTGATGCGCGTAGCTCGACACGTCATCGGGTCACACAATGCATCTCAATCGTGCCGCCAAGCGAGTTGCTCGTCTGACGTGTGTCGAGTCGACACACGTCAGACGAACAACTCGACAGCCATAGTCGCGTGTTGAATTGCCTCAACGGCTTGACCAGGACGGCACAGGACCTCGACTTGATCCTGCTCGTCGGACGATCACTTCAGACTAGACGAATCAGGTGCCAGGATCTCGGTGCCGCTCTGATCAACGACCGCAGGCGCTAATGGTTGCTACGTGCGCGCTCGGCGTGCGCGGCGAACAGGCGCTTGAATGACTTGTCAGCGAGGCGAACCGTCCGTCGGGACAGCCGCAATGCGAAACGGCGCTCGCGGCCAGCGAGACGAAGTCTCAGCAAGTCAGTTGGCGCGGGGAAGCGCGCTCTCTGTGTATCTCATCGTCGGCTTCTTTCCAGTGGACGGCAGCGCGCCGCGGATTCGAGGATAAAAACGCTTTACCCAGTCGCACGCATCTTCCGATGCGTCAGCAGGGGAGTGGGCGATATCCCAACTTTGAGCGGCACCGTGTGAGTGTGCCGCGACGCCCTTGATGCTGAGACGGCACGACGCTCATCCATGCGACAAGGCGTCTGTACGATCTGTCGATAAACAACGCCGCTTTCATTGTCCGACAAGGAGAACACTTCACCCTCGTCCGGCTCGACGGCTCGCAGGCGAGTCGATCGCAAAGTAGCCAATCAAACGCAGTGCAGAAAGGAGACGTGGCGTGAGCCAATGTGATGACCCAATTCCAGCGCCGTCTCCATCCGCAGCAAGCCTCGCTTTACTGATAAGCCACCGAACAATAAAATTCAAAATAAACGCAACTAACCGTCAAATAATTCCTTCACGCGATCACTAGCAGATACAGAACGAACTCCCGCGCAGCAGACTTACTGCCAAAATAACGGCAGTGCCCGTGCAAGCCCGGCACGCACCAACCCCGCATGCCTACGGAAGCAGCAGATACCCCCAGTTTTCCGCGTTTGCTCGCCAAGCACGACGTCTTTCCATCCCCAAACGCCGCAATCGTGAAACATTCGCCTCAAATCGAATAAACCGGTAAAATCCTTATGCGACAAGACCTTGCGATCACCAAAATGGGGTTGGCGAGGAATGTTTCACGGCGAGATGCGTTTTCGGACCCTAAAAGTAGGGCTTTGAAGCAGGCAATCTTCCGGATAGTCCGAAAATCACCTGATTCGTATATTTCACTACGTATTTTGTAGTTAATAGAATTAACGATCAGCAAAGCCGCAGCGGTATCCCTCACCGCCGCCGGCCCACCAAATACCCCGCAAGTCCTTACACAGCAAGCGTTCGAGCCTTCACCGCATCGCTGGCGAGCGCAAAATTCCCTGCGCCCAGATGATGAAGCGTATGCAGGTCGCGGTTGTTGTCATCGAATACCCAATGTCCGCCGGAGAACACGCGCGGATCCGCTGCCGCCGACACCACCTCGCAAAAGCACGTGTCGTACGCGTCCTCAGTGTGCTTCTCGGGAATCAGCCTGCATTCCATCCAGGCGGCGATGCCGGTCTCCAGTACCGGCACGCCCAGCACCGGACCTTTCACTGCATCGATACCAAACTGTGCAAACTTGTCCGCTTCGCGCCCGCTGATGCTGCCGACTGCGAAAGTCAGATCCATCGCCGCTGCGCCCGGCACGCAGATGCCGAATGTGCCGCGTGCGTGAATCAGCTCGCGTGTGAAGGTTTTCTTGTCGATGACCACTGCAATGCGCGGCGGCGTGAATTCGACGGGCATCGACCAGGCGGCGGCCATGACGTTGTGGCGCGCGCCGTCCGAACTCGTGACGAGCACGGTCGGGCCATGGTTGATGAGGCGGCTCGCGTGTTCGAGCGCAACGGGTTTGAAACGGGAGAGGGTGTCCATCGTGTTGTCAGTCCATCGTGTGTCGAGGTTCGATGGACTGTACAACAGTTGGAAAAACGCTGTGGAGTGTGCCGGCGCGCGGCACCTTATCGGACGGGCCTTAGCCGATGGTTTCCTGGGACACGGTCGAGCGATGCGCCGGCTCGAGCGCAATCACGTATCCGTCCGATTGCATCTCCGCGAGCCGGCTGGTGGTGCGCGACACATCGTGCGCGCCGTCGAGCCCATCGAGCGCAGCGCGTACCGGTTGGTCCGACGCGATGAATAGTGCGTGTTTGCGGTCGTACAGAATGTCGATCAGCCAGACGAAACGTTGCAATACATCGCGGCGCCTAAGCATCGCAGTGTCCAGACGATCGACGATCACGCCACGCCAACGCTCGGCGAGCGCGAGATAGTCGAGGTGCGACCGGGGCGTGCCGCACAGCGCATCGAAATCCACCCACACCAGTTGTTTGCCCGCAGCCGTGACCGGAAGCGAGCGTCCCGCCACTTCGACATCGGCCGGATGGATCGCAGCCTGCGCTTCGTAGCCGGCGAAGATCGTCCACAGCGCTTCGCGTGTGTCGTCGAGCGGCGCGAAGTAGCGAAGTTGTGTCGACTCGACACGCTGCTCGCGATAGTCGCGCGCGCCGTCGAACGCGACGATGTCGAAATGGTGCTCGATACGCTGGATGGTCGGGGCGAAGCGTTCGTGGAACTCGGGGTCGGGCAACAGGCGGCGCGGCTCGTAGTTCGAGGTGAGCACGATCCGCGTACCGCACGCGAGCGCGGTTTCCAGAAAACGGCCGATCAGAAACGCGTCGGCGATATCGTGCACGTGGAATTCGTCGAAGTAGAGCAGATCCACCCCGTCGAGCCACGCGCGTGACACATCGCCGAGCCGATCGTCGCTGCGCGGCGCTTGCACAACGAGCCGGTTGATGTCGCGAATGAACTGATGGAAATGGATGCGCCGTTTCGCGCAGGACGCGAGCGCGTAGACCGTGTCGACAATCAGGCTTTTGCCGCGCCCCGGCAGGCCGTGACAGTAAACGCCGCGATGCGCGCGCCGCGCGGCGTCGGCGCGATTGCCGTCGAGCAGGGCGCTCAGGGCATCGATTGCCCGCTGCTGGCTTTCGTCCGCGACGATCCCTTTTTCTGCGAGTGCGTGGGCGATGGCGGACGGGTCGATCATGGGAAGGCTTTGAAGAAGTGTCGGTAAAGGCGCCGCACGTTCGTCACGCACGGACGCGCCAGTTTACCAGCGCACTTTCCAACATCGCTGCGAGGCTTGCTTCACAAGCGCTCGATTAACCGCCGGTCGCCATGCTCGCAATAGGTGTGACAGGCGGCGCGCGCGGCGTTTGCGGCGCCGTGCACGAAGAGTGGCGCGTCGGTGCGTCGCGACATCGATACCACGATGGACGGTGGCGAGGGCTGCAAGGGCAGTTCGACCACTTCGCCGCGCGCGATCAGTTCGTCGACGAAAAGGCGCGGAATCGCGGCCACGCCAAAACCATCGCGCACGAGTTGCACGATGACTGAAATCGAAGGCGACCCGGTGATGCGCGTTTCAGAAAGCGGCACGCCGTTCGCGAGCGCGAGCTTGCCGACGATATCTTCCAGTGCACGATGCGGCGCGGTTCCTCGCCCGAATGTGAGAATCGGCTGACGCAAGACGCGCTTGGCCAGCCCAGTACGTGAGAGCGGCAGCAGGCCGGCGCGCGCGATCCAGTGAACCGGATAATTCGCGAGCGCATCACATACTACGGATTCCTCATCACTTCCTTCCACGCGCACGATCAGATCGAGTTCGCCTGCCATCAAGCGACGTTGCAACACGACGCTCACGTCCACCGCTAACTCGACTTCGAGTTGCGGATAGTCATTCGCGAGGCGCCGCATATAGTCCGCGAGCCAGCTATGGACGACGGTTTCGATCACGCCGAGCCGCAGCTTGCCGCGCATCGTGCCTTCGTTCGATGCGGCGGCCTGCAACTGGCGGGTGGCCTCGACCACGGCTTTGGCATAGCCCAGCAGATATTCGCCATTCGGCGTGAGCCGGAATTCGCGGCTTTCCCGATCGACCAGCTCGGTCTGCAACTCATCCTCGAGCGCCTTCAGACGCTGTGAAATAGCGGCGGGCGTGGCGTGCAGTGCGGTCGCCGTCGTGCGAAAGCTGCGCAGTTTGGCGAGCGTGACGAAGGTTTCGAGAAAGCGTGTGTTCATGATGCGAGGCGCTCGGCAAGCCCTTCAAAAAAGACCCGGTGACTCGGGATAACCCGTATTTCTGTTAAGAAATTCTTTCCAAGATAGCCTAAAAAAACTAGTTGGCGTCAAATTTTCTTCTTTTCTATGCTTCCGTCTAACGGTGAGCGATTCGTTACGCATCGCTGCACAGCCACCCTCCGATCTTCAAGCACCCGTTAGAAGCAGGCTCAAACCATGACTCCGTATGAATTCCGCCAGGCCGTTCGTCACGGCGATTTCCGTGGACCGACCGCGGGCCATTGTGGCGACTTTGCGCAGGCCAACCTCGCTATCCTGCCCGCCGCGTTCGCGCACGATTTTCTGCGCTTCTGCCACGCGAATCCGAAGGCCTGTCCGCTGCTGGGCGTGGGCGAGCCGGGCGACTTCCGCGTGCCGATGCTGGGCCGCGACATCGACATTCGCACTGATGTACCGGCGTACAACATCTATCGAGATGGAGTCCTAAGCGAAAGTGTGAAATCGATCGAGGCCTTGTGGCAGGACGATTTCGTCGTGTTCGCGATCGGCTGTTCATTCTCGTTCGAACACATGCTCGCAAACGAGGGCATCGGGCTGCGCCACGTGGAAGAGGGCCGCAATGTGCCGATGTATCGCACCCAGATCGCGAATCGCCGCGCCGGTGTGTTCGGCGGCGAACTGGTCGTGTCGATGCGGCCGCTGCGCGGCGCAGACGCGATTCGCGCGGTGCAGATCACGAGCCGCTTCCCCGGCGTGCACGGTGCGCCGGTGCATATCGGCGAGCCCACGGAACTCGGCATTGCCGATCTTGCCCGCCCCGAATTCGGCGACGCGGTGACGATTCGCCCAGGCGAGCTGCCCGTCTACTGGGCGTGCGGCGTCACGCCCCAGACGGCGCTCATGGCCGCGAAGCTGCCGCTTGCGATAGCGCATGCGCCCGGTCACATGCTGATGACCGATATCACGAACGCCTCATTGGCCGTGTTCTAAACCGGGCGGCGCCCGAATCCCCCACGCGTCTGGCAACCACGCAAAACCCGGAAAAAGTCAGGAAACAGGAGCGACAGATGGACAGCAAGACATTTGCAGCGGGCGCGGGCGAGCGCGCCGAAGACGAAAGCGACTCGCAGCTTTCCTGGTATGCCGAAGCAGGCCCGCGCGCGCGGCGCGCGTTCTGGAGTTGCAAGGTCGGCTATATGCTCGACGGCATGGACACGCAGATGCTGTCCTTCGTGATCCCCACGCTGGTTGCGACTTGGGGCATTTCACTCGGCGACGCGGGCTTCATCGGCACCTTGACGCTGCTGTCTTCGGCGCTTGGGGGCTGGATCGCGGGCATCCTGTCCGACCGCATCGGACGCGTACGCACGCTGCAACTCACAGTGCTCTGGTTCGCGCTGTTCACAGGGCTTTGCGGGCTCGCACAAAACTACGGCCAGTTGCTGGCCGCCCGCGCCTTGATGGGCTTCGGCTTCGGCGGCGAATGGACGGCGGGCGCGGTGCTGATCGGCGAAGTGATCCGCGCACGCGACCGCGGCAAGGCCGTGGGTCTCGTGCAATCCGGCTGGGCGATCGGCTGGGGTATCGCGGCGCTGCTCTATGCCGTGCTGTTTTCGGTGATGGCCCCGGCGATTGCGTGGCGCGCGCTGTTCCTGATCGGTCTGGTTCCGGCGCTGCTGGTCCTGGTGATTCGCCGATATGTCAAGGAGCCCGAAGTATTCGAGCAGGCGAAGGCCGCCCGCAAGGAATCTAACGACACGCCGCGATTCACGGAAATCTTCGCGCCGAAGCTGCTTTCCACCACGCTGCGCGCAGCCCTGTTGACGACGGGTGCGCAGGGCGGCTACTACGCGATCACGACCTGGCTGCCCACTTTCCTCAAGACCGAGCGCCATCTCACGGTGATGGGCACGGGCGGCTATCTCGCGATGATCATTGTCGGCTCGTACGTCGGTTATCTGTCGAGCGCCTGGCTCACGGACCGGCTGGGGCGCAAACCCAACTTCATCCTGTTCGCGGTGGGTTCGATGGCGATCGCCTTTGCTTACACTTCGCTGCCGCTCACGAACGCGTCGATGTTGTGGCTGGGCTTTCCGCTCGGCTTCTTCGCCTCGGGCATCTTCTCCGGCATGGGCGCGTTCCTCACCGAACTCTTTCCGACCCGCGTGCGCGGTTCGGGGCAGGGCTTCTGCTACAACGTGGGCCGCGCGATCGGGGCGCTGTTTCCGGTGCTGATCGGCTCGCTCTCGAAGCAGTTTGGCCTTGGCGCGAGTATCGGCATGTTCGCCGTCGCCGCCTATGGCGTGTTGATCATCGCGGCGCTGACGCTGCCCGAAACGCGGGGCCGCGAACTCGAATCCACCTGATTTTCAAGGCTCGCCTGTCGCGAGCCTGAATTCGATCGACATTATTTCGTTATCCTTAAAGATACCGTACCATGAACCACGTTCAAACCCCCGAAGGATGCATGCCGTCCCGCTGGCAGTTCTGGATCGACCGCGGAGGCACCTTCACCGATATCGTCGCGCGTCGTCCCGATGGCTCGCTCACCACGCACAAGCTGTTGTCTGAAAATCCCGAACAGTATCGCGATGCGGCCGTGGCCGGCATCCGTCATCTGCTGGGACTGCGCGCCGATGAAGCGATCACGCCGCGCGACGTGGAGATGGTCAAGATGGGCACGACCGTCGCCACGAATGCGCTGCTCGAACGCAAGGGCGAAGCGGTTGCGCTTGTGACTACGCGAGGCTTTCGCGACGTGCTGCGCATCGCGTATCAGAACCGGCCGCGCTTGTTCGACCTCGACATCGCCTTGCCGGTAGCGCTCTACGACCGCGTGGTCGAAATCGACGAACGCATGAGCGCGCAGGGTCAAGTCGTTGCGCCACTCGATCGGGATCGTGCTGAAGCCGCGCTGCGCGAAGTCTACGACTCAGGCATCCGCGCGCTCGCGATCGTGCTGATCCACGGCTATCGCCATACCGCGCATGAAAGCGAACTGGCTGCGCTCGCGCGGCGTATCGGCTTCACGCAGGTGTCGGTCTCGCATGAAGTCTCGCCACTCATGAAGATGGTCTCGCGCGGCGACACCACTGTGGTCGACGCCTATCTGTCGCCCATCCTGCGCCGCTACGTCGGCCAGGTCGCGAGCGAAATGCCCGGCGTCAATCTGCAGTTCATGCAGAGCAGCGGCGGCCTTACGCGTGCCGATCGCTTCGAGGGCAAGGACGCGATTCTCTCTGGTCCGGCGGGCGGCATCGTCGGCATGGTGCGCGCCGCGCAGGCGGCGGGCTTCGAGCGCGTCATCGGCTTCGACATGGGCGGGACCTCCACCGACGTCTCGCACTTCAACGGCGAATTCGAGCGCGTGTTCGAAACCCAGGTGGCGGGCGTGCGCATGCGCGCGCCGATGATGAGCATCCACACCGTCGCGGCGGGCGGCGGATCGGTGTTGGGCTTCGACGGCGCGCGCTTGCGCGTGGGCCCGGATTCGGCGGGCGCAAACCCCGGCCCGTGCGCATATCGCAGAGGCGGCCCGCTGACCGTGACCGACTGCAACGTCATGCTCGGCAAGATCCAGCCCGACTGGTTTCCGCGCGTATTCGGCGCGCACGCGAACGAGGCGCTCGACCGTGAGGCCGTGGTTACGCGCTTCAACACGCTGGCCGATACCATCTTCGCTGCAACCGGCCAGCGCCGCACGCCGGAAGACATCGCCGAAGGCTATCTTGAGATCGCGATCGGCAGCATGGCGAACGCCATCAAGAAAATCTCGGTGCAGCGAGGTCACGATGTTTCGCAGTACGTGCTAACGACGTTCGGCGGCGCGGGCGGTCAGCACGCGTGCGGTGTGGCCGACGCGCTGGGCATGAGCCGCGTATTCGCGCACCCGCTCGCGGGCGTGTTGTCGGCCTTCGGCATGGGGCTGGCCGATCAGACAGCGATGCGCGAGCGTGCGCTCGAAGTCGTGCTCGAAGACACCTCGCTCGCCACGGTCGACGCTGCGCTCGATGCGCTTGCGCAAGAAACAGTGAGTGCGCTGCGCGAGCAGGGCGTGGACGCCGCGCGCATCAGCACGGCGCGGCGCGTGCATCTGCGTTATCAGGGCACGGATTCGGCGCTCGCGGTGAACGCGGGCAGTGTGGCCGCGATGCGCGAAGCGTTCGAAGCCGCTTACCGTCAACGCTACGCGTTTCTGATGCCCGATACGCCGCTCGTCGTGGAACTGGCGTCGGTGGAAGCGATCGGCCATGCGGATGCGCAGGCTGTGACGGGCGCGCTCGCGGCGCGCGAAACGGGCAGTGTCCCCGCCGTGGCGGCACGCGTGCGCTTCTATTCAGGCGGCCAATGGCACGACGCCGCGCTCTATCAACGCGATACGCTCATGGCGGGCGACCTGCTCGACGGCCCGGCGATCATTGCGGAAAAGAACGGCACCACCGTGGTCGAGCCCGGCTGGCAGGCCGCGCTGACCGGGCAGGGCAACGTGGTGATGACGCGCGTGCAGCCCTTGCCTACGCGTCGTTCGATCGGCACGGAAGCCGATCCCGTACGCCTCGAAATTTTCAACAACCTCTTTATGTCGATTGCCGAGCAGATGGGTTTGCGTCTGCAAAACACGGCCTATTCGGTGAACATCAAGGAGCGCCTCGACTTTTCGTGCGCGATCTTCGACGCGGCGGGCAACCTCATCGCTAACGCGCCACATATGCCCGTGCACCTGGGGTCGATGGGCGAGAGCATCAAGACGGTCATCGAACGCAATCGCGGCGCGATGCGCGACGGCGACGTGTTCATGCTCAACGATCCGTACCACGGCGGCACGCACTTGCCCGACGTGACGGTCATCACCCCCGTTTTCGCGGATGGAAGCGAAGACCCCTTGTTTTACGTGGGTTCGCGTGGTCATCACGCCGATATCGGCGGCATCACGCCCGGCTCGATGCCGGCGGCCTCGACGCATATCGAGGAAGAGGGCGTGCTGATCGACAACTGGCAACTGATCTCGGCTGGCGTGCTGCGCGAGCGCGACACGCGCGCGTTACTTGGCTCGGGTCGCTATCCCGCGCGCAATATCGATCAGAACATGGCCGATCTGCGCGCCCAGGTCGCGGCGAACCAGAAGGGCGTGGACGAGTTGCGCCGCATGGTCGCGCAGTTCGGCCGCGAGGT
Source organism: Paraburkholderia sp. J67 (assembly GCF_905220265.1). Classification (NCBI taxonomy): domain Bacteria; kingdom Pseudomonadati; phylum Pseudomonadota; class Betaproteobacteria; order Burkholderiales; family Burkholderiaceae; genus Paraburkholderia; species Paraburkholderia sp. J67. The sequence goes on from NZ_CAJMZK010000038.1 coordinate 36,641, forward strand.
GGTGCTCGCCTTCATGCAGCACGTACAGGACAACGCGGAAGAAGCGGTGCGCCGCGTGATCGATGCGCTCAAGGATGGCGCATATCGCTACGAACTGGACAACGGCGCGGTGATCGAGGTGGCGATCCGCGTGGATGCGCACACGCGCAGCGCGGCGATCGACTTCAGCGGTACTTCTGCGCAATTGCCGAACAACTTCAACGCGCCGAAGGCCGTGTGCATGGCGGCGGTGCTTTACGTGTTCCGCACGCTGGTGGGCGACGACATTCCGCTCAACGCGGGATGCCTCAAGCCGCTTACCGTGACGGTGCCCGAGCGCTCGATGCTCAATCCCGTGTACCCGGCGGCCGTGGTGTCGGGTAACGTGGAGACGTCTTCGGCGATCACGAATGCGCTCTATGGCGCGCTCGGCATCGTGGCGTCGAGCCAGGGGACGATGAACAACTTCACCTTCGGCGATGCACGGTATCAGTACTACGAAACGATTGCGGGCGGGAGCGGCGCAGGTGACGGTTTCAGCGGGGTGGATGCCGTGCAGACGCATATGACCAACTCGCGCCTGACCGACCCCGAAGTGCTGGAGTGGCGCTATCCCGTGCGGCTCGAATCGCATCTGATCCGCGCGCAGTCGGGCGGAGGCGGGCGCTGGCATGGCGGCAACGGCGCGGTGCGGCGCATTCGTTTCCTCGCGCCGATGACGGCGTCGATTCTCTCGAACAACCGCATTCACGCGCCGTTCGGTGCGGCGGGCGGCAAACCGGGCAGTGCGGGGAGCAACCGTGTCGAGCGCGCAGGAGGCGAGATCGTGTCGCTCGGCCATATCGCGAGCGTGGAGATGGCCGAGGGCGATGTGTTCGTGGTCGAGACGCCGGGAGGCGGCGGCTACGGCCACTCCGGCGTCTAGTTCACGCCGGTCGCATAGCGCCGGCAATGCTCCAGATAGCCGGCTTCGTGGCTGCTCGCCAACTGCACCACGCTGTTCCAGAGCCAGAGCGGCGCATCGATCGTCTTCGAGCGATTGCGCCGCAGTTCCGCGAGCCAGCCGCGCCGCGTGGGCGGATCCATCTGCCGCGCGTGCGCCTTGCCCACCACGGCGGCGAGATAGAACGCGACCTTGCGCGCCTCGTCCTTGTCGAGTTCGTCGATTTCGAGCTTGAGATCCTGCGGCAGCAGCTCGCGTATCACCACGGCGCGATCGAGCAGGCGCGCCGCGCGCATGCGCTCGCCGAGAAACGGCGAGAGATGGCGCGCGCCTTCCACCACGCGTTCGGCGTTATCGCGCGGCATCGACGCATCCTCGTAACGCGGTGCCGCCGCTTTCACGCCTTCCTTGATATCCATGAGACAAAGGTCGTCGCCTTCGATCACGCCGCCGTCCACATCGAGCAGCACCGCATAGCGCAGCCGCCCGAGCGAGCTGCAGCCCTTCACCCAGTACGCGGCGTCCAGCACCTCCACTTCTCCCGCGTCGTTGCGCCCGCGCAGACCGGTTGGCAAGCTGGCGATCGCTTCGTCGGCGAACAGCGACGTAATCTCCTTTGACTCCGCGCGCGTGAGCGGCCAGAAGCGCTTGCCGAGCGGAATCGTTGGCTTGAGGTCTTCGATGCGCTCCTCGGCGAGATGTCGCCACGAACGGCGCACCGCGAGCTTCATCGCCAGATGAACCGGCTCGGGACGCTCGGGCAGGGCGGGCTTCTTGCGCTTCGTCCCGAACTCCGACTCATAGCCCGCCGCGAGCGCTTCCATCATGTGTACGATGGTCAAGCCCGAGAGCGACGAACCGCGCGCCGCGGTTGCCAGCGACAGCCCGAGACGGATCAGATCGTGCGCGGGATTGCCGATCACCGTCTGATCGAGGTCGCGAATATGCACTTCGACCTTGCCGTCCTGATTCGCGATCGGGCCGAGATTGCCCGTATGGCAGTCGCCGCAAATCCAGATTGCCGGGCCGCGCGGCAGCGAGCCGCCATTGGCTTCGACGATCCATTCGTAGAACTGCTCGGTCGCGCCACGCACATAGGCGTGCGGCGAGCGGGCCATTTTCAGGCGGCGTTGTTCGGTGAGGATCGCCTGGCGCTCAGCGGGCTTGGGCAGTTTCTTCGCGCGTCTGGCCTCTTTCGGGTCGAGGATGAGTGCGCTGTCTTTCGTCGCCTTGGAATCTTTCGTTTTGCTGACTGATTTGCTGACCACGGGCGCCCCCTTTTCGTATGTGCTTGCGGACGTTGGCGTCATGCCATTGTGCGCGGATGCGCTTGCAAGCGGCGTGCCGCGCCGCATTACGATCTGAAAGCATCGAACCGATGCGCGTGGCCACGCGTCACAAAACTTAAAAGCGCCTTCGCTATGATCCTGCGTTGCCTTACCGCCGCTTTCCTGCGCGAGTAAGGCAACGCTCGGGCCGCCTCCTCGAGCCGTTGTTGTGCCTCTATCTGGACGGAGACTTCGATGACGGTCGATTTCGTGCCGGCGCGCCCGCTATGGCGGAGCGTGCCGCGCAAACGTTTGGCCTTGCCCGGCGTATGGCTTGCGTGCGCCATCGCTACGTGCGCGAGCAGCGCATGCAGCGATCGCGCCGACGACGCCGATAACGCACGCGTTGCGCTCACCACGAGCGCGGCGCGCGAACTCGCGCAAACGCAGCCCAACACACCCGGCGCGCTATCGCAGCAGAACCCCATACCGCTCGCGAACGCGATCGCGGCTCCACTGGATTCCCCTGGCAACGCGAACAGCGCCGCCGCGCTGGCCGCGATCGCCGTGCGTTCGCCCGCCCGCGCGCCTGCGCCCGCGGAGGGCGCAAGCGGCGCGGACAGCATCAGCACCAACGGCGCAGACCTTGCGCCGCTCGCACCACCCGAAATTCACACCGCCGATTGAGGCAGCAAGCACCCGGCCGCGCGACACCGCGCCGTCTGTCGTCGTTCGTGACGGCGCGGCGTCGCGCGTGCTTTCTCAACCTGAAGATGGAAACCACAACATGACTTCGAGAAGCCGCCGTGACTTTCTCCGCACCGCCGCGATGAGCGCCGGTTCGGCCACCGCCCTGACGATGCTGCCGCAAGGCATCCGCAATGCGCTTGCGATTCCGGCGAACAATCGTACGGGCAGCATCCGCGACGTCGAGCACATCGTCATCCTCATGCAGGAGAACCGTTCGTTCGACCACTACTTCGGCACGCTGCGCGGCGTGCGCGGGTTCGGCGACACGCGCGTCATCACGCTGCCCAACGGCAAGCCGGTGTGGAACCAGCCGCTCGCGGCGGGGGCCGGGGAAGTGCTGCCGTTCCATCCCACAGCGGCCAACCTGGGCCTGCAATTCCTCCAGGATCTGCCGCACGACTGGACGACTACGCACGCCGCGTGGAACGGCGGCCGCTACGACCAGTGGGTGCCGGAGAAAGGCACGACCACGATGGCCTACCTCACGCGCGACGACATCCCGTTCCACTATCAGCTCGCCGACGCCTTCACGATCTGCGACGCTTACCACTGCTCGACGATGACCTCGACGGACCCGAACCGCTACTACATGTGGACAGGCTGGGTCGGCAACGACGGCAGCGGCGGCGGCCCGGTGATCGACAACGCGGAAGTTGGTTACGGCTGGTCGACTTATCCCGAGGTGCTGCAAAGCGCTGGTATCTCGTGGAAGATCTACCAGGACATCGGCGAAGGCCTCGACGCGAAGGGCTCGTGGGGCTGGACGGGCGACAACCCGTACATCGGCAACTACGGTGACAACTCGCTGCTCTACTTCACGCAATACCAGAACGCGCAGCCGGGCAACCCGCTCTACGACCGTGCTCGCACCGGCACGAACGTGCTACAGGGCGGGACTTATTTCGACGTGCTCAAGCAGGACGTGCAGAACAACACGCTGCCGCAGGTCTCGTGGATCGTCGCGCCCGAGGCGTATTCGGAGCACCCGAACTGGCCCGCGAACTACGGCGCGTGGTACGTCGATCAGGTGCTACAGATCCTCACCTCGAACCCGGAGATCTGGAGCAAGACCGTGCTGCTCGTGAACTACGACGAGAACGACGGCTTCTTCGATCACCTGGCGCCCCCGTTCCCGCCCGCGTCGAGCGCGAACGGGTTGTCGACCGTCGATACCAGCAACGAAATTTTCCCGGGCAGCAGCAAGTACGCGGCCGGCCCGTATGGTCTCGGCACGCGCGTGCCGATGCTGGTCGTGTCGCCGTGGTCGCGTGGCGGCTGGGTCTGCTCGCAGACTTTCGATCACACGTCGGTGATCCGCTTCATCGAAAAGCGCTTCGGCGAGCATCACGACCTGCGCGAGCCGAACATCACGCCGTGGCGTCGCGCGGTGTGCGGCGACCTCACCTCGGCGTTCAACTTCGCCACGCCGAACGCCGCGTTCCCCTCGCTGCCGTCGACGACGGGTTACGTGCCGCCCGATCACAACCGCCATCCCGACTACGTGCCGGTGCCGCCGGCTGTTGGCAGTGTGCCGAAGCAGGAGAGCGGCGTGCGCCTTGCGCGCGCGCTGCCTTACGAATTGTTCGTGCGCTTCAACGCGAATGCATCGACGGGCAAGGCGAAGGCGCATTTCATCAACACGGGTCGCGCGGGCGCGGTGTTTCTCGTCTATGCGACGGGCAGTGGCGATGCACCGCTCACCTATACGGTCGAAGCGGGCAAGCGCCTGGAAGATCAACTGACGATCGGCTCGACGGGTGCCTATGACTTCACCGTGCACGGGCCGAATGGCTTTCTGCGTCGCTTCGCGGGCAAGCAGGGGCAGACGGGCTGGTTCGGCAACAGCGAAACGGCGCGTCCCGAAGTGGCCGAAGGCTACGACGTGGCGAACGGCAATCTGCAATTGCGCCTCGAAAACACGGGCGGCGCGCGTTGCCAGTTCACCATCGTCAACGCCTACGATCCCGGCACGAAGATCCAGCGCAGCGTGCGCGGCGGCGATACCGAACAGCTCTATCTCGACCTGCGCAACGCCTATGGCTGGTACGACCTGACGATCACCGTCGATAGCGATTCGAGCTTCGTGCGTCGCATCGCCGGTCACGTCGAAACGGGGCACCCGAGCTATAGCGATCCGGCGCTGGGCGGTTGATACGCTTCAAGCGATGAAAAGAACCACGGTTGCGTCAACTGGCGCGCCGTGGTTTTTTCATGCGTGACGCGAGCGGCTAAGACGCCGTCTGACTCGCCGCATGACCGGCAATCAACCCCAGCAGCACTTGCGCCGACTCGCTCATCTGCACTGCGTCGCGCTGCACGATGCCGATATCGCGATGAAACGTGTGGTGGCCGAGATCGATGGCGTGCACCTTTGCCGGCCAGCGTCGATACGTGGCGGTCTGCGGCACGAGCGCGACGCCCACGCCGTTGCCGACCAGTTTCACGATGGCTTCCAGTTCGTCGAGCTCGCACACTTCCTGCACGACGAGCTGCATGCGCCGCAGAAAGCGGTCCACCTGACGTCCGCCGAACGACGCGCGGTCATAGCGGATAAACGGATGCTGCGTGAGCAGCGTCATCCAGTCGCGGTTTTCCACGGCGCGCGGCACGATCAGTCGGAACGGCTCGCTGGCGATGGCGGTCCAGCGCAGATCGCTCTGGAGTGCGAAGGGTGGGCGGATGATGGCGGCCAGATCGAGTTCGCCCGCATCGACGAGATTGACGAGTTCCATCGACAGTCCCGGGATGACGCGCGTGTGCGCGCCGGGACATTGGCGATGGAAGGCGGCGAGCGCATCGGGCAGCAGGGCGCGTTGTACCGAGGCAATCGCGCCGATATTCAAGCGCACCGTGGCAGCCGGGTCCACCGCCACGGTGCTCAGGTTGCCGTAGAGGCGGATCACCTCCTGCGCCTGCACGAGCAGTTGCTGGCCGCGCGCACTCAGGCGCGCATGCCGCCCCTCGCGTTCGAACAGCGCGAAGCCTAGCTCGGCTTCAAGGCGCTGCATTTGCGCGCTCACGGCGGCCTGGGTCAGGCCGATACGCTTGGCCGCAGCGGCGAACGTGCCTTCGCGGGCCACGGCTAGCAAGGTTTTCAGCTCGCGGATCATTCACAAAAATCGTTTGTGGATAGCGAAATTATATATTGATTTTATTTTTCAACCGTGCGGCCTACCATGACGCCAACCCGTCCCCGCACGACTTCAAAAGAACGCACCAAGGAGCAAACCATGAGTCTTTCGCCGTTCCATCTGGCGATTCCCGTCTACGATCTGCCTGCCGCGCGCGACTTCTACGGCCGCGTGTTTGGCCTCGCGGAAGGCCGTTCGAGCACGCATTGGGTGGACTTCGACTTCTTCGGGCATCAACTCGTGATTCACGAGCATCCGAAGACGGCCACGCAGGAACAGGCGCACACCAACGCCGTGGACGGTCATGACGTGCCGGTGCCGCATTTCGGCGTCGTGCTGGAATGGGCGCGGTGGGAGGCGCTGGCGCAGCGCCTGCGCGAGTTCGGCACGCAGTTCGTGATCGAACCGTATATCCGCTTTCAGGGGCAGGTGGGCGAGCAGGCCACGATGTTCCTGTTCGATCCGTGCGGCAATGCGCTGGAATTCAAGGCGTTCAAGGATATCGGGCAGTTGTTTGCCAAATGAACGCCTGAAAGGGGAGAGGGCGCGCGCCAGTCGAAAACGCGCGCGCCTCGATCGACGTGTCAGCCTTCGTAGATGAAGTTGCGCACGTGCGTATTGAAGAGATCGGCGTGGGTGGCGTTCATGCCGTGCGTCGCGCCCTTCATCGTGACGCGCTGCGCGAAGTCGATCCACTCTTCGAGCGCTTCCACGTTATTGCGGAACATCAGCGGGCTGCGCTGGCCGTCGATCAGCAGCGTGCGGCACTTGATGTCCGCAGCCGGGCGGCGCGTGTAGGCGGGCAGCGGATCGTCGAGTTGCTTGGGCAGCGTCGTGGCGTTGGCGATCGCCATTTCGCGGAACGCGTGCGGGCTCTTGCGCCACGCGCCCGGCATGCTCACCGAATCCACGAACAGTTCCAGACCGTCTTCGAGCTGACCGTTCTCGATCAGGCCGGCCGCGCGGTTGCGCAGCGCGTTGGTGGCCGGCGGCAGGACGTCGTCGTCCTCTTCGAGGCGGCGCAGCGGGCCGCCCGGATCGGCGAGCACCAGCGTGCGCACGAGACGCGGATAGCGGCGCGCGAGATGGTAGGCAATGCTGCCGCCGCGCGAGTGGCCCACGACGTGCACCGATTCCAGACCCAGCGCGACGATGAAATCGGCCAGTTCGTGCAGATGGCTTTCCCAGCCGAATTCGCCCTGGATGCAGGCGTCGGCGGCCGGCCAGTAGTGGCTCAGGCTCGGCGCGATGCAGCGGAAATCGTCCTCGAGACCGTCGAGCTGCGGCGCCCAGTAACGGTAGTCGCACAGCGAGCCGTGGATGAACAGCAGCGGCTCACCCGTTCCCCGTTCGAGGTACGGCAGAACGACGCCCGAATCGAGCGTCGCGAACGACAGATCGGGCGGGGCAAGCAGGGACGGATCAATGCGTTGGTTCAAGGAGATCACTCCATTCGCGGAGATGACACTTTGCCGCATACCAACGCTTATGGGAAACGCATTAAATTGAACGTTGCTATCAGGTTTTCTGATTGTAAGTCGGGTGAAACCCTAGGTTTCACTGGCGAAACGAGAGCCGATAGCGGACGAAGTTGTCGGCGGCCACGAATTCGTCGTAGAGCCGGCGTGCGGGGTTGTCCTGGCGCGTATGCCAGTACAGGCGCGACCAGCCGCGTTGGTGTCCCAGCGCGACCAGATCGCCGATCAGCGCGCGGCCGATCCCTTTGCCGCGCACGGCGGGATCGACGAACAGGTCTTCCAGATAGCAGATGGGCGTCTCCACCCAGGTGCCCTCGTGCAGCACGCTCAGGCTCAGGCTGAAACCCGCCACGCGGCCTTCGAACACGGCGACGCGGCCGATCAGCGGCGCTTGCGGATCGAGCAGGCGCGCCCATGTGCGTTCGCTGATCTGCGGCGCGACTTCCGTTTCATAGAACGCGTTGTAGCCCGCCCAGAGCCGGAACCAGTCGGCGCGGTCGGCGGCGGCGATGTCGCGCACGGTGAGCGCGTCGGTAGCGTCAGTAGCGTCAGTAGCGTCAGGCATCGCGCAGGCTCGCGAGCGAGGCGCGCTGGTGGCCTTGCGCGTCGAAGTTCGCGGGCGCGAGCCAGGTCTCGAACGCGCGCTTCACCTGCGGCCAGTCCTGGTCGATGATCGCGAACCACGCCGTGTCGCGGCTACGGCCCTTGTAGACCACCGCCTGGCGGAAGATGCCCTCGAACTGGAAGCCGAGGCGCAGCGCGGTCTTGCGCGACGGCGCGTTGAGGCTGTCGCACTTCCACTCGTAGCGCCGGTAGCCGAGTTCGTCGAAGGCGTAGCGCATCAGCAGAAATTGCGCTTCGGTCGAAAGCGCCGTGCGCTTGAGCCGCGGCGAGAACGTCACGCTGCCGACTTCGATCGCGCCGTGCGCGGGGTCGATGCGCATCAGCGCGAAGGTGCCCACGGCCTTGCCGCTCGCGCGGTCCACGACGGCATAGTGAAGCGGATCTTCCGAGGCCGCCGCCTTCGCGAGGTAAGCGCGAAACGACGCGAAATCCTCGAACGGGCCGGTGAAGAGGTAGGTCCAGTCGCTGCCATCGGGCGCGGCGCTGTAAGCCTCGAAGAGATCGGCGGCGTGGCGCTCGACGTCGACGGGCTCGATGCGGCAGAGCGTGCCTTCGATCGTCACGCGCGCGGGGCGCTCGCGCGGCGTCCAGCCGTCCAGCGCCGCGCCGATGGGTTGCTGATACTCGTTCGTTCTCGCTGCCATGCTTCACAAGCTCCGGTCGTGCGGCGACGCCGCCGCGTGCGCAAAATTCTGCGGAAATAAAACCCCAAGATACGCCGACTCTAACGCGCCACGTGGCTCCTTTAAAGATCCACGAAGTACGAATACGCCAGGGCCACCAGAAAGACGCCCTCCGTGCGAAAAATTCGCCACCAGGTGTAACCCCGCGCCCGCTCCAGACGAATAACGTACATGAGGCGCACCGCGGGCGTGGGCCGCGACACGAAGGGGGAGCGCAAACGTGAACTGGGCGAACAGGGCGGCGCACTGGCGGCAGGCGGACGAATTCGGCCCGCAAGGCGGCGCGGCGGCGGCTATTGCGGCGCCGGACGGCTTCGGCTACGCTCAACCGATCGCGCCCGAATTCGATACCGACTTCCAGCCTGCCGCAAGCGCCACCACGATTCATGGCGCGGGCAAAACGGCCGTCGCGGGCGCGCCGTCCCATCGCCGCGACACCTCAGGACGCACTTTGTACCCAGCGGAAATCCGTCTCAAAGCGCTGTTCGTCAGCGGCCTCGAAGGCGATGCCGATGCGTACCGCACTTTTTTGCAGGAACTCACGCGCCATCTGCGCGCGTACCTGCGCCGACGCATTCCGCAGCTGCACGACGATGTGGAGGACCTCGTACAGGAGATCCTGCTCGCGGTCCACAACGCACGCCACACGTGGCGCCCCGATGAACCGCTGACCGCCTGGGTGCATGCGATTGCCCGCTACAAGCTGATGGACTTCTTTCGCTCGCGCGCGCGCCGCGAATCGCTCAACGACCCGCTCGACGATCACACCGACCTGTTCGCGCAAGCCGACGACGAACCGTGCGAGGCGCGCCGCGATATCGGTAAGCTGCTCGACCAGTTGCCGGACAAGCAGCGCCTGCCGATCGTTCATGTGAAGCTGGAAGGACGCTCGGTGGTCGAAGCCGCGAAGCTCACCGGGCTGTCCGAATCGGCCGTGAAGGTGGGCATCCACCGCGGCCTGAAGGCGCTCGCCGCGCGTATTCGGGGGGCACAATGAAGACCGACGATCTCATCAGCCTGTTGTCCACCGGCGTCACGCGCGTGGATCGCAAGGCCGTCGTGCGCCGCTTTGCGCGCGCGCTGCCGCTGGGCCTCGCGGGCTCGCTCGTGCTGGTCGCGATCGTGTTCGGCGTGCGTCATGACTTGCTGGACGTCGCACAGACGCCCATTTTCTGGGCCAAGATCGCTTTCCCGATGGCCGTGGCAATCGCCGCCGCGCTGACGGTGAGCCGGCTCGGGCGGCCCGGCGTGCGCGGCGGCTATGCGTGGGCGCTGGTGGCCGCGCCGTTCGTCGCCGTGGGACTGGCCGCCTGGGTCACGCTCGGCACCGCCGCGCCCGCCGAGCGCGTGCCGCTCATGCTTGGCGTGTCGTGGCGGACCTGTCCGTTCAATATCCTGTTGCTTACGGTGCCGACCTTCGCCGCCGTGTTCTGGGCCGCGAAGGGCTTTGCGCCCACTCGCCCGCGTCTGGCGGGCGCGGCGGCGGGACTCTTCGCGAGCGCGCTCGCAACCGTTGCCTATTGCCTCCATTGCCCGGAAATGAGCCCGGCGTTCTGGAGCATCTGGTACGCCATCGGCATGCTGCTGCCCGCCGCGATCGGTGCGTGGCTCGGGCCGCGTCTGCTGCGCTGGTAAAGAAGGGCGCTTCGTCATGGCGACGCAGCGCCCAAGACCCTTCATCCGGCTGACAATTAATTAGTTATCCTTTAATAACTAAGCGGGTCGATTCGGGCTTTCGCAGCGGTGATGCACGCGGCGCCTGTGACATGATTTAACAACGCCGCCGATGCCTTTGCCCAATAATAAGATCGTTCCTGAAGCGTTCAGACCATCACCGCATGGCTGATCTCTCGAATTGCCCGCACATCGACAGCGTGTCCCGGGCAATAGGCGCGTGGACTGACGAGGCCCGAGGTTGGTCACGGACTCTGGTGCTCCCCCACACCACTGACCAACTTCTTTTGCCAGTCTGGACGCGCATGTCCGACTGGCTCTTTTTTGGCGCCAACCTGCCGGAGAAGCCAGAAAGCCAATACAAAAAAAGCGCTTGAACGATGAGACTTGCCATCCTTTCCGGCGACGCCGAACTCACGGCGTTCACGACCCACACGCTGGCCGACGAAGACTGCGTGTGCCATCACTTCACGCTGGGCAGCGCGATGTTGCGAGCGCTGCGCCGCGAGACCTTCGATCTGCTCGTGCTCGATCACGCGTTGCCCGACATGACGGGCATTCGCGTGCTCGGTACGATACGCGCGGTCATTTCCGCCCAGATTCCCGTCATCTACGTGACGTCCTTCCATGCCGAACGCGACGAAATCTGCGCCTTGAATGCGGGCGCGGACGCCTGCGTGGTCCGTCCGCTCGAAGCGGGTGTGTTGCGCGCGCGCGTGTCGTCGGTGCTGCGCCGCGTCCGTGCCGCGCGGCAAGAAAGCGTGGCTGGCAGCCCCGGTACATTCGAGTTCGATCCGGTTGCGTGCAGCGTCTCGCGTGACGGCATCCCGATCCCTTTGACCGCGCTGCAATTCCGGCTCACGCTGCTGTTCTACCAGCACATCGGCACGACGCTTTCGCGCGAGCATATTCTCGATTTGATCTGGAAAGGCGAGACCGACGTCAATACACGCAGCGTCGACGCACAGATCAGCCGTCTACGCGCGAAGCTGCGCCTCGCGCCCGAAAACGGTTACCGGCTGGCGTCCGTGCACGGACGCGGTTACCGTCTCGACCGGCTTTGACGCACGCGCGCTCAGTGGCGGGCCGGTGCATCGAAGTCGCCGGCGCGCACGCTTTCGAGCCGGTAACCATAGCCATGCACGGACACGATCACATACCCATTGGCGGCTTGTAGCCTGAGTTTGGAGCGTAGCCAGCAGATGTGCGTGTCGACGGTGCGCGACGTGAGGCCGAAGGCCTGATGCCAGACCGATTCGAAGATCTGTGCGCGCGATAGCGGCGCGTCGAGATGGCTAAACAGCAGCCATGCGAGATCGAATTCGCGTTGTGTCAGCGTGACTGTCGAGCCGTGCAACGTGACGATGCTGCGGCTCGTGTCGAATTCATAGACGCCATAACGTGCGAGCCGCTCGGGTTTCGGCTGGCAGCTGCGCCGCAAGAGCGACGCCATGCGCGCGACCAGCACCTCGGGCGAGCGCGAGCGGACCACGTAATCGTCTGCGCCCGCGTTGAGCGCGAGCGATTCGGCTTGCGCGCCGCCGGGCCCGCCCACGAACATCACGGGCACGTCGGGCGCCAGCAGTTCACGCACCCAGTTCAGCGCCTCGATGCCGCGGCTGTCGTGTTCGAGTCCGACCACGATGAGCAGGTCGAGCGTGCCGCAGCGCAACGCGGTGGCGAGTTGCTTCATCGTCGTGATGTCGAGGCAGACGTAGTCCGACTGCGTGAGTACGCCATGAAGGAAGGCGCCGTGCCGCGAGGCGTCGTCGAAGAGACCGACGCGTATGGCCGGGCGATCCGTGCCCGCATACGCACCGGCTTCACATCGCGTGGCGGGCGCAGGCCTCGATGATTTCGGTTCGTTCATATCCGTGGGTTCGCATCAGCAGCTTGAGTGCGTGGTGTTCCTTGACGCCCATGAGGCTTCCGGGGGGCAGCCGTTCGCTGTTGTGAGGGCCGATCCAGACTTCGCGCACGGCTTCTGGCGGGAAGCCGAAGCGGAAGTACGACGTCAGGCCGTGGTTCGTGGTGCGCCAGTGGATCTGCGGCGCGCGCGCATCACTATCGGCGTCGCTCGACGAAACATAGACGAGACGCCATTCGAGTTCATGCCGGAACGACGGATCTTTCGACACCACGCCAAGCCATTCGCACGCCAGCGCGACGGCGCGAACGTGCGCGCAGCGCGCCTGATTCGCGCTCCCCGATGCGGAGGCGCAGGTGAGCGCGGCCTGAGCGAGCCGGTTTTTCAGGGTCTCGATGTGACGCGAGAGCGTCGCGTCGTCGCCGTATAGCACGGGCGTAAGCGCGATCCCGCGCGCGGAGTCGGCCAGCGCGTCGGCGTTCTGACGGGCCCGCGTAGCGTCGCCCGGCGGATGCAGCAAGTCGGAATCGAAGCCGATCGCAAAGCCTCGCCCTGCGTCCGCGTAACTCCACCATTGCGCCGTGGCGTCGCGGTTCCCGGAAAAGCAGCACGTGAACAGTTCGCGCTGGCTGAGATTGAGCGCCAACGCCAGTTCGCTGGCGAGCGTGTGCTGGCCGTCGCAGGGCTGGTGGCCCTGGGCGAGCGCATTGACGAGCATCGTGCCGACGGCATCGCCGATGCGCGCGTCGAACATCTTGCGGGCATTGCCGAGCCAGAGCGAATGGCTCTCGACGATCGAGAGAAACGCGCCGGGGTTGCAATAGTGATAGATGATGGCCATAACGCCAGCGCGACTCGCGAATGAGTTTGTCTGCCAGATGGCGCGTTCGATTCCGACGCTTCGCCCGAAAATGGCGGGCAAATCATGCGGCGGAAATAGCGCGTGCTGGAACGCGATCGCACAGTAACCAGCCGAAATCCGGCAAACAATCGGATAAATGTTAATAAGCGATAGATGTCAACATAATCAGCCGAATCAAATCTTCAATTGGAATCAAAATAAAAATCGTTATCCGATAGAACGAAGCGGCAGAGATGAAGCCAGAAATGAAAAATGCCGCTTCGTCGAAACGAAGCGGCATCGAGCCTGCGGGTCGAGCAATAAGCTGGCGGGTCAGGGCGCCTTCGTGCCACTGGCAACCGGCGCGGCGCCTACGAAGTTGTCGGCATCGCCCGTGTCGGGCTGGATGTCCTCCAGCGCGGTGCGGCTGGTTTCCACCTTGAGCGCAAGAATGGCTGCGCAAAGCACGGCTAGCACGACGCTCACCATCGCGATCACGCCCGAAACGCCAAAGCGCTCGTACAACATCAGTGCGAGCCACGGTGTGGCGATCGACGAGGTGCGTCCGCAGGTGCCTGCCACGCCGGTGCCGCGCAGGCGCACTTCGGTCGGGAACAGTTCGGGGATATAGCCGAACAGGCCGAGCGTGCAGATCGTGTAGATCGCGCTCACGAGGCAAAAGCCCACGAGCATGATGGCGACGGGCTCGCGCAGCGTCACGTAGGTCCAGCCGAGCGCGACGCTCACCACCGACGCAATCAGGATGCCGCGCGCGCGCCCGACGCGGTCGGCGATCAGATAGCCGATCAGGCCGCCCACCGGCGAGCCCACCGACATCACGAACACAAAGCCAAGCGATTTCACGATCGAGAGGCCTTGCGCGACGAAGAACGTCGGCAGCCACGCGATGAAGCCGTACAGCCCCACATTCACCGCGACAGCCGTGATGGCGGCGACGAACGTGCGGCTGCGCATGCCTCGCGCGAACAGGGCGCTCAAGGGCACCCGGCCCTTGTTCAGATCGACGGCGCGCTGCACGGGCGGCAATTCGCCCACCTGCTCGCGCACCTGGCGCTCGATGTCGGCGAGCGTCGCTTCGGCCTCTTCGAGACGGCCGACCGATTCGAGCCAGCGCGGCGACTCGGGCATGCGATGGCGCAGGAACCAGACCACGAGCGCACCCGCGCCGGCCACGGCGAACATGTAGCGCCAGCCCAGATTCGGGATGATCCAGTAGCCTGCCGCAAGCGCCGCAAAGAGGCCGCTATTGGTGATGATCGCGAGCAACGACACCCATTTGCCGCGTGTGCCCGGCGGCACGAATTCCGCGAGCGTGCCGGCCGCGACCACCAGTTCTGCGCCGAGGCCGAGACCCATGATGAAGCGCAGCGCGATCAGCCATTCGATATTGGGCGCGAAGCACGCGGCGATCGACGCGAGGCCGAACACCGCGAGATTGAGCTGATAAGAATAACGGCGGCCCAGCCGGTCGCCGAGCCAGCCCGCGATGAACGCGCCCAGCATCATGCCCACGAAAGTCGACGACACGAACATCGCGCCGTGGTGCATGTCGGTGAAGCCGTCCTTGACCATCGAGGCCACCGAGCCGTTGGCGAGATAAATGTCGAAGGCGTCGAGAAACGCGCCGCCCGCGATGAGGCCGAGTATTTTCCAGTGAAAGCGTGAAACGGGTAGCCGGTCCAGACGGCCGGCGGCATTGACCGAGTGCTGCATGAAGGTGTCTCCTTTGTAATGCCGCCTGCGCAGCCGGGAAGGCTGCGCAGGCGTCTTCTGCTTTGCTGCCGCGAGATTGTTTTTCTATGCGCGGCCTGGGTGTGGCGCTTACGGCTTCCTTCTATCGCTTGCGTGACCTGCGCTCAAACCGCGCCCGCTTCGCGCAGTGCGTGAATACGCGTCTCGTCGTAGCCGAGTTCCTTGAGGATCGTGTCGGTGTGTTCGCCCAGCGCGGGCACCGGGTCCATGCGCGGATCGTCGGCGCGCGTCATGCCGGGCGGCAACAGCGCGGGAATCTCGCCCGCGGGCGTGCCCACACGCGTCCAGCGCTCGCGCGCGGCGAGCTGCTCGTGCGCCCAGACCGCCTGCATGTCGTTGATATGCGCATTGGCGATCCGGGCTTCTTCTAGCCGCTCGATCACGTCCTGCGCGGTGAGGCTCGCGAACGCGTCTTCGATCAGCTTGCCCAGCTCCGCGCGGTGCGCCACGCGGCGGCTGTTGGCGCTGAAACGCTCGTCGGTGGCGAGGCCGGATTGGCGCAGCACGATGTCGCAGAACTGTTTCCATTCGCGCTCGTTCTGCAAACCGAGCATGACGGACTTGCCGTCGCCGGCCTTGAACGGCCCGTAAGGATAGATCGTCGCGTGCGCCGCGCCGTTGCGTTGCGGCGGCGTCTGACCGTCGATCGCGTAGTAGAGCGGGAAGCTCATCCACTCGACCATGCTTTCCAGCATCGACACGTCGATACGTCGGCCGCGCCCGGTTTTGCCGCGCTCGATCAGCGCCGCGAGGATGCTCGAATACGCGTGCATGCCCGCCGAGATATCGGCGATCGAGCAACCGGCCTTGGCGGATTCGTCGCGCGTGCCGGTGATGCTGAGAAAGCCCGATTCGCTCTGGATCAGCAGGTCGTAGGCTTTCTTGTCGCGATACGGGCCATCGCCGCCATAGCCGGAGATATCGCAGACGATCAGGCGCGGATAGCGCTCGCGCAACGTTTCGTAGTCCAGACCGAGACGTTGCGTGGCGCCCGGCGCGAGATTCTGCACGAACACATCGGCATCGGCGAGCAGGCTGTGCACGATCTCCAGCGCTTCGGCGCGCTTCACGTCGAGCGTGAGGCTTTCTTTCGAGCGGTTGGTCCAGACGAAATGCGAGGCGAGGCCATGCACGCGCTCGTCGTAGCCGCGCGCAAAATCGCCCACGCCGGGGCGTTCGACCTTGATGACGCGCGCGCCGAGATCGGCGAGCTGGCGGGTGCAGAACGGCGCCGCGATCGCATGCTCGAACGTGACGACCTTGATGCCTTCGAGAGGGCGCATGGGAAGCTCCTGGACTCGATCAGAACGAACGCGGCAGGCCGAGCATGTGTTCGGCGACGTAGGAGAGAATCAGGTTGGTCGAGATCGGTGCGACCTGATAGAGACGCGTCTCGCGGAACTTGCGCTCCACGTCGTATTCGCACGCGAAGCCGAAACCGCCGTGGAACTGCAGACAGGCGTTGGCGGCTTCCCACGAGGCGTCGGCCGCGAGCAGCTTTGCCATATTGGCCTGCGCACCGCAAGGCTGGTGGGCGTCGAAACGGCGGGCGGCCTCGAAGCGCATCAGGTTGGCGGCTTCCACGTTGACGAACGAGCGCGCGATCGGGAACTGCACGCCCTGGTTCTGCCCGATCGGGCGGCCGAATACCTGGCGGTCCTTGACATATTTCGTCACCCGGTCGATGAACCAGTAGCCGTCGCCGATACATTCGGCAGCGATCAGCGTGCGCTCGGCATTCAGGCCGTCGAGAATGTACTTGAAGCCCTTGCCTTCCTCGCCGATGAGGTTTTCCGCCGGAATTTCGAGGTTGTCGAAGAACAGCTCATTGGTCTCGTGATTGACCATGTTGAGGATCGGCTGCACGGTCAGACCCTTGCCGATCGCCTCGCGCAGATCGACGATAAAGATCGACATGCCTTCGCTTTTCTTCGTCACGTCCGAGAGCGGTGTCGTGCGCGCGAGCAGGATCATCAGGTCCGAGTGCTGCACGCGCGAGATCCACACCTTCTGGCCGTTGATCACGTAACGATCGCCCTTGCGCACCGCCGTGGTCTTGATCTTGGTGGTGTCCGTGCCGGTGGTCGGCTCGGTCACGCCCATCGACTGCAGGCGCAGCTCGCCGCTCGCGATCTTCGGCAGATACTCGCGCTTCTGCGCTTCCGAGCCGTGGCGCAACAGCGTGCCCATGTTGTACATCTGGCCGTGGCACGCGCCCGAATTCCCGCCGCTGCGGTTGATCTCTTCCATGATCACCGACGCTTCCGTGAGACCGAGGCCCGAACCGCCGTACTCCTGCGGAATCAGCGCGGCGAGCCAGCCCGCCTTGGTGAGCGCATCGACGAAGGCTTCGGGATAGCCACGCGTCTCGTCGATCTTGCGGAAATACTCGTCCGGGAACTGGCTGCACAGATCGCGCACAGCGTCGCGGATGTCCTGGTATTGGTCGGTCGTCTCGGTCATTGCTGGGTTTCCGTCTGGATACTTTGTGAATTCAATTTGGGGCTGCGAACGGTTGCAGGCCGCTCAGGCCAGCACGGCGTGCGCCGACATCGTCAGCCAGCCTTCGTGGTCCTCGGCCCAAAGCTCGATGCTCTTGCCGTCTTGCGCGCGGCGTCCGCATATCGTGAAGCGGTTGCCGAGGAAGGTCGGGCGCACGGCCTTGAAGCGGTATTCGCGCACCACGGCTTCGGGCGCGAAGCGCGCGACCGAGTCGAGCAACAGCGTGGCGATCAGCGGGCCATGCACGACGAGGTCGGGATAGCCTTCCGCGTCGCGCGCGTAGTCGCGGTCGTAGTGAATGCGATGGCCATTGAAAGTGAGCGCCGAATAGCGGAACAGCAGCACTTCGCTGGGCGCGATCTCGCGGCGCCAGTCGGCGCCGTCGGGCGCTGCAGTGGGCTTGGCTTGCGCCTGGCCGGACTGGCCTGGCTGCGCCGCTTCGCGATAGACGATGTCCTGCTCTTCGCGGATCGCTGTGACGCCATCGACCTGGATGTCATGTTCGACGGTCACGAAGGCGAGACGCCCGCTGCGGCCTTCCTTGTGCTCGACCGACAACACGCGCGAGACGCGCTCGGCCTGTGCGCCGATCGTGAGCGGCGCGTTGAACGTGATGCGCCCGCCCGCCGCCATGCGGCGCGGCAGGCCCAGGTCGGGCAGGAAGCCGCCTTTTTGCGGATGGCCGTCCGGGCCGAGTTCGGCTTGCGGCGCGGCGGACCAGAAGTAGAGCCAGTGCCAGATCGGCGGGAGGGCGTCGCCCGTGCGCGGCACGTGGCTGCAGTCGAGCGTGGCGGCTAGCGCGGCGGCGGGAGCGAGGGAAATCGTGTCGCTGACGGACTGGACCGCGCTTGCCTGCGGTTCAGTGGAAGAGCTGTGCATGGCCGTCTCCTGCGCCGTTCGGGCCGGCGCATTGCAATAGGAATGAGGCGACTGTATGTGAATGTTCCGGGACGCGGAAATACGGTTTGAATGTGCCGGTCATAGGGGTATCCTATGGCCCTTGCATCGAGGGCCCGCCCTATGGACGTTCGTCAGCTTCGTTATTTCGTCAACATCGTCGACTACGGCAGCCTCGGCAAGGCCGCGGAAAAGCTCTATGTGGCGCAGCCGTCGCTAAGCCAGCAGATCGCCAAGCTGGAGGACGACCTGGGCGTGCCGCTGCTCGTGCGCAGCCCGCAGGGCGTCAAGCCTACCGCTGCCGGGCAGGCGCTTTACCGGCACGCGCGGCTCGTGCTGCATCAGATGGAGCAGTTGCGCCAGGAAGTGCGCGAAGGCGTGGGCGCGGAATCGGGCACGGTCGCCATTGGCCTGCCGACCACGATGGCGTCTGTGCTGGCCATGCCGGTGTTCGCACGCGTGCGCGAGCGCTTTCCCGGCATCCGCCTACAGTTCTTCGAGAGCATGAGCGGCTATCTGAACGAGTTGCTCGCGAACGGGCGGCTCGATCTCGCGATTCTGTTCCGCGATACGGCCACGCCCGGCATCTCGGCGTTGCCGGTGCTCGACGAAGAACTGTATGTGATGGGCGAACCCGGCTTGCCCGCGCGCTCGCGCACCTGCACGCTGGCCTCGCTCGCGGACGTGCCGCTGGTCGCGCCCGGCGTCTCGAATGGCCTGCGCCTGCTGCTGGAGCGCACCTTCGCGCGCGAACAGGTGCCGCTGAACATCATCGCCGATATCGATTCCTTGCCGATGCTGCTCTCGGCGGCGCAATCGGGCGCCGCCTGCACGATCCTGCCGTCGTCCGCGCTGGCCTTGCGCGCGCCTGCGGAGCGGCCCAAGACGCGCCGCATCGTCGACCCGGTGATCCGGCGGCCCGCGAGCATTTGCTGGCCGAACGCGCTGCCGGTCAGTTCGGCGTCGCTGGCGGTGCGCCGCACGATCTGCGATCTGATCGAGGAACTGTGCGCAAGCGGAGTGTGGACGGGGATCGAACTGCGGGAGGCGGGGATTGCGGCGGGCTGACGCGCCGCGCGCCTGAGCGGGCGCGGCACGTCGCATCTGGAAGGGTTACTGCGCGGCCTTCGTGCTGTCGTCGACGCGCTTGGGCTTGGGCGGCGAGGCGATCTTGGCGTACTGGAACGCCGGCGTGGCCTTGAGCGCGTCCTTGGTCGCGCCCGGCAGATAGAGATTGCCGCTGCGCACTTCGAGCGAGGCGATCGGCACCGCCACGTCATGCACGCCGACACCGAGGAAACCACCGGCCGAGACGATAGCCGCCGAGACCGAACCGTCCGGCGCGACGATCAGGTCGCGCACCGTGCCGACCTTGGCGTTGTCGTCGTTATACACAGCCTTGCCGAGCACGCTCTTCTTCACGCTCCAGCCTTCGAGCAGCGCCTGCGATTGCTCGACCGTGACGCTCAACGGCTGCGCACCCGCGACCTGGGCTTGCGCGCTTGCGCTGGCTACACCCACGGCCACAACGGCGGCCGCCAACATCGTCATGCGAAAAGACATTTATCGTGCTCCTGATCCAGGGGTTAAGTCGCGGCGGGGCCGCATCAAAGACATCGGGTTGACATACTAGCGGGATCGGGAGAAGGGTGCGCTTAAGCTGCATTGGCTTTGGGGGCGGCCTGCCGCTCACGGCACGCGCGTACGTGTCACTTCGACGATGCTTTCGTCGTCATCGCGGCGCCCTACGAGGCTGCGCTTTCTCGCAAGCCGCGCGCTCTTGCCGATCATGAGCAGGTGATAGTAGAGCCGCAAACTCAAGCCGAAGCGATACGCGTACAGATGGCTCAACGCGAGCGTGAGCCCCGCGCGCGCCTGACTGTTGCGCGCATGCAGCGAGACCACGATGGGCACGAGCCGCCGCAAGGCCTGGCGTCGCGCGGGTTCGAGTTCGAGCGGCAACGCCAGTTCCTTGAGGAAATGCCACGCGGCCATCGACGCGGCGCTGGGTGTTTGCCGCGTGGCCTGCGAAACCGAGACCGCGCTCTTGCGATAGCACGACACATACTCGTCGACAAAACACACGCCACGCGCGGCCAGACATAAGCGCACGCCGAACACAAAATCGCAGCACACCGCATAGCGCTCGTCGTAGCCGATGCTTTTGACGAGCGCGGCATCGGCGAGCCAGCCGTTATTCGGAAACATCTGCACGATGCCCGTGCGCCCCGCGAGACGCTGCACCCCCTGCGCCGCAGGCCCGCGATGAAACGCCTGATTCATGCGCCGGCTTGCGGCCAGATCAATCTCGCCGTGCGGATCGGCCTCGTACTGTTTGCCGAATGCCACGTCGATGCCGGGATAGCGCGTCCATTGCGCCAGCAGACATTCAATGCCGGTTTCGCTCAGATAGTCGTCGTCGTGAATCAGGAGGATCTTTTCGCCGCTTGCGCGCGCAAAGAGGCTCGCGACATTGCGCGCCTGGCCGAGCGCAGGCACATTGCGCCGATAAACGATGCGCGTCTCGTGCGCATAACGCGCGGCGATCAGGCGCTCGGTGCGCGTGTCCGGCGAATCGTCGCCGATCAGGATCTCGACGTTCTCGTGCGTCTGCGCCAGGCATGAATCGAGGCAACGGATCAGCAGATCCGGCCGATTGCACGTGGGCAGACAGATGGAGACTCGGGTTGTTATCGTCATGGGCCTACCCCAACAGAAAGAGCTTCGCAAAGCGGTTCGCATGGCGAACGGCTGGCATGACGGTAAGGGATAAAAACTCGAAAGAAATTGAAAATAAATCGAAAGGTATGGCGATACGGGAAAACGATGATTTAAAGGGGATTTAAAGCGAAATCGTCAGACGATTGAGTAAGAAGGGGTGGTTGTATCGCGGGTGAATGCCTTTCCATTCGTTAATCGTGAAAGGTATTCTGGCCTGGGCGTCCAGGCTGTTGCGCGGGAGTACGCAATCTTGCGCGCGGGTCGATTAGCATCTTGGCTTCGACGCCGCTGCTTTGCGTGTCGCCTGAATCCCGAATGTCACGTTCGCCGCCATGACGCCCAATTCCTACGTTCATAAACCGCTCACGCCATTTCGCCGCGCACTCGCGCGCTTCTCCCTGTCCGAGATGGCGAAATACACCAAGCTCACGCTCGGCATGTGGATCGGCTTTTCGATTCCCTATCACTTCGGTTATCCGGACGCGGCCGTCGCGCTGGCGGGCTCGACGATGCTCACGCTCGCGCTCGGCAGTTCGATTTCCGCGGCGCGCGGCTATTTCTATAAGCGCGTCACCTCGAATCTGGTCGCCATGCCGATCGGCACGCTCCTGATCTGGCTGACCGCGCCGCATCTCTGGCTCGGCGTCCTGCTGCTGCCCATCGTGATCTTCGCGATCGTGCGCGTGCGGCCCTCGGTGTTTCAGATGACGAGCATCACCGTGCCGATGACGCTCGTGCTCTACACCGGCGAACATATTCCGCTGCTGGAGCAGCGACTGATCGGCGTGGTGCTGGGCATGCTGCTCGGCTTCGTCATTCAGCAGATCGTGTTTCCGCCCGATCACGGCTATTGGGCCAATACGCTCGTCAACGAAGGCAACGAGCGCGCGCTCAAGCTGCTCGACGACATCGCCAACGGCACGCTGGACCAGGCGCAATTGCGCGCCTCGACTGCGGCGCTGCGTAAAGCGAGCAGTAATCTCAAAGAGGCGCACGATCTGTTGAAGGCCGATCTCGCGCAATCGTGGGTGTCGGCGCACCTGGAACGCAATCGCGTGCGCGTGCCGCTTTTCTGGTGCTATCACGAACTGTTCGATTCGGTCGTCAATTTTCTGGAGACCTTCGACACGTTCAATGCGCAATTCGAAACCTTGAATGCGCAATGGAAAGACGATTTCCGCCAGGGGCTGGCGCGGCTTGTCGAAGCGCATCGCCAACTCGCGCTCGTGGCCGATCTGCGCGTCGAGCGCCCGGAGCTGATGATGCGGCCGCTGCCGATGTCGGCGCTCCATGCTCTCGTCGACGCCTTGCCCGCGGCGGGCGTCTATACGAGCGTCTATCTTGGCCACCTCACCGGC
Organism: Paraburkholderia sp. J67; assembly: GCF_905220265.1. Classification (NCBI taxonomy): domain Bacteria; kingdom Pseudomonadati; phylum Pseudomonadota; class Betaproteobacteria; order Burkholderiales; family Burkholderiaceae; genus Paraburkholderia; species Paraburkholderia sp. J67. The sequence goes on from NZ_CAJMZK010000038.1 coordinate 59,130, forward strand.
TACGGCATTTTGCTGTCGCGCCTGAACGCCATGCACACGGAACATCTGGGCGACGCCGCACAACAGGCCGCGACGCAATAACGGGCGATAGCGGCTGCCTTCGCGCAGCCGTTTTTCTCGCTCCCTTGCGGCGAAGAGAAAATAATTCTTCGCCAGGCGCCGGACGGCGCGGAATTTGGAACCACTTTCTACGGCGTGCCACGTAGCATAAGTCCCCATTCCAGACGCAATCGAGCAAAAAACAGAATGGGCGACACACTGCATTATTTCGACTACGCGGCCACGACGCCGGCCGACCCGCGCGTGATCGCGGCCATGTGCGAATGCCTCGGCATCGAAGGCGCGTTCGGCAATCCGGCTTCCAGTTCCCACGCGGCGGGCGTCAAGGCGCGCGGGCTCGTGGAACAGTCGCGCGCCCAGGTGGCGGCGCTGATCGGCGCATCGGCCGATGAAATCGTCTGGACCTCGGGCGCGACCGAATCGAACAATCTCGCGCTCAAGGGTTTCGCCGAAACCGCCACGCGACGCCACCTCGTCACGAGTTGCCTCGAACACAAGGCGATTCTCGACACCATGGCAAGCCTCGAACAGCGCGGCATGCAGGTGAGTTATGTGCGTCCCGACGCGAGCGGCAGCATTGGCGTCGAAGCCGTGAAAGCGGCCTTGCGCGAAGACACCGGACTCGTTTCGCTGATGCTCGTGAACAACGAGATCGGCACGCTCACGGACATCGCCGCCATCGCGCCGCTCGTGCACGCAGCGGGCGCGCTGCTGCACGTGGACGCGGCGCAGGCGCTCGGCAAGACGCCGATCGACGTGAAGGCGATGGGTATCGACCTGCTGTCGATGTCGGCGCACAAGGTGTATGGGCCCAAGGGCATTGGCGCGCTGTACGTGAGCCGCGAGGCGGCCGCACGCATCGCGCCGCAGATGCACGGCGGCGGCCACGAGCGCGGCCTGCGCTCGGGGACGCTTGCCACGCACCAGATCGTTGGCATGGGGACGGCCTGCGCGCTGGCGGCCGAGCACCTGGAAACGGACACGCAGCGCATCGCGCAACTCGCGGCACAACTGCTCGACGGTTTGCGCGACCTGGACATCGTGCAGCAGAACGCGACCGGCGCGCGACGGATTCCGCATACGTTGAGCCTCACGATCCACTCGAACGGTTTCTTCCCGTTCATGCTTGCGGCCGATCTGGCGGTGTCGTCCACGTCTGCATGCAATTCGGCTTCGGGCGCGCCGTCGCATGTATTGAGCGCGATCGGCCTGAATGCCGAGGCGGCCAGCCGCACGCTGCGCTTCAGCCTCGGCCGCTATACCACGGCACAGGACGTCGATCACGCGATTGCTTGTCTGCGCGCAGTCGTGGCGCAATGCGAGCCGCGCGTTACGGCATAACGCGCGTAGCACGGCACAAAGCCGCGTAAAGTATCGGGCGATAACGCCCACCCGCGCCGCCCGGAACGTTCCGGGCGGCGCGCGCATTTTGCGCGGGCGTTGAGTGAAACGAGCCTCCTATGCCCGATCCCGCCTCTTCCATCGCAACGCACGCGCCCACGATCTACACCGCCGATATCGGCGGCTCGTTCATGCGCCTCGCCGCTTGCGCCGCCGACGGCTCGCTCACGCTGCTCGCGAAGCAGCCGACTCCCACAGACGACTGGACCCAGTTCGCCGATGCGCTCGGCGACTTGCTTGCCGCGCACGCGCATCTCGACACTGAACATCATCGCGCGCCGCTCGCGCTCTCCATCGCTGGTTTGATCGACCCGCTCGACGGCGCAGCGCTTTCCGCCAATATCCCCTGCATTACGGGCCGCAGACTCGCGAGCGAGCTCGCGGCGCTGCTGGGCCGCGCCGTGTTCGCGGCCAACGACGCCGATTGCCTCGCGCTCGCCGAGGCCGTGTCTGGCGCGGGCGCGGGGCATCGCGTGGTGTTCGCCGCTGTGCTCGGCACGGGCGTGGGCGGAGGACTCGTCGCAAACGGGCGGCTGATACGCGGCGCGGGCGGTGTGACGGGCGAGTGGGGCCACGGGCCGATCGTCAACACGCAGTGCGTAATCGATAGCGAAGCAGAACCGCTTTACGTGCCGCGCTTTTCGTGTGGCTGTGGCCAAACGGGCTGCGTCGATACGATCGGTGGCGCGCGCGGCATCGAGCGTTTGCATGCGCATTTGCATAGCGGGGCCACCCAGGACAGCCGCGCGATACTCGCCGCGTGGTCGCAAGGCGATGCCGCCGCTACACGCACGCTCGACGCCTGGCGCGAACTGGTCGCCGACCCGCTCGCCGCGGTCGTCAACATCACGGGGGCGTCGGTCGTGACGGTGGGCGGCGGTCTCGCCTCGGCGAGTGCGCTGATCGAGCGGCTCGATCTGGCCGTGCGGGCGCGCGTGCTGCATCGGCGCGAACAGCCGCTGGTCGTGCCCGGACGCTATCGCGACGAAGGCGGCCTGATCGGTGCAGCGCTGCTTGCGCGGCAAGCGTAAATACACAGGAACCACCACCATGACCGTTTTGCTCGAAGTCTGTGTCGATAGCGTCGATGGCCTCGAAGCCGCCATCGCGGGCGGTGCGGATCGCATCGAACTCTGCTCCGCCCTTGATCTCGGCGGCCTCACGCCCACGCCGGGCCTGATCGCGGCTGCGTCGCGCGCGCCCATTCCGGTCTACGCGATGATCCGCCCGCATGCGCGCTCGTTCGTCTGGACGCCCGCCGACGCGGCCGCGATGCTCGCCGATATCGACGCCGTGCGCGCCGCGAAGCTGGCGGGCGTGGTGCTCGGCGCGGCGCTGCCCGACGGTGCGCTCGACATCGAACTGCTGGAGACGTTACAGGCACGCGCGCAGTTGCATGGACTGGGCGCCACGCTGCATCGCGTGTTCGACCTCGTACCCGATCCGGCGCGCGCGCTCGAAGCGGCCATCGCGCTGGGCTTCGAGCGTGTGTTGACGTCGGGCGGCGCGGTGCGTGCAGAGGAAGGGATCGTGATGCTCTATGCGCTCGTGCGGCAGGCGGCGGGGCGCATCGGCATCTTGCCTGGCAGCGGTATATCGGCCGATAACGCCGCGCGTATCGTGCAGGCCGCGGGCGCGAAGGAAGTGCATGCGTCGTGTCGCGAAACCTTCGCGCACGACGACAGCAAAGGCGTCGAACTGGGCTTCTTTCCCGCGCGTCAGGGCAGCACGTCGGCGAGCGCAGTGCGTGCGCTCAAGCACGCGCTCGCGTCGATGGGCTGAACGCGCGCCGGGAGCAAACGGCGCGCAGTTAAGCCGCTGTTACGAGATCGGCTGCGAATCCGCCGTGGGGTTGCCCAGATCGTCGGTGGGCAGGTATTGCTGGTCGAACGCGGCCACGTAGAGCGCCCATTGCGGCTCGCCCAGATCGACGAGCAGCGCGCCGTCTTGCCAGATGTCGTTGTGGTCGTTGCTGTCGTCGCCGGGGCGGTGGATGAACGCGCCCTTCGACCCCTGGTTCATATGGACGTCGTGCAGGCCGTCGCCTTCGCTGTAGAAGCGGCCGAACACATAGACATCGTTACCCGCCTGCTGCGCGCGCAGCAATAGACGCTGTAGCGTGGCGACCGGCTCGACGGCGTCCGAGCCGTCCATCACGTCGCTGTCGCGCCACTTGCCGGTATTGGCGAGAAAGTCGCTGCGCTGGAAATCGATGGCGGGCAGTGCGGCCTGGCCGGTCAGGTTCTGCGAGCCCGATGGGGCGTCCTTGAGCGTGGCCAGCACCGCATGGCGGAAATCGAATGGCAGCTTGTATTTGAGCAAGTCGTCCGCATCGGTGGTGCCGACGTTGACCGCGACGTCCCATTGCGCACCCGCGACCGAGAGGCCGAAGTGCAGGTGGTACTGCACTTCATGGGGCCGCCGCGTGGACTTGAGTTGCGGCGCCGTCACGATCTTGCCCTTCGCATAGCCATAGGGAAGCGACATTTTTCACGTCTCCTCGATCGAAACGAACCATGCTAAGGGGGTTGCGTGACAGTTGTGCTGCGAGCGATCCGATGCGGATAACGCGAGAATGCCGCGTAGTTGAATGCCGCGTAATTTATTGCGTCGCCCACTCGGCGAGCGTGGCGACGGTGTTCATGTTGCGCGCCGTGCCGTCCTTCGCCGCGGCGATCTTGAGCTTCGAGCGCCCGATGCCATCCGGGTAGGTAATGTAGATTTCGCGCGCACCAAGCGCCAGTTGTTCCGTGCCCTGACCGCTGAGCGACTTCAATGCATCGGCGGGCGGCGCGGCGTCCAGGAAGAGGGCGACGGTGCGATCGGGCGGCGCATCGGCGAACGGATTGTTCGCGAGTACGGCGGCCATCTCTGCCGCGCTGCGCAGCAGTACGCCGACGGGCTTGCCCGCATAGTCTTCGAGGCTCTGTTCGAGTCGCTTCTTGACGCTTGCCGCGGTGAGCTTGCTGTCGAACACCACGTTGCCGCTCGCAATATACGTGCGCACGTTCGTGAAGCCCAGCGCTTCACACATCGCGCGCAGTTCGGGCATGGGAAGTTTGCCGGTGCCGCCGACGTTCACGGCACGTAGCAGAGCAATGTAGGTAGGCATCGGGGCATGATACCGGGATCGTCCGGGGCATGTCCCGTGCGCGGTATCATCGCTCGCGCGCGGTGCGCTATCCCGGCGCGCGTGCGGTTACCTGGCGACTTATACGGGCACTGACACATGAAGACGCTGCTGATCGTCTATCACACGATGACCGGAGGCACCCAGCAGATGGCCGAAGCCGCCGCTGCGGCGGCGCGCGAACAGGCAAGCGCGGACAGCCTGAAGATCCGATTGCAACGCGCGCACGAGACCCAGCCCGCCGACGTGCTCACCGCTGACGGCTATCTGTTCGCCACGCCTGAGAATCTCGCGGCGATCTCCGGGCTCATGAAGGACTTTTTCGACCGCTGCTACTACGCGGCGCTCGATCGCGTGAACGGTCGCCCCTACGCGGCCATGATCTGCGCGGGCAGCGATGGGCAGAACGCCCTGCGCCAGATTGATCGCATCGCCACGGGCTGGCGGCTCAAGTCCGTCGCCGATGGCCTCATCGTCTGCACGCACGCGCAGACGCCCGAGCGCATCCTCGCGCCCAAGACCATCGGCGCCGACGATCTCGCACGCTGCGCGGAGCTGGGCGCGGGCCTCGCGGCGGGACTCGTGCTGGGCGTGTTCTAGCGGCGCGCGATGACGACTGCTTTGTGACTATGCATCGGGCAGTGTTGTAAAGGATTGTCAGAGCCCGGCAGGCATCGTCAACTCCTAAGCAGGGGCGGCGTTTATGCGGGAGACGACCCAAGCTTGGGTCGATTCTCAACCCGTTATTGGAAGGGACCGCCATGAAGCGCATCATCCTCGCCAGCTTTGCTCTTTTCGCCTGCGCCGCCGCATACGCGCAGGTGCCAGCCGCCGCTCCCGCACCCTCGCATCACCACACCACGCACAGCAAGCATCACAAAGCGCGTCGCGCAGCGTCTACGCATCACGCGAGCCGCCCGAGCGACTCCGTCGCCGATCGCGCGGAGCCGCTCGATGCCTCATATCTCAAGCCTTGACGCGCGGCATCGCTTCAGCCGGGAAAGCGGCGCGCGTCTGAAATCAAGATAGAAACGGACGGGCTTCTTTCATAATGCTCCGCTCAGTAAAAATGCAGGATGACGAATTAATGAGATCGAGCATGAATTTGCGATGGCGCCTCGCGATCTGGAGCGGCCTGTTTGCCGCGGGCGCCGCTGTTTCGGGATGCGCGCTCCAGGCGGGCGCCGACACTTCACTCTTCACGGCCTCTTGCAGCAAGGCCGTCGCGGGCTACTACTGCGTGCAGCCCGGCGATACGCTCGATAGCGTGGCCTTTGGCTTCGGGCGCAAGCCGCAAGACATCGCGCGCTGGAATGGCTTCGCGCCCGGCACGACCTTGCTGGTCGCGCAGACGCTGCGGGTTGCGCCGCCGGACTGGACCAGCTCGCCGCGCGAGCTGGCGCTCAGTCCTTCGGAGTCGCATGCGCCGGCCGCAGCGGGGCAGTTCATCTGGCCCGTCAGCGGCGTGGTGGTGCACGAGTTCGGCGCGGACGGCGCGCGCGGCATCGAGATCGCGGGACGCGCCGGCATGCCGATCAAGGCTGTAGCGGCGGGACGCGTCGTTTATGCGGGCAGCGGCATCAAGTCCTACGGCCTGATGGTCATCGTCAAGCACGACAACGGCTACGTGAGCGCATACGGCAACAATCGGAAGATCCTCGTTCACGAAGGCGACGCGGTGCAGCAGGGGATGACCATCGCCGAAATGGGCACGCGCAGCGGCGCTCAGGCGCTCCTGCAATTCGAGATGCGCGAGGGCAGTCATGCGGTCGATCCGCTCGCGCATCTGCCGGCAGGGTCCGGGCCGGTCGCCGAATAAGTCGTTGGCCAGGTGCGCGCCGCTTTCCGCAGACGCACTTGCAGCGCATGGTCGATCAGGCCATGTAAATCGGCTAACGCGCGCGGCTTCGCCGCAGACGAATCGTTCTGGCTTTATCGGCTCTGGGTGTGACGCTGGGTGTGACCTCGGATCTGGGCCAGACGATGACCCACGCCACTCACGACGCGACACCCGCATCGGCATGCGCAACACGATTACGCCCGCCGCGCTTGGCCGCATAAAGCGCGGCGTCGGCGGCTTCGATCAGCGCACGCGGGGTGAGCGAGGCGCCCGCGCCATGCGTGGCGCAGCCCGCGCTCACCGTGATCTGTCCGCTTGCGACGGGGGTGGGGATCATCAGTTCGGCGACCGCCGCGCGCGCGCACTCGGCGATGGCGCCGGCTTCCTGCGTATCCGTATCGGGCAGCACCAGCGCGAATTCCTCACCGCCATAGCGCGCGACGAAGTCGCCGGGGCGCAGCGTGCGCGCGAGCGCATCGGCCACGGCGGCTAGACAGGCGTCGCCATGCAGATGGCCGTAAGCGTCGTTGTAGCGCTTGAAGTGATCGACGTCGATCATCACGAGCGAGAGCGGGCGCATGCGCTGCGCCGCTTGCTCGCACGCCACGCGGAACTGCTCATCGAAATAGCTGCGGTTGTAGATGCGCGTGAGCGCATCGCGCGCCGAAGTCTGAACCAGCGACGCGTGCTCGACCGAGAGGCGTCGATAAAGCGCGGTGACCTCCCACACGAGCACACAGACCAGCACGCCCGGCGCGAGCATGCTGAAGACGCGCGCGACATACCAGCCCAGCGTGAAACGTTCGATGCTCAAGGTGTTGAGCGCGGCGTCGACGAATGAGGCCAGCAGCGCCACCACGATCCACAGATCGAGCACGAGGCGCAGCCGTCCCTTCAGCAGCACGACGGCGATGGCGGCGACATTGAGCGCGCAGATCGCCAGTCCCGCGAGGTTCGCGCCGAGGCTGGACGGCGGCAGCGGCAGCGGGGCGTTGCTCGACGCGCGCCACGGCTCGACCAGATCCACCTGGGTGACAAAGAGGCCGAGTAGCACGGCAATCGCGGCAGGCCCGGCGATCAGCAGCCAGCCGCGCCCGGCGACAGCCGCCGACTGAGCGGATGCGCCGACATCGTCGGCGGTGCGCGTGCGCACCAGTTCGGCGACGATCACGAGCAGCGGAAAGCCCGCGTGCCAGAAAATCCACATCCACGCGGCGCTGTGCGGGCCCGCGCCCAGCAGCCCGGTGCGCGTGAAGACGCCAGGAAACATCAGCAACTGGAGCGCCACGGCGATCGCCGTGAACGCATACGCGCCGCCGAGCGCGCCGAGCATCGGCAGGCGCGTGGTGGCGAAGCGCGCGCCGAGCAGAAAGGCCGCGATGCCCGAGGTCGTGAACACGGTGAGCGCGCACATCGGCATGAACGGTGCGACGGCGGGCAACATGTCATGGGCGCGCGGCGCGGCGAGCCCAAGCGTGAGCAGTATCGCGAGCGCGCAGGCACTGGCGATGAGCGCCTGCCTGCGTGTCGCCGGTCCTATCAGCAAGCCGTCCATGAGTGGCGTGTCGGTTCCGGTTATGCGTGCGTGGTGGGTGCGTCGGGATCGGCGTGTGTCGCCATGCCATGCGGCCTGCATTGGCGGCCGCGCGCGTGGGCTTTTCGATGCCGACGGCCAGGCGATTTGTCGTTCGCTTTTTCATTTGCCTTAGCGAGCTATTGTGCGCCGATTCCGCGTGGCCTGGCGTGCCCGTGAACCCCGCCGCGGGCGCGCTGGCGTGTCGCTTCAAGGTTGAGTTTCCTTATCGAGCGCGCTACATTGGGGCGCGCTTTAACCCCGCTGGGCTGGCGCGTCTGCCGAAGCGATCTTCGTAATATTTATGTAAGGAGCCCTGATGGTGCAGCGCGCAGTGCGCGAGAGTCGCGAAGCGTATGGCTGGTTCGCTGGCCGCCGGGGCGAGACCCGGCTCGGCGTGATCGCGTTGGGGCTGGCGGTGGTGTTCGGTGCGCTCGCGCTGGTGCCGCGTTTGCCATTCGACGCGCGTTGGTGCGCGGTGCTGGCGAGCGCGAGTCTCGATATCGTGATTGCCGTGATCGGCACGCGCCTGTATGTCGAGCGAGTTTTCGCGACGACTGCTCAACCGCTCTGGAAAACGTTGCTCGCGCTAGCATGGCTCGCCTTGCGGCGCAAAACGCCCGCGGACGCGGACCATCACGCCGAAGCCGCCAAGGCCGATACCCCGGATCTTCGCGCACTGTTGCGCGCATTGCCGTGGCGGCCGTGGGTCGCGCCGCTGCTCGCGCTCGTCTCGCTCGCTTTTGCCGCGCTCGCTTGGCTGTGGCCCGAATCCGCGGCGTCCGTCGATCAGGGCGGCCAGGCGCAGGCGTCGCTAATGGTGGCGGGAGCGGGTGCGTTGGCGCTCGCCTTCGGCGCGCTCTTCGTCGAACGCATTCATGCGCAGCAAGGCGAACGCTCGCACGGGGCGGCGGCGTTGGCGGCGCTTCTGCGTGTGCTGCTCGTTGCGTCTCTCGGTGCGGCGGCGGCGGTGGCCTGGTCCGCTATTGCAGGTGGCGCAGGCGCCTCGCCCGCCTGGCTCGTGCGCCTTATCGCCGTGCTGAGCGGCGCGGTGGCGCTCGAACTGGCGGCACGCGCGGCGTGGACGTGGTTCGCCGCGCCCATGACGCCGCCCGCACAAGAGTGGTATCTCGCCAGCACGATCGCGCAGCTGCTGGGTGCGCAAGCCCGCCCCCTCGCCACGCTCGACGCGCAACTGCGTGCGCGCTACGGCATCGACCTGCGCCAGAACTGGGCGCTGCAAAGCTTTGTGCGCCTGTTGCCCGCCACACTCGCGGTCATGCTGCTGGTGGGCTGGCTGCTTGGCGGCGTGACGGTGCTGGGCCCCGATCAGCGCGCCGTGTACGAGCGCTTCGGCGCGCCGGTCGCCGTCTGGCAGCCCGGTTTGCATGCGGGCCTGCCTTGGCCGTTCGGTCGCGCACGCGTGATCGACAACGGCGCGATCCATCAGCTGATCGTCTCGGGCAGCGCGAACGACGATGCCAACGCGAGCCAGCGCGCCGCGCCCGTCCCGCTCGCTCCCTCCGCCGATGGCGCCACGCCCGCAGCGTTGAACCGCCTGTGGGACGTCGCGCATCCGTGGGAAACGACCCAGGTGATCGCGGGCACGAGCGGCGACCAGCAGGCCTTCCAGATCGTCAGCGCCGATGTGCGACTCGATTACCGCATCGGCCTGTGCGACGCGGCGGCGCGCGCGGCGCTCTATCGCACGGTCGATCTCGACCAGACCGTGCGCGCGATCGCGAACCGCGAGGTCGTGCGCTATCTCGCCGCGCGCACGCTGCCCGCGCTGCTCGACACGCCGCAGACCGCGATGGCCGCGACGCTGCGCGGCATCGTGCAGCATGAACTCGACAAGACCATCGGCGGTATCGAGGTTGTGGCGGTGGTGATCGAAAGCGTGCATCCGCCCACTGGCGCGGCGGCCGCGTATCACGGCGTGCAGGCCGCGCAGATCCGCGCCCAGGCGAGCGTGGTGGAGGCGCGCGGCTTTGCGGCGGCCACCGTGGGCGGCGCGCAGCAACAGGCCATCGAGGCCATCGAGCAAGGTGCGGCAAACGGCGCGGATACGCTCGCGGCCGCGCGCGTGCAGCAGACGGCCTTCGACGCCGATGTGATCGCGCAGGGCCTGGGCGGCCCCGCGTTTGCCTTCGAGTACTACCTGCATGCGCTGCAAAAAGGCCTGCAAAACGCGAATCTGACCGTGATCGACGATCGTCTCGCGAGCGGCAACCGCGCGACGATCGACCTGCGCGCGCTCACCCCCGCCACGGCGGCGGGCGTGCGTCCCGCATGGTGAGCGATGGCGAGGCAACGCGGCGCAGGGCGCTTTCAGAACGAACCGATATCCCTCTTGAGCAAGGTGATTTGAACGTGGGTCTCTTACACGCACACGGCGATGCGCACTCCCATCATCACGGTCACGCGCACGGCCATTCACACGGGCATTCGCACGATCAACCCGGCGCGCCCGCGAACCGTCCGCGTTTCGCGCTGCGCGTGGCGCTGGCGGCGCTGTGCGTGATCGTCGCGCTGATGGTCGCGAGCTTCGTGCAGGTGCGCGAAGGCGAGGCCGCCGTGGTCACGCGCTTCGGCGACCCGGTGCGCGTGCTCCTGCAACCCGGGCTCGCGTGGCGCCTGCCCGCGCCGATCGAGGCGGCGGTGCCCGTCGACCTGCGCCTGCATACGACGTCGAGCGGCCTGCAGGACGTGGGCACGCGCGACGGCCTGCGCATCATCGTGCAGGCCTGGGTGGCGTGGCGCGTGCCCGCCAATGCGAACGACATCGGCCGATTCGTGCGCGCCGTGCGCAACGAGCCCGACGAAGCGGCGCGGCAGATCCGCTCGCTGGTCGGTTCGGCCTTGCAGACCACCTCGGCGGGTTTCGATCTCGCTTCGCTCGTCAATACCGATCCCTCTCAGGTACGCATCGGCGCGTTCGAGGAAGCGCTGCGTCGCCAGATCGATGCGCAGGTCTATGCCGCTTATGGCGTGCACGTCGTGCAGGTGGGGTTGGAGCGTCTGACGCTGCCCGCCGTGACGCTCGCGGCCACGGTCGAGCGCATGCGCGCCGAGCGCGAAACGGTGGCCGCGCAGCGCACCGCCGAGGGCAACCGCGAGGCCGCGCAGATTCGCGCCGATGCCGACCGCGACGCGCGCGTGCTGATCGCCGACGCCAACGTGAAGGCCGCCGCCATCGAGGCGCAGTCGCGCAAGGACGCGGCGGCGATCTACGGCAGGAGCTACGCGGCCGACCCGCAGCTCTACACGATGCTGCGCTCGCTCGACACGCTCGGCTCGGTGGTCAACACGAATACCAACCTGATCCTGCGCACCGACGCGGCGCCGTTCCGCGCGCTGGTGCAAGGGCCGCCGGGCATGGGCGGGCCGGTCGATAACGCGACGTCGGCAACGGCGGCGCCCGCGCGCAATCACGGACACAGCCGATGAGCACGCCCGAGTTTCAGTCCAGGCTCGGCCCGGGCGCGCAGGCGGTGCGCCTGTCGTTCTGGCTTGTCGCCGTGCTGGCGGCGCTGGCCGCGCTTGCCTGGGCGACTTCCAACGTGCGCCGCATTCCGGCCGACTCCAGCGCCGTGGTGACGCGCTTCGGCGCCTATGTGCGCGAGCAGGGCGCGGGGCTGCTGGTGGCGTGGCCGCGCCCATTCGAAGACGTGCTGCTCGTGCCGGGCAGCGAGCGCGTGCTCGAACACCGCGTGCTCGCGCTCGAACGCGAGCCGCGCGTCGCGGCGACGCTCGGCCTGGATAGCGACGCGCAGGCCGGTTCCGGCTACGTGCTCACCGGCGACAACGGCGTCGTGCAGTTGAGCGTGACGCTGTTCTACCGCGTGAGCGATCCCTACGCCTACGCGTTGCAACTGGACAATCTGGACGCGGCGCTCGAACGCGTGGTGTCGGCCGCCGTGGTGGAGACGGCGGCGCAACGCGACCTCGACGCGATCCTCGTTGCGCGCCCGGAAATGGTGGCCGCCGACCAGCAGATGGCCGAGCGCCGCGAGCGTCTGCGCGGCGACCTCGCGCAGGCGATCCAGCGTCACCTGAACGCGCTCGCCGCCGCGCACGCGGGACTCGGCATCGAGGTGGCGCGCGTGGATGTGCAGAGCGCGTTTCCCGCTTCCGCCATCGACGCCTTCAACGCCGTGCTGAACTCGATGCAAAGCGCCGAACGCGATGTCGCGCAGGCCCGCACTGTCGCCGAAAAGACGCGCCAGGGCGCGCAGCAGAACGCCGACCGCGTCGTCCAGGATGCGCAGGCAAGTGCCGCCGAGCGCGTCGCCACCGCGCAATCGGAGACTTCGACGATCACGCAGCTCGAAGCGGCGCTCGCCGATAACCACGATCCGGGGCTGGCGGCACGCGCCTATCGCGACCGCGTGCAGGCCGTGCTGGCGAAGGCCGCGCGCGTGACGACGCTGGACCCGAACGATGCATCGAGTCTCGTGCTGCCGGGGCGTGCGCCATGACGACGCCTTACGAACCGCTCGGTCGCCGCGTCGACCTGCACGCTGAGCGCGCCCCGCAGGACGTGGCCGACACACAAAACGTTACCGCGCACGCGATGTCCGCCGCCGAGCGCCGCGCCATCACGCGCCATACCTTGCTCGCGTTGCTCGCGGGCGGTCTGCTGCTGCTCTCGCTGGCGTGGCCGTGGCTCTCGCCCGCGGGCGCGCGCGGCGACGCGACCGTCGCGCAACTGCTCGCCGCGGCGGCGTCGCTGATCGTCGCGCCGCCGGTGTTCGCGGGCGCGTGGCACAGCCTCAAGTCGCCGAGCCTGCATGGCGTGACCGACCGCCTGATCGCGCTCGCGATGCTGGGCGCCTGGGCCGTGGGCGACATGACGACGGCCGCGCTGCTGCCCATCGTCATGACCTTCGGCCACGCGCTGGAAGAGCGCAGCGTGCTCGGCTCGCAGGAAGCGATACGCGCACTCGGGCGACTGACCTCGGGCAAGGTGCGGCGCGTGAGCGCGTCGGGGGCGATCGAAGAAGTGGCGTATGAGGCGATCCGGCCGGGCGACCTCGTCGATGTGCTGCCGGGCGCGCGTATTCCCGCCGATGGCCTCGTGCGTCAGGGGCGTTCGAGTATCGACAACGGCCCGATCACCGGCGAATCGCTGCCGCAGGATGCAGGCGAGGGCGCGAGCGTCTATGGTGGCGCGATCAATCTGGACGGCCCGCTGCGCGTGGAGATCACGCAGGTGGGCGAGGCTTCCACGCTCGGCAAGGTGATCGAGTTGATGCAGCGCGCGGAAGCCGCCAAGCCGCCCATTACGCAGGCGCTCGAACGCTATATGGACGCGTATCTCGCGCTCGTGCTGCTGATCGCGGCGATCGTCTGGTTCGTGAGCGCCAACGCGCAGGCGATGCTCGCGGTGATCGTCGCGGCCTGCCCGTGCGCGCTCGTGCTGGCGGCGCCCTCGACGGCCATCGCGGGGATCGCGGCGGGCGCGCGGCGCGGCATCCTGTTTCGCAGCACGGCGTTTCTCGACAAGATCGCCGAGATCGATTCGCTCGTGATCGACAAGACCGGCACGCTGACGCACGGCGAGTTGCGGCTGACGCGCACGGTGTGGCAACCCGGCGTAGAGGAAGCGCAGGCGCGCGAACTGGCGGCGCGGCTCGCATTGAGCAGCGCGCACCCCGTTTGCCGCGCGCTCGTGCGCGAAGGCGCGGCGGACAGCTTGCAGGCTCATGAGGCTTACGTCACGCCATTTGCCGAGGCGCGCGAACTGCGCGGTCTGGGCGTGATTGCGCATACGCCGCAAGGCGTCGCCGTGCTCGGCCGAGCCGATCTGCTCACGCAGCACGTGAGCCCGCTGCCGCCGGCGCCCGCCGATATCGACGGCCCTTGCGCGGGGCTCGCGCTGAATGGCCGTCTGCTCGCGTGGTTCGGTTTCGCCGATACGCTGCGCCCCGAAGCGCGCGGCGCGCTCGACGACCTGCGCGCGCTCGGCATCGCGCGCGAGGCGCTGGTGACGGGCGACCGCGAAAACGTCGCGCGGCGGCTGGCGGCCGAGGTCGGCATCGACACCGTGGTGGCGCAGGCGTTGCCGCACGACAAGCTCGATTACGTGCTGGCTGAAATCGACGCGGGGCATCATCCGCTGGTGGTCGGCGACGGCCTGAACGACGTGCTGGCGATCAAGGCCGGCTCGACGAGCGTGGCGATGGGCGAGCGTGGTATCGACATCGCCGTGGCCTCGGCCGATGTCGTGCTGCTCGCCGACGATCTGCGCCGCCTGCCCGACTGCATCCGCCTTGGCCGTGCCTGCCGGCGTATCGCGACCACCAATGCCGCGATTGGCCTCGCGTGGACGGTGGCGGTGATTGCACTGGCGGCGCTCGGCGTGCTCGGCGCGGTGGCGACCGCGATTCTCCATAACGTCGGCACGCTCGTCGTGATCGCCAACGCGGGACGCCTGCTGCGCCGCGATGACGAAAAGCCCGGTGTGCTGGCCGATATCAACCCATGAGTTCCAGACGATGAACACCACCCCCACCCTGACCGGCAAAGCGGTCGAACTGCGCCCGCTGCGTGAAGCCGATGCGGGCGCGCTGGTCGAAGCCGCCGCCGATGGCGAACTCTGGAATCTCAAGGTGACGGTCGTGCCGGATCCGTCGACGGTGAACACCTATATCGCCCGCGCGCGCGAAGGCGAGGTCGCGGGCACGGTCATGCCGTTTGCGATCGTGCGGCGCGATACGGGGCGTGTAGTCGGGAGCACGCGTTTCTGGAAGATCGACCGCGCCAATCGCAAGCTGGAGATCGGCCATACGTGGCTGGCGGCATCGGCGCAGCGTTCGTCGATCAATACCGAGGCGAAGTATCTGCTGTTGACCTATGCGTTCGAGACGCTCGCTTGCGTGCGCGTACAGTTCACTACCGATGAACTCAACGAGAAATCGCGCGCGGCGATTCTGCGTCTGGGCGCGAAACAGGAGGGCATCGTGCGCCATGAACGCATCATGCCCGATGGGCGCAAGCGTAATTCCGTACGCTTTTCCATCATCGACGATGAATGGCCGCAGGTGCGCGCGGGGCTTCAGGCGCGGCTTGGCGCGCGTTAAAACAAACTCGCCTGACCGGAAATCAAGGTTTCAAACCCTTCGCGCAGGAACGGCAAAATCGCATCGGCGACAGGCTGCAACTGGCGCGTCAGATAGAACGTGTAATCGGGCGGCGCGCTCAGTGTTTCGAGCGGCTCGGGGCCAACGGTTGTCATCACATAGCTGATCCAGCCACCGTTCTGATACTGCAAAGGGCGGCCTTTTTCGCGGTTATATTCGTCGGCCACACGCGCGGCGCGCACGTGCGGCGGCACATTGCGCTGGTAGTCGCTCAAGGGCCGGCGCAGGCGCTTGCGAAACACGAGTTGATCGTCGAATTCGCCGGCCAGCGTACGCCGCACGTAATCGCGCACGTAGTCGGCGTGAGGCTCCCGCATGAATACGCGCCGGTAGAGTTCGCGCTGGAATTGCTGCGCAAGCGGCGTCCAGTCGGTGCGCACCGTTTCGAGACCCTTGAACACCACTTCCTCGCTGCCGTCCTTCGCAAGCGAAAGACCTGCATAACGCTTCTTGCTGCCTTCTTCGGCGCCGCGCACGGTGGGCATGAGAAAGCGCGAGTAATGGCGCTCGAATTGCAGTTCCAGCGCGCTTTCCAGACCGAAGCGTTGTTGCAGTTCTGTCTTCCACCACGCGTTGACGTGCGCCACCAGTTCGCGGCCGGTGCGCGTGGCGTCCTCTTCCGAATGCGCGCGCTTGAGCCAGACGAAGGTCGAATCGGTATCGCCGTAAATGACGTCGTAGCCCTGCGCCTCGATCAGCGCGCGCGTCTGGCGCATGATTTCGTGGCCGCGCATCGTGATCGACGAGGCGAGGCGCGGATCGAAAAACCGGCAACCCATCGAGCCGAGCACGCCGTAAAACGCGTTCATGATGATCTTCAGCGCCTGCGAGAGCGGGGCATTTTTATTGCGCTTGGCGGCTTCGCGGTTCTCCCAGACCTGGCGCACGATCTCGGGCAGGCAGTGCATCGTGCGCGAGAAGCGCGCACCCAGAAAACCCGGCACGGAATGCGCGTCGCCGGGTTCGTGCAGGCCTTCGATCAGCCCGACGGGGTCGATCAGAAACGTGCGGATGATCGACGGATAGAGGCTCTTGTAGTCGAGCACCAGCACCGAATCGTAGAGACCCGGCCGCGAATCCATGACGAAGCCGCCGGGGCTGTTTTCGCCCACCACATCGCCGAGATTGGGCGCCACGTAACCTAGCCGATGCATGCGCGGCAGATAGAGATGCGTGAACGCCGCGACCGATCCCCCGCTGCGATCGACGGGCAGGCCGGTGACCGAAGCGCGTTCCAGCAAGAACGAGATCAGTTCGGTCTTCTCGAAGATACGCGTGACAAGTTCGCAATCCTTAAGGTTGTAGTGCGCGAGCGCGGGCTTGTCCTCGTCGAAGCGGCGCTGGATTTCGTCCATGCGCTGATACGGATTGTCGACCGCCTTGCCTTCGCCTAGCAGCGTGCGCGACACGTATTCGAGGCTGAACGACGGAAAGCTCCAGGTCGCCGAACGCAGCGCTTCGATGCCGTCGATGATGAGCCGGCCCGCCGCCGCGGCGAAATAGTGATTCTGGTTGACGCTGTGTTCGCGCCACTCCATGACCGCGCCGCCGCGCCCCAGCCGCAGCGGCACGCCGTATTGTTGCGAGTGGGCGTGCAACACGCGCAGATCGAACTGCACCAGATTCCAGCCGATGATCGCGTCGGGATCGTGTTGCGCCATCCATGTATTCAGGCATTCGAGCATCTGCGCACGGCTCTCGCAATACGCGAGATCGAAGTCGAGTGCGCTGGCGTCGCCGTTTTGCGGCGCGAGCATATAGACCTGGCGCTGGCCACAGCCTTCGAGTGCGATCGAATACAGCTCGCCTTGTGCGCTCGTTTCGATGTCGAGCGAGACGAGTCGCAGCGACGGCCGGTAATCGGCAGCGGGTTTCATTTCGCCGTCGATCAGCACACCCGTTTCATCCGCCATACCGCGAAACAGCACGGGCGCGGTGATGAAGCGCTCCATCATGTAACGCTCGGGCGGCTGGATATCGGCTTCGTAGACGTCGATGCCCGCCTTCGTCAGCCGCTTCGCCGCGCCCGTGAGCTGGCGATATTGCGGCGCGTACAGCCCGGCGATCGGGCGCTGGCGGAAGTCCTTGAGATCGAGCGCTCGCCATTCGACGCCTTTCTCGCGTTCGAGCGTGCGTTGCGCGGCTTCGCGCTGCGTGGCCGGCACGAATGCCACCGAGGGTTGCGCACGCAGGCGCAACTGCCGCGGGCCGTCGGGCGTCGCGAGCCAGAAGTCGACTTCGGTGTGCGTGGGCGTGTCGCGCCAGTGGCGGGTCAGAATGAAGCCCGGAGCGAGGCCGGGTTGTTGCTCGATCACGATAGGGTTCGGAGGGTTAAGCGCTGGCCTGTCTGGACTCGTGCGATTGTACCGCCGCGCGACAGGCGATAATGCGCTCACCCACCCGTACCGATAACGACAGAACCGAGGAGACGCCATGAACGAGAAGAGTCACGCGCGTTCGATTGCTTTAGCCGCGATAGTGGCGATGGTTGTTGCGCTACCGGCAGGCGGCGCGGAGCCGGATTCTGCGTCTGCTTCGGTATCGCCACTAGGCCGCACGATTGCGACGCAAGGCACTGCGAAAGGCATCCCGGCATGCATCAGTTGCCACGGCGCGAACGGCGAGGGTAACGCGGCGGCGGGTTTCCCGCGTCTCGCAGGCTTGAGCGCGCCTTATATCGAAGCGCAACTCGCCGCGTTCGCCGACGGCACGCGCGAGAACAGCATCATGCAGCCCTTCGCGAAGATCATGTCGCTCGACGGACGCGAAGCCGTGGCGCAGTATTTCAGCAGCCTGCCTGCTCCGAAAGCGATCGGCACACGCGACGCCGCCGACGCATCGCCCGACAACACCGGCGCCTGGCTCGCCACGCGCGGCCGCTGGCAGCAGGACTTGCCCGCCTGCGTGCAGTGTCACGGGCCGGGCGGCGCGGGCGTCGGCAGCGTGTTTCCGCCGCTGGCGGGCCAGCCCGCCGCTTATATCGAGGCACAGCTCAATGCGTGGAAGAACGGCAAGCGTGCGCCCGGTCCGCTTGCGCTGATGCCAGCTATCGCGAGCAAGCTCAGCGACGCCGATATTCATGCCGTGGCGCAGTATTACGCGCAACCGGCAAACCCCTAAGCGGGAGACCATGATGAAGCCATTCGTCCTCAAGCACGGCACGATCGCCGCGCTGTTGTGCATCGTTGGCGTGTCGAGCGTCGATGCCGCGCAGACCACGCCCGAACCCGCCAACGGCCCGAGCGCCCACGCCACCCCATTCGAACCCCCCGCTGAAAATGCGCTGCCCAGCGGCGATTTCGGCAAGCAGGTGAAACTCGGCGAGCAGATCTTTCTGCACACGGGCCAGTTTGCGGGCCGCTACGTGGGCAATACGCTGACCTGCGCGAATTGCCACCTGGATGCGGGCCGCAAGGCCAACGCAAGCCCGATGTGGGGCGCCTATATTTCCTATCCCGCGTTTCGCAGCAAAACCGGCAAGGTGGACACCTTCGCCGAGCGCCTGCAAGGCTGCTTCAACTACAGCATGAACGGCAAGGCGCCACCGCTCGGCGACCCGGTACTGATCGCGCTCGAAAGCTACGCGTACTGGCTCGCGACGGGCGCGCCCGTCGGCGGCAAGCTTGCGGGGCGCGGGTATCCGAAGCTGCCCGCGCCCGCACAAAAAGCGGATTACGCGCGCGGCGGCGCGGTCTATGCGCAGCACTGCGCCGTCTGCCACGGCGCGGATGGCCAGGGCCAGCGCAGCAACGGTCAGACCGTATTCCCGCCGCTATGGGGCGCGCAGTCGTTCAACTGGGGCGCGGGCATGCACGAGATCCAGAATGCGGCCGGTTTCATCAAGGCCAATATGCCGCTGGGGCTCGGCGGCACCTTGACGGATCAGGAAGCGTGGGACGTGGCGACTTTCATGGACAGCCACGAGCGGCCGCAGGACCCGCGTTTTACGGGCTCGGTGGCGCAGACGCGCGCGCAATATCACGACACGCCGTATTCGATGTACGGCATGACGGTGAATGGGCACGTGCTCGGCAGCCCGTGAATGCGGCTAGCGCGCGTCGAGCAATGTGAACTGGCGGAAATCGAGCGGCGACATCTCATAAGCCCGCCGGAATGCGCGATTGAAATCGGACGGGCTACCAAAGCCCAGACCGTAAGCGATTTCGACCACGGGCTTGTGCGGATAGCGGCGCAAGTCCTCGGCGGCCTGACTCAGGCGACGGTTGCGGATATAGGCGGCCAGACCGCCTTCGCTTTCGAACAGCCGGTAAAGCGTGGGACGCGATAGCGGCGATGCGCGCAATACCTCGTCGGGCGTGAGCGCAGTTTCATACAGGTTCTCGTCGATATAGCGCCGCACCTGCGCGAATGCGGCGGCCCGTACCGCCGCGCGCGCGTTGCCTGTGAGCCGCGCCTGCTTGCCGAATGCCGCGCCGATCAGCAACGCGCAAGCGCGCATCGCTTCATAGGATTCGGCAGCGCTCATCTGCCCCATATGCCGCGCGAGATGCGCGATCTGGGCGGGAATCAGGCGTGCAAGCGGCGCGTCGTATTCGATTGCGCTCCCATGCACCGATTCCGGCTCCGGCAATACGGTCTCCAGCAGCGCGCGCGGCATGAAGAACGCCAGCACGCGGCAATCCGTGCGCGTCATGTGCATGGGTTGACCCATGTCGAGCGCGAGGATGCCGGGCCGGGTTTGCAGCGCAACGCGCTTCGGATGCAGGCCCGTGCGCGTCTCCATTGAGCCATCGACCAGCACATGAAAAACAAAGGAGCGCACGGCATCGGTGGAAATGCGCGCGCCCGTGCGCGTCTGCGAAAGCACGTCCGTGGAGCAGTCCATGAACGTGAGATCGGCGTTGCGATAACTGTCGATGGTGCCGTGAAAGCCGCGCGCGAGATCTGCGTTCGTAATCGGCACATCGAGAAAATGACCGACGCGTTGCCGCCAGGCGGGCAATTGCAGCCCGCGCGCCTCGTGGGCTGTGCTGAAGTGATCGTGCAGGCACGGCGGCGTCGCGCCGTGGGGAGGTTCTGTTGTCACGATGTCGATAGCCCCGGGTAGCGCGTCTGAATACCTTCGTTATGTTAAGCGCTTGCCGGGCGACTGCCGATATTGCGGGAAAGTAGCCGCACAAACGCCATTCGTCTGTCTTGCGCAAAGAGCATAACGAGTTCATTTTAAAGCCACAAGCGCGACGTTATTGACGCGTCGACTGCTCGCGCCGGTGTGCGAACTTGTGCAGTTCAACGATAGCTAACGGACAGAAAGTCACGTAAAACACGATGCTTTTCTGAAATTGAGCACGCCGATTGATGTGGATTTCATAACGGTCTCTTCCAGCGTCGGCCCTTAGTCTGCCATTTACGGTGGCCGACACTCGTTCCCCCAAACGTATAAACCAGCTTCAAATAGAGGGGGAACCGGAAGTGAAATGGAAGCCATTGGGAATCTTGCTCGCCGTGTGCATCGGCACTGGCACGGTGCATGCGCAAAGCAGCATCACGCTGTACGGCAAGATCGAGGACGGTCTCAACTACACGAGCAACGCACGCGCGCGCGACGCGTGGCAACTGGAAAGCGGCTACGACTACGGCAGCCGCTGGGGACTCAAGGGCGACGACAATCTCGGCGACGGTGTACACGCCATCTTCCAGCTGGAAAACGGTTTCGACGTCAACACGGGACGCAATGGCCAGGGTGGCCGGCAATTCGGGCGGCAGGCGTTCGTGGGCGTGACATCCGAACGCTACGGCACGCTCACGCTAGGCCGCCAGTACGACCCCAGCGTGGACATGTTTTCGCCGATGACCGCCAATGGCAACTGGACCGGCTATATCTTTGCGCACCCCTACGACAACGACAACACCGATTACTCGTTCCACGCGAACAACGCAGTGAAATACGTCACGCCTGTTTTTCGCGGCTTGAGCGCGGAAGCCATGTATGCGTTCAGCAACCAGGCGGGTGGCTTTGCGAATAACCGGCTTTATGGATTCGCCGCACAGTACGTGAATGGCGGACTCACGCTGGCGGCGTCGTACCTGAAGCTCAACGGCGCGAGCAGTGCGACGGATGGCAGCGCCAATACGGCGGGCGCGGTCACGGACAGTACCTTCAATTCCCGCTCGCAGCAGAATATCGGCGTGGGTGCGAACTACGCGTTTTCGAACTGGCTGGTGGGACTCGCGTACTCGCATGTCGATGTGTACGATCCCAGCGCCAACGCCTATTTCAGCGCCGATGGCGGCCCGACCCAGCCTGCGGGCGGTAGCTGGCAGGCGTGGAAATTCGATAATGTCGAAGTCAACGCGCGCTATCAATTCACGCATGCGCTCTATCTCGGTGGGGCTTATACCTACACACAGGCCCATCTTTCCTCGACTACGGGCAGCTTTAATCCCAAATGGCATCAGTTGAGCCTCAAGCTCAATTATGATTTTTCATCGCGTACGTCGATTTACCTGGAAGGCGCGTGGCAGCATGCAGTCAGCGCGCATACGGGAACGCAATTCGACTACGCGAATATTCCCGGCGCGGCGGATATTTCGTCTGGACAAAATCAGATGCTCTATCGCATTGCGCTGATTCACGGTTTCTAGCTTCCGAAAGAGAGCGCGTGAGCGTCGAAACCGACAACGGGACCGACCCTTACACGCGCTCGCGTGGTCCGATGATTTGCCTGACAACTGCAAGAAATAAACCCGTTCCGAATCGAATTAGCATCGCCCAGGGTTTTCACCTAATTTGACGTTCCACAAAATTGTTAAATTCATGGCTTAGAATCAAACCTCTAGCTGAGGCGTTACGGCAATGTAAGCAGGTCACACATTGCTGGACTTGAGTGGTCGAGAGTCGCATCGGATGGCGGCTCATATGAGTCAATCTATTTAGCATTTCTAACCATGAGGCATAGTCTAATGACCGAGCCAGTGAACGATTTCGCATCCGATCAACTCCGGGCCCATTACCAGTCCGGCATCGCGGCCTTTTTCGCGTTGACGCAACCCGCGTTCAAGAGCGTCGAAGCCATCGTCGCGTTGAATCTCCAGGCCACCCGCGCCCTATTGGCCGAAAACGAAGCAACGCTCAAGAGCGCGCTGCAAACCACGTCCCCCGTCGAATTGTTCACGCAGCAGGTGAGCCATTCGCAACAGGCAGCCGCAAAAGCCCTGTCGTATGGGCGTCAGCTCTTTGACATCGCCACGCATACCCAATCCGAATTGACCCACGCCGCGCAGGCGCAAGCCGAAGCGCAGCAGGACCGCGTGAAGGCATTCGCCAATGCGCCCGCGGGCGCTGCGCCGTATCTCTCGGCGTTCAATTCGACTTTCGCCGCATTCGGTAATGTGGCTGAAAACCTGCGCAATCTGACGCAGAAAAATATTGAAGCGGCTCAAAATCGTTTCGATTCGGTTATGGCTAAACCGATTCAGCAGCCCTCCACGCAGGACGCCGCACAAGTTATTCACGCCGCGAAGTAAGGGCAATTGCATCTGCCATTGCGGATCTCAGTGCATTCAAGAAAAAAACGCGGTCGCAACGCATTTGCGTTGCGTGCCGCGCTCCTTTCATCTGGATCGACGGTTGGGTTGAATCAATTCGCATCGCCAATGCGTTTGTTCCCTCTTTTGTCATCTTTATGTAACGGTACGCGGACACGCTCATTCATGTGTCGCAAACATGTCGTTGATGCGTCGCGTGTGAATCCGCTTTGAAGCACGCTTTTGACACAGCTACCCAGTAAGACTCTTTAACGC
>NZ_CAJMZK010000039.1:0-77963 GCF_905220265.1 Paraburkholderia sp. J67
CAGCAGGTTGGGGGCGATCCCGCACGCGCGCTCATCTTCACGGCCGACGATTTTGGTCTGCATGAGCGCGTGAACGCGGCGGTCGAGCGCGCGCATCGCGATGGCGTGCTGAATGCGGCTAGCCTGATGGTGGCCGCGCCCGCGGCCGCCGATGCGGTGGCGCGTGCGCGTCGTCTGCCGTCGTTGCGCGTGGGCCTGCATCTCGTCCTCGCGGATGGCGCGGCGATGCTGCCGCGTACGCAGATTCCCGCGCTCGTCGATGCCGATGGCCGCTTCGGCGACAACATGGTGCGCGACGGCGTTCGCTTCTTCTTTCTGCCACACGTGCGCGCCCAGCTCGCAAGTGAGATCCGCGCGCAGTTCGAGGCGTTCGCGGCGACCGGGCTCGCGCTCGATCACGTCAACACGCACAAGCATTTCCATCTGCATCCCACGGTGCTCGCGCTGATTCTCTCGATTGGCCGCGAGTATGGCCTGCGTGCGATGCGTCTGCCGCTTGAGGCGGGCGCGCCGCTCGCGTTGCGGCCGTGGCTCGCGCTGGTGCGCGCGCGGCTTGCCCGCGCGGGTGTCGCGCACAACGACTACGTGGTGGGCATCGCAAAGACCGGCGCGATGGACGAGGCGGTGCTGCTCGATGCGCTCGCGAACCTGCCGCCGGGCGGCGTGGGCGAAATCTACTGCCATCCGGCCGAGGCGCCCGCGCCGGGCGAAGGTCCGATCACGGCGTCGATGCAGAGCTATCGCCATGCCGACGAACTGGGCGCGCTGATCTCGCCGCGCGTGCGTGAAGCGCTCAAGCGCAGCGGCGTGCGTCACGGCGGCTTCACCGACGTGTTTTTCGGGGCGAAGGCGCGCGGCGCCAGCAACGGGCAAGAGGTGCGGGCTTCATCATGAAGTGGCTTCAATGGCTGGGCCTGCCGGTCGGGATCGCGATCCTGATCGGCCTCGTGATTCATAGCGGCGCGCACGATGTGATGCGCGTGATTGGCACGGCGGGGCCGGTGCTGCTCTGGCTGGTTCCGTTCCACGCGCTGCCGCTTCTGCTCGACGCTTACGCCTGGCACCTGCTGCTCGACAAACGCGCGCCACTGAGCTTTCTCTGGTGGATCGCGACGGTGCGCGAGGCGATCAACCGACTGCTGCCGGCCGTGGGCGTGGGTGGCGAGATCGCCGGCGTGCGGCTCGCGCGCTGGAAGGTGCGGGGCAGTGACGAAGCGGGCGACGCGCGCGCCATGAGCGAGGTGACGGCCTCGGTGATCGTCGAGGTGTTCGTGACGATCGCCGTGCAGTACGCGTTCTCGGCGCTCGGCATCGTGCTGATCGTGGCGGCGACAGGGGCGAGCGGCTCCGGACGCACCATCGCGACGATTGCGCTTGCGCTGTTGCTTTCCGCACCGCTGCCCGTGCTGGCCGTGTTCCTGCTGCGGCGCGGCGGCGTGTTCCACGCCATCGAGCGCTGGGCCGCACGTCTTTTCGGCGCGGACAATCCCGTCATGCTCGGTATCGATGGACGTCAACTCGACGCCGATCTCGATCGCCTGATGTCGCGCACGGGGCTGATGTTCCGCGCGTTCTTCTGGCAACTCGGCGGCTATATGCTCGGGGCCTTCGAGACCTGGTGGGCGCTCTCGCTGCTCGGCCATCCGGTCACGGTGGGCGACGCGCTCGCTATCGAGGCCATCACGCAGGCCGTGCGGCACGCGGCTTTCATGGTGCCGGCGGGGCTGGGCGTGCAGGAAGTGGCGGTGGTGCTGCTCGCGCAACTCTTCGGCGTGAGCCAGGAGATCGCGTTTTCGCTCGCGCTCGTCAAGCGGATGCGCGAGGTCGTGTTCGGCGTGCTTGCGCTGCTGTCCTGGCAGGCCGCCGAGATCGTCCGCACGCGCCGCGCCCTGCGTGCGCCGGGTTCATCGAGTTCATCAAGCGCGTTAGGTGCGGCACGCCCCGCAGCGACGCGCACGGCGCGCCACAACCGGACCCTTTGAAGGTACATTGTGGGAAGTCGCTGGTAAGTAAGCGCACGCTGAGCGTCGAAATTCACGCGCGGCGGCGTGCGAGGTCATACCGACCTGACTTCCATCCGACGCGGTAGCCGAGCCCTCCACCATGCCGCCCATCCACCGTTGCACGCGGTCGCTGACCGTCGGCGTCGCCCTGCTGGCGATGCTGACGCTCTCCGGCTGCGACGATCAGCGGATCGTTTCGATGCTCGATAACCTGCAACAGGCCTTCAAGGCCTTCTTCGATTCGGTGAAGCCCGATGCCTTGCTGCTCAAGGGGCTGACGCCGGGCGTCTCCACGCTCGAACAGGTGCGCGCGCAGATGGGCAAGCCCGAAACCGAGCGCGTGTTCGACGACGGCTCGCGCCGCCTGGAATATCCGCGCGGCCCGCAGGGGCTCAAGACCTGGATGGTCGACATCGGCGCCAATGGGCGGCTCGTGGCGATCACGCAGGTGCTCACGGCGGAGAATTTCGCCAGGGTGCGCGTCGGCATGAGCCAGGACGAGGTGCGCCGCCTGCTCGGCAAACCCGGCCAGGTGGCGGCCTACAGGCTCAAGCAGGAGACGGTGTGGAGCTGGAAGTGGCTCGAAGGGGGCGTGACGCCCGAAGCGTATTTCAACGTGCATTTTGGCCCGGATGGGCGCGTTTCGACGACATCGCGCTCGGATGTGATTCGCGGGCGCTGAAGCGAGGATCGAAGCTTGCAGGACGGGATGGCGAACACTGGACGCAGGAGGTGCGCATGGTGATGCATCGGCGACGTCCCCCGCGCGTGGGGCTCGTGCTGGGCGGCGGGGCGGCGCGCGGCTGGGCGCATATCGGCGCGATCCGCGCGCTGGAGGAAGCGGGCATCAAGCCGGACGTGGTGTGCGGCACGTCGATCGGCGCGCTGGTGGGCGCGGTCTACGCGAACGGCGATCTCGACTGGCTCGAAGACTGGGTCGGCAAGCTCACATGGCAGACGGTGGTGCGTCTGCTCGATCTGCGCTTCTCGGGCGGCTTGCTCGGCGGGCGCAAGGTGATCGACCTGTTCGCGAGGCAGTTCAACGGACGTGCGATCGACGATCTCAAGATGCCGTTTACGGCCGTCGCCACCGAACTCGATACCGGCCGCGAAGTCTGGTTGCGCGAGGGCGGCGTGGTGGACGCGGTGCGCGCCTCGATTGCGATTCCCGGCATCTTCACGCCGATCTGGCATGACGGCGTCTGGCTCGTGGATGGTGGCCTGAGCAATCCGGTGCCGGTCTCGGCGGCGCGCGCGATGCGCGCGGACACCGTGATCGCCATCGACCTCAATCACGACATTCTCAACGGTCGCGATCTGGGCGGGGCGCTCGACACGGTGCCGCGCGAGTTGCCGGTCGAGTTGACGCGTGCCGCCGCATCGGCCGATGACAATGGTCTCGCGGCGGGTGATGAGGGCGGCAATGGAAGCAGCCATGAAGAGGCCACGGAGCCCGCGCCGCTGCTACGCCGCAACGGCAAGCGCTTCCCGCGCTGGCTTCAGCCGAACGGGCCGGGCGCGGCCGGTGGCCCGGACGTGCGGGTGGCGCCGCCGCCCAGCGCACGCGTGCCCTCGATGCTGAGTTCGATCGCGCAGAGCATCGACATCATGCAGGTGCGCATCACGCGCAGCCGTCTCGCGGGGGAACCCGCCGACGTCCTGATCCAGCCGCGCCTGGGCGGCATGGGGATCTTCGACTTCCATCGCGCGGGACCGGCTATCGCGGAAGGGCGTGCGGCGGTGCAGTACATGCTGCCGGCGATCCGCGCGCAGCTAGGTCTGGAGTAGGGGCCGACGTTATAGATTCAGGATGCCCGCGACGGCGAATCGCGCGGCGCTGAATTCGTCTTCGGTCGCGGCTTCGCCACGGAATCGCCAGACTCGCGCGGTCAGCGAGAGCGTCGTGATCTGATCGGCCATCGCGACGCAGGGCTTGGAGAGGCCGCTGATCGGGATCTCCGACTCCCAGCCGTGAACCGCGCTGGTGATCGGCAGGCCGATGAAGCGGTGGGTCAGTGCGTTGAATTCGGCATCCGTGAGCACGAGCGCGGGGCGATAGCCGTCCTGCTCATTGCCCGCGCTCGGCCCCACGTTGAGCCAGAGGATGTCGCCTGCGTCCGGTATTCCGTTATTCATGCGTTTTTACCATTGGTCAAAACGCGCCGGGTCGTCTGGGCCACCGATTTCCGAGCCCTTCGGTTCGCCGAAGTCGATCAGCGGATGCGGCTCAAGCGCTTGATCGAGCGACTGCTCGACTTGCTGATCGCGCAACTGCTGCAGATAGCGCTCACGCGAAAAGCGGCGAATGGCCGTGTGAGGGCGCACGGTGAGCGTGCCGTCCTCGACTTCCACCTCGACGTCCTGTCCTTCCGAAAGTGCCAGTTTGGCTGCGGCACTTGCGGGAATGCGCACCGCGAGACTGTTTCCCCAACGCTTCAAAGTTTGAACAGGCATCATCACCGACTCCTCGGGTTATTTCCCCTCAGCCAAAAGATGTATCAACGCGTTGATACGTGACCGATGCTAGGCTTGGGGCCAGGGCGTGTCAACGCGTCGATACGCGGAACACTGCTTCAGGTCAATGCCGCCATCCAGACCCAGCCTTGCGCCGTCCGCCTCAGCGCGGTGACCGAAAGCGGCGCGATTTCCAGTTGGCGGAACGTGGCCGAAGGCGCACCCAGCGCATGCAGCACGGCCGCGCGAATCACGCTGGCGTGCGTGAACGCGACGATCGCTTCGTCAATCTGTGGGAGAGCGTCGAGCCATGCCCCCACGCGAGCGCGCACATCGTCGAACGACTCGCCGCCACCGGGCGGGCGGAACGCCGGATCGCGCGTCCAGGCGGCCAGCGCGTCGGGTGTTCCGCGGGCGATGTCGATGAGGCGGCGCCCAGCCCATTCGCCGTAGGCTGTCTCGGCGAGCGCCGGGGCAACCACGGCTTCGAAACCCGCCGCCGTGGCGCTTGCCTGGGCGATCTCGGCAGGACTCGTCAGCACGCGCGCCGCGCCGCGCGCGCTGGCGAGGATCGGCGCGTGCCAGCGCGCACGCCACGCATCCATTGCCTCGACGGCACGCGCATCGAGCGATTCAACGGGTTCGTCCGCCCCAGAAATCCCAGCCGATAGCACCCCCGCCCGCAGCGCAGCGTTCGCCGCATGGCTGATCAGCCAGACCTTTGTCGCCATCATGTTTCCTTACTTATCGCTTCATCGAGTATTACATTCGGGCCGCGTGGCCCTGACGCAGCGCGTAGAATACAGGCTCCACGTCACGCGGAAGCCGGTGCAAACCCGGCGCGGTCGCGCCACTGTGACCGATTGTTTTCGCCAGTCCAGGCTGGCCCATGAAGCAACGGAAGTCAGACCCGCGTGACGTGCGCAATCGAGAAACACCTCATCAACGACCAAACGGGGCGCGTCACCCCAGGAGAAGTCATCATGTCCGAAGCCGTTCTGAACCCGGCGCACGTGCCGTCCGCCACGCCGGCGCCCATCCCGTTGCGCGAAATCTTGCCCTGGGCCATTTTTGCTGGCCTCATGCTGCTGCTCGCGCTCTATTTCGTCGGCGCGGAGCAAGGCGCGACCTCGCTCGTTCCGGGCATGTACGTCCACGAATTTGTCCACGACGGCCGCCATCTGCTCGGCTTCCCCTGCCACTGACCGGGAGCTGACATGGTAGGCAAGCTGTTGGTACGCGGCATGCTCGCAGGCATCGCCGCAGGACTCCTCACGTTCGCGTTCGCCAAGTTTGCTGGCGAACCGCAGGTCAATCAGGCCATCGCCTTCGAGGAAAAAGTCGATGCCGCCAAGGGCGAAGCGCCCGAGCCGGAACTCGTCAGCCGCGAGGTGCAGGCGAGCTACGGCCTGTTCACTGGCGTGATGGTCTACGGCGCGTCGATCGGCGGCCTCTTCGCGCTCGTCTACGCTTACGCACGCGGGCGCACCGGGACCTTGTCGGCACGCGCGCTGTCGGCGTGGATCGCGCTCGCGGCATTTGTCGCCATCGCGCTCGTGCCGAACATCAAATACCCGGCCAACCCGCCCTCGATCGGCGACCCCGAGACGATCGGCTACCGCACGGGCCTGTTCTTCCTGACGATCGCGATCTCGATCGCCGTCACGGTGTTCTCGCTGAAAGTGCGCGCCGCGCTGGCGGCGAAGTGGGGCGGCTGGAATGCGTCGATTGCGGCGCTCGTGCTGTTTGTCGTCGTGATTGGCGTGATCCAGGCCGCGCTGCCGACGATCAACGAAGTGCCGGGCGCGTTCCCGGCCGCGCTGCTGTGGAAATTCCGCACCGTCGCGATCGGCATGCAGGCGATTCTGTGGAGCGTGATCGGCCTCGCGTTCGGCGCGCTGGTCGAGCGCCTGGAGCGCGCGAACCTGCGTCGCGGCACGCTGGCCGCACGCGGCGCTTAAGGCGTGTCTCTGAGGGCGTTTCTGCGGGTATTCCCGCAGGAGCGCCTGCCGCGTCCGGGTTCGCGCGTCTATCGAAAAAGCGACCCAAAACTTGTCAAAACACCCCCACGCCCCGCTTGCCGGGGCGTTGTCTTTGCGCCTTTCAATTTCATCGCGGCCCTGACAGCGCGGGCGCAAAGCTCGGCCGGGCGTGCCTCACGCAGAATGGTGCGCCGCAACATGCCGGCAGTCGCGGTTTGAGCAATCTTTTTTGCGCTGAGACGATCCGCGCCAATCCCCCACACGCCACGCCTGAGTGGCGAGGCCTCGTAGCCGTGGGCGCCCGATAACGACTTTCCGGAGATGCGCGTGATCCTCTATGGCTTTGGCCCGGTGCTGCTGGCCGGCACGATCCAGACGATCGAACTTTCGCTGCTCTCGCTCGGCGTGGCCGTGCTGCTCGGCCTCATGGGGGCGGCTGCGAAACTCTCGTTCAACCGGCCGCTCGCGGCTGTCGCGACGGCCTACACCACGCTGATCCGCTCGGTGCCCGATCTCGTGCTGATGCTGCTGCTGTTCTACAGCATCCAGATTGGCGTGAACGAGGCCACCGACGCGCTCGGCATGGCGCAGATCGACATCGACCCGTTCGTCGCCGGCGTGCTCACGCTCGGCTTCATCTACGGTGCGTACTTCACGGAGACCTTTCGCGGCGCGTTTCTGTCCGTGCCGCGCGGCCAGCTCGAAGCAGGCTACGCCTATGGCATGAGCGGCGCGCGCGTGTTCGCCCGCATCCTGTTTCCGCAGATGATGCGCTTCGCGCTGCCCGGCATCGGCAATAACTGGCAGGTGCTCGTGAAGGCGACGGCGCTGGTCTCGATCATCGGTCTCGCCGATGTCGTGAAGGCCGCCCAGGACGCGGGCCGCAGCACCTTCAACCTGTTCTTTTTCCTCGTGATTGCCGCGGCGATCTATCTGGCCATCACGACCGTTTCGAACTTCGCGCTGATCTGGCTCGAACGCCGCTATTCGGCGGGCGTGCGCCACGCGCAACTCTGAGTGCACGTAGCCAAAGGAATCTCAAGCGATGAACGAAATTCTTCAGCAATTCGGCCGCGCGCTCCTCTACTGGGACGGTGAACATGTCTCGGGCCTCGCGATGACGCTCTGGCTGCTCGTGATCTCGGTGGCGTTCGGTTTCGTCTGCGCGGTGCCGCTGGCCGTAGCGCGTGTGTCGCGTCGCCGCTGGGTCTCGCTGCCGGTGCGTTTCTACACCTATGTGTTTCGCGGCACGCCGCTCTACGTGCAGTTGCTGCTGATCTATACGGGCGTGTACAGTCTCGCGTTCGTGCGCAGCGAGCCGCTGCTCGACGCGTTCTTCCGCAGCGGCCTCAATTGCGCGATTCTCGCGTTCGCGCTCAACACCTGCGCCTACACGACCGAGATCTTTGCGGGCGCGATCCGCGCGACCTCGCACGGCGAAGTGGAAGCGGCGCGCGCCTACGGCATGAGCCCGTTCACGATGTACTGGCGCATCATCCTGCCTTCGGCGCTGCGCCGTGCGCTGCCGCTGTACAGTAACGAAGTGATCCTGATGCTGCACGCCACCACGGTCGCCTTCACGGCGACGGTGCCCGACATTCTCAAGGTCGCGCGCGACGCCAATTCGGCCACGTATCGCTCGTTCGAATCGTTCGGCCTCGCGGCGCTGATCTACTGCGGCGTATCGTTCGTGCTGGTGGCTGCGTTCCGCCGCGCGGAGAAGCGCTGGCTCGGTTATCTCGCTGTGCGCACGCGCTAAAAAGTGCGTTTGAATCAGGCTTATTTTTGGAGACCACCTTGCCTCAGACGACGAATTCCGACGCGCAAAGCAAACTGATCGCGCGCGACATCCACAAGCGCTACGGCGACAACGAAGTGCTCAAGGGCGTTTCGCTCAATGCGAAAAAGGGCGACGTCATCAGCATCATCGGCGCGAGCGGCTCGGGCAAAAGCACCTTCCTGCGCTGCATCAATTTCCTCGAAAAGCCGAATGCGGGCGAGATCGTCGTCGATGGCGAAGCCGTGCGCACCAAGGCGGGCCGCAACGGCGACCTCGAGGTGGCCGATCACAAGCAGCTTCAGCGCATCCGCACCAAGCTCGCGATGGTGTTCCAGCACTTCAACCTCTGGTCGCACATGAACGTGCTGGAGAACGTGATGGAAGCGCCCGTGCACGTGCTGGGCGTGCCGCGCAAGGAAGCCGAGGAACGCGCGCGCGCGTATCTCGAGAAAGTGGGCCTCGCGCCGCGCGTGGAGAAGCAATATCCCTCGCATCTGTCGGGTGGCCAGCAGCAGCGCGTGGCGATTGCGCGCGCGCTCACCATGAACCCCGACGTGATGCTGTTCGACGAGCCCACTTCCGCGCTCGATCCGGAACTCGTGGGCGAAGTGCTCAAGGTGATGCAGAAGCTCGCCGAAGAAGGCCGCACCATGATCGTTGTCACGCACGAAATGGGCTTTGCGCGCAACGTCTCGAATCATGTGATGTTCCTGCACCAGGGCCGCACCGAGGAAGAGGGCGCACCCGCCGACGTGCTCGGCGCACCGAAGAGCGAGCGCTTGCGCCAGTTCCTTTCGGGCAGTCTGAAGTAAGCTGCCTGAATCAGAAAAGCGTTGTTTTTGCCGATGGTTCGTCCTGCCGTTTCCCCCACGTCTGCTGCGCCGCTCGCGCCCTCAGCGTCCTCAACCACGCCGGGTGCGCCTGCGCGCGCGGCGCGCACCACCCAGGTGGCGATCGTCGCGTTGCCGCCGGTGTCGATGTCGGGCGTCGGGCCGATTGTCGATGCGCTCAATCTCGCCAACGAGATCGACGGCCGCGCGCTTTACCGCTGGCAGATGGTCTCGTGGAACGGCCGGCCCGTGCCGCTCGCGGGCGGCGCGCAATGGCCCGCCGATGCCGCATTCGGCGACGGCCTCGCCTGCGACTGGCTGATCGTGGTGACCGAGCGCTATCAGCAATTCGCCGACTATCGCCTGTTTCTCGCGAGCCTCGCGCGCGTGGGGCAGCGCACGCCGCTCGTCACCGGCATCCATCACGGCATCTGGTGGCTCGCGATGGCGGGACAGTTGCAGGGCTACCGCGTGGCGGTGAACTGGGAGACGTACCAGCAGTTCGCCGAGCAGTTCGAGCGCACCATCGTCACCCAGCATATCTACGAGATCGACCGCGATCGCGCGACCTGCGCGGGCGGCCAGGCGACGCTCGATTTCATGCTGGCGATGATCGGCCGCGAGCACGGCCCCGAGCTTGTCGACCGGATCGCCGATGCGATGGGCGCAAGCACGCTGCGCAGCGGCGACGAGCGCCAGCGCATTCCCTTCGTGACCGCGCCGGGCGAGCGTCATCCGCGCCTGAACGACGCGCTCATGCTGATGGAAGCGAATATCGAAGACCCGCTCACGACCGATGAAATCGCCGGTCACGTGGGCGTGTCGCGCCGTCAGCTGGAGCGGCTGTTCCGCCAGTATCTGAACGCGATGCCGTCGAAATACTACCTGGGCCTGCGCCTTGCGAAAGCGCGTTCGCAGTTGCAGCGCACGAGCAAATCCGTGGTGCAGATCAGCCTGGCGTGCGGGTTTTCGTCGGCGGCGCATTTTTCCAATGCGTATCGCGAGCGCTTCGGCGTGACGCCGCGCGAGGATCGCCGCAACTGGATCGAGCGCCAGCACGGCGGCGCGGAAGGCGGCACATGGGAGCCGCGCGCGGGCGCGCTGGTGGAGCCGCCGGAGCGTAGCTGAGCCGCGGCATGCGCCAATTGCCGGCGCACGCCGCATAGAACGAAAAAACGCGTCGCTCATGCGCAAGACGTTTGCCGCGCGGTTGCCTACACTGCAAGCCATACGTAGTTCATCCGTACGCAAGCCCTGCACGCTGCGTACCGACGTGACCCACCATTCGAGCCTGAATCGAGCCAAAGAGGATTCGCCATGAACGACCAGACTGTGAGCCGCAAGACTTTCGACGAAGTGATGGTGCCGTGCTTCTCGCCCGCGCCGTTCGTCCCGGAGCGGGGCGAAGGCTCGCGCGTATGGGATACCGAAGGCCGCGATTACATCGACTTCGCCTGCGGCATCGCCGTGACGTCGCTCGGCCATGCGCATCCCGAACTGCTGAAGGTGCTGCACGACCAGGGCAGCAAGCTCTGGCACATCGGCAACGGCTACACCAATGAGCCGGTCCTGCGCCTCGCGAAGAAGCTCGAATCGCTGACCTTCGCCGACCGCGCCTTCTTCGCCAACTCGGGCGCGGAAGCCAACGAAGCCGCGCTCAAGCTCGCGCGCCGCGTCGCCTTCGACCGCCACGGCGAGCAGAAGGCCGAGATCGTTTCGTTCACGCAGTCGTTCCACGGCCGTACGTTCTTTACCGTGAGCGTGGGCGGCCAGCCGAAGTACTCCGAAGGTTTCGGCCCGATTCCGCAAGGCATCATCCATCTGCCGTACAACGATATCGAAGCCGCGAAGCGCGCGATCGGCCCGCAGACCTGCGCCGTGATCGTCGAGCCGGTGCAGGGCGAGGGCGGTGTGATTCCCGCCGATCCGGCCTTCCTGAAAGCGCTGCGCGAAGCCTGCGACGCGCATGGCGCGCTGCTGATTTTCGACGAAGTGCAAACCGGCGTGGGCCGCACCGGCACCTTCTACGCGTACGAGGACACTGGCGTCACGCCCGACATCCTGACCACGGCGAAGGCGCTCGGCAATGGCTTCCCGATCGGCGCGATGCTCACGACCGAGGCGATCGCCGCGCATTTCAAGGTGGGCGTGCACGGCACGACCTACGGTGGCAATCCGCTGGGCGCCGCGATCGCGCACAAGGTGGTCGAGCTGATCAGCGATCCGGCCGTACTCGCGGGCGTGCGCGCACGCGGCGAGGCGATCCGCGCGAAGCTCGCGGCGCTCAATGAACGTTTCGACGTGCTGCGCGAAGTGCGCGGTAAGGGTCTGCTGATCGGCGCCGAACTGAACGCACGCTATGCGGGCCGCGCAAAAGACTTCAACGCGGCGGCGGCCAACCGCGGCGTGATGATGCTGATCGCCGGTCCCGACGTGCTGCGTTTCGCACCGTCGCTGATCATGCCCGAAGCCGATCTGAACGAGGGCTTCGCGCGCCTCGAACAGGCCTTCGAAGACGTGGTCGGCGCACGCTAAGCGCCGCGCCTTTCAAACCGATCCAGGACCGACGATGCTATTCGTTCGCCCCGCAAGGCTCTCCGATCTCGATGCGATCGCCCACATGGCGCGCACCGCGCAGCCCGTGCTGCACTCGCTGCCGCACGACCGCGCGGCGCTGGAGGCGCGCATCGCGCTGTCCGAAGACTCGTTTCGCGCGGACGTCGATTTTCCGGGCGAGGAGTTCTATCTCTTCGTGCTCGAAGATTCGGCGACGGGCAGGCTCGTCGGCACCTCCAGCATCGTCGCGGCGGCCGGATATGCCGAGCCGTTCTACGCGTTTCGCAACGACGCGCTGATTCACGCCTCGCGCGAGCTGCACGTGAACCGCAAGATTCACGCGCTCACCATGTCGCACGAGTTGACCGGCAAGAGCCGCCTCGCGGGCTTCTATATCGACCCCGCGTTGCGCGGCGACGCGGCGGCGCACCTGATGTCGCGCGCCCGCATGATGTACGTGGCGATGAACCGCCGCCGTTTCACGCCCGAGGTGTTTTCGCTGCTGCTCGGCGTGACCGACGATGCGGGCGTCTCGCCGTTCTGGGAAGCGGTCGGGCGCAAGTTCTTCGGCCGCGATTTCAAGGACATCGAAATGGCGTCGGGCGGCAGAAGCCGCACCTTTATCGCCGAGGTGATGCCCGCGTATCCGATTTACGTGCCGCTCTTGCCCGAGGCCGCGCAGCGCGTGCTGGGCGAGCCGGACCCAAGCACCTTGCTCGCCTACGAAATCCATCTGGAAGAAGGTTTCGAGCCGGACCGCTACGTCGATATCTTCGACGCGGGCCCGGTGCTCACGGCGCAGGTCGATCGCACGGCGTCCGTCGCAGGCAACCAGACGCGCACCGTGCGCGAGAGCGCGAGTGCAGCCGATGGCGCGGCATGGCTCGTTGCCAGCCAGCAGGGCGGCGAGTTCCGCTGCGCGATGGCGACGTTGCCAGTAGCACCGGCAAGCGCGGCCCATCGTGGCGCGCATGCCGTGCAGGGCGACGCGCCGCTCGACGCGGCCACGCGCGCCGCGCTCAACGTGCAGGATGGCGAAACGGTGCGCTGCGCGCCGCTCTATCGTCAGGATGAAGACGCACAGGACAACGAGGACACGATGGGAGAGACGCAATGATCGTAGT
This sequence comes from Paraburkholderia sp. J67, assembly GCF_905220265.1. Taxonomy (NCBI): domain Bacteria; kingdom Pseudomonadati; phylum Pseudomonadota; class Betaproteobacteria; order Burkholderiales; family Burkholderiaceae; genus Paraburkholderia; species Paraburkholderia sp. J67. The sequence goes on from NZ_CAJMZK010000039.1 coordinate 12,730, forward strand.
ACGCGTCGTGCAGACGGGCGATGTGGACGCGCTCGTCGCGCTTGCCCAGGAAACCGGCCCCGGCCTCACCACCTTCAAGCCCGACCGCGACGCGCTCGCGGCGCGCATCGAGCGCACGCGCCGCACGCTGGCGGGCGAGGCGCCGGCGTCCGAAGCGGGTTATTTTTTTGTGATGGAAGACACCGCGACCGGCGACGTCGCGGGGGTGTGCGGGATCGAGACGGCGGTGGGCCTCACACAGCCGTTCTACAACTACCGCGTGAGCACGGTCGTGCACGCGAGCCAGGATCTGGGTATCTGGACGCGCATGCGCGCACTCAATATCTCGCACGATCTCACGGGCTATGCGGAAGTGTGCTCGCTGTTCCTCTCGCCGCGTTATCGCACGGGCGGCATGGGCGGCTTGCTCTCGCGCTCGCGCTTCATGTTTATCGCGCAGTTCCGCGAACGCTTTCCTGAACGCATCTGCGCCGAGTTGCGCGGGCATTTCGACGATGAAGGCACGTCGCCGTTCTGGCGAGCAGTCGGTTCGCACTTCTATCAGATCGACTTCAACGCCGCCGATTATCTGAGCGCGCACGGCCGCAAGTCGTTTCTCGCGGAGCTGATGCCGCGCTATCCCGTCTACGTCGAGCTGCTGCCCGACGAGGCGCAGGCCTGCGTCGGCCTCACGCATGCCGACACGGTGCCCGCGCGCCGCATGCTCGAAGGCGAGGGGCTGCGCTACGAGAATCACGTCGATATCTTCGACGCGGGCCCGGTGCTCGAATGCCATATCGCCGACCTGCGCACGGTGCGCGAGAGCGTGCTGGTGCCGGTGCGGATCGGTGCGCAGGCCGAGGCGGGCGAGGTGCGCTCGCTCGTCTCCAATACGTCGCTCACCGATTTCCGCGTGGGCTTCGCACCCGGCGTCGTGGAGGACGGTGCGTTCACGCTGAGCGCGCAGGAAGCGGCGGCGCTGAACGTCAAGGAAGGCGAACCGGTGCGCGTGCTCGGCGCGGCGCATGCAAGAAAGCCCGCCTGAAGTGGCCTGAAGGGCACAGGGCATAAGCAGAAAACAAGGATGACCATGAACGAGCTTTTCATCGATGGGCAATGGTGCGCGGCTAACGGTCCCGCATTTGCTTCGCGCAATCCCGGCACGAACGAGACCGTATGGAGCGGCAACGCCGCGAGCGCCGAGGATGTCGACCGCGCCGTGAGCGCCGCGCGTCGCGCGTTTCCCACGTGGGCGCAGACGCCGTTCGAGACGCGCTGCGAAATCGTCAAGCGCTTCGCGGCGCTCGTGAACGAACGCAAGGAAGATCTCGCGCGCGCGATTGGCCGCGAAACCGGCAAGCCGCTCTGGGAAGCACGCACGGAAGCGGCGTCGATGGCCGCCAAGGTCGCGATCTCGATCACGGCCTATGGCGAGCGCACCGGCGAAAAGCGCAGCGACATGGCCGACGGCGTGGCCGTGCTGCGCCATCGCCCGCACGGCGTGGTGGCGGTGTTCGGTCCGTATAACTTCCCGGGTCATCTGCCCAACGGCCATATCGTGCCCGCGCTGATCGCCGGCAATGCCGTCGTGTTCAAGCCGTCCGAGCTCGCGCCTGACGTTGCGCGCGCAACGGTCGAGATCTGGAAGGAAGCGGGCCTGCCTGCGGGCGTGCTCAATCTCGTGCAAGGCGAGCGCGACACCGGCATCGCGCTGGCGAACCATCGGCAGATCGATGGCCTGTTCTTCACGGGCAGCTCGGACACGGGCACGCTGCTGCATCGTCAGTTTGGCGGCCGTCCCGAAATCGTGCTCGCGCTGGAGATGGGCGGCAATAACCCGCTCGTCGTGGCCCCGGTCGAGGATATCGACGCCGCCGTGCATCACGCGATCCAGTCGGCGTTCCTGTCGGCGGGGCAGCGTTGCACCTGCGCGCGCCGCATTCTGGTGCCCTCGGGCGAGTTCGGCGATCGCTTTATCGAGCGTTTCGTCGAGGTCTCGTCGCGTATCGCCGTGGGCGAATACAACGCCGAGCCGCAGCCCTTCATGGGCGCGGTGATTTCGGCGCGCGCGGCGGCCAAGCTGATCGACGCGCAGACGCTGCTGCTCTCGCGCGGCGCAAAGGCGCTGTTGCCGATGCAGCAGCGCGACCCCGCGCTCGGCTTCGTCACGCCCGGCATTCTCGACGTGACGGGCGTGGCCGACCTGCCCGACGAAGAGCACTTCGGCCCGCTCGCGCAGATCATCCGCTACGCCGGTTTCGACGACGCCATCGCCCAGGCCAACAACACGGCCTACGGCCTCTCCGCCGGCCTGCTCGCCGACGATGCCGCGCTCTGGCAGCGCTTCTCGCGCGAGATCCGCGCGGGCATCGTCAACTGGAACCGGCCGACCAACGGCGCGTCGAGCGGCGCGCCCTTTGGCGGGCCGGGTCGCTCGGGCAATCATCGCCCGAGCGCCTTCTACGCCGCCGACTACTGCGCGTGGCCGATGGCCTCGGTGGAAAGCGCACAACTGCTGATGCCCGCGAGCGTTTCGCCGGGCCTTCAATTCTGAGGATCGACGATGAGTAACTCCGCCAAGCTGGCCGCCACGGCGCTCGAAGCGAATTTCGACGGACTCGTCGGCCCCACGCATAACTACGCCGGATTGTCGTTCGGCAACGTCGCCTCGCAGAACAACGAGAAGTCGGTCGCCAATCCGCGCGCCGCTGCCCAGCAAGGGCTGCGCAAGATGAAGCGGCTGGCCGATCTGGGCTTCGCGCAGGGCGTGCTGCCGCCGCAGGAGCGGCCTTCGATTCGCTTGCTGCGCGAACTCGGCTTCACGGGCAAGGATGCCGACGCCATCGCGCGCGCCGCGAAGGACGCGCCCGAACTGCTCGCGGCGGCCAGCTCCGCCTCGGCGATGTGGACCGCCAACGCGGCCACGGTCAGCCCGTCGGCCGACACGCCCGAGCGGCGCGTGCATTTCACGCCCGCGAACTTGTGCAGCAAGCTGCATCGCGCGATCGAGCACGAGTACACGCGCCGCACGCTTGGCTCGATCTTCGCGGACCCGTCGCATTTCGTGGTGCATGACGCGCTGCCGGGCACGCCCGCGCTCGGCGACGAAGGCGCGGCCAATCACACGCGCTTTTGCGCGGAGTACGGCGCGCGCGGCGTGGAATTCTTCGTCTATGGCCGCAGCGAATACCGTCGTGGGCCGGAGCCCAAGCGCTTCCCGGCGCGGCAGACGTTCGAGGCGAGCCGCGCGGTGGCGCAGCGTCACGGCCTCACGGACGCCGACACGGTGTTCGCGCAACAAAGCCCCGAGGTGATCGACGCGGGCGTGTTCCATAACGACGTGATCGCCGTCGGCAATCGCAGCACGCTGTTCTGCCATGAACGCGCGTTCGTCGATCAACAGAACGTCTATGGCGAACTGCGCCGCAAGCTGGATGCGCACGGCGCGCCGTTCAACGTGATCGAGGTGCCCGACGCCCAGGTGAGCGTGTCCGATGCCGTCACCTCGTATCTCTTCAACAGCCAGTTGCTCAGCCGCGCGGATGGCCGTCAGGTGCTCGTCGTGCCGCAGGAATGCCGCGAGAATCCGCACGTGGCGATGTATCTCGACGACCTCACCGCGAAGAGCGGCCCCATCGACGAGGTGCTGGTGTTCGATCTGCGCGAGAGCATGAAGAACGGTGGCGGCCCCGCGTGCCTGCGCCTGCGCGTGGTGCTCGACGAAGCCGAGCGCGCCGCGGTCGCGCCGGGCGTGTGGATGAACGATACGCTGTTCGCGCGCCTCGACGCGTGGATCGAAAAGCACTATCGCGACCGTCTCGCGCCGCAGGATCTGACCGATCCGGCGCTGCTGGTGGAGTCGCGCACGGCGCTCGACGATCTCACGCAGATTCTGGGCCTCGGATCGCTCTATGACTTCCAGCGCTGAAGTCGTGCTGGGCGATTTTCTCGGCGCGACGCTCGCGGGTGTCGGGCCCGCGAACGAGGCAGAGACGGGCGGCGCGTGCGCGGATGGCGCGGTGCGCTGGCAGTGGCTCGACGAAGGCGTGCTGCTGCTGGAGCCTGCGCTTGCGGACGAGTCGACGCGCAGTGTGTTGCTCTCGGCAGGCGTGCACGGCGACGAAACCGCGCCCATCGAACTGCTTTCGCAGATCGTCGCCGATCTCGCGGCCGGGCGGCTCGCACTGGCCTGCCGCGTGCTCGTGGTGCTCGGCAACGTGGCCGCGATGCGTGCCGCCACGCGCTATCAGGACGACGACCTCAATCGCCTGTTTGGCGGGCGTCATGCGCGCGTGCCGCAAAGCCGCGAAGCGCCGCGCGCCGTTGCGCTGGAAGCGGCGGCGCAGCGCTTTTTCGCCGATGCCTCCACCGCGACCGGTGGGCGCTGGCATCTCGACATGCATACGGCGATTCGCGCTTCGGCGTTCGAGCAGTTCGCTCTGCTGCCTTATACGGGTAACGCGCTGGACAACGCACCTTCGCGCGCGATGTTCGACTGGCTCGCCGATGCGCGCATCGCCGCCGTCCTGATCCACACGGAACAGGGCGCGACGTATTCGTCGTTCACGGCCGATCACTGCGGCGCCATCGCCTGCACGCTGGAACTGGGCAAGGTGCGGCCGTTCGGTGAAAACGATCTCGCGCGTTTCGCAGCCGCTGATGCAGCCGTGCGCCGGCTGGTTGCGGGTGCAACGAAAGCGGCGGACGCGCCGCTGCCGCGAGTGTTCACCGTGATCGGCCAGATCACGAAGCAGAGCGACGCATTCGCGCTGCACGTGGCCGCCGATGTGCCGAACTTCACGCCGTTCGCGCGCGGCACGGTGCTCGCCGAGGACGGCGCGTATCGCTATGTCGTCGAGCACGAAGAGGAACGCATCGTGTTCCCGAACCCCACCGTGAAGCCGGGTCTGCGCGCGGGGCTGCTGGTGGTCGAGACCACCGACGCCACGCTTGCCGCCCTGGTTTGAGCTTGTGGCGCGGCGCAACGTCCAGCGCCGCGCTTGCGCATCCACGACACCCAATTGCATCTTCGCGCGCGGCCCGTTTGGCGGGCGCTCGTGCAAGGCGCGGTACAATCGCGCCCCTGCGGTTGCTGCGGCGCATCACAGAGGGTGCGATCGTTTGAGCCGCATTTTTGGCGCAGCGATCCTGTGCCGCGCCCCGCATATCGACGGAGCGCACCGTATTTCGACTGGAAAGAGACACTGATGAACATGAACTGGAACAAGCTGGCCACTTTCGCGCTCTGCACGGCTGTCACCTTCGGCGCGGGCGTCACCCTGGCGCAGGCTGCCGATATCAAGGAAATCCGCTTCGGCGTCGAGGCGTCGTATGCGCCGTTCGAATCGAAATCGCCGAGCGGCGAGCTGCAAGGCTTCGATATCGACGTCGGCAACGCGGTCTGCGCGAAGCTCAAGGCGAAGTGCGTGTGGGTGGAAAACTCGTTCGACGGCCTGATCCCGGCGCTGCAGGCGCGCAAGTTCAACGCCATCAACTCGGACATGACCATCACGGATCAACGCCGCCAGGCGATTGACTTCACCGATCCGATCTACGCGATCCCCAACCAGATGATCGCGAAGAAGGGCAGCCCGCTGCTGCCGACGCCGGAATCGCTCAAGGGCAAGCACGTGGGCGTGCTCCAGGGCACGATCCAGGAAACCTACGCGAAGGCCAAGTGGGCGCCGGTGGGCGTCGACGTCGTGCCTTACCAGACCCAGGACCAGATCTATGCCGATCTCGTCTCCGGTCGTCTGGACGCGGCGTTCCAGGACGCCGAGGCCGCTTCGAAGGGCTTCCTGAACAAGCCGCAAGGCGCGGGCTTCGCCTTCGCGGGCCCGCAGGTCGTCGACGCGAAGCTGCTCGGCGAAGGCGTGGGCTACGGCGTGCGCAAGAACGATGCGGCGCTCAAGGCCGCCCTGAACGGCGCGCTCAAGGACCTGAAGGCGGACGGCACGATCGACAAGATCGCCGCGAAGTACTTCGACGTGAAGGTCGTGCTGAAGTAAGCACGCGCCGCTGAAGTACCGCCCGATACCGGCCAGCACAGTCTGGCCGGTATTTTTTGCTGATTAATTAGTTCGGAATGCAAATAAATGGCGTGATTTTGACCGTCGAAAAACGGCCACGGTGTACCTATAATTTCGTGGAATTGAGTGTCCACTTCATAGGCCGGACGTATCCGCCAGGATAGAATCGGACAGGAGAGAGAGGCCGCCGCAGCAGCGTTTTAACGTGAGCGAGAGGTTCGACGCAGGCGCAAACGGCGAGCAAGAACGAGTCGAACGAGAGAACATCAAACGACCTTGGCGCCGCTTCAGGCACGGCGCCTTGCGGGGGACCCATGAGTTTCAGTGCCGCAGACCGGCAGCGCATGTCGGGTGTCGAAGGCGATCAGCCAACCAGTGGCCAACCGGCCGATCCCTACCACGTTTATTTCACGCGCCAGCCCATGCTGGATCGCGACGGCATGCTGTGCGCGTATGAAACGCTGCCGCGCATCGTGGTCAATCCAGTCGAAGGGGAGCCTGATCCGCATGCGAGCGCTGGCGCCGCGCTCCTGAAGGCCTTCAATGCACCGGCCTTGCGAGGCTCGCTGAGCGGTCATCCTGCCTGGCTCGATATCACGCGCGAGGCGTTGTTCGACGACGCGCTGCTGCGCCTCGCCCCCGATGGCGTGATCTTCGAATTGCCGGTCGGTATCGGCGTCGATGCGGAGCTGATCGCGCGCCTTGTCGTGCTGCACGGCAAACGTTATCGCTTCGCGCTCGACAACGTGACGAAGGCCGACGAATCGTTCGCCAGGCTGCTGCCCTATGTCGATGCGGTCAAGATCGACACGCGCGACATCGCACCCGCACTGCTGCCGAAATTCGCGAGCGTGCTCAAGTCGGCGGGCAAGATCCTCGTCGCGCTCGATGTGGAGACGCCGGCCGAGCACGACCGCGCCCATGCGCTTGGCTTCGATCGCTTCCAGGGCTATTACTTCGCCAAACCGCAGGGCGGGGCGCGCAAGGCGAGCGCGCCGCGTCACGCGCTGCTGAACCTGCTGCAACTGCTCGCGGCCGAGCCCACGGTGATGCAGCTCGAAGCGGAACTCAAGCTCAATCCCGTGCTCGTGATGCATCTGATGCGGCTCGCCAATTCGAGTAGTTATGCGATTGGCCGCAGGGTGACGACGCTGCGCGAGGCGATCAACGCCACGGGCACCAATCGCATCACGCGCTGGACGCAACTGCTGCTCTATGCCGATGGCCGCAAGATCTCGCTCGAAGACGATCCGCTGCTGCAACTGGCCGCGGCGCGCGCCCGCTTCATGGAGCTGGCCACGGCGATCGTGCCGGAGGCCGGGCCGAGCGAAGAGGACGCGGCGTTCCTGGTGGGCGTGTTTTCGTTCGTCGACGCGGTGTTTGGCGGGCCGCTCGACGGCGCGCTCGAAGTGCTGCGCCTGAGCAAGCCGATTCGCGCAGCCATCTCGCGCCGCGAGGGCGTGCTGGGGCGTCTGCTCGACGTGAGCGAAGCGCTCGAGCGTGGCGACTGGGCAGCCGTCGATATGGCCTGCACGATGCTTGCGCCGCTCGACGCGAGCGCGGTGGCCGCGCTCGGGCTCGCAGCCGCGGAGTGGGCCGGCATGGCCGACCGCAACGCCGAAGCGCAAGGGCTGGAGCGTATCGAGGATTGAGGCGGGGGCACCCGAAGAAGGAGCGGGGAGTGGCCTTGCAGCCGGCTCCCGTTCTCCGGGTGTGAGGCGCCGAGCGGGGGTTATGCCTTGACGGTGCTCGCCGCGAAGAACCGCGAAAGCTCGTGCGCCAGCTCGTTCAACGCGCTCATTTCCTTCTGCGAGATGCGGCGCGGTTCCTGGCTCATCAGCCAGTCGCCATAGAGCAGGGCCACGGGCGCGTCGCCCTGGACCGCCACGGGCAGCAGCACGAAGGCGCGCGTGTCGTCGAAGCGCGCGCGATACCAGCCCGGCAGACGCGCGAGCATCTTCGGGTCGCGTGCATTCTCGATGAAGATGCCCACCGAGTTCGCGATCGCCAGATGGAACACGTCGGGCTGGAATGCCGCGCTGAACGAGAGCTTCTCCAGGCTGTCTTCCATTTGCGGGCCAAAGCCGTGCTGCGCTTCGAAGACGTTGGCGCCGCGCCGCACGAACACCACCGTGCGCGCAAAGCCGAGACCTGCCAGCACGGTTTCGGTGGCGAGCGTGAGCGCCGTAGCGAGCGGACTGTTCGGCGGCAGCGAGCGTAAATCTTCCACGCCGGCCGCAATGCGCGCTTCGGGGTCGAGCGCTTCGCGGGCAATCGCATCGGCGTTCGCCCGCAGCTCGACGATCTCGCGCATCACGCCGTCGTCGGCCTCTTCGCGGGCGAGCGCGAGGCTCATCTGCACCAGCGTTTCGGGATCGGTCGACAGCGCGCGGCCGTAGAAGTGAGCGAGCTCGGAGATGTGCTCTTCGCGCATCTCTTCGGTGAGGCCGGGCGTGGTGAGCACGCGCGCGACTTCGGTCGAATAGTTGGTGATGGCGCGCAGCCACTGCACCTGGCGCGACTCGGTGCCGGCCGGGTCGTATTCGCCCATGCCTTCGCGAATCGCTTCGGGCAGGCGCCAGCGCGCGGCCGCGTCCTGGCCGATCTCGGCGAAGGTCACGCCGAGCACGTCGATACAGGCGTCGTCTTCGCTCACGCCTTCGTCGCATTCGCGGCGGATCTGGTCCCACTCGGGTTCGAGATAGAACACCACGAGCAGCTTGCCCACCTGACGCATGAGCGTGCAGACCACGGCCTCTTCGCCGGCGCGCAGGTCGCCGCGTTCGGTGAGCTTGCGGGCCACGCAGCCCGACAGCATGGTGCGGTTGAGTTCGAGCTTGGCGTCGATGCGGCGCGGCGCGCTGTGATGGAAGTGATCGACGATCTTCAGGCCCACCACGAGGTGGCCGACCGCATCCATGCCGAGCACCATCAACGCGCGCGTGACGGTCGTGATATTGCCGCCGAAGGCCATGTACATCGCCGAGTTGGCGAGACGCAGCACCTTCTGCGTGAGCGCGAAGTCCGAGAGCACCACCTTCACGAGCGCACTGAAGTCGTAGTCGTCGTTCGTCATGGCGGCGACCGTCGTGCGCAGCGATTGCGACAGCATGGGGAAGTCCCCGCGCTCGTTCATGCGAGCCCAGAGCCGGTCGAGCAGGACAGCCTTTACCATCTGAACCATGTCAATTTCGCTAATGCCCTGCGTGTATCGGTGTCGGCATCAGTGCACGCGGTGAACGTGCAGGGTGCGCGACTCGAAACGCTGCGAGAGTTCCTCGGACGGCAACGCCTTGCAGACGAGCCAGCCCTGGATATGGTCGCAGCCCATCTTCGTGAGCAATTCGCGCTGCGCTTCGGTCTCGACCCCTTCGGCGACGAGTTCCAGTTCGAGCGTGCGCGCGAGGCCCACTACCGCGTTGACGATCGCCTGATCGTTACGCGAAGTGAGCAGATTCTCGACGAAGCTGCGGTCGATCTTCAGTTTCGAAAGCGGGAAGCGCTGCAGGTACGCAAGACTCGAATACCCCGTGCCGAAGTCGTCGATAGCAAAGCGTATGCCCAGCGCCGTGAGCTCCTCGAGCAGCTTGACTGCGTGCTGCGGGTCTTGCATCAGCAGGCTTTCGGTAATTTCGAAGACAAGCCGACGCGGATCGAGCCCGGTGAGCTGGATCGCCTCCTCTACGCTGTCCTTGAAACGCGGATTGCGGAACTGCTGCGGCGAGACGTTGACGGCGATGTACTGCAAGGCGATGCCTTGCTCGTCCCATTGCGTCAATTGCATGCAGGCCGCTTTCAAAACCCAGTTGCCGAGATAATTAATCAGGCCGACGGATTCCGCAAGCGGAATAAACGTCGAGGGCGGCACGAGTCCGTGCAAGGGATGTTGCCAGCGGATCAACGCTTCGACGCCAACCACACCGCGCGTGAGGCTGCTGGTGATCGGCTGGAAGTGCAGGGAGAACTCGCCGTTGCGCACGCCGTCGTAGAGATCGGACTCGAGCTTCAGGCGCAGTGCATCGGTCGGATCGTTGTCGGGTACGTGCAGCATCAACGTGTTGCCGCCCGCGGCCTTGGCCTGCTGCAGCGCCTGGTCGGCGCGGCGGATCAGCGGCGTGGTGTCGGCCTGCATGTCGGCTTGCACGTCGTCCTGTGCGTCGGCTTGCGCGCTGTCGTGCGCGCCCGTCTGCGCATCGGTATGAGCGGCGCCCATGTGAGCCCGCTGGTCCGGATGAAACGCGATGCCGATGCTCGCCGACAGATGCACGGGCTGATCGCGGAACGTATAGGGTTGCAGGATCGACGTGAGCAGACGGCGCGCGAGCGCTTCGGCGGCCACGCGCACGTTGCCCGGTTCACCGCGCAATTGTGGCGTGATGAGGATCGCGAATTCGTCGCTGCCGATGCGTGCGATCAGCTCGCCTTGCAGCGCGAGGTGCGTGAGCCGTCGTGCGGTCTCGCGCAGCAACTCGTCGCCAGCGTCATAGCCGAGCGCGCGGTTCACACGTTGGTAGTCGTCCAGATCGAGCAGCAGCAGCGCGACGGGTACGCCATGCGCGTCGGCTTCGGCCTGGGCGCGTTCGAGCGCCGGGCCGAGCGCGGCCTGATTGGGCAGGCCGGTCAACGGATCGTGATGCAGCGCGTGCGTGAGGCGCGCCTGTGCGCCTTGCCAGGCCGAGACGTCGAAGGCCGCGATGGAGAAGCCATCCATGCCGGCGTAGGCGGCGCGCTGCACGCGCAACTCCACCGCCATCGGATAGGTGAGGGCCTTGATCAGGTCGACGGTTTCTTTTTCGATGCCGCCGCTTTCCAGCGCGCGCTCGAAGAGAGCGTCGAGGCGCGCGAGATGTTCGGGCGCAACGAGGTCGTGCAGCGTCGCGCCGAGCAGGAACTCGCGGTGATAGCCGGCAAAGCGCAGGCTCGCGTCGGAGACGTAGAGAAAGCGCAGGTTGCGGTCCACATGCACGAGGAAGTCGACTGCTGCGGCCGTCTGTTCGAACGATCGGGACGTGGCGTCGGCGTGCTTGACCGGCAGGTTCGGCGCGGGCGTGTCGGTGTCGGACGTAGCGGCCAGGTCGGCGGCGGTGGGCACGAGCGGCGCGCCGAGCGTCGTTGCGAGCGAATCGCCGGGTGCGCCGGGTGCACCGTGGCGGCCGGCGCGCGCGCGCAGCCGGTCCATGACCGTGCGTAACCAGCCCGGTCGGGGCGCATTGATCCTGTTCGCTTCCATGTGTGTCGCTGGCAACCTGTGTACTAGTCGGCGTGTATGCGTCGAGTCCGTCGTGCGGCTTGCAGCCCCGTCTCGCGCGTCGGCTTGGGCAGCGGGCGGATCGGCCACCGGCATGACGCGCCCCATCAGACCGTGATATCGACCTGGGGCGCGAAATCTTTAGTGGCTGTGTAGAAAAAACGACCGGATGCGCATCTCTGCACCGACGGCGATGCCAGCGCGCCCAGATTCGGTTAAAGTGGCGCCGGTCGGACGTCCCCGGCGATGCAGGATGCATGTGAAGCGCCCCACGCGTAAGACTTTGCGTTAGCCTTATGAGAACCGGGGTGCCAGGCCGGCCATTTTTTGTTACGCCAGTTTTTGACCGGTTATTGTCCGATCAGGTGCGCGGGACCGGATCCCAACAAGGGGATTCGCGCGAACCGGGTCCAATCCGTCCGAATTTATCCGCCCGAGTTTTTTCGCCATGTCCGATTCATCGTCAGCGTCCGCTCGACCGGAGCATCCGGCCGAGCCAGGCGATAGCGGCCCCGGCGCTCAGCAGTCTGACCTGCACGCGCAGTCCGCCCAGCACGCCAGTGCGCAGCCGTTCGTCTATCTGGGCCGTCAGCCGATCCTCGACCGCAACGGCGCGCTCAGCGCCTATGAGCTGCTGTTTCGTGGCGGCCCCCAGAATCGCGCCGATGTCTTCGACGACGCGCTCGCGACCGCCCAGGTGATGGCGCGCACGATTGGCCAGCTCGGCGTGCCGGCCGTGCTCGGCCGTCATCACGGCTACGTCAACATGAGCCGCGAGCTGCTGTTCGACGACATCGTGCATCTGTTGCCGCCCGACCGCTTCGTGCTCGAAGTGCTGGAACACGTGGGCTTCGACACGGCCGTGCTCGAACGTCTCGCGCAGTTGCGCCGCGCCGGCTACCGCATTGCTTTCGACGACGTAAGCGCGCTGACCGACGGCCTGCGCCGCGCGCTGCCCTATGCGGACATCGTCAAGGTCGATCTGATGCAGACCGAGCGCGCGGCGCTGCCCGCGCTCGCGGCCGCCATCGCCGCCGAGGGCAAGACGCTCATCGCCGAAAAAGTCGAGACCCGCGAGGACTTCGAATACACGCGCGATCTGGGCTTCGACCTGTTCCAGGGTTACTTCTTCGCGCGCCCGCAAGTGCTGCGCGCGCCCCGCATGCGCGCCTCGCGCCTTGCGCTCGTGCGCCTGCTCGCGCTGGTGGCGGGCGACGTCGGCATCGCCGAACTCGAGAACGAGTTGCGCAGCCATCCGGGCGTGATCGTGCAGTTGCTGCGGCTCGTCAATTCGAGCGCCTATGCGCCGGGGCGGCCGATCGCCTCGCTGCGCGAAGCCGTGCTGGCGGCCGGCACGCGCCAGATCGCGCGCTGGGCGCAACTACTGCTCTATGCAAGCGGACGCGATCTGCCGTGGGGCTCCGACCCGCTCGTGCAACTGGCGGGCACGCGTTCGCATTTCATGGAACTGGCCGCACGCAGCCTGGCGCCTAACGATGCCGACTTCTCCGATGCCGCCTTCATGACCGGCATCTTTTCGCTCGTGCACGTGCTGGTGGGTTCGACGCCGGCCGATACCCTGGAGCGCCTCGGACTCTCGACCGAGATCAGCGAAGCCGTGGACGGCCAGCGCGGCGAACTGGGCATGTTGCTGCGCGTGGCCGAAGCGGCGGAGCGCGGCGACGATCAGCTTGCGCAGGCGCTGGTGGCGGGCGCGGGCGGGCGCTTCGCGGCGCTCACGCCACCGCTGCTGGGCGAGCTCAATCTGTGGGCGAGCGCGTGGTTCTCCGCTTACGCGGATGGCTGAAAGAGGCGCGTAAGGCGTGCGTCGGCAGGGTGGGCTGCGCGGTTGCGGCGGTGTAACCCGGCCGCGCGCCACGCACTGCGCACGCATGCCGAGTGTGGTCCAATAGGGGCGCTCGCCTGGGTCGACCGGGCGGCGCCCCCGTTCAAGGACCCACGGACCCACCAGGACATTCGACATGAAACCGAGGTATTTCGCGGCCGCCGCCGCCGCGCTCGTGTGCGCTGGACTTTCGCTGTTCACGCTGAGCGCGCAAGCCACGCTCAAGCCGGGCGACCCGGCACCCGACTTCACGACCGAAGCGTCGCTGGGCGGCAAGACCTACACCTATTCGCTGGCTTCCGAGCTGAAGAAGGGCCCGGTGGTGGTGTACTTCTATCCGGCCGCCTTCACGAAGGGCTGCACGATCGAGGCGCACGAATTTGCCGAGGCCGTGGACGAATACAAAAAGTATGGCGCCACCGTGATTGGCGTCTCGCACGACAACATCGACACGCTGACGAAGTTCTCGGTGAGCGAGTGCCGCAGCAAGTTCCCGGTGGCCGCCGACGAGGACTCGAAGATCATCAAGGCCTATGACGCGTCGATGCCGCTGCATGCGTCGATGGCCAATCGCGTCTCGTATGTGATCGCGCCGGACGGCAAGGTCATCTACGAATACACGAGCCTCTCGCCCGACCAGCACGTCGAAAACACGCTGCGCGCCGTGAAGGAATGGTCGGCCCAGCATCCGCAGCAGTAAGCCGGCAGGCAATCGGCGCGTTCCTGATTCCGTCACGGCCTTGCGATGAGACAAGTTCTTGCCGCCGGGCCGCGGCTGCGCTTGCGGCGCGCTGCTATCGTGCAGCTTTCCCGTTTTGGCTCTCCTTTGTCTTGCGCGCGCGAGCGCGTCCGGGCGTTCGCAGCGCCTGTTTTCGTATGCCCATATTCGTCCTGCTTTTCGCATTCGCCGCGCTGATTTATGGCGCGGTGTGGTCGTATCACGCCATCGCGGCGCACTTTGGCACGGGCGTCGCAATTGGCGCGGCAGTGGTGGCGGCGGCGCTCGTCATCGCTCTGATCGCCCGCTGGCTGCAACGCCGTCGCGACATCGCGCCGAACCTGCACGGCGAAGGCAACTGGACGCATCGCGTCGCGGGCGCATGGGGCGAAGCCCGGCTCGCGGCCGGCAAGCGCCTGTGCGAACTCACGCAAGGCGCACAGCATGGCGCCTATATCTTCGCGGATCTGCAAGGCGCGCAGCCCGCGCGCGACGCCAATGGCTGGCACGTCGAACTGCGCGTAAGCGACGCCGCGAAGCCGCTCTGGCAATTGCCGATGCCGAGCGAGCGCGAGGCGAAGCGCTGGGCGCGCATCTTTACGCTCGCGATCGCGCAAAAGCTTTAAGTGACCGCGCGCTATCCGTTTGATTTCACGCTTGATTTTTTACCGTTCGTGCATAAATTGCCCATGTTCCGCACCTGTTGCCTTGGCCTCGCCCTCGCGGCGAGCGCGATGCTCTTCACCGCCTGCGACCAGCAGAAAGTCGCCGACGCCGTCAACGCCGTGAAGCCGGATTCGATGGCGTTCGGGGGCCTGAAGATCGGCGTATCGACGGTCGAAGACGTGCGCCGCCAGGCGGGCAAGCCCGAGATCGTCTGGCAGAACGACGACGGCACCGAACGGCTCGAATACCCGCGCGGGCCGAACGGCCTGAACACGTGGATGCTCGACTTCGACGCCGACGGCAAGCTCGTCGCGATGACCCAGGCACTGACGGCGCAGAATATCGCCCAGGTGGTGCCCGGCATGGCGCAGGACGATGTGCGCCGCCTGCTCGGCAAGCCGGCGGAGGTCGCGAAGTACGCGCTCAGCCACGAGGAAGTGTGGAGCTGGCATTGGGCCGAAGGCGGCGTGACCGGCGATGGCATGTTCAATGCGCATTTCTCGCCGGAGGGGCTGGTGGTGCGCACCTCGCGCTCGGATGCGCCGGGGCACGGTTCGCATTGACGCCCGGCAGCGTGCGCGGGTGATGTGTGCAGGAGGGTTGAAAGATGAAGCGTCTGGCGTTGCTATGGAAGATCGTAAAGGGCGATGCGCGCGTGTTGTGGTTCGCGCTGCGCCAGCCCGGGCGGCCGGTGTGGCTGCTCCCGGCGACGGTGCTGCTGGCGCTCTACGCGCTGGACCCGTTCAATATCGCGCTGCCGGTGGCGGGGGTGATCGACGACGGGATCATCGTGCCGCTCGTGCTGCATCTGCTGGTGCGGTGCCTGCCGCTGGAAATGCGGCAGGCGGGGCGGATCTGAGGCCTTTTGCCGTTGAAATGGCCGGGCGTCCAACCCACTTGATGTAAAGTATACTTTACATCGTCGGGTCGCCTCGCATGGCGGCCCCGGGAGACCGTCATGCAACTCTACGAGATTGGTCAGGCCGTCGCGCAGCGGCGCGCGCAGCTCGATCTCACACAGGCCCAACTGGCGAAACTCGCCGGCTTGTCGCGTCTGACTATCAATCAGCTCGAATCCGGCAAGCTCAAGGATCTGGGCGTCAACAAGCTGATTCCGCTGCTAGGCGTGCTCGGGCTCGAACTCGCTGCGGCGGCGCGGCCACCGCAGCGTGGGCTCTACAAGGCGGCAGTGAGCGCGAACGTGAGCTACGAGGGACATCTCACCGAACGCCGCCTGGCGACGGCGCTTGCGTCCGGTCATATTCCCGAGGGCTGTGAATCGCAGATTTCGACGATGCTGGATGAGGTGCCCGTGCCGGTCGTCGTCAAGGCCGTCGAGGAGGTCGCGCATAGCTCCGGTACGCCGGCCCGTGTGATCTGGAAGCACCTCGCGGCGTGGTCGAAGACGCTTCATCTTTATCGGGGCGTCTGGATATGAGCGGGCCTGCTGCGCTACCCGATGGGCCGTGGCAACCGCTCTTTCGGGAGGCGCTGCGGCTTATCGACGAGATCAGGACGCATGGCACGGCGAACCCGTTCTGGACGTTTGGCGGCGGCACGGTGTTGATGTTGCGATACGGCCATCGCATGAGTCGGGATATCGACATCTTTGTGCCGAACCCGCAGTACCTTGGCTACGTCAATCCGCGTATCAACGACACGGCTGCGCAAATCACCGAGGATTACGAGGAACACGCGCAGTTCGTGAAACTGATCCTGCCGGAAGGGGAGATCGACTTCGTGGTGTCGCAGAATTTGACGGCGCCCGGCTTCGATGAGTGGACCTTAATGGGCGAGACGGTCAAGGTCGAGACAGCGGCGGAGATCGTGGCCAAGAAGATGTGGCATCGCGGCGATCGTCCGGCGGCGCGCGATCTTTTCGATCTGAGCCTCGTTATCGAGCGGGAACCGGATAGCCTCATGACGGCAGGCAGATTTCTCGTGTGACATCGCGAGACGTTTCTGCGCCTGCTGGTCGAACACCGACCTTTTCTCGCCGCACGATTCGACGATATTCGCACGCTGGATTACGCGCCGTCGTTCGAATACTGCACGCGACTGGCGACTGACTTTTTGCAGTCGATCCCCGAGCCCGTCGAAACGCCTGGCACACCACGCTCGACGCGCTAGCGCACTCAACCGTGCCGCGTAAGCGCAAAAACCTGCTCGGCAAACAGCAGCAGCGCCACCACGATCATCGCTGCGCCGGACAACTGGCTCACGATACGCGCCGCCTTGGGCCGTGTGCCCAGCACGGCCTTCGAGCCGAAGCCCACGACCGAATACACCGACGCGCAATTGAGCATGTGCAAGCCGCCGAGCACCACGATCTGCGTGGCCACCGACCAGCCCGCGCCGGGCCGCGTGAACTGCGGCAGAAGCGCGACGAAAAGCAGGATCGCCTTGGGGTTGAGTCCGCTGATCGCAAAGCCGCGCAGCGCCCAGCCTTGCTTGCTGGTTTGCGCCTGACCGTCATCGGCCGAGAGTTGCGTCGACGGCCGCATGACCGTCTTCACGCCCAGCCAGAGCAGATACGCGCCGCCCACCACGGTCAGCACCGACAGCACGGCCGGCACACTCGTCACCAGGGTGCCGACGCCCGCCGCGACCACCAGCGTGATCGCCAGGTAACCGAGCAGCATCCCGCCCACCGCCGGCGCGACCACGCGGCCGCGCAGCCCCGCCGAAATCGCGTAGGCCCAGTCCGCTCCCGGGACCATGACGAGAGAGAACGAGACGATCCAGAACGCGGTCAACATACTTGCTTGCACAGCGGTACTTCCCTTGATGGCCGATGACGTGGGCATCGATATGAGCCCATTCGCCAAGGTCGCAAATGTTAGGGTTTCCCCGCAAGGAAGTGCTCCCTATTTCTTGTCAGCCGATACCGTTTGGCGCTAGTATTTCGCGTATGGATGCCATTGACCGCAAGATTCTTGCTGAGATTCAGCAGGATGGACGACTTTCGATCACCGAACTGAGCGAGCGAGTGGGCTTGAGCCTGTCGCCGTGCCAGCGGCGCCTGCGTGCGCTCGAAAGCACGCAGGTCATCAGCGGCTATCGGGCGACGATCGAGCCGTCGGCGGTCGGACTGAATTTTTCCGCGATCGTCTTTGCGACGCTGCGCGAAGGCAGTAGCGAGAACGTGCAGGATTTCGAGGACGCGCTGATCGACATTCCCGAGATCACGCGTGCCGAGCGCCTCTTTGGCGAACCCGATTACATGCTGCACGTCGTCACGCGCGATCTGAAGGCGTTCCAGACGCTCTATGACCGGCGCCTGCTGCCGTTGCCGTCGGTGTTGAGGTTGACGTCGACGCTCGTGATGAAGAGCATCTTCCAGGACCGGCCGCTGCCGCTCTGAGCACAAGAAAAAGCGGCTGAAGCTTGCGCTCCAGCCGCTCAGGCTTGTCTACCGCATCAAGCGCTCACTCCAGCGCCCGAGGTGGCGGTGCGATCTTGCCGCGCTTCTGATCCCACCACACGCGCAAGCGATCCATATACAGATACACCACCGGGGTCGTATAGAGCGTGAGCATCTGGCTCACGATCAGCCCGCCGACGATCGAGATGCCGAGCGGCGCGCGCAGTTCGGCCCCTTCGCCGCGTCCGAACGCGAGCGGCAGGGCGCCCAGCAGCGCCGCGCAGGTCGTCATCATGATCGGCCGGAAGCGCAGCAGACACGCCTGATAGATCGCGTCGCGCGAACTCAGGCCCTGGCGCGACGCCTCGATCGCGAAGTCCACCATCATGATCGCGTTCTTCTTCACGATGCCGATCAGCAGGATCACGCCGATCAACGCGATGATGCTGAACTCGGTCTTGAAGAGCAGCAGCGCGAGCAGCGCGCCCACGCCCGCCGACGGCAGCGTCGAGAGAATCGTGAGCGGATGGATGTAGCTCTCGTACAGAATCCCCAGCACGATATAGACGGCCAGCAGCGCCGCGAGAATCAGGATCGGCTGGTTGTCGAGCGACTGCTGGAAGGCCTGCGCCGTGCCCTGGAAACTGCCGTGGATGGTCTGCGGCATGCCGATCTCGGCCATCGTGTCGTAGATGGCCTGGGTCGCGTCCGAGAGCGACTTGCCCGGCGGCAGGTTGAACGAGATCGTCGAGGCCACGAACTGGCTCTGGTGGTTCACCGAGAGCGGCGTCGTGCCCGGGCCGAACGAGGCGATGGCCGAGAGCGGCACCATCGTTTCCTTCGAGGTGGACACGGCCGCGCCCGAGGACGCGCTCGACTTGCCGCTCGCCGCGAGCGAGTTGGTCGCGAGGTTGCGCGCGGAGTCGGCGGCGATGGACGCGGCACTGGTTGAGGTGGTGCCGCTCGTGCCGCCGCTCGACGCACTCGATGTCGTGGTCGTGGGACCGCTGACCGTG
Source organism: Paraburkholderia sp. J67 (assembly GCF_905220265.1). Classification (NCBI taxonomy): domain Bacteria; kingdom Pseudomonadati; phylum Pseudomonadota; class Betaproteobacteria; order Burkholderiales; family Burkholderiaceae; genus Paraburkholderia; species Paraburkholderia sp. J67. Next base: position 31,596 of record NZ_CAJMZK010000039.1, read on the forward strand.
CCCGCCGTCGCGTTGGTGCTTTGCGCGCCGCTTGCCGTGCCGCCCGAGGTGCTGACCCAGATCTGGTTGAGCATCTCCGGGCTCTGCCAGTACTGCGGCGCGACTTCCATCACGACGTGGTACTGGTTGAGCGGGTTGTAGATGGTCGAGACCTGGCGCTGACCGAACGCGTCGTAGAGCGTGTTGTCGATCTGCGAGGGCGTGATGTTCAGGCGCGCCGCGCTCTGGCGGTCGATCGTCACCATCGATTCCAGCCCGCCTTGCTGCTGGTCCGAGTTCACATCGGCGAGCTCGGGACGCGCCTGTAGCGCTTCGGTGAGCTTGGGCCCCCACTTGTAGAGGTCGGTGGTGTTGTCGGCGAGCAGGGTGAACTGGTACTGCGCGTTCGACTGCCGGCCGCCCACGCGGATGTCCTGCACGGACTGCAGGAAGGTGCGCGCGCCCGCCACGTTCGAGAGCGGCCCGCGCAGTTGCGCGATGACTTCGTCGGCGGAAATCTTGCGCTCGCTCTTGGGCTTGAGCGAGACGAACATGAAGCCCGCGTTGGTCGCGCGTCCGCCCGTGAAGCCCGCCACCGAATCCACGGCCGGGTTCGCCTGAACGATGCGCTGCATCTCGGCGAACTTGACCTTCATCGCCTGGAACGAGGTGGACTGGTCGGCCTGAATGCCGCCTACCAGACGCCCCGTGTCCTGCTGCGGGAAGAAGCCCTTGGGCACGATCACGTAGAGCACGACGTTCAGGCCGATGGTCGCGAGCAGGACGACCAGGATCAGCCGCGGATGCGCGAGCGCCCAGCCGAGCGTGCGCTCATAGCCGTTCTGCATGCGCATGAAGCCGCGTTCGAGCCATTGGGCGAAACGGCCTTCTTCCTTCTTCTCGTGCGCCTCTTCGAGCAGGCGCGAGCACATCATCGGCGTGAGCGTGAGCGAGACGGCCAGCGACACCGCAATGGCGAGCGACAGCGTGAGCGCGAACTCGCGGAACAGCCGCCCGACGATGCCGCCCATCAGCAGGATCGGCAGGAACACGGCCACCAGCGACACGGAAATCGACAGCACCGTGAAGCCCACTTCGCGCGCGCCGAGCAGCGCGGCCTGCATGCGCGACTTGCCGCTTTCGATGTGCCGCGAGATGTTCTCCAGCACCACGATGGCGTCGTCGACCACGAAGCCGGTCGCGATGGTGAGCGCCATCAGCGAGAGGTTGTCGAGCGAGAAGCCCATCAGGTACATCGCCGCGAAGGTGCCGATGATCGAGATCGGCACGGCGACGCTCGGGATCAGCGTCGCGCGCCAGTTGCGCAGGAACAGGAACACCACCATCACGACGAGCGCGACGGCGATGATGAGCGTGTGCTCGGTGTCCTTGAGCGAGGCGCGGATGGTGACCGAGCGGTCGGAGGTGGGGATCACTTCCACGCTGGCCGGCAGCGACGCCTTCAGTTGCGGCAGCATCGCGATCACGCGGTCCACGGTCTCGATGATGTTCGCGCCGGGTTGGCGGTAGAGGATCACGAGCACCGAATGCTTGCCGTTGGTCAGACCCAGATTGCGCAGGTCCTCCACCGAATCGACCACTTCGCTCACGTCCGAGAGCTTCACGCCCGCGTTGTTGCGATAGGCGATCACGAGGTCCTTGTACTGGCTCGCCTTGCTCGCCTGGTCGTTCGTATAGAGCTGGAAGCGCTGCGGGCCGAACTCGATGTCGCCCTTCGGGCTGTTGGCGTTTGCCGACGCCAGCGCCGCGCGCACGTCCTCAAGACCAATGCCGTAGTGGAAGAGGGCATGCGGCTCCAGCTCCACGCGCACGGCGGGGTTGGCCGAACCGTTCACGTCGACTTCGCCGATGCCGTCCACCTGGGAGAGCGACTGCTGCAGCACGGTCGCCGCCGAGTCGTAAAGCTGGCCTGGCGTGAGCGTGGGCGAGGTGAGCGCGAGGATCAGGATCGGCGCGTCGGCGGGGTTGACCTTGTGGTAGGTCGGGTTCGAGCGCAGGCTCGCGGGCAGGTCGGCGCGCGCGGCGTTGATGGCGGCCTGCACGTCGCGCGCGGCGCCGTCGATGTCGCGATTCAGGCCGAATTGCAGCGTGATGCGCGTGCTGCCCACCGAGCTTTGCGAAGTCATCTCCGTGACGTCGGCGATCGAGCCCAGATGGCGCTCCAGCGGGCTCGCCACGCTGGTCGCCACGGTTTCGGGACTGGCGCCGGGCAGCGTCGCCTGCACCGAGATGGTCGGGAAGTCGACCTGCGGCAGCGGCGCCACCGGCAGCTTCGTGAAGGCGAAGAGGCCGGCGAGCGCGATGCCGAGCGCGAGCAGCGTGGTCGCGACGGGGCGCGAAATGAACGGGCGCGAGAGATTCATCGCGTCAGTGCTCCGCGCCGGACGAGGGTGTCGGCGATGACGGCGGCGTGGGCGGCGGCGTGGGATGCGAGCCACCGCCGAAGCGCTTGCGCATACGTGCCGCGAGCGAATCGAAGGCGAGATAGATCACCGGCGTCGTGAACAGCGTGAGCGCCTGCGAAACGATCAGACCGCCCGCAATCGCGATACCGAGCGGGCGGCGCAACTCCGAACCCGCACCCGTGCCGAGCATCAGCGGCAGCGCACCGAGCAGCGCCGCCATCGTCGTCATCATGATCGGGCGGAAACGCAAGAGACACGCCTGATAGATCGCTTCGCGCGGCGGCTTGCCCTCGTTGCGTTCGGCGTCGAGCGCGAAGTCGATCATCATGATCGCGTTCTTCTTGACGATACCGATCAGCAGCACGATGCCGATGATGCCGATGATGTCGAGATCGTGCCCAGTCATGATCAGCGCAAGCAGCGCGCCGATGCCAGCGGACGGCAGCGTCGAGAGAATCGTGATCGGATGCACGAAGCTCTCGTACAGCACGCCGAGCACGATATACATCGTCACGATGGCCGCGAGGATCAGGAACAGCTCGTTGGAGAGCGATGCCTGGAACGCGAGCGCCGCGCCCTGGAAGCGCGTCTGGAACGAACCCGGCAGCCCGACGTCCTGCTCGGCCTGCTGGATCGCCTTGACCGCCGCGCCGAGCGACGCGCCGGGCGCGAGGTTGAACGAGACCGTCGTGGCCGGGAACTGCGAAAGGTGCGAGACCAGCAACGCAGCGGGCCGCTCGTGGAACCTGGCGATGGCCGACAGCGGCACCTGACCCGTCGTCGAGGTCGAGGAGGGCAGGTAGATCGAGTTCAGCGAGTCGGTGTAGTGCTGCATCACCGGATCGGCTTCAAGGATCACGCGGTACTGGTTCGACTGCGTGAAGATCGTCGAGATGATGCGCTGGCCGTAAGCGTCGTAGAGCGCGTTGTCGACGGTCGCGGGCGTGATGCCGTAACGCGCCGCGCTCGCACGGTCGATCTCGATGAACACCGACGAGCCTTGATCCTGCAGATCGGTCGCCACATCGGCGAGTTCGGGCACTTGCTGCAGGCGCTGCACGAGCTTGGGCACCCAGGTCGTGAAGTCCTGGATGTTGGGCGTCGTGAGCATGAACTGATACTGCGTCGGGCTCACTGTCGAGTCGATCGTCAGATCCTGCACCGGCTGCATGTAGAGCGTGGCGCCCGGCACGTGCGCAACCGACTGCTGGAGGTCGCGGATGATCTCGCTCGCCGTTTCGCTGCGGTCGTCGCGCGGCTTCAGGTTGATCAGCATGCGCCCGCTGTTGAGCGTGATGTTCGAGCCGTCCACGCCGATGAACGAGGTCAGGCTTTCGACGTTGTCGTTCTTGAGGATCTCGTTGGCGAGCGTTTGCTGGCGCTCGGCCATCGACGCGTACGACACCGATTGCGGCGCCTGCGTGATCGCCTGGATCACGCCGGTATCCTGCACGGGGAAGAAGCCCTTGGGCACCGCCACGTAGAGGAAGCCCGTGAGCACCAGCGTGATCGCGAACACCAGCAGCGTGAGACGCTGGCGCGCGAGCACCCAATCGAGCGCGACGCCGTAGCGGCCGATGATGTAGTCGAAGAACGCATGCACGCGCGTCTCGAAGCGGTGGCTTTCGGTGGGCGGCGTGTGGCGCAGCATCTTCGCGCACAGCATCGGCACGAGCGTGAGCGAGACCACGGCCGAAATCACGATGGTCACGGCAAGCGTGATCGCGAATTCGTGGAACAGACGGCCGACTACGTCGCCCATGAAGAGCAGCGGAATCAGCACGGCGATCAGCGAAACCGTCAGCGAGATGATGGTGAAGCCGATCTGTTTCGAGCCCTTGAGCGCGGCTTCGAGCGGCGAGTCGCCGTCCTCCACGTAGCGCGCGATGTTCTCGATCATGACGATGGCGTCGTCCACCACGAAGCCGGTCGCGATGGTGAGCGCCATCAGCGAGAGGTTGTCGAGCGAGAAGCCGCACAGATACATCACGGCCAGCGTGCCGATCAGCGAGAGCGGCACCGAAAGACTCGGGATGATGGTCGCGTAGATGTTGGCGAGGAACAGGTACATCACCAGCACGACCAGCACGACCGACATCAGCAGTTCGAACTGCACGTCGCGCACGGAGGCGCGGATCGTGGTGGTGCGGTCGGTGACGATCTGCACGTCGAGCGACTGCGGCAGCGATTCCTGCAACTGCGGCAGGAGCGCCTTGATGCTGTCCACCACCGCGATCACGTTCGCACCGGGCTGGCGCTGCACGTTCACGATGATCGCGGGCGTGTCGTTCACCCACGCGCCGAGCTTGGTGTTCTCCGCGCCCTGGACGATGTTGGCGACGTCGGTGAGCATCACCGGGCGGCCGTTGCGGTAGGCGATCACCGCGTCCTTGTAGGCGTCGGCGTCGGTGAGCTGGTCGTTCGCGTTGATCGTATAGGCGCGCGTCGGGCCGTCGAAGTTGCCCTTCGGCGTGTTGACGTTGAGGTTCGAGATGCTGGTGCGCAGGTCGTCGAGATTCAGGCCATAGGCCGCGAGCGCGCGCGGGTTCGCCTGGATGCGCACGGCCGGACGCTGGCCGCCTGAGAGGCTGACAAGACCCACGCCCGCCACCTGCGAGATCTTCTGCGCGAGACGCGTATCGGCGAGATCCTGGATCTGCGTGAGCGGCAACGTCTTCGAGGTGATCGCGAGCGTGAGGATCGGCGCGTCGGCCGGATTGACCTTGGCGTAGATCGGCGGCGCGGGCAGGTCCGACGGCAGCAGGTTGCCGGCCGCGTTGATGGCGGCCTGCACTTCCTGTTCGGCGACGTCGAGCGGCAGGTCGAGGCTGAACTGCAGCGTGATGACCGAGGCGCCCGCCGAACTTTGCGAGGACATCTGGTTGAGCGACGGCATCTGCCCGAACTGACGCTCGAGCGGCGCGGTCACGGACGAGGTCATCACGTCCGGGCTTGCGCCCGGGTAGAAGGTCTGCACCTGGATGGTCGGGTAATCGACTTCAGGCAGTGCGGACAGCGGCAAAAAGCGCAGCGCGACGAGGCCGACCAGCATGATCGCCGCCATGAGCAGCGCCGTGCCGACCGGGCGCAGGATAAAAGCGCGGGACGGATTCATGCGGCTTATTGGCCCGAAGTCTCAGAGGCGTGGCGACGATGGCGGTGGGTGCCTGCTGCCCCCGACGCGCCCGATGCCGCGTCGGCCCACGAAGCCCCAGACGCGCCTGACGCTCCCTTGGCGCCCGAAGCGTGCTTCGGATGCGCGGCGGGAATCGTGATCTTCGCGCCTTCGCGCAGGCGATCCGAACCGTCGATCACGACGCGCTCGCCCACGGCGAGACCCGAGGCGATGCTGGTGCGCTCGGCGTCGATCGGGCCGACCTTCACGACGCGCACCGTCACGGTGTTGTCGGGTTTCACCACATACACGTACTGACCTTGCGAGCCGTTGAGCACGGCAGACGTGGGCACGATCACCGCGTCGTGGATCGTATCGACGAGCAGGCGCGCGTTGACGAACTGATTCGGGAACAGCATCTCGTCCTTGTTGGCGAAGCTCGCGCGCAGCTTGACGGTGCCGGTGGTGGTGTCGATCTGGTTGTCGAGGGTCTGCACGAAGCCGTTTTCGAGCAGCGTGGTGTTGCTGCGGTCGTAGGCGGCCACGGACATCTTCGTGCCCGCGTGCATCTGTTTCATGATCGCCGGCAGATTGTCTTCCGAGGTCGTGAAGATCACGCTGATCGGCTGCAACTGCGTGAGCACGACGAGACCATTGGTGTCGCCGGACGTGACGTAGTTGCCCGGATCGACCTGGCGCAGGCCGACACGGCCCGACACCGGCGCCGTCACGCGCGCGTAGGTGAGGTCGAGCTTGTAGGTGTCGATGTTGGCCTGATCGGATTTGACCGTGCCTTCGTACTGCTTGACGAGCGAGGCTTGCGTGTCGACCTGCTGGCTCGCGATCGAGTCCTGCGCAAGCAGTGTCTGATAGCGCTTGAGGTCGAGGCGGGCGGTGGCGAGCAGCGCCTGGTCGCGCGCAAGCTGGCCCTCGGCGTTGGCGAGCGAGATCTGATAGGGGCGCGGGTCGATCTGGGCGAGCACGTCGCCCTTGTTCACCATCTGGCCTTCCTGGAAGTTGACGCTTTGCAGCGTGCCCGATAGTTGCGTGCGCACCGTGACGTCGGCGAGCGGCGTGACCGTGCCGAGCGCCGTGATGACGATAGGCATGTCGCCCGACTTCGCCGTGGCGACGCTCACCGGCTGCGGCATGTTGGCGAAGGCGCCGGGACCGCCGCGTCCCATATGACGGCCGCCGCCGCTGGCGGCGTTGGGCGCGCCCGTCGCGCCGTTCGGGCTGCGGTTCCACGGCTGCCAGCGCAGCAGCGCGATGGCCGCGACGATCAGCACGACACCGATGGCAATCAGCTTGCCGCGGCGCTTGCGCGGCGCCGCAGCGGGTGAGGACGGCGTATCTCGACGAGGGGAATCCGGGCGCTTTTCTTGTTGATCCATCGGTCAGGTCGGTTGCGAGTAACGGTGACGTGCGTAGAGACAGGCTTGTCGGTTGGGCGGACTGGCGCGTGCGAGCGCGCGAGCATGGGCGAAGGGTCGGCGGCCGCGCTCACGGTTGCCGATGCTACGCGAGCTGCGCGCAAGCTTGATGTCAGGTGCCGGCTGGCGGGCCGCATGCGACTGGCTGGCTGGCGGTGGGCGAGGGGCGCGCGCACGGCTCGACGCCGCGCCGCTGTGAGGCAAGGAGGACAAGGCGACACCAGCGATGCGCCGAGCAAGCGCGCGTTGGTGTTTGCGCTTGCAACGGCGTACTAATGACTGACCGACACCTTACCGGTAGCTCACACCACCAAAAAGCATGATGCTACGTTGCGCCCTTTGTTACCGTCCAGTGCCGTTTCTTTCGAGGCGTTACGGAGGTTACAGGTCGTATCAGCGTCGTGTAAGGATTTCGGTCGTCGAATGTCGGTGATGGCAGTGGGCATCGCGGGAAGTGAGCGGGCAGGAGGGGCGTATGGCCCGTTGCCTAAGCGCCCGCCAACGCGCCCGCGCGCAGGGGCGGCGGCAGGCAGGCGGTGCCGCCGATCTCCGCCGCGATGCGCTCGACGCATTCGCGCAACAGCGGCACCGCGTGCGAGACGAGCCAGTCGCGCGGGCACTGCTGGGCCGCGCCGCCGCAATTGATGGCGTAAAGCTCGCCGCTGGGACCCGCAAAGGCGCCGGCGATGGCGTTCAGGCCTTCGTACCATTCGCCCACGGCCATGCCGTAGCCCTGCGTGGCGGTCTCGACGAGCGCGGCGTCGAGGCGGCTGCTCACAAAGCCCCAGTCGTTGCCGGCGGCGGCTTGCAGGGCGGTGGTCAGCTCGGCGCGCTCGGCGGCGTCGAGCGACACCAGATAGGCGCGACCCACGGCCGTGCGGCTCATGTCGATGCGCGAGCCCACTTCGAGACGCGAAACGAGCACGGCGGAGCGCGGCCGGATTGCGTCGATCACCACCATATCGAGCCGGTCGCGCACGGCGAGGTGGACCGAGAGCGCGGTGCGTTCGGCCAGACGGGTGAGGAAGGGCCGCGCGCGCTCGCGCAGATCGGCGTTGCGCAGGAAGCCGCTCGAGAGTTCGAGTACCGACGACGTCAGCACGAAGCGCTCGCTGTCGGGCAGGCGCGCGAGGAAACCGGTGGAGACGAGGGTGCCTGTCAGGCGCGAGAGCGTCGCTTTGGGAATCCCGGTAAGCTCCGTCAGTTCGCGATTGCCAAGCGGCGTGTCGGCGGCGGCGATGGTGCGCAGGACGGTGAGTCCGCGCGCCAGGGCAGTGACTTCGTCGGCGCCGCCGTCCTTAGGATCACGCGTCGCCTCGGCGCGGGAGTGAGGGGTGGTGGTCATCGGCAAGGCTCTCAGGTGTGGTTGTTAGTTTGTGTTCTTGCTATGTGTTTTTTCGAAACAATATTTCAACTTTCTTTGCATCGCATGCAAATTTTAGAGGGTTCGCCAAACCCATCCGAATGGCGACGTCAACCTCATCCGTCCGATGAAACCCCTGTGCGGTGGGGAAAGACGGGTCACATCGATATTCATAAAACATAATGCGTTATGTTTGATAGTTCGCGTAATCTGGCGAGATTTTGCTTGACTTAGTCAGCATCTGGGTAAAAAATGGAACCTAATTTCGACAGGATCTCGAAGTCTTGACAACGCACATCGTTGTTGCGATTTCAGCGCTCATGGCGCAATCGTCTGGCAAGGGTTTCAAAGCATGTGTCGAGCGGCAGCCTGAACCCAAAACCTCGCGAATCTTGCGGGGTTTTTAAGTGTCTCGGGTTATGCATTACGCATAAAATCGCCATGAACCCTCCACGATCTGCTGCCGGCCAGATTCAGCGGTTGCGCGCGGTCGAATACCGTCTCTCAGGTTCTAGCACGGCCCTCGGAATGGCTAGAACTTTTCAAAGCGTCACGTTCACACGTGGCGCTTTTTTTTCGCTGTGCGCTGACGCACATCTTCCCGCCAGTTCTTCAGTTTGCCCGCTATTAGACGGCATCCTCCGACCTGAACGGCGCGCACTACCGTACCATCGGCGCACACCTGTTCGACGGAGCGGCACATGTTATCCGAAGAGGAACTGGCCTTGCTGGAGGCGATTCGCGAAAGCGGTAGCCTTTCGCGTGCCGCGGCGCGCCTGAACAAGGCGCCTTCGACGGTGTCGCACGCTGCGCGCCAGCTCGAAGCGCGCTTCGACGCCCTGCTATTCGACCGGCGTCGCTATCGGTTGCAACTCACGCCCGCGGGCCAACTGCTCGCCGACGAGGCAGGGCGGCTGATGCAGGACGTCGCGCGCATGACGCAGCGCGTGCGCCAGGTCGCCAATGGCTGGGAAGACCGCCTCTGGATCGTGACCGACGAAATCCTCGAGTTCGAACTGTTGATGCCCGTCGTGCGCGATTTCGATGCACTCGATTCGGGCGTCAGGCTGCGCTTCACGCACGAAGTGCTGGCCGGCACCTGGGAGGCGCTGCGCGACGGCCGCGCCGATCTGATCGTGGGCGCCACCAACGAGCCGCCCGCGATTGCCGGGCTGCACTGGTTCGAGCTGGGGGTGATGGAGTGGGCGTTCGCGGTGGCGCCGCGCCATCCGCTTGCGGGGGCGGCCGGCCCGCTGAGCCGCGAGCAGATCCTCGCCGTGCGCGGCGTGGCGGTCGCCGATTCATCGCGGCATACGCCCGGGCGTGCGTATGGGCTGATCGGTGGCCAGGATGTGCTGGCGGTGCCGTCGATGCGCGCCAAGATCCTCGCGCAGCGCGACGGGCTGGGCGTGGGTTGGGTGCCGCGTGAGCGCGCCGCGAAGCTGCTCGCCAGCGGCGAACTGATCGAGAAAGACACCGCGAGCCCGCGCGAGCCGAATGTGCTCTACGTGGCCTGGCGCGCCGAGCGGCCGGGCCGCGCGTTGCAGTGGTGGATCGATCAGCTGCGCCAGCCGCGTCTGGCCAGCCGTCTCGTGAAAGGCGTCGAGATCAGCGTCTAGTCGGGCGCGAATTCACAACACGTTCGATCAATTCGAACGTCTTCACCGCGACCGTCGTACGGCAACGCCGGCCTGGACGGGCACCATGACGTTACGGTCCAGCACCGGACCCACCTAGCTTCACTATCCCCTCGGAGAACGTCATGAATCGCTTTGCAAACAAAACTGTCCTCGTCACCGGCGGCACCAGCGGTATCGGCCTTGCCGCCGCTCAGGCCTATGCGGCCGAAGGCGCGAGTGTGATCGTCACGGGCCGCGATAAAGCCGCGCTCGATGCCGCGCGCCGTGCTCTGGGCGCCACGGCCCGCGCGTATCGCAACGACGCCGCGTCGCCTGCCGACTCGCGCGAACTGGCCGCCGCGCTGCACGAAGACAGTGTTCGCCTCGATGCCGTGTTCATCAACGCGGGTGTGGCGAAATTCGCGCCCTTCGATCAGGTCGACGAAGCACTTTGGGATCAGAGCTTCGACACCAATGTGAAGGGCGCGTACTTCCAGATCCAGGCGCTGCTGCCGCTGCTGAACGCGGGCGCGGCGATCGTCCTCAACGGCTCGATCAATGCCCATATCGGCATGCCGTCCTCGTCGGTCTATGCGGCAAGCAAGGCCGCGCTGGTGTCGCTGGCGAAGACCTTGTCGGCGGAACTCCTGCCGCGCGGCGTGCGCGTCAATGTCGTGAGTCCCGGCCCCGTGAGCACGCCGTTGCATGGCAAGCTCGGTTTCGATCCCGCGACGCTCGACGCGCTCGCCGGGCAGATTCCGCTCGGCCGCTTCGGCACGCCCGCGGAACTGGCCTCGACGGTGCTGCACCTGAGTGCGGCGGAATCGGCGTATATCGTCGGCACGGAAATCATCGTCGATGGCGGGATGAGTCAGCTGTGATTGCGCGCTAGCCGCAACGCGCCAAAGCTTGCGCGCGCAACAAAAAAGGCGCGAGCGGTGAAAACCACTCGCGCCTTCTGGCGATCACAACCTGGATGCGGGCCGTTTCAAGACACCGACTCGCGCTCCGGCGTCGCGGTGATGCGGTGGATCGAGAGATCGGCACCGTTGTACTCGTCCTCTTGATCGATGCGCAGACCCACGGTCGCGCGCAGCACGCCATAGACGACGAAGCCGCCGACCGAGGCCATCGCGATGCCGGCCAGCGTACCGACGATCTGTGCACCCAGCGACACGCCGCCGATGCCGCCCAGTGCGCGCGTGCCGAAGATGCCCGCGGCGATGCCGCCCCAGGCGCCGCACAGACCGTGCAGCGGCCACACGCCGAGCACGTCGTCGATGCGCCAGCGGTTCTGCACGCAGGTGAACATATAGACGAACAGGACGCCCGCTACCGCGCCGGTCGCGAGCGCGCCGAGCGGATGCATGATGTCCGAGCCCGCGCACACGGCGACGAGGCCCGCGAGCGGCCCGTTATAGGTGAAGCCCGGGTCGTTACGACCGGCGAGCCAGGCGGAGAGCGTGCCGCCCACCATCGCCATCAGCGAATTCACGGCGACGAGCCCGCTGATCTTGTCGATGGTCTGCGCGCTCATCACGTTGAAGCCGAACCAGCCCACTGCGAGCACCCATGCGCCGAGCGCGAGGAATGGAATGTTCGAAGGCGGATGCGCGGCGATACGGCCGTCGCGCGAATAGCGACCGTGACGCGCGCCGAGCAGCATCACCGCGGGCAGCGCGACCCAGCCGCCGAACGCGTGCACGACGACCGAGCCAGCGAAGTCGTGGAAGGGCACGCCGAACACGTGCGTGATCGCGTCCTCGAAGCCGAGCCGGTTGTTCCACACCATGCCCTCGAAGAACGGGTAGATGAAGCCCGTGATGACGAAGGTGGCGAACAGCTGCGGGTTGAATTTCGAGCGCTCGGCGATGCCGCCCGAGACGATCGCCGGAATGGCCGCCGCGAACGTCAGCAGGAAGAAGAAGCGCACCAGTTGATAGCCGTTGTGCTCGGCGAGCAGCGAGGCCGGCGAGAAGAATTGCACGCCGTAGGCGATCGTGTAGCCGATGAAGAAGTAGGCGATCGTCGAGACCGAGAAGTCCACGAGGATCTTCACGAGCGCGTTGACCTGATTCTTCTTGCGCACGGTGCCGAGTTCGAGGAACGCGAACCCTGCGTGCATCGCCAGCACCATGGCGGCGCCGAGCAACAGAAACAGCGTGTCGGTGCCGGTTTTGAGATTGTCCATCCGTGTGTCCTGCGTATGCCCAAAAGGAGCGCACTATGAGCAAGATGCGGGCCAGCTATGCGCCAGCATGGTGAAAAAATCGGTGCAGTATCGCGTTCTGACAGTGCGCGCGTGCACCGGTGCGGATCGCGACGGGGCGACGCATGCGCCGTCCTTGCGCGCGCGCACAGCCTGGGTGCGTACCGCGAGAACGGTGTCTCGGCACAATAGCAGTGCTTGCGCGCAAACCTGGGGAAGGGTGCGCGCCAGTTTGGGGCGATTTATTCTGTTTTCCTTTCTATATCAATACGTTGTCGGCTATTCGAAATATTTCGCAAGCCATAACGAACGGGGTGGCGCCGAGCGATTGACACGCTGGTTTTCCGCCTGAAAGGTCGTCCTTCGCCTGCGGAACACGACAGCCGCGCTCGGGCTTCGCACCTCCGCCGCACGCGGGGCGCAAACGCCGACATAATGGGCGAACCGATACTTTTTGCCGTCCGGATACCCCGAACCGCCACTCAATGCGCCTCACCACCAAAGGGTTGTTGCTGATCGCGATCCCCGCCGTTTTCGAGTTGACCTTGCTGTCGGCCATCGTTAAGGCCGAGGCCGACGCGGAAGCCGCCGAGCGTATGGGGCGGCACAGCCAGGAGGTGCTGGCTCAGGCGGGGCGGGTGCTGGAACCGGTGCTGGTCGAGTCGGTCAAGCTGCGCGGCGCGGTGGCCGCGAGCGACGCGCGCTTTTCCACACCGGTCGCGACCTGGATGGACGTCGACCGCCGCATCGACCACCTCGTCGATCTGGTCGCGGACAACCCCTCGCAGGTCGAGCGCGCGGTGCAGATCCGCCAGGCGGTGCAGAGCTACCGGCAGTGGTCGGATCGTATTCAGGACCTGCTGCACTCGGGGCGCCGCGCCGATCTGGTCGAGCGCTTTCGCACCTTTAGCGACTTCGACGTGCTGGACCGCGTGCGCACCCAGGTCACTTCTTTCCAGACCGAGGAGCGTCGCCTCGACGTGATGCGCGTGACGGCCGCCGAGCAGGCGCGCGCCCAGCAGCAGACGCTCGTGATGACGGCCGTGATCGGCTCGATCATGCTGGTGGCGCTGGCGGTCTGGCTTTTCACGCGCGGCGTGCGCGGGCGGCTCGACGCGCTGTCCGACAACGCAGGGCGGCTGGCCGGCAACGAGCCGCTCGCGCCGCTGATGAGCGGCAACGATGAGATCGCCCAGCTCGATTTGACGCTGCATCAGATCAGTCAGCGGCTCGTGGAGGCGGAGCGCCTGCGGCTCGGGTTTCAGGCCGACCTCGCGCGTCGCGCCGCCCAACTGGCGCACATCAACGAGAATCTGCGCCAGCAGACCCAGGAAAACGAGATGTTCATTCATAGCGTGTCGCATGACCTGCGTGCGCCGCTCGTGAACTTGCAGGGCTTCTCGCGCGAACTCAATCACGCTTGCGACGACCTGCGCGAGCGCGTGGCGCGTACGTCGCTGCCGCCCGAGGTGCGCGAGCGCGTCGAGCATGTCATCAACGAGGATATCGGCGAGGCGCTGCGCTATTTGCAGACGGCGGTATTGCGCGCCTCGCACATCATCGACGCGCTGCTGCGGCTTGCGCGCGTGGGACGCGTGGAGTACCGGCGCCAGCGCGTCAACGTGCAGGAGCTGGTGCAGCGCGTGGTCGATGCGATGCACGCCTCGGTGCGCGCGCGTCAGGCGCAGGTGACGGTGCGCTCGCTGCCGCCGGTCTGGGGCGATCCCACCGCACTCGAGCAGATCTTCGCGAACCTGATCGGCAATGCGCTCAACTATCTCGATCCTTCACGCGAGGGGCGGGTCGAGATCGGTACGGCCAATGCGCCACCAGGCGTGGAGTCGTTGCAGATTTTCTATGTGCGCGACAACGGCCTGGGCATTCCCGAGGTGGCGTTGCCGCGGCTTTTCCAGGCCTTTCAGCGCATGCATGGGAATGTCGTGCCAGGCGAAGGCATCGGACTCGCGCTGGTGCGGCGCATGGTCGAACGGCACGGTGGGCGTGTGTGGGTCGAGTCGGTGGAAGGCGAGGGCACGACGTTCTATCTCTCGCTCCCCGACGCGCTGGCGGTGGTGCCGCCCGCACCCGGCGAAGCGGCTGCATTGATGGCCGCGCACGAGCGCGAGTTGCGCGGCGACGACGCAGACGACGGCGCCGAGCTTGCCACGATGGGTTCAGCGGGAGCCGTCACGCGGGCAGATCGGTCCTGGCCGGCGTCCTAGCGGCGCGGGAGCATCGTGCAGCCCGTGTGTGCGGACCGTGTGTGCAACCCGCGAACAGCATCAGCAGGCGAAGAGGCGGCGTTGCTTGAGCAGTTGATGCCCGCGTACCGAGCACAGGCAACCCACGACCGCAAGCACGACCACGATGGTCAGCGCGCCGCGCGGGCTCAGATAAGGCGCGACCGGCAGGCTGCCCGGCGCGACGAAGGTGCGCTCAAGCATCAGCAGCGCGGCCCAGAGTGCCACGGCCGCCTGGATCAGCATGCGGGTGCCGCGCACATGGCGCGCGCGTTCGGCCGAGGTGCCGCGCCGGGTCGAATGCCGGCAGAAGAAGGCGATCGCCATCAACACAATCGCGAGAAGAACGAACCAATCGGTGAGCGCCATCGCTACACACTCCAGCAATATGCCAAAAAAGTAAGGGGCTATTGTCGGGAGTGCCGATCGATACCGGGATCAGAACGATCCGAATTTCTCGCGAGACTACGTTAAAGATTGTCAGGTGCGCGCGAGAGGGCGCGCCAGGCGAAGCGAATCCTCGTGGTCAGGATTGCGCATCGCCCGGCGGGTTCAAGGGAGGCCTTACGGCTCGATATGTGTACCGAGCAGCGCGAGGAATTGACGCAGCCATTCGGGATGCGCGGGCCAGGCCGGAGCGGTGACGAAGGGGGCATCGGTCACGGCGCTGTCGATGGCGATGTCGGCATATTCGCCGCCCGCGAGACGCACCTCGGGCGCGCAGGCCGGATAGGCCGAAATACGCTTGCCGCGAATCACCTCGGCGGCCGCGAGCAACTGGGCCCCGTGGCAGACGGCCGCGATTGGCTTGTTCGCGCCCGCGAAGTATTGAACGATCTCGATCACCTTCGGATTCAGCCGCAGATACTCGGGCGCGCGGCCGCCGGCGATGGCGAGCGCGTCGTAGCTTTTCGGATCGATCTCGTCGAAGCTCGCGTTCAGGGTGAACTGGTGACCCGGCTTTTCGGTATAGGTCTGATCGCCCTCGAAGTCATGGATCGCAGTCTTCACGCGCTCGCCAGCCTTCTTGCCCGGGCACACCGCATCGACCTTGTGGCCCACGACCTGGAGTGCCTGAAACGGCACCATCGTTTCGTAGTCTTCGGCGAAGTCGCCCGTGAGGAAGAGGATCTTCTTGACTGCCATCGCTTGACTCCTGATTGAGATGGGGGAACGGTTATTGCGCTCACGCAGTCTACTCCACCATGATTGACGATTTCACGAAGACGTCCGCGTACCCGGAGCATCGTCGGCCCGAAGCCATCGTGTGGCGCGCTTACGAGCCGGGCCGCGATGCGGCGCCGCTCGCCGCGCTCTTTCGCTCGGCCATCCAGACGCTTGCTGCATCGCACTACGATGCGGATCAGCGCGCGGTTTGGGCGTCGGCTGCGGACGATCTCGCAGCGTTCGATGCGCGCCTCGCGCGTGGCGTGACGCTAGTGGCCGAGTGCTCAGCCGAATACGTCGCGTTTGGTCAGTTGTATCCGTGCGATCACGTGGAGATGCTCTACGTCGCGCCCGCGTGGACACGGCGAGGGCTGGCGGCTGAGTTGATCGCGCGTCTGGAGGCGTTCGCTCGCGAAGCGCGGGCGAGCACACTCGACACCGACGCCAGCGCGCTCGCGCGGCCCGTGTTCGAGCGCGCCGGGTTTTCGTTGGTCGCTCAAGAATCGGTGCGACGCGGCAGCGTATCATTGCCGCGTTTTCATCTTTGCAAGCCGCTCAGTGCGGTGTCTTTTTCAGGATGACCATGTCTCTAAAGGTTTCACGGCGGGTTTCACGGCGGGTTTCAACGCAGGTATCGAAGCGATGGGCGCTGGCGCCGGTTCTCGTGTGTGCGGCGCTCGTCGTTGCCGGTTGCGACAAGCAGAATGCCTCCGCGCCCGATCTGGGCAAGCAGTCGGCCGATGCGGTGCAACAAGCGGCCCAGAGCGCGGCGAGCCAGGCGGCGGCCCAGGCGGCGCAGACGCTCGACAAGGCGGCGAGTTTCGTCAACCAGCAACTCGGCGTGGCGCAGCGCAAGCTCGACGAAACGGCTTCGCAGACCCAGGCGCAGATCCAGTCGCAAAGCGATAGCGCAAGCGCATCGATTGCCGACGGCGCGAGTGCGTCGAGCGACGAACTCGCCTCGCAGGCGCGCGGACAGTGGCACGACGCGGCGAGCGCCGCGCATGCGCTGCTCGGCAATGCGGCGGCGGCGACCGGCACGGGCCTGTCGCTGGCGGGGCGTTCCTTGCAGCGCTGGGCCGCAAGCAGCGCGGCCGCGACCGGTGCGGCTTCGGGCGCGAGTCAGTGAGCGGTTCCGAGGCACGGCGCACGGGCAAGCCCGCCCGCTTGACGAAGAAAATTAATGTATCTATGATAGTTACACTTTATCCCGCCGCGCTCGTCGCGGCCGAAGTGTCGTGAACACGAGTAGCCGTTTCGCCTTTGCCGTCCACGTGCTGGCGCTGCTGGCCTTGCAGGAGGGCGTGCCGTTGTCGTCCGAGATGATCGCGGGCAGCGTGAACACCAACCCCGCGCTGATCCGTCGGTTGCTGACGATGCTCGCCAACGCGGGCCTCACGACGTCGCAACTGGGCGCGGGCGGCGGGGCCATGCTGGCGCGCGAACCGCACGCGATTGCCCTTCTGGACGTCTATCGCGCGGTCGAAGATGCGCAGTTGTTCGCCATGCATCGCGAGGAGCCGAATCCGGCCTGCATGGTGGGGCGGCACATTCAGGTTTCGCTGCGCGGCATCATCGACGATGCGCAGCGCGCGATGGAGGCTTCGCTGGCCGCGCGCACGCTCGACCAGGTCGTCGACGACATGCGGCGCAGCGAGCGCAAGCTCGAACGCGGCAAGAACGCACGAGGCGCGGCCTCGGGCGCACGCTGAACCCAACGGGGCATCGCCCCGTTTTTTTAAACCCTTAAATGTAACTATTGTAGTTACATAAATTATTCGTACAGGAGTCTGACAATGAGCAAGTCGCTGAAGATCGCCCTTTTTGGCGCCACCGGCATGGTTGGCTCGCGTATCGCCGCCGAGGCGGCCCGGCGCGGGCATCAGGTGAGCGCGCTGGTGCGCCAGCCCGAGCGCGTCGCGGCGGGGCCGAACGTGCAGGCTGTGAAGGCCGATCTGCTCGACGCCGCCCACGTGGCGGCCGCGGTGCGCGGTCACGACGTGGTTGCGAGCGCCTACGCGCCGCCCGCGAGCCAGCTCGACGATCTGCAGACGGCGAGCCGCGCGCTGGTCGAAGGCACGCGCGCAGCGGGACTCACGCGTCTCGTCGTCGTGGGCGGGGCGGGCTCGCTCGAAGTCGCGCCGGGCAAGCAACTCGTCGATACCGCAGGCTTTCCCGACGCCTACAAACCCATCGCGCTCGCGCACCGCGTGGCGTTCGACTACTACCGCACGGTCGCGGACCTCGACTGGACCTTCTTCGCGCCCGCCGCGCTGATCGCACCGGGCGAGCGCACGGGCACGTTCCGCACCGGCGCGAACACGCTGATCGCCGATGCGAAGGGCGAGAGCCGTATTTCCGCCGAAGATTACGCGATCGCTTTTGTCGATGAACTGGAGCAGGGCCGCTTCATCCGTCAGATCGCGACGGTCGCGTATTGATCGAAGGCGCTCACGCCGGGCGAATGCTATGACGTGACTCAAGCGCACTTGCATTCGCTTGCAATTTCTTCAGAGCGCCGCGCGATGTGGCGCTCACAAGTGCGGCTACACTGGAGCGTTCTGATTTCGCCCCTTCGTCATGAATCCATACTTCGGACGGGACGAGGCGGGCGCGCAGGCGTCCGCTTCGCGTTCCACGCCGCCGGCGCGTGCGGTATGGCTTGCGCTGTGTATGTGGCTGGCGCTGGGCTGGGGCGTGCTCGTTTGCGCAAGCGCATTGGCTGCCGGCCCGGGCGCCGCCGCAGTGCCCGTCCTGCCGGCCCTGCAAAGTCTCATCACGGGCGCACCGGCGACCGCGTCCGGCGCCTCTGCCGCCGATGCGGCGTCCGCGCCGTCGCCCGCGAGCCAGGCCGAATTCAACCGCTCGCTCGATAGCGTGATCGCCACGCTCGACAACGAACGGCAGCGCAATGCGCTCCTCTCGCAGCTCAAGAAGTTACGCAACGTCTCGCAGAACGTCGCACCCGCTCCCGCGTCAGGCGTGGCCGCCGCAACCTCGGGTCTGCTCGGCGCGATTGCATCCGGGCTCGCTTCGGTCGAGAGCGACGCGCGCCGGGGCAGCAGCCCGCTGCATTACTGGGCGGGACGATTCACTTCGGCCGGCGTGGAAATCTACGTGCTCGCCTCGGGCGGCGAGGGGGAAAGCCCCGGGCGCATCGTCTTCGACATGGTCGCCATGCTGCTGGGCTGGGGCGCGTGCGCGGCCATCCTGCGCTGGCTCGAGCGCCGCATGCTCAGGCGCTTTGACGTGAATACCGGGCTGCGGCCCAATCCCACGACGATCGAACTGCTCGTGTTCGTGCTGCACCGCGTCGCGCCGTGGATCGTCGCCTTCGTCGGTGCGCTGGTGGTCGAACGCGCAATGCCGCAAGCGCTCGGGCGCACGCTCGGCGTCGTGATCGCCTATGCGATTGTCGCGGGCGCGGTGTTCTCGTCGATCTGTCTCATCATGTTCTCGTTGTTCGGCGCGGGGCACCGACGCGCGGCCGTGCGTGTGCTGATCCGCGATGCACGGCGCCTGCTGTTCTCGATCGGCGTGCTCGCCGCGCTCGGCGATGCGGCCACCAACTACGAAGTCGCGCATCAGCTTGGGTCGAGTCTCGCGGCGCTGGTGTCGACTTTCGCGAACATGAGCGCCGCCGTGCTGACGGCCGCGTTCGCGATCGGCTTCCGGCGTCCGGTTGCGCATCTGATCCGCAATCGCAGCTTTGCGCTGCGCCAGGACCATAAGGTCCTCACCGAAGTCTTCGACGTGCTCGCCTCGCTCTGGCAATTGCCGATGCTGCTGCTCGCCGCCGCCTCGATCACGGCGACGCTCGGCGGGCTGAGCAGCAACGAAAACGTGCTGCAAATCTCGGTCGTCACGGCGCTGTTGCTGGTGCTTGCGTTCTTCCTCTCGGCGGTGGTGATGCGCATCACGCGCCCCGATCTCGCACGCGTGCGACGACGCTCGCCGTATCTGCGGCGACTGTTGCGCTTCGTCGGCACGCTGGTCGTGCTGTTCGTCTGGCTCGCGTATTTCGAGTCGTGCGCGCGACTGTGGGACATTTCGCTGGCAGGCATCATCGAGGCGAGCGTGGCCGCACGCGGCATCGCGCACGCCATCTTTGCGATTCTCGCGACGGTGTTCCTCGCCTGGCTCGTGTGGATCCTGATCGATACCGCGATTCTCGAAGCGCTCAATCCAAGCGGCCCGCGCCCCAAGGGCCGCTCGCCGAGTACGCGCGCGCGCACCATGCTGCCGCTCGTGCGCAATGCGCTGCTGGTGTCGATCCTCACGATCGCAGGCATCATCACGGCGGCCAACCTCGGCATCAACGTGACGCCGCTGCTGGCGGGCGCGGGCGTGATTGGTCTGGCGATCGGCTTTGGTGCGCAGTCGCTCGTGACCGACCTCATCACGGGCCTGTTCATCATCATCGAGGAGACGATCTCGGTGGGCGACTGGATCGATCTCGACAATGGCCATGCGGGCACCGTCGAGCATCTGTCGATCCGCACCGTGCGGCTGCGCGACGGCCAGGGCGCGATCCACTCGATTCCTTTCTCGCAGATCAAGATCGTGAAGAACCTCTCGCGCGATTTCGCGTTCGCGGTATTCGAGGTGCGCGTGCCGTTTGCGGTCGATCTGGATACGGTGACGCGAATGATCCGCGAAACGGGCGCGGAGCTGATCGCCGACTTCCGCTACCGGCGCGAGATCCTCGGGCCCGTGGAAGTGTGGGGGCTCGACCGCTTCGATCCGAACTGGATGGTCGTGAAAGGGCAGATGAAGACGCGCCCGTTGCAGCAGTGGAGCGTCGCGCGCGCCTTCAACGCGCGCCTGAAGCGTCACATGGACGAGGCGGGCATCGACATGCCGGTGCCGCAGATGCAGGTGCATATGTCGTCGCGCAGCGGCGATGAAATGCAGCGCGAAACGCCTGGCGAACCCGATGAACAGCAACACGGGACGGCGCAGCCAGACGTGCCAGACGTGCCAGACGATAAGGGTGATGTGTCGACACGCGGCGTGACGCGCGATGCTTCGCACGAGCCGCGTCCGGCGCCGCCGCCGACCGGCAGCCCGGAAGGCGCGCCGCCGCAGATTCCGACGGCGGGCCGCAGTTGATCCAGAGCGGGGCGATCTGGACTACGAAGTAGTCTTGGCGTTTCAGGCGGCGTGCAACGTGACGAGCGGCACGATATCGTTGACGTCGGTGGCGATGCGTTCGGCCGGCACGCCGTACACATGCAGCGAGACGCACGGCCCGCCCGCATCGCCGACGGCACGCGAAAGACGATGAATGCCCGTGCGGCCCTGGCCGCCGAAGGCCACGGCCCCTGCCGAACGCGCATGTGCGCGCAGCACCGTGGCGCCGTCTCGCGCGCTATCCCATCGATAGAGCGTTTCCGTCAACGTCCCTTCGAGTACCGCGTAGCCGCACCAGGTGTGATGCGCGTGGATCGGGCTTGCCTGTCCCGGTAGCCAGACCAGTGCGGCAACCGTGTAACGTCCACGTGGACAGGCCGCAATCAGATGCCGCCGATAGCGCGTCGCGCAGCCCTCGTGCTGCGCGGGCGTGACCAGCGCGGGATCGGCGAGCGCAAGACCGAGCGCCGCACGCACGCCGCGCGCAAAGGCGGCGCAGCGCGACGGATCGTCGGGTGTGCTACAGGCGTCGAAGGCGGCGTCGAGAGCGGCGCAAAGCCGGGCCACGGCGGCTTCATGATCCGGCGCGGCCAGTGCGGTGGCGGCGCGGAGCAGGGCGGGATCGGTTGAGGCGTTCATGGTTTCTCTCGTTGCGTGGGCCTACAAGGAGAGTACCGCCACGCGCCGAGAAAGAGTTTCCCTTCTTTTTTGCCATTGCGGCGTAAGATAGAAGAAATTTCTACGTTACGGGGTGGTGGGGAATGGATATCATCGACAGAAAGCTGGTCGAGTTGTTGCAGCAGGATGCGACCATGCCAGTCGCGGAACTGGCGCAGCGCGTCAATCTTTCGCAGACGCCGTGCTGGAAACGCGTGCAGCGGCTCAAGGAAACCGGCGTCATTCGCGCACAGGTGGCGCTGTGCGATCCGAAGAAACTGGGCGTGGGCACGACGGTCTTCGTCGCCGTGCGCACCAACCAGCACACCGAGGCGTGGGCGCAGACCTTCACGCGCGCGGTGCAGGATTTTCCCGAGATCGTGGAGTGTTACCGCATGAGTGGCGAGACCGATTATTTGTTGCGCGTGGTGGTCTCGGATATCGACGACTTCGACCGCGTCTACAAGCAACTGATTCGCTCGGTGCCGCTGTTCGACGTGAGTTCGAGCTTTGCGATGGAGCAGATCAAGTATTCGACGGCGATGCCGGTGCGCGGCACCTGACACCCTGACCCAGCGTCGCGCGCTGATCCTCGCTATTCCTGGAACCGCAAGCCGTCTGCAAGGCGTCGCGGCGTAGAATGCCCGTTCCCTCTTTCTCTCTCGTCGGGCAGGCCACGATCCATGAACGATACGCGCAAGAAGAACCCCACCTTTGGCATCGGCGTGATGATCGTGGTGGTGGTGCTCATCGTGATCGGCACCGTGCTCTTCAACGCGCTGCGTAGCAAACGCGAGTACGACGAAGCGCTCGGCGTGCAGGCCGCGAGCCATTCCGCTAGCGCTGCCGCGAGCGCGTCGCAGGCCAGCGGCGCGGCGCAATAAAGTCCACGCAAAGTCACGCTGTGAGTGGCGCCGCGCGCCTCGCGCTCACTCCTGCGGCAAGCGGATCAGACTGGCGTCCTTGCGGATCAGCCACGATGCCGCGAGCATCTGCTTGCATTGGTGCGCAAGCATCTTCAGATCATGGGCGAGATCGCCGGCGGTGCCGGTCGCGCGTTCCGTTTCCACCACCATCGTGTCGAGATCGCGTGTCAGGCGACGCGTGATCTCGATCTGATCGTCGGGTGGCGGCGTGCCGGCTTCGGCGGCGACGAGATTGTTCCGTACGCAGTTCAGCGCCTGGTCTAGCGCGTCGAGCTTCAGCGCAGACGTGCCCTGATCGGCGTTCGAGGCGCTGCGCAAGAGCGGCGCGGAGGCGGTGATCTGCGAGGCCAGCACGTGGCTGCGCACCAGCAGGTCGTTGAGTTCGGGCACGAACTTCTGCGCCGATTTCGGTTCGAGCATCATGCGCTGGAATGCCTGACCCAGATTTGCGAACGCCACGTGCACGTTCTTGCGCGCAAGCCGATAGCGGAAGTCGCGCGCGAGCGAGGGCACGGCGCCGCCGGCCGTGGTCGATGGGGGGCTGCTGGACTGTGCGCCTTGTCCTTGTGCTGGTTCCTGGGCCGGTTTGTCCAACGGTGCGCGTGATTGCGCATCCGGTTGCGCTCCCATCGGCGTATCCCACTGCGCACTAGCCTGTGCCGACACCTTCGCTGCGACCGCCACAACCGGGCCGGGCCCGGCCGCGCCTTCCAGCGCGAGCGCTTCCTGTTCCTGCACGGCCGGGGCCGTGGCAGACGAGCTTGCCTGCGTTGCCTGTGCCGGCACGCGCGCCGCTGCCTCCGTGAGCATCGGCCCGGCGTACGCCGCTTGCGTAGCAGCCGGGCGTGCGCTCCACCACCAGGACGCCTCCAGATAGCTGCGCGTCGCGGCGATCATGTCCTGCACGAGCTTGCCCATCAGCCGGTATTCCCAGTACGGGAACAAATGGCTCGCAGCGATGGCGATCATGCAGCCCACCACCGTGTCGATCGCGCGCTCGCCGATGATGCGCATGCTGCCCGGCGCGAGCAGATGGAACATCAGCAGCACATAGGCCGACGTGAACACCACACTCGCGGTGTAGTTGAAGAGCAGCAGGCTGTAGCTCATCACCATCGCCGCGAACATGGACACGAGCAGCACGAGCGGCTGCTTGACCAGCAGGATCAGCGCGATGCTGGCCACGCAGCCGATCAGCGTGCCGACGATACGCTGCGCGTTGCGCTGGCGCGTGAGCGAGTAGCCGGGCTTCAGGATGATGATGGTCGTCATCACGATCCAGTAGGCGTTGGTGAGCGGCAGTAGCCGCCCGATCCAGAAGCCCGCGGCCACGGCGATCGTCACGCGCAGCGCGTGACGAAAGCTCGGCGAGGCCATCGTGAGGTTCGAAAAGATTTGCAGCCAGGACACGCGGCGGTTCGTCACGAAGCGCGTCAGGGCTTCGTCGATGCGCAACTCGGTTTCGGTGGTCGGCACTTCGCTCGCGAGGCTGCGGCGCATGCGGTCGATCAGACGCGTTGCGCTCCAGATGCGCCTGAACGAGGCCGAGATCGCGGCGTAGGCTTCGGGATCTTTGGTCGGCAGGTCGCGCCGCTTGAGCAGGTCGAGTTCGAACTCGATGGCGCGCAGCTCGGCCTTGACGTTGACGTTCGCGCGCGGCGCCTCGTTCTGAAGCACGGCGAGGCCGATGTCTTCGAGATCCGCCGCGGCCTTGCGGATCAGGTCGCGATAGAACACCAGCAGGTCGGAGCCGCCGAAGGTGTTGCGCACGAGCGGGTAGTCGGTGTGTGCGCCCACGAACAGCTCGTGCAGATCGACCGTGTTGATGAACAGGTTGAAGTGCATCGCGCGGCGCGCATCGACGCGCCCGCTCCTGAGCTTGGGCAGATTGCGCAGCACGATGTCGCGCGCCGCGTCCTGGCGCTCGACCGCCGCGATCTGCTTGGCGACGAGGTTTCGGAAACACTCGTCGAGATCGTTATCGAGATCGAAAAACTGGGCGCGCGCGAGCAGGTAGTCGGCGCAGGCGAACACGCTTTCGGCGAGCGCCTGTTGCTCGATGCGATCGAGCATCAGGCGGCTCACGAGCGTCGACCAGCCCGTGTACCAGAGCCCGCCCAGCAGGATCCACGCGGCGTTGACGAGCGCCTGGTGCGGCGTGAAATGCTCTTCGAGCGTCATCACCATCATGAACAGCGTGGCGAAGCTGATCTGCGGCCAGCGATTGCCGTAGACGACGATCAGCGAGAGCACGAAGGTGAGCGGGACGACCGTGGCCCAAAGGGCGATCGGACTGAAGGTGGCGAGGCCCGTGGCGTAGGCGGCCAGAAAACCGATCGCGCTGCACGCCAGCATCTCGTTGCGCTTGTATTTGAGCGGGCCGGGCATGTCGACCACACAGGCGCCGAGCGCTCCCGTCGAGATGGTGAAGCCCAGATCGCTCTTGTCGAACACGAACAGGCACAGGATGGCCGGGAGCGAGATGCCGACCGCGATGCGCAGGCCGCCGTAGAAGTACTGGCTGTAAAGGAACTTCCTGATTTCTACGGAATAGCGCATCGACTGCCAAGGTGTTCGGGTGCGGACGGAAGCGCCGCGGACTATGGCGGTGAGTTTAAATGATTTCGGGTGCGATCCGTCCGTCTCGGTATTCGGGGTTTCCCGCGCGCTTGCGGCTCAAGCGCGCGCAGCCCCGCGGGCGTTTTCAGCGTGCCCGCGCAGCCTCGCGTCAGTCCGCGCTTAGCGTCGTCGCGTCGCCGAGCAGCCCATGCGTGCCGCGGATGCGACGCATGCGTGTGCGGTACCAGAAAGTCCACGCGAGCAGCGCGCCAAACATGCAATAGCCGAGAATCGGCGAGACCACGAGGAAGCGCTCGATCGGCCAGGTGGCGGCTAGATACGTGCGCAGTGAGGCATCGGCGATGAGACCCGTGCCCCACACGAAGGTCAGGAGACGCATGGCTGCCACGAAGCTGCGGTTCTCGCTCCAGAGCAGTTCGAGCCGGGCAACGCCTTCACGCGTCTCGCGCGCGACGGTGGCGCGCGTCAGATAGAACACGATCGGGCGACGCGCGAGCAGCGAAAGCAGGAACGTCACGCCGATCGCCCCGGTCGAGAAGCTTTCGCGCATCAGCAGCGCGCGCGTGCCGCCGCCGAAGGCCATGGCGAGCAGCGAGAGCACGATGCCGAGCAGGATGACCGCTGATAGCGCGTCGACACGCCGAAAGCGCGCGAGTTCGACGATGGTCCACGCCAGCGGCGGAACCGCCGAGGCAATCAGGCCGCCGACTTCGCCCCAATGAGGAAAGGCAAGTCGGTACGCGACCCAGGGCAGCAGCAGATTGACCGCCAGTTCGGCGACGAATGCTGGACGCACTTTCATGGGATGCGTACTCCAGAACGAGTTGAACAAAGTATGGGTCAAGCGCCGCGCGCCGGCAAACGGCCGGTCGCGACGAATGGTCAGCGCTGACGCATCTGGCGTGCCTGGGCGGTCGAGCGCTTTGCGTCGCGGCATGTCGCGGCCACGCGCTTCATGCGAAACTGCAAGGCTGTCGAGGCCGCCTGGGTGCACTTGAGTCTGCATGCCCAGAGCCGGTTTATTCTCTGCCTGTTCGCCTATCCGTTATGTCCGATCGTCTGTCCATCCCGCTGCACGAAGTCGAACTCGTCGCCGTTCGCGCGCAGGGCGCGGGCGGCCAGAACGTCAACAAGGTATCGAGCGCGATCCATCTGCGCTTCGATATCCGCGCCTCGTCGCTGCCCGAGGTGATCAAGATGCGGCTGCTCGCGCTGTCTGACCGGCGCGTCACGCACGAGGGCGTTGTCGTCATCAAATCGCAGGAATACCGCACCCAGGAGCAGAACCGTACGGCTGCGCTCGCGCGCCTCGACGCACTCATCGAAAGCGTCTCTGTGACGCGCAAGGCGCGCGTGGCGACGCGCCCGACGCGCGCCTCGAAGCTGCGCCGCCTCGACGGCAAGGCGCGCCGCAGCGACGTCAAAACGGGTCGCCAGCGCGTCACGGAATAGCCCGGGACTGGCGCTGGCGCGCGGGCGCAAAGTACGTCAGCCCAACGTGGGCGTGCGCAACGTCAGTGCTGGCGGGAAATCCGCGCAGAGCACATGGGTCGCGCCCGCGTAATCGAGCGCGATGGCCGCCGTGTAGCAGAGCGCGCCATCGTTGAGCGAATAGTGCGGCCCCATCACGGCCACCCGGCCTGGTGCGGCTAGCGCGCGCCGGAAATACTCGCGGCGCGACCAGTTGCTGTGGGTGTCGGGGTAGAACGGCGCGAGGCGTGCGGGTGGCTCGATCCCCGCTGGGGTGATCGACGGTGCTTCCTGCTCGCCACGCTCGTTGGTCGCGAATACGCGCAGCACGTTGGCCTGTTCGAAGATCGCCTGCGCCGAAGCGTCCAGTGTGCCGCCGGCGGTGAGCACCCGCGCACCGGCGAGCATCACCTGGGTCACTTCGGCGAGATCGACCTGCTCGCGCAGTACGCTGCGGCGCTGATAGTCGGCAAAACGCTGCCACATCGACTGGGCGAGCGCGGGTGCCTGGGCGCTGGCCTCGTGCACCGAAGCGTGCGGCCGGCCGAACCAGAATCCCTGTACCAGATCCACGTCCGCCTGCATCAGCACCATCAATTCGCTTTCGGTTTCCACGCCTTCGGCGAGCACCATCGTGCCCGCGTGATGAAGGATCGACACCAGATTGGCGATGAACGAGACGTGGCTTTCGCCATTGGCCGCGCGCCGCACGAGCGAGCGGTCGAGCTTGACGATGTCGGGCCGGTAGCGCCACACGCGGTCGAAATTGGAGAAGCCCGCGCCGAAGTCGTCGAGCGCGACGAGAAAATCGCGCCCGCCGGGGGGCGGTCGGTCGTCGAGGAACGAGGCCGCCTCGTCGCCCGCGCGTTGCTCGAGCACTTCGATCACGACGCGCTCATGCGCAAAGTTGAAGTGGCGGCACAGCGCGCCGATGGCGGCATGACTCGGCCATCCTGCATGCGTGGGTTGCGGCAGGGAGTTGAGGAACAGCCAGCCAGACTCGACATGCTGCGCGACGAAATTGGCCAGGTGCAGGCAACGCGCGAGCTCGTCGAGTTCATGGGCGGCTTCGGTCGTGGCGCGCGCGAACAGTTCGGCGGGGCCGCCGCTGTCCGGTGCGGCATCGACGATACGCAGCAGCGCTTCGTAGCCGACCACACGCTGATGGGTGATCGACAGCACCGGCTGGAACGCGCTTTCGAGCAGCACGCCGCGCCAGTACGCGCGAAAGCCGCCCTCGTGGGGCGCGAGACGCGTGAGCAGGGCGACGGGCGATGCGGCTTCGGCGGTCGACATGGCGCTGGGCTTGCCTCGCGGCGCGCATTGTCGATGGGTTTGAGCCGTGCGGCGTTGCGCGCGGACGCCGACGCTCCGTCTCAGTGTAGGGAGTTCGGGCGGTTTCTGCTTACTATGCTTACACCAGGCGCTGACGTTGGAACTCTCTTCTTCTGTCAGGCGCGCCGTTGCGGCGCAGGGTGCGGGAGGAAGGCGGTGAGGCGGCGCGCGACCGGAGTCAATCGCGCGCGAGTGGGGCGCCCGGCGCGAAAGCATACGCGCCGAGGGGCGGCCCGGTACGCGAGCTTAGTGCTGCGTATCCGGCACGTCGAGGATCAGGATGATGGTCCAGTCGGCGTCGCCTTCATGGTGATACTGGCGCTCCGCGACGATGAACGGCTGCTGCTTGCCTTCCGGGCCGAGGAACAGCACGTCGCCTTCCATCGGCATGCATTCGACCGGGGGCAGGGCGAGGAAGGCTTCGGTGCCCTTGCCGCGCGGCATCAGCTTTTCGATCTTGCGGGATGCCGCTTCGGTCCATTCGATGTCGAGCTGGATGTTGCTCATGGGTGTTTCTCCGCGCGTGTCGCGCACAAATTAGGGGGAATTTCGAGGTGCGCGACTTTAGCATAACCCGCGCGCGCGTCGCCCTGTGTGCGCTTTGGCGCCGATTTTCAGGCCGCCGTCGGTGAATACGGGCGCGGCAGGGCGGCAGACGTGAAAAAAGCCGAGGCCGGGGACCGGCGTCGGCTTCTTTGGCGTGAGTCGCGGGTGGCTACGAGGGCTACCGCGAGGTTCACCCGGGCGCGACGAAACGCCCCTCTGCACGCATTACTGTTCGGCTTTCGGGGGCGCTTTGTGGTGCGGATGGCCGCCTTTCTTGTGATGTTTCATGGGGGCTTCGTCCGGGGCCTGCATGGCGGCCTGCTGACGGGACTGGAGATCTTGCGCGCGCTGCTCGACGTCGGCGGCCTTGGCCGGATCGGTGCTCATCATGACGCCGTTGTCCGATTGTGCGTAGGCGGCGCCCGTCAGTGCGGACAGCGAAATCAGGACTGCGAGGGACACTTTCTTCATCACTACCTCCGGAGGAGCGGTTTATGGACCCAGCTGGTGCCTGCCGAGCAGGATAAGGCACGTCATTTTAACGATCATCGGGTCGTTCCAGATGACGTGGCGTAAGGCATGCGCGCGTTCGTTACATCCCTTTACAAATGCGGCACGAGCCTTCGCCAAGCCTGCGATATATCCTGGCACATCTGACCCGATTGCGATCCCGATCTGCGCGCTTGCGCGCTAGAACCAGCCGAGCCTCACATAAACGTGAAATTGTGCAATCCCGATTAATTCATGTAGCGCCGTTTCCGTATTGCGCAGGTTGGCGAGGCGCGGCCAGATTCCCGTGCGCACGTACCGTACCTCGGACACAGCGGGGACCGGATGCATGCCGAAGCGCTCGAAGTCCAGCATGGCGCGCGCCATGTGATACGCCGAGGTTACGACGAAGAGCGTATCGGCGCGCCGGGTCTGCACGAGCGGCGCGACATTGCGCGCGTTCTGCCAGGTCGTGAGACTGGTGTTTTCGAGCAGCAGATCGTCGCGAGGGATGCCGGCGCGCAACAGCCAGGGCAAGTAGGTATCGGCTTCGCTGGCCGCGTGGTGTTCCGGATTGCCGCCGCTCACGATCACCTTGCAGATGGCGCCAGCCGCGATGCAGCGCGCGTGCAAGGCCGCCGAGAGCGCGATGCGCGCAAAGACGTCGTGCGGGGGCGCGAGCGAGCCGTCGGCGAGCGCGTTGGTGCCACCGCCCAGCATGACGATCGCCGCGCGCCTGCCGAACGTCGAAGACGCTTGCGCGTCGGGATCGTAGGGAGTGCGATAAGTCGCCGGCTGGGCCAGATCCAGCAACGGCTTCGCAAGCCAGCCCGAGGCAAGCAGCCAGAAAAAGATGACAGCCGTGATCGCGATGGGGCGGCGGCCACGGCGCCACAGCACGAATAGCGCAAAAAATAGCGCAAATATTCCGAATAGAATCAATTTGAATGAGGTAACGTATTGTTTTCGGGATGAAGCATGTCACGTAGGTGTGCGCCGCAACAACGGCCGCCGCGACGATCATGCCGGAAGCCACGGCCTCGCGCGGCGCTCCATGACGAGCGGCCACCGTTGCGCCAGACGCTTTCGCGGGGGCCCGAATAACCTGCAGTCCGTGCCACGGTGCAGGACAATGGCAGGGCAGCGTGGCCGCAAGCCGCGTCGTGCTTGCCAACATTGCGCCGCAGCAGGCTCAATGGCAGCAGGACTGCATTTTAAGAAAGAAGTGAGATGACCACGTATTCCAACGAAGCAGTACTCGAAGCCTTGCGGCGGGTGCAGTATCGGCAGGTCCCGTGGGCGCGCAGTCCCAGAGTATTTCAATATCTGCGTAATCTCGGCCTGATGGATACCGTCAGGCAGCGCACCGTCGCTCCCGCACCGGGTTTTCACGCCCCCGTCGATATCGCCGTGCTGACCGAGCGTGGTCGCGCGGAATTTGCGCGCCTCGCCCGCGACGAACGAACGCTCCAGTGGACCGACCAGCGCACGGCCGAATACGTGGCCGAAGCGCTCGCACAGCCATCCGATGCGGCGGGTTCCACGGCGTGAGCGCCCGATTGACCTGATCGCTTTATACCCGCAAAAAAAAAAGCCCGTATCGAAAGATACGGGCTTACCGGAATTACTGCTGCCACGCTGTGCTTAATGGCAAAAGATAGACCGCGCGCTGGCGCGCTGGTTCCCGTCATCGTCACACTCTGATCATGACGGCAGCACATCCTGTCTTGTTTCGATCTATTTCGCATTTTCTGGGGAGCGAGGTGCGCCGCGTGACGCGCTCCCTTTGGGCGCCTTTCTCTGTGCGTCTGGTTCAGTGGCGTGTTCGAGGCGGCTCGGGGCGAGAGGCAGGACTGCGGCGGGCGTTATCGACGATATCGCCGCGCAAGTCGCCACGTGGCACAGGCGGCGCCTCATTGTTGGCCATGCGCTCGCTCGTGGGCGGCCACGCGCGTGCGCCCGTGCGTGCAATGGGCCAATGCGGTGCGCCGGACTGCGGGGGCTGGGCCGAAGCGTCGATCGAGAGCCACGATGCCACCTGTACGGGCAACGTGAACGACGCAAGCAGGGCGAGGGCAGACAGCGAAACCATGATGCCCCGATTGCGCAGAGTCATGGATTTCATGGCGGCCTCCCGTCAGAGCGGGGTTTTGACGTAGATGGACATGGCTCTACGTTAGAGACACACGCGAAAGCATGCTGTAAATATTGGTAAAGAGATGTTTCGTGCGCATCGATTGTGCACACGCGGCAGGATGTACCGGCTTCGTTGGAACCGTAGCTTGCTCAAGCCGGTGCGAACGACAGGAGTCGCCTCATTGAATGGCCAGTCGAGCCAGCAATGTGGCGGGCAGACAACGCCGCCAGGAAGGTCTCGCGCGTTGAGTCGCGCGGAAGGAAAGCGTGCCGGGCGCAAGGTGCGCCCGGCGCAGAGAGCGTGAGGCTTGTGTAGCGAACCCGCTTCAGGCCACTCAGGCCATCTTGACGGGCGCGCGCCACGATTCCGGATTGGTCCAGAATGCGCCGCGCAGGCGGTCGCGGCTCGGCGGTGCGGGCGGCTTCGTGGCCGTCGCGCCAATGCGGCCACGCAGCGAGATTTCGCGGCCGCTCGTGCCCAGGCGCTTCACGATTTCGGCGAGCGTGCCGTCGGCCTGCCATTCGTCGAAGCGGCGGCGGCAGGTGGGCGGCGAGGGATAGCGGCCGGGCAGCTTGGACCAGCCTTCACCCGTCGACAGCACCCAAAGCACTGCGTTGACCACGGCGCGCGCTTCAACGCGAGGCCGACCGCGTCGTTCGCTCCGTGCGGGTTCAGCACAGAACAATGCCTCGACCAGCGCCCACTCGTTGTCTCTCAAATCGTCGAACAGCATCATGTTTCACCTCAGCGAAGCTATCTCCGGTGCGCTGCCCCGCGCTGCGCACTCTTCATGTACTCACGGCCGGTTGGCGGAGTACCAGGCGGAATCGGTTGGGACGGGCCAGTCTCATCAAGCATCGGACCGTCCGCCGATCCTGTGTCTGCCTTAATGCGAGAAGCGTGCCAGCTCGCACACTTTCGTCTCGAAGCCGCGTGGCATCAAGCCCGCGCGGGTGCTTGCCAGGGGCGTATGAGACTCGAAAACGCATCACCGGGAAATCGGGACAATCACCAATCTTGTGCAAACAGGCCCGCCAGGCGTGCGTTTTCTCTGTATTGCTGCACTGCGGCGAACAATGGCCTCCGCGATTCACCGGGCTGTAACGATCCAGCAGGGAGTTAAAATTGCATGAAACAGGGTGATTCATGAGGCGGGCGGATGAATGTGACGTTGCGGCAATTGCGGGTGTTCATCGAAGTCGCGCGACGACAGAGTTTCAGCCGCGCGGGAGACGAGATCGGCCTCACGCAGTCGGCGGTGAGCCGCTGCGTGCGCGAGCTGGAAGCCGAAATGGGGGTGAAGCTGGTCGATCGCACGACGCGCGAGGTGCAACTCACCGACGTCGGCGCCAACCTGATCGCGACGATTCCGCGCCTGCTCGGCGATCTGGATGACGCGCTGCGCGAAATCCGCGAAATCGGCGAGCAGCGGCGCGGCCGCGTGGTGGTGGCGGCGAGCCCCACGGTCGCCTGCCGCCTGATGCCTGAGGTGGTGGCGGCCTGCGGGCGGCAATTTCCCTATGTCACGCTCGGCCTGCGCGACGATGTGCAAAGCGATGTGGTGCGCAAGGTGCGATCGGGGGAAGTGGATTTCGGGGTGATCATCGGGCCCTTTGTGGCCGAGGATCTCGAAACCGAGCTGCTGGCCACCGATTCGTTCTGCGTCGTCGTGCGCGGCGATCATCCGCTTGCGCGCGAGGACGAGGTGCCCTGGACGGCGCTCGACGGCGAGCGGCTGGTGATGCTCGACCATGCTTCGGGCAGCCGTCCGCTGATCGACGCGGTGATGCACGAGCAGGGCGTCAATGCGCGCGTGGTGCAGGAACTGGGTCATCCCGCCACCGTATTCGGTCTCGTGGAGGCCGGTGTGGGCGTGAGCGTGCTGCCCTGGCTCGCTTTGCCGGTGCCCGCGGGATCGTCGCTGCTGGCGCGCTCGCTGGTGCCGCGCGCCGAGCGCACGGTCGAACTGGTGCGGCGGCGCGAGCGCTCGCTGTCGCCGGCGGCGGAAGCGGTGTGGACGTTGATCCGGGAGCTGGGCGGCAAGCTTTGAGCGAGGCACCCGGTCAATCCGGGTTTAATTCGAGCGAGTTCGCGGCGCTACACTGACGGTGCCTGTCAGTCGTCTTTTCACCGTCAACTTCCACGGAATCCTCGATGCGCGATCTCGACCTGTCTTCGTCCGCTACTCCCTCGCTGAACTCCACGCATTCATCGACCGCCGCGCCGGGCTTTGCGCGCGATGCGGTGCAGGCGCTGCGCGCGTCGCAGATTCGTGAGGTGGCGAACGCAGGCTTTGGCGTCGACGACGTGCTGCCGTTCTGGTTCGGCGAGTCCGATCGGGTGACGCCGGCTTTCATCCGCGAAGCCGCCGCCGCGGCGCTCACGCGCGGCGATACGTTCTATACCCACAACCTCGGCATCGCGCCGCTGCGCGAGGCGCTCTCGCGCTATGTGGGCGACCTGCATGGCGCGACGCCCGCCGACCATATCGCCGTCACGAGCG
This sequence comes from Paraburkholderia sp. J67, assembly GCF_905220265.1. Classification (NCBI taxonomy): domain Bacteria; kingdom Pseudomonadati; phylum Pseudomonadota; class Betaproteobacteria; order Burkholderiales; family Burkholderiaceae; genus Paraburkholderia; species Paraburkholderia sp. J67. Next base: position 64,923 of record NZ_CAJMZK010000039.1, read on the forward strand.
CAGGCGTGAATGCGCTGATGCTCGCCGCGCAACTGGTCACGGGCGCGGGCGACCGGGTTGTCGCTGTCACGCCGCTGTGGCCGAACCTGGTCGAGATTCCGAAGATTCTTGGCGCCCACGTCGAGACGGTCGCGCTCGATTACGGTGCGCGCGGCTGGACGCTCGACCTCGAACGATTGCTCGCCGCGCTCACGCCTGGCACCAGGCTGCTCATGATCAACTCGCCGAACAATCCGACCGGCTGGGTGATGACACGCGACGAGCAGCGCACCGTACTGGAGCATTGCCGCCGTCTCGGCATCTGGATCGTCGCGGACGAGGTGTACGAGCGCCTCTATTACGGCGCAGCAGGCGAGCGCGCCGCCCCGTCGTTTCTCGATCTTGCCGGGCGCGACGAGCGCCTCATCTGCGTGAATTCGTTCTCCAAGGCGTGGCTCATGACGGGCTGGCGGCTGGGCTGGCTGGTTGCGCCGCGCGCGTTGATGGACGACCTCGCCAAGCTGGTCGAGTACAACACCTCCTGTGCGCCGTCGTTCGTGCAGCAAGCGGGTGTCGTCGCGCTCGAACAGGGCGAGGCGTCCACCCGCGGGCTCGTCGCGGATCTGCGCGCGTCGCGCGACCATCTTGCGGCGGCGCTCGCGCGGTTGCAGGGCGTGGACGTGAAAGTGCCGCACGGCGCCATGTATCTCTTCTTCCGGCTCGCGGGCGCGCAACGCAGTCTGGCGCTATGCAAGGCGCTCGTGCGCGAGGCGCGACTTGGGCTCGCTCCGGGCAGCGCATTCGGCCCCGAGGGCGAGGGCTATGTGCGTTGGTGCTACGCCTGCGATCCCGCGCGCCTCGATGCGGGCGTGGCGCGTCTGGCGGATTATCTGGCGCGGCACGGCGAGTGCTGAAACGCGCGACGTTGCATTTCGGGTCCGTTTGCATGCGCGCGGCATTGATCGCGCATTATTCAAGCATGGCTCAATACGGTATCGACGCAAACGGGCCAAATCACGCCTGATGGCGACTTTACGCACCCGGTGTTTTTGCGTAAGATGGCGCTCAGTCACGCGATTCCCTGCGGGAATTTCGCTGCTCCGTCCGGCTGGGTCTGGCTCTTTGCCTGTCTTTGAGTTGCTATGCGTTCTATAGCGGCCCCCCGGTGCGTGCTCCTCATCAATATGACCGATCAGAATCGGGCGAGCGCGTCTCCAGTTCCATATCGTCTTTCGTCTGTCTGATCCGGTTCCTTGAACCCGATTTACCTTACTTAGGGTCTGACCTGGCTGCATGAATACCCAAGAGGCGAAGATCGTCCTCGAGACTGCATTGATCTGTACGCAGGAGCCGCTCAAGCTCGGCGAGCTGCGCAAGCTGTTTGCCGACGATATTTCGGCCGACACAGTCCGTAACCTGCTCGAAGACCTGCGCCAGGAATGGTCAGGACGCGGCGTGGAACTGGTGGGACTCGCGTCCGGCTGGCGCTTCCAGAGCAAGCCGGCCATGCGCACGTACCTCGACCGCCTGCACCCTGAAAAGCCGCCGCGTTATTCACGCGCGGTGCTCGAAACGCTCGCGATCATCGCGTACCGGCAGCCGGTCACGCGTGGCGACATCGAGGAAATTCGCGGGGTGACGGTCAACACGCAGGTCGTCAAGCAGCTCGAGGATCGCAACTGGATCGAGGTGATCGGTCATCGGGATGTGCCGGGACGCCCGGCGCTGTATGCCACGACGCGTCAGTTTCTCGACGATCTCGGCCTGAGGTCGCTCGACGAGCTGCCGCCGCTCGACGATCCATCGAATCAGCTTGGTGAGCAGTTGCTGGCCCAGCACGCGATCGAATTCCCGGACAGCGAGGCGGCGCAACTGATCGCCGCGGGCGGCCCGGAAAGCGTGGATGAGTCTGCGATGGGCACAGTCGATGCGCCTGTAGAGGTGACGGCTGATCCAGTGACGGCTGATCGAGCGACTGAGGACATGCCGCTCTTCGCGAATGGCGATGCGCAAACGCATCCGGCGCACGTTGAAGAAGCCGCAGCGGACATCGCCATCGTTCGCGTTGATGACGTTGAGACCGAGCGCGCCGAGGCGAGCGCAACGCAGTCCGCGGATCATGCTGCCTACGAGCTCGCAGAAGAACACGAAGACCGCCGCGACGCGGCGCAGGACGACCCCGTCTCGACGACGGACGACGAAGCCGCCCCGCGCGGCATCTGACGCAACACACACACACTGACGCGCCCCTCGCAATCGGGCGCGCAACCTGACATTTCGAGGTTGTTTTGACTGATATCCACGACACCGATTCGACCGATGCGTCCGAATCCGCGCGTCGCGCGTCCTCCACGCGCGACGACGACACGCGCGCTGCCCAGGGCGGCGAGGTCGCTGGCCGCGAGGCAGGCGATAACGCCGCCGAGGGCGAAGACCGTCCGCGCCGCGGCTTGCGCCGCGGTCCGCGCAGCCTGATTGCGCGCCGCCGCTCGGGCGCAAAGGGCAAGGCCGAGGGCGCTGCTGCGCCGGCCGAAGGGGCGAGCGTCGTTACCGAAGCGCCGCCGGACGGCGTGGTCGTCGCCAAGGTGCGCATGCCGCGCAAGGACAAGGAAGCGGGCGCGAAGAAGGGCCGCCGCACGAATGCAGCCGGTGCTCCCGGTGCCGCCAATGCAGGCGCGCCGGAAGCCGCCCGTGGCGCTGGCGCCTCCGCGCAGGCAGGCAAGCCCGCAAAGGGCGGCCGTGGCGGCAAGGCTCGCGGCGACGCGCCGGCCGCCGCTGGCGAAGGTGCGCAGGACGACCTGTTCCTCTATGTGACGTCGCCGGCGTTCGACGCCGACAATGGCACCGGTGTGAATGGCCCGGCGCTGCGCCGCGGCACCCGCGCCCAGCCCAAGCGCGTGCTGAGCCCGGACGACGACGCGCCGAAGCTGCACAAGGTGCTGGCGGATGCGGGCATGGGCTCGCGTCGCGACATGGAAGAGCTGATCATCGCCGGGCGCGTCTCGGTCAATGGCGAGCCTGCACACATCGGCCAGCGCATTCTGCCGACCGACCAGGTCCGCATCAACGGCAAGCCGATCCGCCGCAAGCTCGCGAGCAAGCCGCCGCGCGTGCTGATCTATCACAAGCCGACGGGCGAGATCGTCAGTCATGCCGACCCGGAAGGCCGCGCCTCGGTGTTCGACCGCCTGCCGTCGATGAAGACGGCGAAGTGGCTGGCCGTCGGTCGTCTGGACTTCAACACCGAAGGTCTGCTGATGCTGACGACTTCGGGCGACCTCGCCAACCGTTTCATGCACCCGCGCTATAGCGTGGAGCGCGAGTACGCGGTGCGGGTGGTGGGCGAGCTGACCGAAGGCAATCGCCAGAAGCTGCTCAAGGGCGTCGAGCTCGAAGACGGCCCGGCGAACTTCCTGCGTCTGCGCGACGGTGGTGGCGAAGGTACGAATCACTGGTATCACGTCGCGCTGGCCGAAGGCCGCAACCGCGAAGTGCGTCGCATGTTCGAAGCGGTCGGCCTGATGGTGAGCCGCCTGATCCGTACGCGCCACGGCCCGATCACGCTGCCCAAGGGTCTCAAGCGTGGCCGCTGGGAAGAGCTGGAAGACAACCAGGTGCGCGCGCTGATGACGGCAGTCGGCCTGAAGGCGCCGACCGAAGAGAAGGGCGGCCGCGGCGGCAAGGAGCAGGAGCGCCGTCAGCCCGATCCGATGCAGACGTCGATGGGCTTCATCAACCGCGAGCCGGTGCTGAGCTCGCATGGCGCGATGGGCCAGTCGCGTCAACCGCGCGGTGCTGGCGGTACCGGTGGTGGCCGTCGTGGCGGCCAGGCAGGTGGCTTCGGCGCAGCCGGCGGCGGATATGGCGGTGGCTTCGGCGGTAACGGCGGTGGCAACACCGGCGGCAACCGCGGCAATCGTGCCAATGGCGGCAACGGCCGCAGCGGCGCGGGCACGCGGGAAGTGGACGGCAACCGCGCTCCTTCGGCGGGCAAGCGTGCTGGCGGCAACGCGAACGGCAGCCGCCGTGGCCCGGGCAACAATGCCGGCGGCAACGCAGGCGGCAACGCAGGCGGCGGCGCTGGCGGTAATCGCGCACCGGGCGGCAATCGCTCCGGCCAGCGCGGCGCGCCGCGCAATCGCACGCGCGGCCACTGAGCCGGCGGCGAGTACGCCGTAGCGCGTTGCTCGCCGATGTCGCATGGGCGATGAGTCTGCGTGCGAGCCAGTTGCCTCATGCGCTTCGAGTTACCGCCCAATCGCCTTGAAAACGCCGCCAGTCAGGCCATATCCGGCTCGAAACGCTGTTGCGCGGCCGTCGCGCGGTTTGCGTTAAAAGCGAAAAAAGGCTAGAATCTTGGAGTCGCTGGGCGTGCGGCTTCTATTTGCGTCCCAGGTGCGACCACCTGGCTAAGTGAGAAGATGGGCGTTTCGCCCATTTTTTTTTGGTTCGGCCGATTGTGTTCATTGCCTTTCTTATGGCTCTGGGCGCCATTGCGCAGTGCAACCAATTATCACGTCGGGTCGGGCTCGCCATTCTGGGTTGAAGTGCAAGAGCGCGCGCTCACCTGGCGCGCGGCCCGCGAATCCCGAATCACAGGAAGTTGCCGGCTCGCTGCGCGAACATCTGGAGTGGGCATTGTGCAACTGACGGAACTGATTGAAACCACGGTCACCGGGCTCGGTTACGAGCTGGTCGACCTCGAGCGCACCGGGCGCGGCATGCTGGCCATCTACATCGATCAGCCAGCGGGTATCGCGATCGAGGACTGCGAGAAGGTCACGCGTCAGCTGCAACACGTTCTGTTTGTCGAGAACATCGACTACGAACGTCTTGAGGTCTCGTCGCCCGGCCTCGACCGTCCGCTGAAGAAGTTGGCGGACTTCGAACGCTTCGCGGGCTGCGAAGCGGTCATCACGTTGAAAAAGCCATTGGACGGACGGAAATCGTACCGCGGCATCGTGCATGCCCCGGAAGGCGAAACCATCGGTCTGGAATTCGAAGGGAAGGCAGGGCCTGCGATGCTCGATTTCACGCTCGCGGACATCGATAAAGCCCGCCTGATCCCCAAAGTTGACTTTAGGAGCCGCAAACAATGAGTCGCGAAGTGTTGATGCTGGTGGATGCGCTGGCACGCGAGAAGAATGTCGACAAGGACGTGGTGTTTGCCGCCCTTGAAGCGGCGCTTGCGTCGGCCTCCAAGAAACTCTTCGACGAGGATGCGGACATCCGTGTGCATATCGATCGCGAAAGCGGCGAGCACGAAACGTATCGTCGCTGGCGCGTCGTGCCGGACGAGGCGGGTTTGCAAGAGCCGGACCAGGAAATTCTCCTGTTCGAAGCTCGCGAGCAGAACGCCGACGCACAGATCGACGAATTCATCGAGCAACCGGTGCCGTCGGTCGAATTCGGCCGTATTGGCGCGCAGGCTGCCAAGCAGGTGATCCTGCAGAAGGTGCGCGACGCCGAACGCGAGCAGATCCTCAACGATTTCCTCGAGCGCGGCGAAAGCATCATGACCGGCACGGTCAAGCGCATGGACAAGGGTAACTTCATCGTCGAATCGGGCCGTGTCGAAGCGCTGCTGCGCCGCGACCAGCTGATTCCGAAGGAAAACCTGCGCGTGGGCGACCGCGTGCGCGCATGGATCGGCAAGGTCGACCGCACCGCGCGCGGCCCGCAGATCGAACTCTCGCGCACGGCGCCCGAGTTCCTGATGAAGCTGTTCGAGATGGAAGTGCCGGAAATCGAGCAAGGCCTTCTCGAGATCAAGGCGGCGGCGCGCGATCCGGGCGTACGCGCCAAGATCGGCGTGGTGGCCTACGACAAGCGTATCGACCCCATCGGCACCTGCGTCGGCATTCGCGGCTCGCGCGTGCAGGCTGTGCGTAACGAGCTCGGTGGCGAAAACGTCGACATCGTGCTATGGTCGGAAGATCCCGCCCAGTTCGTGATCGGCGCGCTCGCGCCGGCTGCCGTGCAGTCGATCGTCGTCGACGAAGAAAAGCACGCAATGGACGTCGTCGTCGACGAGAGCGAGCTTGCTGTCGCCATCGGCCGCAGCGGCCAGAACGTGCGTCTTGCCAGCGAGTTGACCGGCTGGCAGATCAACATCATGACGCCGGTCGAATCCGAGCAGAAGCAAAGCCAGGAGCGCACGGTGCTGCGCGACCTGTTCATGGCGCGTCTCGACGTCGATGAGGAAGTCGCCGACATCCTGATCGACGAAGGCTTCACGAGCCTCGAAGAGATCGCCTACGTGCCGCTCAACGAAATGCTGGAAATCGAGGCATTCGACGAAGACACCGTGCACGAGCTGCGCAACCGCTCGCGCGATGCCCTGCTCACGCAGGCGATCGCGAACGAAGAGAAGGTGGAAAACGCCGCGCTGGACCTGAAGAGTCTGGACGGTATTGACCCGGATCTGCTCGCGAAACTGGCGCAGCACGAAGTTCACACCCGCGACGAGCTCGCCGAGCTGGCCGTGGACGAACTTACGGAAATGACGGGAATGGAAGAGGACGCCGCCAAGGCGTTGATCATGAAGGCACGTGAACACTGGTTCGAGTGATCTGTGGGGGAGCGATCCCCCCAGGTGATTCTCCAGGGTGTGACGAGCAGGAAGCGACCATGACCCATTGAACTTATCGCGGCCGCCCCGCAGCTGGCAGTACGAGCGCGGGGCAAACGGTGCCGCATGACCCGATGTCAACCGCAAGGAATCGGTCCTTGCATTAAGAGGAATGAATGGCGAGTAACAACGTAGCCCAATTTGCCGCGGAACTGAAGATGCCTGCCGGCGTGCTGCTTGAGCAGCTGCAGGCGGCGGGTGTCACGAAAGCGAGCGAAGCTGACTCCTTGTCCGAGACGGACAAGGCGCGTCTGCTCGACCACTTGCGCAAGTCTCACGGCTCGACTGATGCAGACAAGCGCAAGATCACGCTGACGAAACGGCATACGTCGGAAATCAAGCAGTCCGATGCGACGGGTAAAGCTCGCACCATTCAGGTCGAAGTGCGCAAGAAGCGCACCTTCGTCCGCCGCGACGAATCCGCCGACCAGGCGGAAGCATCGAATCATGCGACCGACGCCGCAGCCGCTGCCGAAGAGGCAGAACTGCAGCGCCGCGAAGAAGAAGCGCGCCGTGAGGCGGAGCTGCTTGAGCGTCAGGCTCAGGAGCTCAAGGAGCGTCAGGAACGTCTCGCGCGTGAAGAGTCCGAGCGCCGTGCGCGCGAAGAGGCCGCTGAGGCCGAACGCCGCCGCGCCGAAGAAGAGGCCGCCAATAAGAAGGCCGCGGCAGATGCCGCTGCGAGCGAACTGGCCGCCCAGGCCGTCGCTGCGCAACGCAACGCCGAAGCAGAAGCGAAGGAAGTGAAGCAACAACAAGACGACGAGCGCGCCGCAGCCGAGCGCGCAGCGCAGCGCGAAGCGGCCCAGAAGGCCGAAGCTGCTGCCCGCGAAGCCGCCGACAAGGCGCAGAAAGAACAGGAAGAGATCGCGCGCCGCCGTGCGGCTGCAGAAGCCGAAGCGCGTGCGATCCGTGAAATGATGAACACGCCGCGCAAGGCTGTGGTGAAGGTGCCTGAGCCGCCCAAGCCCGTCGAGCCGGCCAAGCCTGCCGAAGCCAAGGGCACGCTGCACAAGCCGGCGCGTCCGGAAGGTACAGCGCGTCCGGCCGCTGGTGCCGGTGCGAAGAAGCCCGCCGCAGCGGCAGCGCCTTCGACGGGCGCACCGGGTGCAGGCGCGGGCGACCGCAACAAGAAGCCGGGCGCAGGCAAGGGCGGCTGGCAGGACGACGCAGCCAAGCGTCGCGGTATCAAGACGCGCGGCGATTCGTCGGGCGGCGTGGACCGCGGCTGGCGCGGCGGCCCGAAGGGCCGTGGCCGTCACCAGGACAGCGCATCGACGTTCCAGGCGCCGACCGAGCCGATCGTGCGTGAAGTGCACGTGCCGGAAACCATCACGGTGGCCGACCTCGCGCACAAGATGGCCGTGAAGGCATCGGAAGTCATCAAGGTGATGATGAAGATGGGCCAGATGGTCACCATCAACCAGATGCTGGACCAGGAAACGGCGATGATCATCGTCGAAGAACTGGGTCACAGCGCGGTTGCCGCGAAGCTGGACGATCCGGAAGCGTTGCTGGTCGAAGGTACGACCACGACGACGGACGCCGAGCAACTGCCGCGTCCGCCGGTCGTCACCGTCATGGGTCACGTCGACCACGGCAAGACCTCGCTGCTCGACTACATCCGCCGTGCGAAGGTTGCAGCGGGCGAAGCGGGCGGTATTACGCAGCACATCGGCGCTTACCACGTCGAAACGCCGCGTGGCGTCATCACCTTCCTCGACACGCCGGGTCACGAGGCCTTTACGGCCATGCGTGCACGCGGTGCGAAGGCAACCGACATCGTCATTCTGGTGGTCGCAGCCGACGACGGCGTGATGCCGCAGACGAAGGAAGCGATCTCGCATGCGAAGGCAGGCGGCGTGCCGCTCGTCGTGGCGATCAACAAGATCGACAAGCCGGATGCGAATCTGGAGCGCGTGAAGCAGGAACTCGTCGCGGAAGGCGTCGTGCCGGAAGAATACGGCGGCGACTCGCCGTTCGTGCCGGTGTCGGCGAAGACCGGCGCGGGTATCGACGATCTGCTCGAAAACGTGCTGCTGCAAGCCGAAGTGCTGGAGCTGAAGGCTCCGGTCGAAGCGCCGGCCAAGGGTCTCGTGATCGAAGCGAAGCTCGACAAGGGTAAGGGTCCGGTTGCAACGGTGCTCGTCCAGTCGGGTACGCTCAAGCGCGGCGACGTGGTGCTCGCAGGCACGGCTTATGGCCGCGTGCGCGCCATGCTCGACGAAACCGGCAAGCCCACGAAGGAAGCGGGCCCGTCGATCCCGGTCGAAATCCAGGGTCTGTCGGAAGTGCCGGGTGCAGGCGAAGAAGTCATGGTGCTGCCGGACGAGCGCAAGGCGCGCGAAATCGCGCTGTTCCGTCAAGGCAAGTTCCGCGACGTCAAGCTCGCGAAGCAGCAGGCCGCCAAGCTCGAAAACATGCTCGAGCAGATGGGCGAAGGCGAAGTGCAGAACCTGCCGCTTATCATCAAGGCAGACGTGCAGGGCTCGCAGGAAGCGCTGGTTCAGTCGCTCCTCAAGCTCTCGACGAGCGAAGTGCGCGTGCAGATCGTCCATGCGGCGGTCGGCGGCATCAGCGAAAGCGACGTCAACCTGGCAACGGCTTCGAAGGCGGTCATCATCGGCTTCAACACGCGTGCCGACGCCCTCGCGCGCAAGCTGGCCGAGAGCAACGGCGTGGACATCCGCTACTACAACATCATCTATGACGCAGTGGATGAGGTGAAGGCGGCAATGTCGGGCATGCTGGCACCGGAGAAGCGCGAAGTCGTGACCGGTATGGTCGAAGTGCGTGCGGTCTTCAAGGTGCCGAAGGTCGGCGCCGTGGCAGGCTGTATGGTCACGGACGGTATCGTCAAGCGTTCGTCGTCGGTGCGCGTGCTGCGCAACAACGTGGTCATCCACACCGGCGAACTCGACTCGCTCAAGCGCTTCAAGGACGACGTCAAGGAAGTCAAGCAAGGCTTCGAGTGCGGTATGTCGATCAAGAACTTCAACGACATCGTCGAAGGCGATCAGTTCGAAGTGTTCGAGATCACCGAAGTCGCGCGTACGCTGTAATACAGCGGCGCACGCGGGCCGGCTTTCAAGCCGCCCGCGGGGCTTACCCGATCAGGGGCGGGGCGGGCGCTAGCCGGCCTCGCCCTTTGTTTTTTGTTCGACAGTTTTTGCGCGGCTGCGCGCGGTTTTCGATCGACGGATACCGCAGCGCGCCATAACGAAAGCCGCCACAGAGGTGGAATCATCATGCCGAAAAAACGTTCTTCTCCGAATCGCAACGTGCAGATCGCCGATCAGATCCAGCGCGATCTTTCCGAACTGATGCGCGAAGTGAAGGATCCGCGTATTGGCCTCGTCACGATCCAGAGCGTCGAACTGACGCCGGACTACGCCCACGCCAAGGTCTATTTCACGACGCTCACGGGCGACCCTCAGGCGACCCAGGAAGCGCTCAATCACGCTGCGGGTCACCTGCATAACCAGCTCTTCAAGCGCCTGCACATCCACACCGTGCCGACGCTGCATTTCCACTACGACCTGTCGGTCGAGAAGGGTGTCGCGATGTCGCGTCTGATCGACGAGGCCAACGCCACGCGTGCGAAGGACGAGTAACTTCGCCAGCATGACTGCTTCGAACAGAAAGACTCAGGGCGAGCAAGCGGCTCGTCCCAAGGTGCCGCGGCGCCTGCTCGACGGCGTGCTGCTGCTGGACAAGCCCGTTGGCCTCTCCAGCAACGACGCGCTGGTCCGCGCAAAGCGCCTCTTCCGCGTCAAGAAGGCGGGACACACCGGCACGCTCGATCCGCTGGCCTCCGGCCTGTTGCCGCTATGCTTCGGCGAAGCGACCAAGTTCTCGCAGGATCTGCTCGAGGCCGACAAGACCTACGAGGCGACCATGCGTCTGGGCATCCGCACGACGACGGGCGACGCCGAAGGCGAAGCCGTCGAAACGCGCGAAGTGAGCTGCGACGAAGCGGCGGTGCGCGCGGCGATGGCGCAGTTTCTCGGCGAGATCGTGCAGATTCCGCCGATGTATTCGGCGCTCAAGCGTGACGGCAAACCGCTCTACGAATACGCGCGCGCGGGTCAGACGGTCGAGCGCGAAGGGCGCCAGGTGACGATCCTCGCACTCGAAATGATCGCGTGCGGATTGCCCGCGGTGCCGGACGTGACGTTCCGCGTGACCTGTACCAAGGGCACCTATGTACGCACGCTCGCCGAGGATATCGGCGAGGCGCTCGGTTGCGGCGCGCATCTCGTGATGCTGCGTCGCACGGGTGTGGGTGCGCTCACGCTCGAACACGCGGTGACGCTCGATGCGCTCACGGCCGCCGACGAGCCCGCGCGCGACGTGTGGCTCCAACCGGTGGACGCGCTGCTCTCGACGTTCCCGAGCGTGACGCTCGACGCCGAATCGGCGCGCCGCTTCACGCATGGCCAGCGATTGCCGCTCAACGCGCTTGTGATGGACCGCCAAGCCTGCGAAGCAGCAGACCGCGTGCGGATCTACGACGAAGCCGGGCGCCTGCTGGGCGTAGCGAAGGCCGCGAACGGCGTGCTCGCGCCCGAGCGTCTGGTGGTGAGCGGCGCGGCCTGAAGCAGGACGCAAGCGCTCGATTCGCGCCAGCCATAAAAAACGGCACGCCGGTGAGAACCGGACGTGCCGTTTTTTTCGCGTGCGCTCAGCGCGAGCGCACTTCAGAGGGCCTCAGTGTGCGGCCGATGCCGCTGCGCCTGCGTCGGCGCTGCTGGTGCGCTCGGGGCGCGTGATCCAGATCAGCCCGATCAGCACGATGAAGATCGCCGAGGAAATCCAGAACAGGTCGTTGACGCCCAACTGCGCGGCTTGCTGCGTGACGAGGCGGTCGAACAGGCCGTGCGCCTGCGACGGATCGAGACCGGCCGCGTTCTGCATCTGCTGCATCGACTGGTTGAACACCGGATTGGTCGGCGTAGCCTGCTCGGTCAGCCGCGCGTGGTGGTAGATCGTGCGATGGTCCCATGCGGTCTCGAAGATCGAGGTGCCGATGCCGCCGCACATGATCCGCACGAAGTTCGACAGACCCGACGCCGCCGGAATGCGGTTGCCAGGCAGCCCGGAAAGCGTGATCGAAACGAGCGGAATGAACAGCCCCGCCATGCCGATGCCCTGAATCAGCGTCGGCAGCGTGAGTGCCCACGTGTCCACGCCGGTCGTGTACTGCGAGCGCATCCAGAAGCACAGCGCGAACACGATGAACGCCGTGGTGGCGATGTAGCGCGGATCGGTGCGCGGCAGGATCTTGCCCGTGATCGGCGAGAGCAGGATGGCAAAGAAGCCCACCGGCGCCATCACGAGACCCGCATCGGTCGCGGTATAGCCGAGATCGGTTTGCAGCCACAACGGCAGCAGCACGAGATTGCCGAAGTAAAGGCCATAACCGATCGACAGCGCGACGGTGCCGCCCGTGAAATTACGCCGCGCGAACAGCGAAAGATCGACGACCGGATGCTCGGCGGTCAGCTCCCAGATCACGAAGAACGCGAACGAGATCACGGCGGTCAGCGCGAGCACGATGATCGTCGTGGACGAGAACCAGTCGAGATCCTTGCCCTTGTCGAGCATGATCTGTAGCGAGCCGACCCAGACGATCAAGAGGCCCAGTCCCACACCGTCGATCGGCGCCTTGCGGATCATCGAGTCGCGGGTGCGGAAGATCATCCACGTGGCGATCGCGGCGACAATGCCCACCGGAATGTTCACGTAGAAGATCCACGGCCACGAGATGTTGTCCGAGATCCAGCCGCCGAGGATCGGCCCGGCCACCGGCGCGATCAGCGTGGTCATCGACCACATCGAGAGCGCAATCGGCGCCTTGGCGCGCGGATAGCTCGCGAGCAGCAGCGTCTGCGAGAGCGGGATCATCGGGCCGGCCACGGCGCCTTGCAGCACGCGCGCGGCGAGCAGGAAGGGCAGCGTGGGCGCGAGGCCGCACAGCCATGACGAGATCACGAACAGGATGATCGACGCCATGAACAGGCGCACCTGGCCGATGCGCTCGGTGAGCCAGCCCGTGAGCGGCACGGAGATCGCGTTGGCGACCGCGAACGAGGTGATGACCCACGTACCCTGATCGGAGGCGACGCCAAGGTCGCCGGAGATCGACGGGATCGACACGTTCGCGATCGAGGTGTCGAGCACGTTCATGAACACCGCGAGCGACACCGCGATGGTGCCGAACACGAGTTGCGCGCCTTGCAGCGGCGGATGAACGACGGGTTGCGCCGCTGCGGGTTTTACTGCGGGTTTTGCTGCCATCACGTGCCTTGCTCGCGTGCCTTGTTATGTCCTGCTTTTTGCGCCGGGCGCGCTTACATCAGCTTGGCGGCGGGCTTGGCCGCACGCACGTTGGCCGACGAAACCTGCTTCGCATTCGGGCCAGCGTTTTCCGC
>NZ_CAJMZK010000040.1:0-77706 GCF_905220265.1 Paraburkholderia sp. J67
TCAGGGCGCGGATTACAGCTCGATCCTGGTGGGCATCCAGGTGCCCGCCGCCGAGGACGCCGAATTCCGCCGCTTCCTCGCGACGCTCGGCTATCCGCATTGGGAAGAGACGCAGAATCCGGCGTATCGCCTGTTCCTCTCGTAACCGGGACCCACGATCGTGTCCGTTTCGCTCTCCGACAAACTCGTCGTCGCGATCTCGTCGCGTGCGCTCTTCGACTTCGAGGAAGAGAACCGCGTCTACGAGGGCGGCGACCTGCGCGCCTACGAGGCGCTGCAGCGCGAGCGCCTGAATCTGCCCGCGCGGCCCGGCGTCGCGTTCGCGCTGATCCGCAAGCTGCTCGCGCTCAACAACGGCGCGCATCACGTCGAAGTCGTGATCCTCTCGCGCAGCGATCCGATCAGTGGGCTGCGCGCGTTCAGTTCGTGCCGCGAGCACCAGCTCGACATCCAGCGCGGCGTGTTCACGCGCGGACGCGAGCCGTGGCATTACCTCAAGCCGCTCAACGCGTCGCTCTTTCTCTCGGCGAACCCCGAGGATGTGCGCGGCGCGCTCGACGCGGGCTTCCCCGCCGCACGCGTGTTTCCGGAATCGGCGACAATGGCGGAGCACACGGCGCACGAGATTCGTATCGCGTTCGACGGCGATGCGGTGCTGTTTTCCGACGAAGCCGAGCAGATCTTCCAGCGCGACGGCCTGGGTGCCTTCGTGAGCCACGAGCGCGACAATCGCGAACTGCCGCTCGCGCAAGGGCCGCTCAAGCCGCTGCTCGCCGCGCTGAACCGGCTGCAGAAACTCGCGGACGCCAATGCGCAAATGCGCATCCGCACGGCGCTCGTGACCGCGCGCTCGGCGCCGGCGCATGAGCGCGCGATCCGCACACTGATGGCCTGGAACATCGAAATCGACGAAGCGATGTTCCTCGGTGGACTCGACAAAGGCCCGTTCCTGCGCGAGTTCGAACCGGACTTTTTCTTCGACGACCAGATCCGCCACTGCGAATCGGCCCGCTCGGTCACGGCGACCGGGCATGTGGCGAGCGGCGTGGCCAATCCCGTTGACGCCGTACGCGCAGCGCGCGCGGGCGCAACGAACGACGCATCAACCGAAACCAGCGCATCATGACTCCCGAACAATCCCCGCTCGGCAAGACATCGAGCTACACCGAGCAATACGACGCCAGCCTGCTGTTCCCGATCCCGCGTGCAGGCGCGCGCGAACAGATCGGCATCGGCGCGCAACTGCCCTTCTTCGGCACCGATATCTGGAACGCCTACGAACTGTCGTGGCTCACCCCGCGCGGCAAGCCGCAGATCGCCATCGCCACGTTCTTCATTCCGGCCGATTCGCCCAACATCGTCGAATCGAAGTCGTTCAAGCTCTATCTGGGCTCGTTCGCGCAGACGGCGTTCGAATCCGCCGATGCGGTGCGCGACACGATCAAGCGCGATGTGTCGGCGGCCTGTGGAGCGTCGGTGTCCGTGCGGCTCGATCAGCCGGGCGGATTCGGCAAGATCCCGTTCGAGGAATTCGAAGGCCTCTCGCTCGACCGTCTCGATCTGGACACCGACATTTATCACCCGGACCCGACGCTGCTGAAGGCCGCCTTCGACGAAGCGCCGGTCGAAGAAACGCTGGTGTCGAACCTGCTGAAGTCGAACTGCCCGGTCACGGGCCAGCCCGACTGGGGCAGCGTGCAGATTCACTATGTCGGGCCGCAGATCGACCAGGCAGGCCTGTTGCGCTACATCATCTCGTTCCGCAATCACACGGGCTTCCACGAACAATGCGCCGAGCGCATCTTCATGGACATCCTGCGCGAGTGCAAACCGGACCGGCTCGCGGTCTACGCGCGCTACACGCGGCGCGGCGGACTCGACATCAATCCGTTCCGCACCAACTTCAACATGCCGATGCCGGATAACGCGCGTCTTGCGCGTCAATAAGCCGCAGAAAGCGACCGTAGAATGAGAAAAGCGCCGGGGTTTCCGGCGCTTTTGCTTTGCGGGTCGCGAGACGCGATTATGGCTATTTATGGCTGCGACTGCGGGAGTTCGGCGGCCCCCATGCGGTGTGCGATCACGCCGGCACGTTGCGACAGATACGCCGAGTTGCGATGGTCGTCGAAGAACTTGGGACGCGGCAGCATCACCGCGAGGCGCGCCGACTGCCACGCGGTGAGCTTCGTCGCACTGGTTTTGTAGTAGTGCTGTGCAGCGGCCTGCGCACCGTAGATGCCGTTGCCCCACTCCACCGAATTCAGATAGATCTCGAAGATGCGCTCCTTGTCGAGCAGCGTCTCCAGCATCCACGTAATGATCAACTCCTGCCCTTTGCGGATGTAGCTTTTCTCGCGCGAAAGGAACAGGTTGCGGGCGAGTTGCTGCGTGATCGTCGAGCCGCCGCGCACGATATGGCCGCGCTTCTTGTTGCGCTCCCACGCCTGAAGAATGGCGTCGGTTTCGTAGCCGTTGTTGTTGACGAAGTTGGCGTCCTCGGACGCGATGATCGCGCGCTTGAGATTGCGCGAAATCTGGTCGTACGGCACCCATTGATGCTGGATATCGAGACCCGGCCGGTCGGCGGCAAGGTGCGCCGCGTCCGAGCGCATGAACGCAGTGGACTGGGGATCGACGACGTTCCACGCCGCGATCTGCGCGAAGTAGAACGCCTGGGTCGCGAGCCACGCGACCACGAAGACCGAGACGGTATAGATCAGCCAGCGCAGCGCGCCCGGCCGCTTGCCTTGCGACTCGCGCGGCGCGCCCACGCCGGGCATGAAGCGCCGAGCCGCAAGGCCATCGGTTTGCGGTCCCGCCGCTTCCCTGCGCATGGTGTCGTGAGCCCGCGTGCCTAGACCTGCGCCGCCAGCTGCGCGCGCAGCATGGCCAGCACCGGCGCGCCTTCCGGACGCACGCCGCGCCAGATGAAGAACGACTCGGCGGCCTGCTCGACCAGCATGCCCAGACCGTCCGATGCACGCGCGCCGAGCGATTCGGCGTGACGCATGAACACGGTCGGCTGAGCGCTGTACATCATGTCGTAGGCGAGCGTGCCCGCGCCGAACGCGCGCGCGTCGCACTCGGGCAGCGCGGCGTCGAGACTGCCCGCCGTCGCGTTGATGATCACGTCGTAGGGCTTCGGATCAACGGTCTGCGGACCACCGCCGTTGATCAGGCAATCGAACTCGCGCGCCGCGCCTTCGAATTGCTCGATCAGCGCATGCGCCTTCTGCGCGGTGCGATTGACGATGGTGATCTCGCGCGGATGACGTTCCAGCATCGGCAGCACGACGCCACGCGCCGCCCCGCCTGCACCCAGCAACAACACGCGCGCGCCCTTGAGCGCCACACCCAGATTCACTTCGATGTCGCGAACGAGGCCGAAACCGTCGGTGTTGTCGCCGAAAATGCCGTCTTCGTCGAAACGCAGCGTGTTGACCGCACCCGCCGCCGCCGCACGCGGCGACAGACGATGCGCGAGCGCATGGGCTTCGAGCTTGAACGGCACCGTCACGTTCAGGCCGCGTCCGCCTGCGGCGCGAAACGCCTGCACGTGCTCGACGAAACCATCGAGCGGCGCGAGCAGGCGGTCGTAGTCGACCGGCTCGCCCGTGGCGGCCGCGAACTGTGCATGGATAGCCGGCGACTTGCTGTGCGCGACCGGATTGCCGACAACCGCGTAGCGATCGCGACCCGGGTTGAGTTGGGCTTGATCGGCGCTCATTCGCGCGGCTCCGTGGCGTGCTGTTCGGCTTGCTGCACTTCTTCGCCGCCTTCCTGCGCTGCGTTGGCGTCGGTGCTGGCATCGGCGTTCGCATCGCTTTCGGCCAGCGCTTCGGCTTCGCTCTGCGCGGATTCGTCGGCGGCTTCGATCAGCTCTTCGTCTTCACCCGCCTCTTCCTCGGGCTGCTCGCCGCTCGTCACGACCGGCGCATCGAGCACGCGCAGCATGCGCACCGACGCTTCGATCGTGAGTTCGTCGATCGACAGCACTTCCATCATCAGGCGCGTGCCGCGCGCGTGCACGCCGAGCGCGGGCACGTGCATGAGCAGCGGCACTTCCTCGAAGCGCACCAGATCGTCCTTGACGACCGTGGCCGGGAATTCGCGACGCGCCTCGCCGCCACCCTCACCACGCATTTCCTGCTGGAGCCAGCGCAGGCACCAGAAGTACTCCATGCGGCGCTGATGGTCGGCGTAGGCCGTATAGGTTTCGTCGAAGCCCTGCACGACGGCGAACAGATCGGCGTCCTTGGGCTTGAACGGCGCGACCAGCTTGGCGGCCACGCCGTGCTCCACGCACGCGAGCAACTGCCACTGGTTCACGAGGTCGACGTAGCGGCGCAGCGGCGAGGTGCTCCACGCGTACTGCGCGACACCCAGCCCTTCGTGCGGCGCGGCGTTGGTCTGCATGCGCGTGCGCTTGGGGCCCGTGGGCGCGCCAAACGCGCGTTGCGAGCGATAGATGCCCGGCACGCCGTGATCGTTGAGGAACGCGCCCCACGTGGAGTTCGCGAGAATCGCCAGTTCGGCGACGATCATGTCGAGCGGCGAACCGCGACGGCGCGGGCTGATCGTGACGTGCTCGCCTTCCACGTAGAAGTTGTAGTCGGTGTTGCGCTGCACTTCGCGGCGCAGGCCGTAGCCCGCGCGTGCCTGCTGGCGCTTCTCGAACAGCGCCTGCGCGAACGGCCACAGCACGGCGATGTCGTCCTTGTGCGGATAGTCGCCCGTGCCCGCGGCCAGCGTCTCTTCCGTGACCACTTCGTCGAGCGTGTTGTGGCGCAGGTTGTTCTTCACGAACACGCGCTCGGCGCGCGTTTCGGTGGCGACGATCTCCTGCGTCTCGCGGTTCACGATGCTGTAGAGCGAGAGCGCCGGGCGCATGCCGCCTTCCTTGAGCGTGAAGGCATCGACGAAATCGTCGGGCAGCATGGTGATCTTGTCGCCCGGCATGTAGACCGTGGACAAACGCGTGCGCGCGACCGTATCGGCCGTGTCGCCACGCTTGATGCCCAGCGCCGGCGCCGCGATGTGGATACCGATCCGCACGCGGCCATCGGCCAGATGCTCGATGGAGAAGGCGTCGTCGATTTCGGTCGTGGTGACGTCGTCGATCGAGAAAGCCTGCACGTGTTCGGCGGCGTCCGGCAGGTCGTCGGGCAGCGCGCCCACTTCGACCGGCGGGAAGCCGGTGCCGTGCGGGAAGAATTCGGCCAGGAAACGCGCTTCATGCAACGCGCGCGGCGACGCGATGCCGCCGCACTCGAGCATCAGGCGCGGCATCGAAATGCCACGCGCGGCCGCTGCGGCCTCGAGCGCCTTGTACTCGATGGTGTTCTTGTCGGGCTTCGTGAGCAGGCCCAGCGCCTTGTCCTTGAGCGCCTCGGGCAGCTTGCCCGCCTTCATCTCGTCTTCGTAGCCAGCCTGGACGAGCGCGAGCTGGCGCTTACGCTCCAGCGACGCCAGCGCCATTTTCAGTTGCTCTTCGGGGGCGCGCTGATACTGGCCACGGCCCTTGCGGCGGAAGTACACGGGCGAGCCGTGCAGACGCAGCACCAGTGCCGCGCGCTCGACCGGGCCATAGGTCTCGCCGAAGTACTCGCCGGCGAGCGCGGTATAGGCAAATTCGTCGGCGGGCGCGCATTCCCACAGGAAATCGAGATCGATGTCCTGTGCGGCCGCGTCGGCCTGCTCCAGCAGCTCGCCAGCGGCGGGCTTCTCGAACTCGATCAGCACGTCTTTGGCGCGCACCTTGGCGCGCCGCCCGCCGGGCAGCTCGACCTGAAACGCGTCGCCCTGCTTCGACAGCACGCTGCCGGCCTTGAAACTGCCCGATTCCTCAAAGAAAACGTTCACTCAACACTCTCGTTCAGTCTTGCTTTTCACCGATTGAGCGCGGCGCGCCCCGACGGTGCTGCTGTATACATATAGGCGCTCGCGCACGAAGGCGCGAACGGCGCGACGTCTTTGCCTTACTGCGGCGCGTCGCAGAAACGGATCACTTCGTCGACGTAGTCGGCGAATTCGCTGATGCCGTGGTCACTGCCTTCGATCAGGTGCGTGGCGACACCCGGATAGTGCGCCAGCATCTCGCGGTAATCGAGCACTTCGTCGCCGGTCGCGGCCATCAGATAGTAGCGCTGCGGCTCGCTGATCTGCGGCTTGGCCAGCGCGCGCAATTCGTCCAGATGGCGAGGTTCGACGACGATGCTGCCGCCGCCGTGCCAGAGCGGCTGCTCACCCAGATACTTCGACAGATCGCGTTGCGGCACGATCGCCGGGTTCAACAGCGCGGCGCGCCAGCCGTGCTTTTCGGCGAGGTAAGTGGCGAAGTAGCCGCCGAGCGAACTGCCGATCAGCGTGATGCGCTCGCCGGGTTTCACCGACTCCGCGATCTCGCGCTCGATCTGCGCGATCGCCTCGGCAGGCGACACCGGCAGTGTCGGGCAGAGCCATTCGCCCGTACGGCCCAGCTCCGTCAGACGCGCCGCCAGCAGGCGCGCCTTGAACGACTGGGGCGACGAGCGAAAGCCGTGCAGATAGACGATCACGTCGCGCTCCGCGCCGCGAGCGCATCGAGCAGCTTCTGATGCACGCCGCCGAAACCGCCGTTGCTCATCACCAGCACCTGGTCGCCGGGACGCGCGGCGGCGGCCACCGCCTTCACCAGCGCGTCGAGGTCGTGATAGGCGTGGGCCTTTTCGCCGAGCGGCGCGAGCGCGCCCGCGAGATCCCAGCCCAGCGCGTCCTTGCCGCTGGGCGCGCCGTAGCCAAACACGAGGTCGGCATCGGCGAGACTTGCGGGCAGTTGCGCCTTCATCACGCCGAGTTTCATGGTGTTCGAGCGCGGCTCGAGCACGGCGAGGATACGCGTGCGCTTGCCATCTTCGTCATGGCCGATGCGCGTGCGCAGGCCCGCGATGGTTGTCTCGATCGCCGTGGGATGGTGAGCGAAATCGTCATAGACGGTCACGCCATCGACGCTGCCGCGCACTTCCATGCGGCGCTTCACGTTGCGAAAACCCGCGAGCGACTGGGCGGCCTGCGCGGGCGGCACGCCCACGCTGCGCGCGGCGGCAATCGCCGCGAGCGCGTTCAGGCGGTTGTGCTCGCCCTGGATTTCCCAGTCCACCACGCCCACGCGTTCGCTGTTGTGATAGACGGCGAAGCGCTGATCGACTGCCACGCCCTCTTCCGCGGGCAAGGCCTGCCAGCCGCCATCCACGCCGAAACGTTCCACATCGCTCCACACGCCGCGCGCGAGTACGCGCTCCAGCGCGTCGCTGCGGCCGTTCGAGACGACGCGGCCCACGCCAGGAATGGTACGCACGAGGTGATGGAACTGCGTCTCGATGGCGGCGAGATCGGGGAAGATGTCGGCGTGATCGAATTCGAGGTTGTTGAGCAGCGCCGTGCGCGGACGGTAATGAACGAACTTCGAGCGCTTGTCGAAGAACGCCGTGTCGTACTCGTCGGCTTCGATCACGAAGAAGCTCGAATCGGTCAGTCGCGCGGAGATGCCGAAGTTCAGCGGCACGCCACCGATCAGGAAGCCGGGGTTCAGGCCCGCGTCTTCGAGCAGCCACGCGAGCATCGAACTCGTGGTGGTCTTGCCGTGCGTGCCCGCCACCGCCAGCACCCATTTGTCGCGCAGCACATGCTCGCCGAGCCACTGCGGGCCGGACGTGTACGGCAGGCCGCGATTGAGGATCTCCTCCATCAGCGGATTGCCGCGCGACACCACATTGCCGATCACGTAGAGATCGGGGTTCAGCTCGGTCTGGCTCGCGTCGTAACCCTCGATCAGGCGGATGCCCTGCGCTTCGAGCTGCGTGCTCATCGGCGGGTACACACCCGCGTCGCAGCCAGTGACCGTGTGGCCTGCACTGCGCGCGAGCACGGCGAGACCGCCCATGAACGTGCCGCAGATGCCGAGGATATGGATGTGCATAAGCCAGTCGCGCCGCGCGGGCGTCGTGAACGGGTTGATCGGTTTATTGGGATGGGTGAAGCGGAACGGCGGCGCTTAGCCACCGGAGCAAAGGACGTTATTGTACCCGACGCCCAGGGGCTTTTTCGCCTCGGCGGGCCAGGGCGCGGCCGGACAGCCGGCCAGGCACGCTGGCGCGCAGGGGCCGAGGCCGGGAGCGCCGGACGTTCTCTAGTATGATGGGTGCATGATTCGCAGATCACATTTCGATCCCCAGCGCGTGCGCGAGGAAATCGCCATCGCGGCCGCCAGGATGATTGCCGAGGACGGCATGGATTACGCCACTGCCAAGCGCAAGGCCGCGCGGCAGGTGGTGGGGGACACGCGTATCGAGGGCATCTGGCTGCCCGATAACGACCAGATCGAAGAAGAAATCCGCGAATATCAGGCCCTTTTTCAAGGCGACAGCCAGCCGGCGGTCCTGCGGCACTTGCGCGAGGTCGCGCTCGACTGGATGGTCAAGCTCGCGCCGTTCAACCCGTTTCTCACGGGCGCAGTGCTCAATGGCACGGCGGGCGAGCATTCGGACATCCATCTGCAGATCTTCTGCGACAACGCGAAGGACGTCGCCATCTGGCTGCTGAATGCGAATGTGCAGTATGACGTCTCGGAAACGCGCCACTTTGCCGCGCGCGGCTATGTGGAGACGTTGAGTTTCCTGTGGAAGCCCTCGCGCGGCGAAGAGCCGGTTGGCATTCACGTTGCGCTCTACAATACCGACGACCTGCGCGGCGCCGTGCGCGCCGATGGGCGCGGGCGTCTGCCGCGTGCGAATGCGCAGGCACTCCAGGCGCTGATCGACGAGAGCGGCGCCACCTCCACCACCTGACTCAAGCAATGAACACTAAACGGATTCTGGCCGGCGTCGCAGTGGCGGCGGTGGCAGCCTGCGGCGGTATTCTGGCGGGGCATTTCGCGAGTGGACAAAACACGGCAAGCGCAGGCATCGCGGACGCGGCAACGGTCGCCGGCAAGCAGAACGCGGTGGACCAGCTCTGGAGCGCCGCCGTCACCAATCCCGATGGCAAGCCCCAGTCGCTCGCCATCTATAAAGGTCATCCGATCGTGGTGAACTTCTGGGCCTCGTGGTGCGGGCCGTGCGTCGAGGAGATGCCGGAGCTTTCCGCGCTGCATCGCGAGTACGCGAAGAAGGGCATCCAGTTCGTCGGTCTCGGCGTCGATTCGGCGGCCAACATCAAAACCTTTCTCTCCAAGGTGAAGGTCGACTACCCGATCTACATTGCCGGATTCGGCGGCGCGGACGTTGCGCGGGCCTTCGGCAACAATGCCGGAGGACTCCCTTACACGGTCGTAATCGACGCGAACGGCGCCGTTCGCGCGACAAAATTAGGCCAAATCAAACCGGACGAGCTGCGCCGCACGCTTGACGCACTTTGACGCGTCAGGACAATTGACCCGAGCTTAACGACCGTACGGCACTTTTTGCCGCAGAGATTGACGCAATTGACTGAAGATCGGCCTCACCGCGCCTTACAGCACGTTCCAGGGGCCATATCAGCCGTTTGGAAAACTAGACAAATTTCTCTAATCGGCGCTAAAGTTCGCGCAATTCCACGGAAAAAGAAGCGACCATGACGCGACTGCTGGTTTTGCACGGCCCCAACCTCAATCTTCTCGGCACCCGGGAACCGGAGGTCTATGGGCGCGTGACGTTGCCGCAGATCGATCAGGCGCTGGCCGACCGTGCCACCGACGCAGGCGTTGAGCTTGCGTCGTTCCAGAGCAATCACGAAGGCGCGCTGGTCGACCGCATCCAGGCGGCCCGCACGGAGCAAACGGATTTCATCCTGATCAACCCGGCGGCGTACACGCACACCAGCGTGGCGATCCGGGACGCATTGGCAGGCGTGGGCATTCCGTTCGTCGAGATCCATCTCTCGAACGTGCATCGCCGCGAAGCCTTCCGGCATCACTCGTATTTTTCCGACCAGGCCGAAGGCGTCATCTGCGGCCTCGGCTGGAAGGGTTATCTCTACGCGCTCGAATATGCGCTCGACCGGCTCGCTGCCCGATCGGCCGCCTGACTTCGGCGCCGGATGACCGACGCACTCTGAAAGACAACTCTTATCCCGTGCCGGGACGCGCGCGCCCCGGCACCTCACGTATTCAAGCAAAGGGGCTGCACCATGGATCTACGTAAGCTGAAGACTCTGATCGACCTCGTCTCCGAATCGGGCATCTCGGAGCTCGAAGTCACCGAGGGCGAAGGCAAGGTGCGCATCGTCAAGAACGCGCCCCCGGTCTATGTGCAACCGAGCGCAGCGCAATTCGCGGCGCCGATGGCTGGCGCCCCGCTGGCCGCCGCACCCGCTCACGCTGGCGAGGCCGCAGCGCCCGCCGCTGCCGCACCGGCCGCACCGCAAGGCCACGTCGTGACCTCGCCGATGGTCGGCACGTTCTACCGCTCGCCGTCGCCGGGCTCCGATCCGTTCGTGCAGGTTGGCGACACGGTCAAGGAAGGCCAGACGCTGTGCATCATCGAAGCCATGAAGCTCCTCAACGAAATCGAGTCGGACGTCGCGGGCGTGGTCAAGGAAATCCTCGTCGAGAACGGCCAGGCGGTCGAATACGGCCAGCCGCTCTTCGTGGTCGCGTAAGCCAGCCCACCCGCAGATCACGAGTGATCGCATGAGCGCGCCGGCGCTTCGCGCGACATCCCTCTGGCGCCGCACCGCCCTCGCCGGTCGCGGCGCGCGCGGCCACCAGCGCCGCGCGCACCACCGGTCCTCCCTGGCGGCCCGCCTGCACGGTCATGCGGCGCCCATTGACGAGTCGAATACCCACCATGTTTGAAAAAATCCTCATTGCCAATCGTGGCGAAATCGCGCTGCGCATTCAGCGCGCGTGCCGCGAACTCGGCGTCAAGACGGTCGTCGTCTATTCGGAAGCCGACAAGGAAGCCAAGTACGTGAAGCTCGCCGACGAGGCCGTCTGTATCGGCCCGGCGCCTTCGAACCTGAGCTACCTGAACATGCCGGCGCTGATCAGCGCGGCGGAAGTCACCGATGCCGAGGCGATCCACCCCGGCTACGGCTTCCTGTCGGAGAACGCCGACTTCGCCGAGCGCGTCGAGCAATCGGGCTTCACCTTCATCGGCCCGCGTCCGGACACGATCCGCATGATGGGTGACAAGGTCACGGCCAAGCAGACCATGATCAAGACCGGCGTGCCGTGCGTGCCGGGCTCGGAAGGCGCGCTGCCGGACGATCCGAAAGAAATCGTGAAGATTGCGCGCACGATCGGCTACCCGGTCATCATCAAGGCGTCGGGCGGCGGCGGCGGTCGCGGCATGCGCGTGGTGCACACGGAAGCGGCGCTCGTGAACGCGGTCAACATGACCAAGGAAGAAGCGGGCCGCGCCTTCGGCAACCCGCAGGTCTACATGGAGAAGTACCTCGAGAATCCGCGTCACATCGAGATCCAGGTCCTCTCCGACTCGTTCAAGAACGCCGTGTGGCTCGGCGAGCGCGACTGCTCGATGCAGCGCCGCCACCAGAAGGTGATCGAGGAAGCGCCGGCGCCGGGCATCGCGCGCCGCCTGCTCGATCGCATCGGCGACCGTTGCGCCGACGCCTGCAAGAAGATGGGCTACCTCGGCGCGGGCACGTTCGAATTCCTGTACGAAAACGGCGAGTTCTACTTCATCGAAATGAACACGCGCGTGCAGGTCGAGCACCCGGTCACGGAGCAGATCACCGGCATCGACATCGTGCAGGAACAGATCCGTATCGCCGCGGGCGAAAAGCTCTCGTTCCGCCAGCGCGACATCCAGCTGAAGGGCCACGCGATCGAGTGCCGTATCAACGCCGAAGATCCGTTCAAGTTCACGCCGTCGCCGGGTCGTCTGACCTCGTGGCACATGCCGGGCGGCCCGGGCGTGCGCGTCGACTCGCATGCCTACAATGGCTATTTCGTGCCGCCGAACTATGATTCGATGATCGGCAAGCTGATCACCTACGGCGCGACGCGCGAGCAGGCGATCCAGCGCATGCGTATCGCGCTGTCGGAAATGGTGGTCGAAGGCATCTCGACCAACATCCCGCTGCACCGTGAGCTGATGCTCGACGCCAAGTTCGTCGAAGGCGGCACGAGCATTCACTACCTCGAAGCCCGTCTGGCCGAGCGTCAGGCCGTGAAGAAGGACGAAGCGTAACTCCATGAGCTACAGGGAACTGATCGTCGAGCTCGAACGCGACCGCGCGGAGGAACTCTCCGACGCGCTGATCGAACTCGGCGCCCTTTCGGTGACGGTGGAAGACGCCGACGCCGACACGCCCGACGAGCAACCGCTCTTCGGCGAGCCGGGCCTCACGCCCGAGCGCACCGCGTGGCAGCATTCGCGCGTGATCGCGCTGATCGGCAACGATCACGATCCCGCCGTCCTGCTCGCCGCCGCAGCCAATGAACTGGGCCTCGCCGACGCGCCGAAGTTTTCGCTGCGCGAAGTCGAGGAACAGGACTGGGTGCGTCTCACGCAATCGCAGTTCGATCCGATCCAGATCGGCAAACGCATCTGGGTGGTGCCCTCGTGGCACGACGCCCCCGATCCTGACGCGCTCGTGCTCGAACTCGATCCGGGCCTCGCGTTCGGTACGGGCAGCCATCCCACCACGCGTCTGTGCATGGAATGGCTGGAGCAGCACGTGCAGCCGGGCAACACGCTGCTCGACTACGGTTGCGGCTCGGGCATCCTCGCGATCCTGGCGCGCAAGTGCGGTGCGAACCCGGTGATCGGCATCGACATCGATCCGCAGGCGGTCGAATCGGCACGTCTGAACAGCGAACGCAACCACGCGGACGTCACCTACGGCCTGCCGGACGACCTTCAGCCGGGTGAGTTCGACATCGTCGTTGCCAACATTCTTTCGAATCCGCTCAAGCTGATGGCGTCGATGCTCAGCGCGCGCGTGAAGCCGGGCGGACGCCTCGCACTGTCGGGCATTCTCGCCCGCCAGGCCGAGGAAGTGGCCCAGGTGTACGCGCAGTGGATCGATATCTCGGTCTGGCAAGAGCACGAAGGCTGGGTCTGTCTCGCGGGTACGCGGCGCGCATAAGCGCGTTTGGACGCGATCGGAGCCGCGCGCCCCACGGGCGCGGCGGCTCCGAGTCGTTAAGCGCCGTGGATTGCCATTAGAATGGCGGGTATCGCCAACCATCCGGGTCCACGGCACACATGCTCCTGGCCACGCGCTGCCCCTTCTGCGAAACCGTATTCCGTATCCAGCCGGCACAGCTCGCCACGCGCCGCGGCCTCGTGCGTTGCGGCCATTGCCAGGAAGCTTTCGACGCATCGGGTAGCCTGTACGAGATGCCCGAGGGCGGCGATTTCGGGCTGGCCGTCCCCGTTGCGGCCGATATCGCCGCGAGCCTGACGACACCGCATGGGACGCAGGCTGCGGCCCATCTCGCTCAACTCGCCGATCCCGCTCCTGCCGAACCGGTCGACGCGGTCGAACCGGTCGAAGCGCCGCCACAGGAGGCGCAACCCGCACCTGCTGCCGCGCCCGAACCGGCAGCGCCCGAACCTGCCGCAGCCGCCACGCGACCGAATTTTTCGAATCCGTCATGGGATCCGTGGGCACCGCTGCCCGACAGCCACATCGACCCGAGCCTCCAGTACGACGCCGGGCATCTGCCGCAGCCGAGCCTCGCCGCAGCCGCAACCCGCCCGCGGCACCCCACCGACATGCGCGTGATCCGCGACGACGAGCCCACGCTCGCGTCCACGCCTGCCACCGGAGCCGACGAACCTGCGCCTGCCGGGCACTGGACGCCCGTCGAACCCGAACTGGTCCCGCCGGAGCCGGTCGCACCGGCTACCTTGCAGCCCACACGCTCCGAACCGGGCCTTTCGTCGCACGAAACGCAGCGCACGCCGATCGCCGACGCCGAACCAGGGTTTCGTAGCGCGTCGTCCGCCACGGCCATCGCCGCGGCAGGCGCCGCCGCCCCCGCCTTCACCGCGCTCGAACCCAACGACGGCGCCGAGCCCTTTGCGCTCACCCGCGAGGCGCCTGCGCGCGCGAAACGGCGCACCGGCTGGCGTGTCCTTGGTGCGCTGATCACGCTGCTGTTGATCGTGCTGCTCGCGCTCCAGCTTGCCTGGTGGCAACGCGAAACCGTGATGGTCTACTGGCCCGCGTCGCAGCCGCTCTATCAGCAGGCCTGCGCGCAGCTCGGCTGCCACGTGAGCCCGCCGCGCGATATCGACGGTCTTCAGGTTCAACCGTCCGATCTGCGCCAGGTGGACGACCCGCACCATCTCGAATTGAAGGTGCCGCTGCGCAACCGCTTCCAGGTGGCGCTCGCTTATCCGGCGATCGAGCTCACGCTGCTCGATCGCCAGAACAACGTCGTGCTGCGCCGTGTGCTGTGGCCGCAGGACTATGCCCCGCCCGGCACGCCCATCGACGCCGGGATCGCCGCGCACACCACCCAGACGATGATCGTGAGGCTCGACACCGGCAACGTCATCGCGTCGAACTTCCGCATCGAGATCTTCTATCCGTAAATGCGCCTGCGCCCGTGCGTCGCGCGGGCGCGCGCCCCAAGCGCCCGGCCACGCCGGGTGCGCCACTCACCACAACAGCTTTGAATCCGGAGAGCACATCATGAGTCAAGTCACGCTAGGCGGTAACCCGATCGACGTCGCAGGCACCTTCCCGGCGCCCGGCCAGAAGGCCCCGACGTTCTCGCTCGTCGGCAAGGATCTGAAGCCCGTCGCACTCGCCGATTTCGCCGGCAAGCGCAAGGTTCTGAACATTGTGCCGAGCCTCGACACGCCGACCTGCGCCACCTCCACGCGCAAGTTCAACGAAGCGGCCGCCAAGCTCGACAACACGGCCGTCGTCGTGATCTCGGGCGACCTGCCGTTCGCCGCTACGCGTTTCTGCACGACCGAAGGCATCGAGAACGTCGTCACGGCCTCGACCTTCCGCGGTCATGAGTTCGCGCAAGCCTACGGCGTGGACATCACGAGCGGCCCGCTGACCGGCCTCACGGCGCGCGCCGTGGTCGTGATCGACGCCAACGACAACGTCGTGTACGCCGAGCGCGTCGGTGAAATCAAGAACGAACCGAATTACGACGCCGCCCTCGCCGCGCTGAAGTAATCACGAGCGGCGGCGCGCGAGACGGCACATGCCGCCGCGCGCCGCCCTCTTTCATCACACGCATCACAGGACTACCCGCCTTGGCTACGCTCATCTGCGGCTCGCTCGCCTACGACAACATCATGACCTTCGAGGGTCGCTTCCGGGAGCACATCCTGCCCGAGCAGGTGCACATCCTGAACGTGAGCTTCCTCGTGCCGACGATGCGCCGCGAATTCGGCGGCTGCGCGGGCAACATCGCTTATTCGCTGCACCTGCTGGGCGGCGACGCGCGCATCATGGGGACGCTCGGCGCTGCCGATGCGCAGCCCTATATGGACCGCTTCAACGCACTCGGCCTGAACACGGCGCATGTGCGCGTGCTGCCCGACATGTGGTCGGCGCAGGCGATGATCACGACCGATCTCGAAAACAACCAGATCACGGCCTTCCACCCGGGCGCAATGATGCAGTCGCACGTGAACAAGGCGGACGAAGCTCCTGGCATCAAGCTCGGCATCGTCGCGCCGGACGGCTTCGACGGCATGGTCCAGCACGTCGAGCAGTTCGCGAAGGCGGGAATCCCGTTCGTCTTCGATCCGGGTCAAGGTTTGCCGCTGTTCGATGGTGCGTCGCTGCGTCGCGCGATTGAACTTGCGACCTATGTGGCGGTCAACGATTACGAAGCCAACCTTGTGAGCCACCGCACCGGCTGGTCGATCGACGAGATGGCCAGCAAGGTCGATGCGCTGATCATCACGCGCGGCGAGCAGGGCTCGCAGATCTACCACAGCGGCACGATCGAAGAGATCCCCGCGGTGAAGGCCGAGCAGGTGCTCGACCCGACCGGTTGCGGCGACGCCTTCCGCGGTGGTCTGCTCTACGGCATCGAGAACAACCTCGGCTGGGCGACCACCGGGCGTCTCGCCAGTTTGATGGGCGCGCTCAAGATCGAGCAGCAAGGTCCGCAGAACTATGCGCCCACGAAGGCGCAGATCAAGGAACGATTCAAGGCGGCGTTCGGATACGAACTGTCGCTCTGAATACGCAGCGCCGCAGGAACGGCGCGCACTGGAGTTACGGGAAATGAAAACAACAAGTCGTCTGATTGTGGCCGTCATGATCGCGGGCTCGCTCGCCATGACGGGTTGTGCCTATAACAGCAGCTCCGCCGACGTCTACACGGCCTCGCAGGCGCAGCGTGAAGCCACCGTGCGCATGGCCACGGTCGACAGCGTGCGTGCGGTGAAGATCAGCTCGAACAACGGCCAGCCCAGCGGTCTGGGCGCGGTTGGCGGTGGCGCACTGGGCGCCGTAGCGGGTAGCGCGATCGGCGGCGGGCGCGGTTCGATCGTCACCGGCATCATCGGCGGCATCGCGGGCGCCGTGGCCGGCAACGCGGTCGAGAACGGCGTGGCAATGCACGACGGCCTCGAGATCACCGTGCGCCTCGACAACGGCGACTACCGAGCCATCACGCAGTCGGCCACGGGCGAAGTGTTCCAGGCGGGCGAACGCGTTCGCCTCGTCTCGAGCGGCGGTGTGACGCGCGTGACGCACTAAGCTGACCTGGCGTTCGGCTACATCCACGCCAGCGAATTGAAGACCGGTTTCCCCTGTACCGCAGCGCGGCGCTTTGTGCCTACCCTGCGGAACCTCAGGCGCATGCTCTCCCCTGTGCATGCGCCTTTTTTCATGTCCGCGCCCGTCTCACCGCCCGCCGACAAAACCAGCAGACGAAAAAAATCCCGTCGCGGAATATCCAGCGACGGGATTGCAGATCGGACCCGATGGACTCGCCACCCGGCCCGACCACCGAAGCACGCGTTGTTTAACTGACTCTCGCGCGCTTCGGCTCGTACTGCTTACGGACGGCTGCCGGTCGGGAACGGCCATGCTGCGGCCGGATTCAGGGCAGTCTTGACCGTTGCTGCGGGCGCAGCCGGTTGCGCAGCGGGAGCAGCAGGCGCAGCAGCGGCAGCCTTCTTGCCAGCCTTCTTCGCTGCGGCCTTCTTGGCAGGCGCTGCCTTCTTCGCAGGCGCAGCCTTCTTGGCAGCAGCCTTCTTCGCAGGCGCGGCCTTCTTGGCAGCTGCCTTCTTCGCCGGTGCAGCCTTCTTCGCAGCCGCAGCCTTCTTCGCCGGCGCTGCCTTCTTCGCAGCAACCTTCTTCACGGCGGCCTTCTTGGCCGGTGCTGCCTTCTTCGCGGCAACCTTCTTCACCGCGACTTTCTTGGCTGCAACCTTCTTCGCCGGTGCGGCCTTCTTGGCCGGCGCTGCCTTCTTCGCAGCAACCTTCTTCACGGCGACCTTCTTGGCTGCAACCTTCTTCGCTGCGACCTTCTTCGCCGGTGCTGCCTTCTTCGCCGGTGCTGCCTTCTTTGCAGCAACCTTCTTCACGGCGACTTTCTTCGCAGCAACCTTCTTCACTGCGACCTTCTTCGCTGCGGCCTTCTTCGCCGGAGCAGCAGCCTTCTTGACTGCAACCTTCTTCACTGCTGCGGCTTTCTTGACCGCCGGTTTCTTCTTGGCAGTTGCCATTTTTTTCTCCTTCAGGTTCAGATGAGAGTCAGTTCAAACTACACCCTTCGTCAAAACCCGCTTCCCGCAAACGCTTCTCAGGGCGCACGCTACAAAGCGGGCTATTCATCGGCGTACGCTGGTCCCGCGCGCTTACGCTAATGAATGCGGTAAGGCGCACCGTGCTGAAAAGCACGGCGCGCCAAGTCTTTCCGGCGTCGGCTACCGACACCAGGCAACGTTCGTTGAGGGCGCAAGCCACACGGCTCGCGCCTTTTTCCGGGGGGAAGTTTGCCCATCCCTCTGAAGGGTTCGCAAAGTGCCTTGCACGTAATCGAGCCACCAGGGCTCCGGGCACGCTTTGCATCAGGCGTTCCTGCTCCTAATCGTCATGCCGGCGAAGGCGCTCGCGTAGCGCCTCGCGGCAACCCCAAAAGACTGACTCCGCAGTGCGTCCGGATCACTCCCAGGACAACGCACCGCCCGTCTGATACTCGATCACACGCGTCTCGAAGAAGTTGCGTTCCTTCTTCAGGTCGATCATTTCGCTCATCCACGGGAACGGGTTCTCTTCGTTCGGGAACAGCGCGTCGAGACCGATCTGCTGGCAGCGACGGTTGCAGATGAAGCGCAGATAGCTCTTGAACATCGATGCGTTCAGGCCGAGCACGCCACGCGGCATCGTATCTTCCGCGTAACGGTATTCGAGTTCGACTGCTTCCTTGAACAGCTCGGTGATCTCCGCGCGGAACGCCGGGGTCCACAGCTGCGGATTTTCGAGCTTGATCTGGTTGATCAGGTCGATACCGAAATTGCAGTGCATCGACTCGTCGCGCAGGATGTACTGATACTGCTCTGCGGCGCCGGTCATCTTGTTCTGGCGGCCGAGTGCGAGAATCTGCGTGAAGCCCACATAGAAGAACAGACCTTCCATGATGCAGGCGAACACGATCAGCGACTTGAGCAGCGTCTGGTCGGCTTCGAGCGTTCCGGTCTTGAACGAGGGATCCGTCAGCGTCGTGATGAACGGGATCAGGAACTCGTCCTTGTCGCGGATCGACTTGACCTCGTGGTACGCGTTGAAGATCTCGCTTTCGTCGAGACCGAGCGATTCAACGATGTACTGGTACGCGTGCGTGTGGATCGCCTCTTCGAACGCCTGGCGCAGCAGGAACTGGCGGCATTCGGGCGCCGTGATGTGCCGGTAGGTACCGAGCACGATGTTGTTGGCGGCGAGGGAGTCGGCGGTCACGAAGAAGCCGAGGTTACGCTTGACGATGCGGCGCTCGTCCTCGGTCAGACCATTCGGGTCTTTCCACAGGGCGATGTCGCGCGACATGTTCACTTCCTGCGGCATCCAGTGATTCGCACAGCCAGCCAGGTACTTCTCCCAGGCCCACTTGTACTTGAACGGGACCAACTGATTCACGTCGGTCTGACCGTTGATGATGCGCTTGTCGGCGACATTCACGCGGCCTTCGGCCGAGACCGGCGCTTGCTGCGGCGATGCGACTGCGAAGTCGGCGGCGAAGATGTTTTGCGCCGAAGAAGACTGAGGAGCGGAGTGCAGTGTGGACTGCATGCCCGGAACAGAGACAGCCTGGCCCGCGAGGTTGCGCATTGCGTTTTGCTGCGCACCGCTCGACGGAGTTACGGCCGTGTTCTCGTCATCCCAGTTGAGCATAAATGTCACCATCAATTTAGAACGGTTTGTACCATCTTTTCGTGAGCGGTAAAAGGGTTCGCACACGAAAAAACCTGTTTTCGATTCGCGTTGCGACCTCGATACAACACTTTGTTATCGCATCGTGTTGATCGACTCGCGTGAACGGTGCGCAAGCTTCGCTTCTGCGTTGCTCGAGCGTCACTGTTGAGACGCGATTGCGGGTCTTCGCGCGATCGTGAGCGTCGATGAAAGAGCGTGTGCATCGCGTGTCTTTCACACGTTGCCTGCTGCCTCTTTTCACTTCGCGTGTCATGCGTCCTGCGCTGCTGCAACGACAGACTTCGCGATGTTCGTCTGCCTCGATGTTGCTGTCTCGCTGCGCGCATCGTATGTCTTTGCGCAGCCCATCCCGAGCCTCGTGAAAAACCCCAGGGATTCCTGAAGCCTGCCGCACGCAACGCGCGTGCCGCGTATCGCCGGGAGCTGCCGGGAGAGACAGGCGGCGCACGTTGCGCGCACCGCCTTTCAAACGCTACGACTACTATTGTTGACTACCCGCGTACTGCTTGAAGTCCTGCTTGAAGTCCTGCTCGATGCGCGCGGTCTTGCACCGCGCGCTGCCGCATTACTGGCAAGCCTCGCACTCTTCGAAGCCATCGTCGCCCGGACGCATCATGCACACCGGACCTTCTGCTTCCGGTGCGGCTTCGACTGCCTGCTGCGGCGCGGATTGCAGCACCGTCGAGCCACCGTTGCCGCCAGCGGCGCCAAAGCCTGCGCCACCGTTCGCGCCACCGGCTGCACCGCCGCCGCTTGCACCACCCGTCGGCACCGCGTTGAGCGCGCCGTGTGCAACCGTCGACTTCTCGACGTGCGTCGCCGCCATCGTGCGCAGGTAGTACGTCGTCTTCAGGCCACGCACCCATGCGAGCTTGTAGATCTCGTCGAGCTTCTTGCCCGAGACACCCGACATGAAGATGTTCAGCGATTGCGCCTGGTCGATCCACTTCTGGCGACGCGAAGCCGCTTCGACGAGCCACGTCGGATCGACTTCGAACGCCGTCGCGTACACCGCGCGCAGATCGGCCGGCACGCGGTCGATACGCGAGAGCATGCCGTCGAAGTACTTCAGGTCGGCGACCATGACTTCGTCCCACAGGCCACGCGACTTCAGGTCACGCACGAGGTAGTCGTTCACCACCGTGAATTCGCCCGAGAGGTTCGACTTCACGTAGAGGTTCTGGAACGTCGGCTCGATACACGGCGACACGCCGATGATGTTCGAGATGGTCGCGGTCGGTGCGATCGCGATGCAGTTCGAGTTACGCATGCCGTGCGACGCGATACGCTCGCGCAGCGAGGTCCAGTCCATCGTCTCGCTCGAGTCGACTTCGACGTAACCGCCGCGTGCTTCCTCGAGCAGCTTGAGCGTGTCCTGCGGGAGGATGCCGCGATCCCACAGCGAGCCGCGGTAGGTCGAGTAGCGACCGCGCTCGGCTGCCAGCTCCGTCGACGCCCAGTAAGCGTAGTAGCAGACGGCTTCCATCGAACGATCAGCGAACTCCACGGCCTCTTGCGAAGCAAACGGCGTGCGCAGAACGTGCAGGCAGTCCTGGAAGCCCATGATGCCCATGCCGACCGGACGGTGCTTCAGGTTCGAGTTACGCGCCTTCGCCACCGCGTAGTAGTTGATGTCGATGACGTTGTCGAGCATACGCATCGCCACGCTGATGGTGCGCTTGAGCTTCTCGTGGTCGAGTGCGAACGTGCCGTCGGCCTGTTCGACCATGTGCGCGACGAGGTTCACCGAGCCGAGGTTACACACGGCGATTTCGGTGTCGCTGGTGTTCAGCGTGATTTCCGTGCACAGGTTCGACGAGTGGACGACGCCCACGTGCTGCTGCGGCGAACGGATGTTGCACGGATCCTTGAACGTGATCCACGGGTGACCCGTTTCGAACAACATGCCCAGCATCTTGCGCCACAGTTGCGCGGCCGGCAGCTTCTTGAACAGCTTGATCTCGCCGCGCGCGGCCTTCTCTTCGTAAGCGACGTAAGCCTTCTCGAAATCGGCGCCGAACAGGTCGTGCAGATCCGGGCAGGTCGACGGCGAGAACAGCGTCCAGTCGCCACCTTCCATCACACGCTTCATGAACAGATCGGGAATCCAGTTCGCCGTGTTCATGTCGTGCGTGCGGCGACGATCATCGCCCGTGTTCTTGCGCAGCTCGAGGAATTCTTCGATGTCCAGGTGCCACGTTTCCAGGTAGGCGCAGACCGCACCCTTGCGCTTGCCGCCCTGGTTCACCGCGACTGCCGTGTCGTTCACGACCTTCAGGAACGGCACCACGCCTTGCGACTTGCCGTTCGTACCCTTGATGTGCGAACCGAGTGCACGCACGCGCGTCCAGTCGTTGCCCAGGCCGCCCGCAAACTTCGACAGCAGTGCGTTGTCCTTGAGCGCTTCGTAGATGCCGTCGAGATCGTCGGCGACCGTCGTGAGGTAGCACGACGAGAGCTGCGAGCGGTGCGTGCCCGAGTTGAACAGCGTGGGCGTCGACGACATGAAGTCGAACGACGACAGCACGTTGTAGAACTCGATCGCACGCGCTTCGCGGTCGATTTCGTTGAGCGACAGGCCCATCGCGACGCGCATGAAGAATGCCTGCGGCATTTCGATGCGGGTGCCGCCGACGTGCAGGAAGTAGCGGTCGTACAGCGTTTGCAGACCGAGGTAGCCGAACTGC
This sequence comes from Paraburkholderia sp. J67, assembly GCF_905220265.1. Taxonomy (NCBI): domain Bacteria; kingdom Pseudomonadati; phylum Pseudomonadota; class Betaproteobacteria; order Burkholderiales; family Burkholderiaceae; genus Paraburkholderia; species Paraburkholderia sp. J67. Next base: position 22,038 of record NZ_CAJMZK010000040.1, read on the forward strand.
AGATCGCGGCCCGCGTTCAGCGCGTTACCGAGACGCTTCAGGTCGAACTGCTGGAGCTTGTCGTCGAGCAGACCGGCTTCGACGCCGCGCTTGATGAACTGCGGGAAGTACTCCGCATAACGCCAGCTCATGTCGGCTTGCGTGACTTCCTCTTCCAGAATTTCGCGACGGATCGTGTGCAGCAGGATGCGCGAGGTGACCTGGCTGTAGGCCGGGTCCTTTTCGATCATCGTGCGCGCGGCCAGGATCGCCGAGTCGTAGACCTGCGACATCGGCACGCCGTCGTACAGGTTCTTGACCGTTTCCGCGACGATCGGGTCGGCGCTCACTGCGTCGCCGAGGCCTTCGCAGGTCGAGGCGATCAGTGCGCGCAGCGCGTTCATGTCGAGCGGACGCGTGACGCCGTTGTCGGTCACGTTGATGCCGGGCGCAGCTGCCGCTTCCGGCGCATGCGTGCGCTCTTGCGAACGCTTCTCGCGATACAGCACGTAGGCGCGCGCGACGTTGTGCTCGCCACCGCGCATCAGCGCGAGTTCGACCTGATCCTGAATGTCTTCGATGTGGAACGTGCCGCCGTTCGGACGGCTGCGCACGAGTGCGCGCACGACGTTCTGCGTGAGTTGCTCGACGAGCTCGCGAACGCGTGCCGAAGCCGCACCCTGCCCGCCGTTGACGGCCAGGAATGCCTTGGTCATGGCGAGCGCGATCTTCGACGGCTCGAAGCCCACAACGCTGCCGTTACGGCGAATCACCTTATGGTCGGCGAACTGCGCTGCGGCCTGGCCGTCCTGCGGCTGGCCACCCAGCGTGTGCGCGGCAGACGCGCCTTCATACCGGGTCGAGACGTTATCGGTCGTTTGCATGTGCAAAGCTCCTGGTCCTGGAAATGTGCGAAGGAAATTCGCGAATTAATACGGATACGGATGCCGCGCCCCCGTGTGCGCGGACGATCAAGCGGAGAGAGCAAGCCAGCCTGGCGAGGCTGCCGGATGCGGCAAGGCAGATGAACCACGTAACGTTTCGGTCTTCATCGTGGATGCCGCGATCATTGGCTGTACCTTTTCTCTCGATATCAGCCGGTGCGCCGGCTATTCGGCCGACTGCACCGCACAAGTTTTTCCTATGCCGCTAATGCGTGCGGCGCCATGCTCAACCGAGCGGGGCGCCGCCGAACAACACAACATATGGTGTAAATCAGTGCTTCGGGTACGAAGTATAGTGGAAGCGCCGGTCGGTCAAAGAAGAAAAAACGAAGAAAATTTCGGCCTGGAGTCTTGACAGCGCGTGAAGCCTAGACGGCGCGGGCATTTGCGCGCGACGCCCATTTCCCTTCGTCGAAAAAGCCCATACGCCGCGCTACGGTTAGCGCGGCAAAAGGTCATCTGTTTAGTTGCGCTTCATGCGTCAAGACGACGCTGCCGTCACTTCAAGACGCATCGCGCGCATGAAGATAGGGAAAGAACACCTCGCCCAGTTGCGTCTCGCGCTGCAGACGCGCCCAGTCGAAATGGGGTCCCGGATCGGTCTTGCGGCCCGGCGCGATATCCGAGTGGCCCGCGAGCGCATCGATCGGATAGTGCGCGCACAACGCTCGCACGAGGGGCGCGAGTGTCGCATATTGCGCGGGTTCGAAGGGCCGCGTGTCGCTGCCCTCCAGTTCGATGCCGATCGAGAAGTCGTTGCAGCGCTCGCGCCCGAAGAAGTTCGACAGGCCCGCATGCCACGCGCGCTCGTCGCACGAGACGAACTGCTCGAGCGTGCCGTCACGATGGATCACGAAATGCGCCGAGACGCGCACGCCGCGCAGATGCGTATCGAAGTACGGATGCGCATCGCAGTCGAGGCGATTGAGGAACAGGTCGGCGATCTCGGGGCCGCCGAAGGTGTCGGGCGGCAAGCTGATGTTGTGCACGACGATGAGCGTCGGCACCATGCCACCGGGACGCGCCTCGAAGTTCGGCGACGGCAGACGATGTGCCGGAGAAACCCAGCCCTGCGCATCGACGACGTAAGGCGATGCTTGCGACGATACTGCCTGGCTCATCGCGAAGGACGGTCCTGGCCGCTCTTGCGCGCATCGTAGGCGCGCGCGTGTTCGGCGCTGCAGAAGACCTGCGTGCCCGCGCTCACCGACTCGCTGCGCGGCGCATGCACGCCGCACTCGGCACAGCGCACCATCGGCTCAGGCAATGCGCCCGCCGCGTTCGTGCCCGCACCGTTCGCACGGTTAGCGCCGAACGGGCTATTGCCCTGCGTTGCGCCCTGCCCCGGCTGACGCGGATCGCCGCCAGTGCGTGCGTGCGGCTGCGCACGGCGCAGCGTCTTGAAGAACCACTGTCCGACGAAAAACAGCAGGATCAGGAGAAGAATCTGTCTCATGGAATCAATGTGCGAACCAGGGCGCGTCGCCGCGAACGGCGCCGCGCGTCAAACGACGGGACGATGCAGCAGCACTTCGAACACGAAGCGGCTGCCGACATAGGCGAGCAACAGCGCGACGAACGAAGCGATCACCCAACGCAGCGCGGAACGCCCGCGCCAGCCCGAAATCTTGCGGGCAGTTAGCAGCGCGCCAAACATCAGCCACGAGAGAATCGCGAACACCGTCTTGTGATCGAGCGAAAGCGGACGATCGATCAACTGCTCGCTGAACACGATGCCCGAGATCAGCGTGGCCGTGAGCAAGACAAAACCAGCGCCGATCAGACGGAACAACAGCTTCTCCATCGTCAGCAGCGGCGGCAACGTTTCGACCCAGTTCGACAGCCACCCGCCGCCCTTGTTGCCCGCGTTGCGCTGGAAGCCCACGCCCTTGAGCGCATGCAGGCGACGCTCGACCGCGAGCATCAGCACGGCATGGAGCGCGGCGATCGCGAACAGCCCGTAGGCCACGTTGGCGATCACGAAGTGCAGCTTGAAGAGCGGCGCGGCCGCATAGGGCAGCACGCGCACACCGCCGAACACGAGCGGCAGGATCGACGCCACGGCGGCCAGCGGCAGCAGCAGCAGGCGCAGTCCGTCGAGTGCAAAGAAAAAGCTCTCGATCCAGTAGATCACCGCACCGAGCCAGAACATCGCCGACAGCGCGAACGCGAAGCCGAAGATCATTTCGTGGGCGGGGAAGATCGTCATGTGCAGCAGCACGCCGTGCGCCGCGAGCGCGACGAACAACAGCGCGCGCGAAAGCGCACCGAAACTGCGCGCACGCGCAGCTTCGCCACCTGCGACGCCAGCGCCGCCGTTCGCGCCGATGCGGCCCGCTGGGCCGGCCGTCACTGGAACCGGCGGCACGCTGCCGAAGAGCGGCTCGACGCTCGCGCGACGCAATGCGCGCCAGTCGGCGGCGCACAGACCGCCGTACAGGAGCACGGTGAGGGCATACAGTACAATATCCATGTTCGAAGTTTACTATAGGCCCCCTGGCCGCGCGGGATCGCGACGAATCGGCAACGATTCGCGCCGCCCTCCCGCTCCACGCACCGGGCCGCACTGCTCACCGCCTCCCCATGCTCGACAATCTCACTCAACGGATGGCGCGCGTCGTCAAGACGCTGCGCGGCGAAGCCCGGCTGACCGAAGCCAATACGCAGGAAATGCTGCGCGAGGTGCGCCTCGCACTGCTGGAAGCGGACGTGGCGCTGCCCGTCGTGCGCGAGTTCATCGCCAAGGTGAAGGAAAAGGCGCTAGGCGAGGAAGTGATCTCCAGCCTCTCGCCGGGCCAGGCGCTCGTCGGCGTCGTGCAGCGCGAGCTGACCGCCGTGATTGGCGGCGACTACGAAGGCAAGGCCGTCGAGCTGAACCTCGCCGTCACGCCGCCCGCCGTCATCCTCATGGCGGGTCTGCAGGGCGCGGGTAAGACCACGACCGTCGGCAAGCTCGCCAAGCTCCTGCGCGAGAAGTACAAGAAGAAGGTCCTGACCGTTTCCTGCGACGTCTACCGCCCTGCTGCTATCGCGCAGTTGAAGACGGTGACGGAACAGGTCGGCGCCGACTTCTTCCCCTCGCAGCCCGACCAGAAGCCCGTCGAGATCGCCGCAGCCGCGGTCGACTGGGCCAAGCGACACTATCACGACGTGCTGCTCGTCGACACGGCCGGCCGCCTCGGTATCGACGAGGCGATGATGAACGAGATCGCCGCGCTGCACGCCTCGCTCAAGCCCGCCGAAACGCTCTTCGTGGTCGACGCGATGCTCGGTCAGGACGCGGTCAACACGGCCAAGGCGTTCAACGACACCCTGCCGCTCACCGGCGTCGTGCTCACCAAGCTCGACGGCGACTCGCGCGGCGGCGCGGCGCTTTCCGTGCGCCACATCACCGGCAAGCCGATCAAGTTCGTCGGCGTCGCGGAAAAGCTCGACGGTCTGGAAGTGTTCCACCCGGATCGCATGGCCAACCGTATTCTCGGCATGGGCGACATTCTCGCCCTCGTCGAGGAAGCCCAGCGCGGCGTGGACGTGCAGGCCGCGCAGAAGCTCGCCGACAAGGTCAAGAAGGGCGGCGACTTCGACCTCAACGATTTCCGCGCGCAGCTCTCGCAGATGAAGAAGATGGGCGGCCTGTCATCGCTCATGGACAAACTGCCCGCGCAGTTCCAGCAGGCCGCTTCGGGCGCCGACATGGGTCAGGCCGAAAAGCAGATGCGCCGCATGGAAGGCATCATCAATTCGATGACCGCCCAGGAGCGCGCCAAGCCCGACCTCATCAAGGCCACGCGCAAGCGCCGTATCGCGGCTGGCGCGGGCGTGCAGGTGCAGGAAGTGAACCGTCTGCTCAACCAGTACGACCAGATGCGCACCATGATGAAGAAGCTCAAGGGCGGCAACCTGCAAAAGATGATGCGCGGCATGAAGGGCATGATGCCCGGCATGCGCTGATCGACGATTTTTTGATATCCGGGCCGCGCGGCGCACAGGCGCGCGGGCGGCCCGAAACGACGCGGCGCGCGAGTTGGATCATGAAGCGCGGGTTTTTGCTGTAGCGCGCGCCGTCGTTATTTTCCACACTGAATAGCTACAGCCACCGCCCCGCCAGAGTCATGAATCGCGAAGAAGCCCTCCACATTTTCCGCCACTCCGAAGAAATCGTTTCGGTGAGCGAGGTCAACGCGTCGATCGGCCGGATGGCCGAAGCCATTCGCGCCGATATCAGCGAGGACTTCCCGCTCGTGCTGTCGGTGATGGGTGGCGCGGCCGTGTTCACCGGCATGCTGCTGCCGCATCTCGATTTCCCGCTCGAGTTCGACTACATCCACCTGACGCGCTACCGCAACGCCATCAAGGGCAGCGCGGAGATGCAATGGCGCGTGGCGCCGCGCGAGTCGGTGAAGGACCGCGTCGTGATCGTGCTCGACGACATCCTCGATGAAGGCGAGACGATGGCCGCGATCCGCGACCGCATCATGGACATGGGCGCGAAGCGATTCCTCTCGGCCGTGCTGTGCGAGAAGATCATTCCGAAGGCGAAACCGCTGCATCCGGACTACTGCGGCTTTTCGGTGCCGGATCGCTACGTGTTCGGCTGCGGCATGGACGCGAAAGGCTACTGGCGCAATCTGCCGACCATTCGCGCACTGACGGAAGGCGCGTAAGCTGGCGTCGCGCGTTCAAACGCACCATGAAAAAACGGCCCTTTCGGGCCGTTTTTTTTGGGGCTAATGCGCGCTGCTGAATCAAAGGTGATGTACGAATGCGGCGATGCCCGCGAGAATCATCTCCACCGAAATCGCCACCAGCACGAGGCCCATCAAACGCTCGAAGGCCGTCACCACACGCTCGCCTAACCACTGCTGGATACGCTCCGCGAGCACCAGCACGATCGCGCAGATCGCCATCGTCACCATCAACGCGCCGATCCACTCGAACAACTTGCCGGGCGCTTGCGAGGTCAGCAGCATGACCGTGGCCAGAGCCGAGGGCCCCGCCAGCGCCGGAATCGCCAGCGGCACGATCAGCGGCTCGCCGCCCTTGTCGCCACCACCGAACGGGCCGCCCGGATGCGGAAAGATCATGCGCAGGGCGATCAGGAACAGCACGATGCCGCCGCCGATACGCAGCGACGTGTCCGTGAGCCCCATCATGCGCAGGAAGCCGTTGCCGGCCACCATGAAGATAAGCAGGATCACGAACGCGATCGCCACCTCGCGCAGGATCACGATCGCCCGGCGCTCCCGCGCCACGTGATGCAGGCAGCCGATGAAGAGCGGAATATTGCCGAGCGGATCGGTGATGAGCAGCAGCAGGATCGTCGCGGACAGGAAGCTGTACTCCACGTTCGCAACGCTCCTTTAGCTGGGGTTGATCATCGGGACGATCGAGGGATGCATCAGGCCGCGAGTGCGGCCAGCACCTTCTGCGCCACCGTCTGCGCGGCTTCTTCAGCCGGCAGCAGCGTCGCTTCGGTGTCACGGCGACCCTGGTACTCGATCTTGCCTTCCTTCAGGCCACGATCGCCGATCACCAGACGATGCGGCACGCCGATCAGTTCCCAGTCGGCGAACATCACGCCCGGACGCTCGCCGCGATCGTCGAGGATCACGTCGATGCCGGCTGCGACCAGTTCGTTGTACACGCGCTCGGCGTGCTCGCGCACGAGTTCGCTGCGATCGAGACCCATCGGGCACACGACCACCTGGAACGGGGCGATCGACTCCGGCCAGATGATGCCCTTGTCGTCGAAGTTCTGCTCGATCGCAGCACCCAGAATACGCGTAACGCCAATGCCGTAGCAGCCCATCTGCATCGGTGCGGGCTTGCCGTTTTCAGCGAGGAAAGTCGCGCCCATCGCTTCCGAGTATTTGGTGCCGAGCTGGAACACGTGGCCCACTTCGATACCGCGGCAGATGTCAATCACGCCCTTGCCATCCGGCGACGGATCGCCCTTCTTCACGTTGCGGATGTCGGCAACGACCGGCTCCGGCAGATCGCGGCCCCAGTTCACGCCCGTGGTGTGGAAGTCGACTTCGTTCGAACCCACCACGAAGTCGCTCATGTTCGCGACCGTGCGGTCTGCGATCACCTTGACCGGCTTCTTCGTGTTCAGCGGCCCGAGGTAGCCCGGCGGCGTGCCGAACCATTCGACGATCTCGGCTTCGGTCGCCATGCGGAAACCCGAAAGACCTTCGAGCTTGCCGGCCTTGATCTCGTTCAGATCGTGGTCGCCGCGCAGCATCAGCAACCAGATCGTCGGCTCGGCGCCTTCGTTGTCGGTTGCCAGAATGATCGACTTGATGGTCTTTTCGAGCGGAATGTCGAGCAGCTTCGCGACGGCTTCGCACTTCGCGGCGCCAGGCGTCGAGGTCTTCGTGAGCGCTTCGGCCGGTGCTGCGCGCGTGGCGATCAGCGGGAGGGCTTCGGTCGCTTCGACGTTGGCGGCGAAATCCGAAGTCGGGCAGTAAGCGATGTCGTCCTCGCCCGTTTCGGCGATCACGTGGAACTCGTGCGAGCCGCTGCCGCCGATCGAGCCGTTGTCGGCCACCACCGCGCGGAAGTTCAGGCCCAGGCGCGTGAAGATGCGCACGTAGGCGTCGTACATCTTTTCGTACGACAGCTTCAAACCGTCGACGTCCTTATCGAACGAGTACGCGTCCTTCATGATGAATTCACGGCCGCGCATCACGCCAAAACGGGGACGGATTTCGTCGCGGAACTTCGTCTGCACCTGGTAGAAGTTCACCGGCATCTGACGATAGCTCTTGATCTGGTTGCGCGCGATGTCGGTGACGACTTCCTCGTGCGTCGGACCCATCACGAAATCGGTCTGCTTGCGGTCCTTGAAACGCAGCAGTTCCGGCCCGTATTTCTCCCAGCGACCCGATTCCTGCCAGAGTTCGGCCGGCTGCACCGCCGGCATCAGCAGTTCGATGGCGCCCGCGCGGTTCATTTCCTCGCGCACGATCTGCTCGACCTTGCGAATCGAACGCAGCCCGATCGGCAGATAGTTGTAGATGCCGCCCGCGACGCGACGGATCATGCCGGCGCGGATCATCAACTTGTGGCTGACGATTTCGGCGTCAGCCGGCGCTTCCTTGAGGGTGCCGATAAAGAAACGGGAGGCTTTCATTCAGAGTTTTTTCCAAAAGCGGCGGCGACGGGAGGCCGTCCGAAAGAGTCCAACGGTGGAGATCACAGACCCGACATTATGACAACGCTGCGGGCGTCGCGCAGGTGAGGCCGGCGTGCGCCGCGGCGAGTGCTTCTTGCGCCTTCGCGGCAAAACGCTCCAAACTTCTGGCCGCCGGGTGCGTGAGGACCGTTATCTGTTTATAATCAAAGCAATTTTAAAGGATTCGAAGGTGGTTGTATGCTGGATCGTGAGGGGTTTCGCCCGAACGTCGGCATCATCCTCTTGAACGCGCGAAACGAGGTGTTTTGGGGCAAGCGGGTTCGCGAACATTCCTGGCAGTTTCCGCAAGGGGGCATCAAATATGGTGAAACCCCCATGCAGGCAATGTATCGGGAGTTGCACGAAGAAACCGGCCTGCATCCTGAGCACGTCAAGATCGTCGGTCGCACACGCGACTGGCTGCGTTATGAGGTGCCGGACAAGTTCATCAAACGCGAAGTGCGCGGCCATTATCGCGGTCAGAAACAGATCTGGTTTCTGCTGCGGATGGTCGGGCGCGACTGCGATATCTGCCTGCGGGCGACGGAGCATCCCGAGTTCGACGCATGGCGCTGGAACGAGTACTGGGTGCCGCTCGAAGCGGTCATCGAGTTCAAGCGCGATGTTTATCAGTTGGCGTTGACCGAGCTGTCGCGCTTTTTGCGGCGCCCGGCCATGCCGCGCGTCGAGCGCATCAGCACGCACGGCCCGCATGGACATGAGGTGCGCTACCCGCGCCTCATTACGTCGGCGCACGCCGAGGCCGTGCTGCTCGAGCCTACGCTTGTGGACGACGCAAGCCATGCCGCGCTGGATCGCGAGTGCGACCCGGCGGGGAGTATGATCGAGCCTGCGCCGGACGAGCACGAGTAGTTCGCAGCCAGTTTGCAAAGCCACTCGAAGGCTCGCGTCGTCGCACCCAACGCCCGGACCCGCCAGGCCGGTGCTGCGCAGTCCTCTGCGCAGCGCATGGCGATCCGCATTCGCGGCGCCGCGCATTCGTGCGCGCAGCGCCGGTGCATCGAAGGAATATCAATTTGAAACGATTGGCTCTTGCTGCGGTGTGCGCCGCGGCCGCAAGTAGCGTCCTGCTGTCCGGTTGCGGCAGCTCCGGCCCCACCAACAAGGACGACAGCGCGTTCACCTACCTGCTCGACCGCAAGGGCGACTGGCAGGAAAACAAGCTGGAAGGCCTGCCGGCGTTGCCTGGCCCGGCGTCCACGCTGTACGGCTTCGACGTCTCGAACAACACGCCGCTGAAGTTCGCCGTCGATCCGGCCTCGCTCACCGTCGGTACCGACGGCGTGGTGCGCTACGTGATCGTCATCACGAGCCCCAACGGCGCGCGCAATATCAACTACGAGGGCATTCGCTGCGATACGTACGAGTGGCGCCTCTACGCGAGCCTGAACGCCGACCACAACGGCTGGGATCAGACCGTGGCGAACGACTGGTCGCGCATCGAAAACGGCACGCTCAACGCGTACCAGTCGCGGCTGTACCAGGATTACTTCTGCGCGAACAAGATGCCGATCGGCAAGGCGCCGGTGATCAGCGAAAACATTCGCTTCGGCCGCACGCAATCGACGCTCGTGCGCTGATGTCTGCGCGGGCCGTCCGGCTCGCTGGCTCACTTAGGCGCCGCATATAAAAAAGCCGCAACAGCTAATGACTGTTGCGGCTTTTTTCTCGATGCCCTGACGGGCTTCAGATCAGCACGAGATTGTCGCGGTGGATCAGTTCAGGCTCCAGCATGTAGCCGAGAACGCCTTCGATCTCGCCGCTCGGATGACGCTGGATCAGCTTCGTTTCCGCACTGCTGTAGTTCGTGAGACCGCGCGCGACTTCCACACCCGCCGGATTCAGGCAGGCGATCACCTCGCCGCGTGCGAACGCGCCCTGCACGCCCACCACACCGATAGGCAAGAGGCTCTTGCCGTCCGCCGTGAGCTTTTGCACCGCACCGTCGTCGATCACGACGTGGCCACGCACCTGAAGGTGGTCGGCCATCCATTGCTTGCGCGCCGCCATGCGCGCGGTGCGAGCGATCAACTGCGTGCCGATCGCCTCGCCCTGCGCGAGACGCACCAGCACCTGCTCTTCGCGCCCGCTGGCGATCACGGTATTTGCGCCGCTGTGCGCAGCGCGCTTGGCCGCCAGAATCTTGGTGAGCATGCCGCCACGCCCGATGCTCGAACCCGCGCCGCCCGCCATCGCTTCCAGCTCTGGCTTGCCGGCATCGGCTTCCTGCACGAGCGTAGCAGACGGATCCTTACGCGGATCGGCCGTGTACAGGCCGCTCTGATCGGTGAGGATGACGAGCGCATCGCCTTCGATGAGGTTCGCCACCAGCGCGCCGAGCGTGTCGTTGTCGCCGAACTTGATTTCGTCGGTCACGACCGTGTCGTTCTCGTTGATGATCGGCACCACACCCAGACGCAGCAGCGTGAGCAGCGTCGAGCGCGCATTCAGATAACGCTCGCGATCCGCGAGGTCGGCGTGCGTGAGCAGGATCTGCGCGGTGCGGATATCGTGCTCCGCAAAGCGGCTTTCATAGACCTGCGCGAGCCCCATCTGGCCCACCGCCGCCGCCGCCTGAAGTTCGTCGATCTCGCGCGGCCGCTTCGTCCAGCCGAGACGCTGCATACCTTCGGCAATGGCGCCCGAGCTCACGAGCACGACTTCCTTGCCCTGCGCGCGCAGCGCCGCGATCTGCGCGGCCCATCGGCCAATGGCCGCATGATCGAGCCCGCGGCCATCGTTCGTGACGAGGCTCGAACCGACTTTCACTACCAGACGCCGGGAATCGGCGATGACGGAACGCATGCTGCGCGGTCTCCCCAAATGACTGATGACGCGTGAAACAGCCGGCGCAGCCCGCACGCCGGCCCGAACGGTGACTTATTCCTGCGGTTCCTGCGCGACGCCCTTACCTGCAGCGCCATCGCGGAAGCGCACGTCGGAGGCGAGATCTTCCGCTTCCTCGGCACGGCGTGCGTCCGAATGCTCGGACACGTAGTCGTAGATCGCGTAGCAAAGGTTTTCGCAGCCCTGCCCCGTGAGCGCCGAGATCTCGAACACCGGACCATCCCACTCGAAGCGTTTCACGAAGTCGGCGATACGCGCGGCGCGCTCGTCTTCCGGCACCATGTCGAGCTTGTTCAGCACAAGCCAGCGCGGCTTCTCGAACAGCAACTCGTCGTACTTGCGCAGCTCGCCGACGATCGCCTTCGCTTCCGCCACCGGATCGACCGCCTCGTCGAACGGTGCGAGGTCGACCAGATGCAGCAGCAGGTTGGTGCGCTGGAGGTGTCGCAGGAACTGGTGACCGAGGCCCGCGCCTTCTGCGGCGCCTTCGATCAGGCCAGGAATGTCGGCGATCACGAAGCTGCGGGTCGGTCCCACGCGCACCACGCCGAGATTCGGCGCGAGCGTCGTGAACGGGTAGTCGGCGATCTTCGGCTTGGCGTTGGAAACCGAGGCGATGAAGGTGGACTTGCCCGCGTTGGGCATGCCGAGCAGGCCGACGTCGGCCAGCACCTTCAGCTCCAGCTTGAGCATGCGGCGCTCGCCGGGCTTGCCGTCGGTCTTCTGACGCGGCGCGCGGTTGGTGGACGACTTGAAGTGCAGGTTGCCGAGGCCACCCGCGCCGCCCGTCGCGACCACGACACGCTGGTCGTGCTCGGTCAGGTCGGCGATCAACTCGCCCGTATCCATGTCGCTGATGGTCGTGCCCACCGGCATGCGCAGCGTAATATCTTCGCCGCCCTTGCCATAGCAGTCCGCGCCACGGCCGTTTTCGCCGTTGCGCGCCAGATGCTTCTTGGTATAGCGGTAGTCGATCAGCGTGTTGATATTGCGGTCGGCGACCGCGTAGACGCTGCCGCCACGGCCACCGTCGCCGCCATCCGGCCCGCCGAACGGGACGAACTTCTCGCGTCGCATCGACGCGCTGCCATCGCCCCCATCGCCGGCGATGACTTCGATCTTCGCTTCGTCAATGAACTTCATGCGTTACTCCGTCCCGTCAATCCGGGAATCGTCGGTAATTCGTTATTGTGCCCACGTATTGTGCTCGCCGGGGCCATGCTTGCCCACCAGGCCGAATGGCCAGCGATCTGTGCGCTTTTCGCGCGCCGCGTGTCGGCCGGCGCGCGAAAAACGCACGGACAAATGCGCAGATAAACAAAAGGCCCCGCAGACTTCGCGGGGCCTTCCTTGCGTCGCTTGCGAACGGACTAGAACTTAAGCCGCTGCCGGAGTGACGTTGACCATGTGCTTGTTCGCTGCGCCCTTGGTCGAGAACGAGACGTGGCCGTCGACCAGTGCGTAAAGCGTGTGGTCCTTGCCGATGCCGACGTTCAGGCCCGGGTGCATACGCGTACCGCGCTGGCGAACGATGATGCCGCCTGCGAGGATTGCCTGACCGCCGAACACCTTCACGCCAAGTCGTTTCGACTCTGAGTCGCGGCCGTTACGTGACGACCCGCCTGCCTTTTTGTGTGCCATTTGTTTGCTCCTTTACCTGCGTGCGCTTACGCGTTGATCGCGTCGATGCGCAGTTCGGTGTAGTTCTGGCGGTGGCCGCCATGCTTCTGGTAGTGCTTCCGGCGACGCATCTTGAAGATGGTCACTTTGGCGTGTCGGCCTTGCGACACAACGGTGGCCTTGACGGAAGCCCCACTGACCAGCGGCGTACCGAACTTAATCGATTCGCCTTCGCCCACTGCGAGAACCTGGTCGAGCGTGATTTCTGCGTCAATGTCAGCCGGTATCTGTTCTACTTTAAGTTTTTCGCCAACGGCAACCTTGTACTGCTTGCCACCGGTTTTTATGACCGCGTACATTGAGAACCTCACTCTGCAATAATTTCAGGCACACTGCGCGCCCGAAACCTTAGATTATACATAGAGTTAGCTGCGCGGTCAAAAAGGATTGACAAGTGCGTGCGAGGTGCTTCCGCACGTGTCGCAGCAAGGCTCTCCAGCCGTCGCCATCGCCCCGCCAGACAAGGTCAAAATAGAGGGAAGCATCAGCCGAACGGTAGAGCTGGGTCCGGCCTGCGCCGGATTCGCCTTATAATCCGCGGCACTACCTATATTTGCCATCATGTCGTCCACCGCCACCCCTACCCCCAGCGCAGCCACCCTGCTCGCGCCCATCGCCAGCGACATGGAGCAGGTGAACCGTGTCATCCGGCAAAGTCTGGCGTCCGAGGTGATGCTGATTAACCAGATCTCCGAGTACATCATCGGTGCGGGCGGCAAGCGGCTGCGCCCGGCCCTGCTGCTGCTCGTGGCCGGTGCACTGGGCGATCGCAGCACGCACCGCCACACGCTCGCGGCGGTTGTCGAGTTCATCCACACCGCCACGCTGCTGCACGACGATGTCGTCGACGAATCCGACCTGCGGCGCGGTCGCCAGACCGCCAATGCGCTATTCGGCAACGCGGCCAGCGTGCTGGTGGGCGACTATCTGTACTCGCGCTCGTTCGAGATGATGGTGGGCGTCGGCAAGATGCGCGTGATGGAAATCCTCTCGCAGGCCACCACGATCATTTCCGAAGGGGAAGTGCTGCAACTCCTGAACATGCATGATGCGGACGTGGACACCGAACGCTACATGCAGGTCATCCGCTACAAGACGGCCAAGCTGTTCGAAGCGGCAGCGCAGCTGGGAGCGGTGCTGTCGGGGGCGGATGCGCGTACTGAAGAAGCAGCGGCGGAATACGGCCGACGCATGGGCACGGCGTTCCAGATCATGGACGACTGGCTCGATTACACCGGCACGGCCGAATCGATGGGCAAGAACGCCGGCGACGATCTGCGCGAAGGCAAGCCCACGCTGCCGCTGATCTGGCTGATCGAGCACGGCACGGCCGCCGAAGCGGCACTCGCACGCGAAGCCATCGAACAGGGCGGCACGACGCGCTTCGACGAAATCTTCGCGGCCATCACGCGTTCGGGCGCGCTCGATCACACGCTCCAATGCGCGAAGGCAGAGGCCCAGGCAGCCGCCGATGCAATTTCTTCATTTCCCTCTTCCCAATACAAAGAGAGCCTGCTAGAATTATGTTCTTACTCGACGACGCGCCAGTCTTGAAGAAGACGAAGCAGGTCAGAAGAGTAAAGCAGTAAAATTCGGGGTGTAGCTTAGCCTGGTAGAGCGCTACGTTCGGGACGTAGAGGCCGGAGGTTCGAATCCTCTCACCCCGACCAGAATTCTGAAAAAAACCGCACACGTGTTGTGCGGTTTTTTTTTCGCCTGTCGCAAACGCACTCGCACCTTCAGCACAGGCAGGCCTTGGCCGAATGGCCAGCGCACTTCCCACAGCGACTGCCCGGCAACACCCCTCTGCTATAGTTTCCCCATCCGCTCCCCTCACTCTTTCCTCAAGCGTGGACCACATTCCCTTATGGGCGCAGATTTGCGCCGTCTTCGTCCTGCTCATCTGTTCCAGCTTCTTCTCCATCTCCGAAACGGCGATGATGGCGCTCAACCGCCATCGCCTGAAATTTCTCGCGAGTCACGGCGCGCTCGGCGCGAAGACCACGCAGAAGCTGCTCGGCCGCACCGACCTGCTGCTCTCGGTCATCCTGATCGGCAACAATCTGTTCAACACGATCATCCCGGTGCTCACCACCTCGATCGCGCTGCATACGTTCGGGCATAACAACGTCGTGCTGTCGATCGCGACCGGCATCGTCGCGTTCCTCATCATCGTGTTCGCGGAAATCACGCCGAAGATCGCCGGCGCCACTTTCCCGGAAAAGATCGCGCTGCCCGCGAGCCTCGTCATCGCGCCGCTCATGCGCGTGACGAAACCCCTCATCTGGTTCGTGAACATGTTCGCGAACGCGATCCTGCGCATGTTGCGCATCAACACGAGCAAGGCGCACGACCAGCGCCTGTCGACCGAGGAATTGCGCACCATCGTGCTGGAGTCCGGCAGCTTCATGCCGACCAAGCACCGCAGCATTCTGCTGAACCTGTTCGATCTCGAAAACATCACCGTCGACGACGTGATGATTCCGCGTCGTCGCATCGAAGCGCTCGACTACGATGCGCCGCTCGACGACATCCTGCATCAACTCGAAACCTGCTATCACAACAAGCTGATCGTCTATCAAGGCGACATCGACCGTGTGCTCGGCGTGCTGCACGTGCGCAAGACGCTGGCTGCGTTGCACAACCAGGATTTCGAGCGCGAGACGTTGCGCGAATTGCTCACGGAACCCTACTTCGTTCCGACCGGCACGCCGGTGTTCCAGCAACTTCAGTACTTCCAGGAAAGTCGCCATCGCATCGCGCTCGTGGTGAACGAGTACGGCGAGATGGAGGGGCTCGTCACGCCCGAGGACATCATCGAAGAATTGATCGGCGAATTCACCACGACCATGCCGCGCAGCGGCACCGGCCGCGGCGGCTGGAACGATCAGGGCGAGTGCATCGTGCCGGGCAGCATGCCCTTGCGCGAGCTCAACCGCTGGCTGCACATCACGCTACCGACGGACGGGCCGAAGACGCTCAACGGTCTGATCCTCGAAGTGCTCGAGGAGATTCCCGAAGGCGATGTGTGCGTGCAGATCGGCGACGTGAAGCTCGAAGTCATGCGCGCCGACGATCAGGCCGTGCGCACCGTCAAGCTCTTCAAGCCGGGCACGATGCCGGGCAAGCCCGCACGAAGCACGCTGGAGAAGGCGAAGAAGCTCCTGCCGGGTCGTTAGCCATTCGGCCGAATAGCGCGTAAAGACGCGTCAGCCGATCATGAAGCCATTACTCGCTCACGGCGGCTTCGGGCCGGCAATCGATGTTTTCCACTCCTGATCGTTCTGGCGCACAGGGCACCGCTGCACGTGCGGTCGATTCCGCACCGGGCGGCGGCTTCGGCGCCCTGGCTAAGCCCGCGGCTTCGCCCCCGTCTTCATCGGCCGCATCCGACGATGCCCCCGCAGTACGCCTGCTCGCCGACACCCTGCGCGAAGCCGCGCGCCGCAACGCCTCCGACCTGCATATCGAACCGCTGGAACAGGGCTGGCGCGTGCGCCTGCGCATCGACGGCGTGCTGCATGAGATCGGCCGCCCGCCCGCGCATCTGCGCGACGCGTTCGTGACGCGTATCAAGGTGCTCGCGCGCATGGACATCGCCGAGCGCCGCATTCCCCAGGACGGTCGTCTTCGGCTTGCGCCACGCGGCGAGAGCCTGGCGCACGAAGACTATCGTGTGAACTCGCTGCCCACGCTGCACGGCGAAAAGCTCGTGCTGCGACGACTCGAAGCGTTGCCCGCCGATCTCTCGCTTGCGGCGCTCGGCCTCGACGACACTCAGCGCGATGCACTGAGCGCGGCGATCGGCGCCCCGCATGGGCTTGTGTTGGTCACGGGCCCAACCGGCAGCGGCAAAACGCTCTCGCTCTACTGCTTCCTGCAAATGCTCAACGATGCCTCGCGCAATCTCTGCTCGGTCGAAGACCCCGCGGAAATCCAGCTTGCCGGCATCAACCAGGTCAACGTGCGCGAGAAAGCCGGTCTCACCTTCGCACTCGCATTGCGCGCCCTGCTGCGTCAGGATCCCGACATCATCATGATCGGTGAGATCCGCGACGAGGAAACCGCCAGCGTCGCGGTGAAGGCCGCGCAAACGGGCCATCTCGTGCTCTCCACGCTGCACACGAATGATGCGCCCACCGCACTCGCGCGGCTCATCGACATCGGCGTCGAACCGTACAACCTCGCGGCCGCATTGCGGCTCGTCACAGCGCAGCGACTCGTGCGGCGCTTATGCCGCGAATGCCGCCAGCGCGCGGACGAATCGCCCGCGACCTTGCGCGCGGCAGGACTCGACGATGCGCAGCCCTTTGTCGCCAAAGGCTGTGAAGCCTGCCACGGCATCGGGTATCGCGGACGAGTGGGTATCCATGAAGTCATGCCGGTGAGCGCCGCCATGCGCGACATGATCGTCGCGCGGCGCAGCGCGCACGACATCGCACGCCAGGCGCGCATGGAAGGTGTCGCCACACTGCGCGACGCCGCGCTCGCCCGCGTGCGGGATGGCACGACGAGCCTCGCCGAAGCCATCGCCGCAACGGACGAATCGTGACGACGCCCGCGCGCGCCGCTCCCGACTCGCGCTTTGCGTGGCGCGGCCTCGATACATCCGGCGTCGCCCGACGCGGCACGCTGATCGCATTTGACGCCACGGCGGCACGCATCGCGCTCAAACGCCAGCGCATCACCGCCACTTTGCTTGAGCGGCGCGGACCCGCGCCGCCGCCACGCGCGAATCAAGCCGATATCACGCGCTTCACGCGTCAGCTCGCGAGTCTGCTGCGCGCGGGCTTGCCGCTCGCCAGCGCGCTTGAACTGCTTGCGCAGGCGCCAGGGCCGCAGGGGCTGCCGCGCATCGCCGCCGCACTCGCACGCGAAATCACGGCAGGCCGGCGTTTCGCCGAAGCGCTTGCGCAGCATCCATCGCGTTTCGGTTCGCTCTATTGCCAGCTCGTGGCCGTGGGCGAGGCTTCAGGTGCGCTCGCCGGTGTGCTTGCACGTATCGCCGACGATCGCGAACGCGCTGCGGCACAACGCGCCAAGGTGCGGGCGGCGCTCACCTATCCGGTCGCGGTGCTCCTGCTCGCGCTCGCGATCACCTCGGCGTTGCTGATCTGGGTCGTACCCACGTTCAAGCAGATCTTCGACGGCTTCGGCGCCGCGCTGCCCGCGCCCACGCAGTTCGTACTGATGCTCTCGGCGGCGGCTGCGCGCTGGAGCGTGCCGGTCGTAATAAGCGTAGCGGCGATGACCTTCGCGCTCCATGCCCTGCTGCGCAAATCCTTAGCGGCACGCCTGGCCTTTGGGCGCTTCGTACTTGCGCTGCCACTCGCCGGCGCACTGCTCACGACGCTATGCGCCGCACGCTGGAGCCGCGCGCTCGGCACGCTGCTCGGTGCCGGCACGCCACTCGCCGACGCCTTCGATTCGCTCACGCACGCCAGCGGCAACGCCTTCTTCGATCATGCGAGCGCGGGCATCAGTGCAAGACTGCGTCATGGCGAGCGACTGGCCTCCGCCATGCGCTCGGCAGGTTGCTTTCCCGATGACGTGATCCAGCCCGTCGCGGTCGCGGAGGAATCGGGCGCGCTCGACGCGATGCTGCTCGATGTCGCCGCGCTCGCCGACCGTCAGGTGGACGAAAAGATCGCGCTCGTCGCGAGCCTGTGCGAGCCGCTCATCATCGTGGTGCTCGGCGCGCTGGTCGGCGGCCTCGTGGTCGCGATGTATCTTCCCATCATTCAACTGGGCAACGTGGTGTAGCATCGCTGCCAGATTACGGTTCCCGCACATGTCCGTCCTGATATCGCCCTCCGCTGCTCCCGCGTTACTCGCCTCGACCGTCGATGCGTCCACGCCGCTCTCCGTCGCGCTCAGTGCTCTGCCCCCCGGCTTGCTGATGGGCTTCGCGATCGTGATCGGCCTCGTGATCGGCAGCTTTCTCAATGTCGTCGTGCATCGCTTGCCGATCATGCTTGAGCGCGCGTGGCGCGCCGACGCCGAGGAAGCATTGGGCCACACGCCCACGAGCGGCGAACTTTTCAGCGACGGCCTGCCCGCACGCTACAACCTCTGGCTGCCGCGCAGCGCGTGCACGCACTGCGGTCACGTATTGCGTGCGTGGGAAAACATTCCACTGCTGAGTTGGCTCGCGTTGCGCGGCCGCTGCTCGCACTGCGGCACGCGCGTGAGCGTGCGTTATCCGGCCATCGAACTCGCAGGCGCTGTCTGCGCCGTGGGTGCGCTGCTCGCGTTCGGGCCCACGGGCAAGGCACTTGCTGCGTTTGCACTGAGCGCGGCACTCATCGCTGCGAGCGCAATCGATCTCGAACATCACCTGCTGCCCGACGCCATTACGCTGCCGCTCGTCTGGGCCGGCCTGCTTGTGAATCTCGCCGATACCTTCACCGATCTGCAAAGCGCAGTGATCGGCGCGGTGGCAGGTTATCTGGTGCTCTGGTGCGTGTACTGGATATTCCGTCTGTTGCGTGGCGTCGAAGGCATGGGACATGGCGACTTCAAACTACTCGCCGCGCTCGGGGCATGGCTTGGCTGGGCCGCGTTGCCGCAGATCGTCGTGATCGGCGCGGTGGCCGGCGCGGTGGTCGGCCTCGCAGCCACCTTGAGTGGCCGCATGCGTTTCGAAGAACCGTTGCCGTTCGGCCCCTATCTGGCCGCGGGTGCGTTCGTCACGCTGTTCATGGGCACTCCCCTCTATGGCGTTTTTGCCTGAAGTTTTGCGTAAGGGAATGAAACGATGATTGCGGTCGGATTGACTGGGGGTATCGGCAGCGGCAAATCGACGGTCGCGGATCTGTTCGCGGCGCGCGGCGTACCGCTCGTGGATACCGATGTAATTGCGCATCGCGTCACCGCACCGCATGGCCTGGCCATGCCGCAGATCGCCGCACAATTCGGCCCTGAATTTGTCGCGGCCGATGGCTCGATGGACCGCGCGCGCATGCGTGCGCTCGTGTTCGGCGACGAGGCCGCGCGCAAGCAACTCGAAGCGATCACGCATCCGCTGATCCGCGCCGAAACCGAGCGCGAAACGCGCGAAGCCAACGGGCCTTACGTGATCATCGTGGTGCCGCTGCTGGTCGAATCGGGCACGTGGAAATCGCGCGTGGATCGCGTGCTGAGCGTCGATTGCAGCGTGGAAACGCAGATCGCTCGCGTGATGCAGCGCAATGGCTTCGCACGCGAGCAGGTGCTGGCGATCATCGCGCGTCAGGCCACGCGCGAAGC
This sequence comes from Paraburkholderia sp. J67, assembly GCF_905220265.1. Lineage (NCBI taxonomy): Bacteria > Pseudomonadati > Pseudomonadota > Betaproteobacteria > Burkholderiales > Burkholderiaceae > Paraburkholderia > Paraburkholderia sp. J67. Next base: position 41,934 of record NZ_CAJMZK010000040.1, read on the forward strand.
CCGCCTCGCCGCCGCCGACGATGTGATCGTCAATGATGGCGCCACGCTCGACACGCTCGCGCAGAACGTCGAAATGTTGCATCAGCGTTATCTCGCCCTCGCGCGCGCGTAGTGTCCCAGCTGCGCTTGCAGCAGCGCCGCCAGGACGCAAATACGGGACATCAAGCGAAAACTCACGGGAATCTGCAAGAAAACACGGATGTGGCAGGCTTGCGCGCTCGCGTGCGATTGCGACGCTAGTCCCAGCGCATTAGAATGTCCTGCAATCCTTCACCGACCACGCCCGAGGCGAGCGCGCTTGATTCTTTACGAGTATCCCTTCAACGAGCGAATCCGGACGCTGCTGCGCCTCGAAGACCTGTTCGAGCGTTTCACGTTTTTCCTGACCCAGGAGGATCCGAGGGAACATCACGTCGCGCTCACGACGCTGTTCGAAATTGCGGAAGTCGCAGGTCGTGCCGATCTCAAATCGGACCTGATGAAAGAGCTCGAAAGGCAGCGTCAGACGCTCGCGCCGTTCCGCGGCAATCCCGGCATTGAACAGAATGCACTGGAGAGCGTGCTCGGTGAAATCGAGCAGACCCTCGCCGGCCTCACGCAGATGCAGGGCAAGACCGGCCAGCATCTTGCGGACAACGAATGGCTCACCAGCATCCGTAGCCGCGCAATCATTCCGGGCGGCACCTGCAAGTTCGATCTGCCTTCGTACTACGCATGGCAGCAATTGCATCCCGACCAGCGCCGCCAGGACATCGCCAAGTGGGTGACACCGCTGCTGCCATTGCGCGACGCCGCCAGCATCGTGCTGCGTCTGGCGCGCGAGTCCGGTCAGGCGTCGAAGGTCATGGCTATGCAGGGCAGCTACCAGCAGATGCTGTCGGGCCGCACGTATCAATTGATGCAGGTGCGCGTGGCGCCCGATCTGCGCGTCATTCCTGAAGCGAGCGCCAACAAGTACATGCTGTGGGTGCGCTTCACGGTGCAGGACGGCGATCTGCGTCCGCGTGCCGTCGATCAGGACGTACCGTTCCAGCTCACGCTCTGCAGCCTTTAAAAACGACCCATTCGGCACAATCTGGCACCATCGCCAGCATTGTTTTAGCCGGGTTTGTTTTAGCGAATTTTGCCAACCGCGGCGGCGCCGTCCTCAGGGTGCCGCCCAGCCACTGAACATTCAATCGCATGACCACCGTCGTCAAATGTCCAACCTGCGGCAAGGATGTCCGCTGGGTGCCGGAAAACCGCTTCCGCCCGTTCTGCTCCGAGCGCTGCAAGCAGATGGATCTCGGTGCGTGGGCGGCTGAAAAGTACCGGATCGGCGGCAATGAGGAAGACACGCCGCCCGATGACGAGGCGCCGCCCACCGATACGCGCCAGTAAGTGCGTCAATCAGCCTCTCGCGCCAGACAAGAAAAAAGCCGCTGCACGTCGATCGTGCAGCGGCTTTTGTGTTTCTGCGCTTTAAGAGCTACGGCGGCTCACTCCGCCGCCAGCCACTCCAGCACCGGAATCGTCGCGGGCAGCAGCGGCTCGACGCTTGCGGGCAGCGCCTGCCAGGCCAACGCCTGTCCTTCTCGGCCATGCGGCTCGCCGCTCCACTGCGTCACCTTGCAGAAGAAGAGGCGCACATAGGCGTGCGGGTAGTCGTGTTCGAGCGTATGCCACAGATGGCACGCTTTCACGTCGATACCCAGTTCCTCGTGCAGTTCGCGCGCCAGCGCCGCCTCGACCGTCTCGCCCTTCTCCAGCTTGCCGCCGGGAAACTCCCAGTAGCCCGCGTAGGGCTTGCCCTCGGGGCGTTGCGCCAGCAGATAGCGGCCGTCGGGCTGCACCATCACGCCCACGGCCACTTCCGTGACCGGACGCGTCTGCGCTTTGTCGCCGGTTGCCTCGCTCATGCCTCTTGCGCCTTCTTGCCCGACCAGTCGCGCGCGAACTGCCACGCCACGCGGCCCGAACGCGAACCGCGTTCCAGTGCCCAGATCAGCGCGTCGCCGCGCGCCGCCTCGACTTCGGCGTCATTGCAGCCGAAGTGACGCAGCCAGTGTCCGACGATCGTCAGATAGTCGTCCTGCTTGAACGGATAAAAGCTCACCCACAGACCGAAGCGTTCCGACAGCGAGATCTTCTCCTCCACCACCTCGCCCGGGTGAATCTCACCGTCGGGCATGTGCTTGTAGGACTCGTTGTCGCTCATGTACTCGGGCAGCAGATGGCGGCGATTCGAGGTCGCGTAGATCAGCACGTTGTCCGACTGCGCAGCCACCGAGCCATCGAGCGCCACCTTCAGCGCCTTATAGCCCGATTCGCCCTCCTCGAACGAGAGATCGTCGCAGAACACGACGAAGCGCTCGGGGCGCGTCGAGATCAGATCGACGATATCGCCGAGATCGTGGAGATCGTCCTTATCGACTTCGATCAGGCGCAGGCCGTCGTTCGCGTAGGCGTTCAGGCAGGCCTTGATCAGCGACGACTTGCCGGTGCCGCGCGCGCCCGTCAGCAGCACGTTGTTCGCGGGCTTCTTCTGCACGAACTGACGTGTGTTGCGGTCGATGAGGTCCTTCTGGCGATCGATGTTCTGCAAATCATCGAGCGCGATCGTCGAGATCGCCGGCACCGGTTGCAGGAAACCGCGGCCCTGGCGCTTGCGCCAGCGGAACGCGATCGCCGCACTCCAGTCGACTTCAGGCGTTGCCGGCGGCAGCACGGCTTCGAGTCGGCCGAGCAGCGCTTCGGCGCGGGTCAGAAACTGTTCGAGCTTGTCCATTGCGTCTTGCCGGGAAGAGTTCAGGAACGATAGTCGGCGTTGATGCTGACGTAGTCGTGCGACAGGTCGCAGGTCCAGACGAAGGCTTCGGCGTTGCCGCGGCCGAGCACCACGCGGATCAGGATCTCGCTTTCCTTCATCACGCGCTGGCCGTCTTCTTCCTTGTAGTCGGGGTTGCGGCCACCCGCCTTCGCGACGAGCACGTCATTCAGGTACAGGTCGATCTTGCCGACGTCGAGGTCCGTCACGCCCGCATAGCCGATCGCGGCCAGGATGCGGCCCAGGTTGGGGTCCGATGCGTAGAACGCGGTCTTCACGAGCGGCGAGTGGCCGATCGCGTAAGCGATCTGGCGGCATTCGGCGACATCCTTGCCGCCTTCGACCTGCACGGTCATGAACTTGGTTGCGCCTTCGCCGTCGCGCACGATCAGCTGCGAGAGCGTCTGCGCCACTTCCGTGACGGCGTCGCGCAGTGCGGCGTAGGCTGGCGAATCGATCGAGGTGATCGCGGGCAGGGTCGATTTGCCCGAGGCGATCAGGATGAACGAGTCGTTGGTCGAGGTATCGCCGTCGATCGTGATGCAGTTGAACGAGCGATCGGCCACGTACTTCACGAGTTCGTCGAGCACCGGCTGCGCAACGTTCGCGTCGAACGCGAGGAAGCCCAGCATGGTCGCCATGTTCGGCTTGATCATGCCCGCGCCCTTGCTGATGCCGGTGAGCGTGACGGTGTGGCCGTCGATCGTGACCTGGCGCGAAGCCGCCTTCGGCAACGTATCGGTGGTCATGATCGCCTGGGCGGCGTCGTACCAGTTGTTTTCCTTGCGGTTCGCCAGCGCGGCGGGCAGACCGGCCTTCAGACGGTCGACCGGCAGCGGCTCGAGAATCACGCCCGTCGAGAACGGCAGCACCTGCGAAGGCTCGATGCCCGCGAGACGTGCAAGTTCGTCGCAGGTTTCGCGCGTGTGCTTGAGACCCGGCTCGCCCGTGCCCGCGTTCGCGTTACCCGTGTTGATGACCAGCGCGCGAATGCCCTTGCCGCCTTCGCGCACGTTCGCGAGATGCTCGCGGCACACCGTGACCGGCGCAGCGCAGAAACGGTTGAGCGTGAACACGCCCGCGACGCTCGCGCCTTCATCGACGGAAATCACCAGCACGTCCTTGCGGTTGGGCTTGCGAATATGGGCTTCCGCCCAGCCGAGCGTCACGCCGGCGACCGGATGAAGTTGTGCGGGATCGATCGAAGGGAAATTGACAGCCATGATGGCGACCTGTCGAAAAGGCAATGCCGGCCGTGACGTCTGTCAGCCTGGCCGGCATTGGGGATTCAAAACGCAAGGCCCGCCATGGAGAGCGGGCCACCGGAATCGACGCGCAAGTGCGTCATGAAGCGCGCGGTGCGGGTATCGAAGTCCATCTGACGATACGCGCACCGTTGCGGTTCATCACGCGATCTTGCCGTGGCACTGCTTGTACTTCTTGCCGCTGCCGCACGGGCAGGGATCGTTGCGGCCGACCTTCGGCACGCCGTCGGCGTCGAGCGCCTCGTGGCTCATGGCCGCACCGACCATCGCTGCGGCCGCGTCGGCCACAGGCGCCGCTGCTGCGACCGGCGCCGCATCGGCACCCGTTTCCGCGAATTCGGCGTGACGGAATTCAACGTTCTCCAGATGGCCGCCCTGCTCTTCCATCTGTTCGGCGGCTTCTTCGAGTTGCTGCGGCGACTGGATCTGCACATTCATGACGATGCGCGTGACTTCCTGCTTCACGGCGTCGAGCATGGCGGCAAACAGTTCGAACGCTTCACGCTTGTATTCCTGCTTCGGATTCTTCTGCGCATAGCCGCGCAGATGGATACCCTGGCGCAGGTGATCGAGCGCGGCAAGGTGTTCGCGCCAGCTGCGGTCGAGCGTCTGCAGCATGACCGAGCGCTCGAACCCGCTGAACGATTCGCGGCCCACGAGCGCCACCTTCTGCTCATAGGCTTCGTCGGCGGCGGCGAGCACGGCTTCGAGGATTTCGTCCGCGCTGATCGACGACGACTCGTTGATCATTTCCTGGATCGCGAGATCGAGCTGCCATTCGTTGCGCAGCACTTCCTCGAGCTCGGGCACGTCCCACTGCTCTTCGATGCTGCCGGCCGGCACGAACTGACGCACGATGTCCGTGATCACGCCATGACGCATCGCGCCGATGGTTTCCGTGATGTCATGCGCTTCGAGCAGTTCGTTACGCTGCTGGTAGATCACCTTGCGCTGGTCGTTCGACACGTCGTCGTATTCGAGCAGCTGCTTGCGGATGTCGAAGTTGCGCGCTTCGACCTTGCGCTGCGCCGACTCGATCGAACGCGTGACGATGCCCGCCTCGATCGCCTCGCCTTCCGGCATCTTCAGGCGGTCCATGATGGCGCGCACGCGGTCGCCCGCGAAAATGCGCAGCAGCGGATCTTCGAGCGACAGATAGAAGCGCGACGAACCCGGATCGCCCTGACGGCCCGCACGGCCGCGAAGCTGGTTGTCGATACGGCGCGACTCGTGACGCTCGGTGCCGATGATGTGCAGACCGCCCGCGGCCTTCACCTGATCGTGCAGCGTCTGCCATTCGTCGTGCAGTTGCTGGATGCGGCGCGCCTTTTCGTCGGCGGGAATCGATTCGTCGGCTTCGATGAACGAGGCCTGCTTCTCGACGTTGCCGCCCAGCACGATGTCGGTACCGCGGCCCGCCATGTTGGTGGCGATGGTGACGCGCTTCGGACGGCCGGCTTCGGCGACGATGGCCGCTTCACGCCCGTGCTGCTTCGCGTTGAGCACGTCGTGCGGCAGACCCGCCTGCGTGAGCAGATGCGAGAGCACTTCCGAGTTCTCGATCGAGGTCGTACCGACCAGCACCGGCTGACCGCGCTCGTGGCAGTCGCGGATGTCGCGGATCACCGCGTCGTAGCGCTCCTTCGCGGTCTTGTAGATCTGATCCTGCTTGTCGATCCGCTTCGGAATACGGTTGGTCGGGATCACGACAGTTTCGAGGCCGTAGATCTCGTTGAACTCGTAGGCTTCCGTGTCCGCCGTACCCGTCATGCCCGAGAGCTTGGCGTACATGCGGAAGTAGTTCTGGAACGTGATCGAGGCGAGCGTCTGGTTCTCGCTCTGGATCTTGACGTGTTCCTTCGCTTCCACGGCCTGGTGCAGGCCGTCGGACCAACGGCGACCCGCCATCAGGCGGCCCGTGAATTCGTCGACGATCACGACTTCGCCGTTCTGCACCACGTAGTGCTGGTCCTTGAAGAACAGCGTGTGCGCGCGCAGTGCGGCGTACACGTGGTGCATCAGCGTGATGTTCTGCGGCGCGTAGAGGCTCTCGCCCTGGCCAATCAGGCCCCACTCGGCGAGCATGCGCTCGGCCTTTTCGTGGCCGGCTTCCGTCAGGAACACCTGGCGCGCCTTTTCGTCGAGCGTGTAGTCGCCCGGCTTTTCCACGCCCGTGCCGTCGGCCTTCTCTTCGCCGATCTGGCGCTCGAGCAGCGGCGGCAGCGCGTTCATGCGCACGTAGAGTTCGGTATGGTCTTCGGCCTGGCCCGAGATGATGAGCGGCGTACGCGCTTCGTCGATCAGGATCGAGTCCACTTCGTCGACCACGGCGAAGTTCAGCGCGCGCTGCACGCGAGCCTCGGTCTCGTAGACCATGTTGTCGCGCAGGTAGTCGAAGCCGAACTCGTTGTTCGTGCCGTAGGTGATGTCCGCACCGTAGGCTTCCTGCTTCATGCCATGGTCCATCTGCGACAGATTGATGCCGACGGACAGGCCGAGGAAGTTGTACAGACGCGCCATCCACTCGGCGTCGCGCTGGGCGAGGTAGTCGTTCACCGTCACCACGTGCACGCCACGGCCCGACAGGGCGTTCAGGTACACGGGCAGCGTGGCGACGAGCGTCTTGCCTTCGCCGGTGCGCATTTCGGCGATCTTGCCGTAGTGCAGCACCATGCCGCCGATCAGCTGAACGTCGAAGTGACGCATCTTCAGCACGCGCTTGCTGGCCTCACGGCAGACAGCGAACGCTTCGGGCAGCAGCTGGTCGAGCGACGTGCCGTTAGCGACGCGCTCGCGGAACTCAACGGTTTTGGCGCGCAGCTGTTCGTCGGTGTATTGCTCGATGGTCGGTTCGAGCGCGTTGATCGCCACGACCGTCTTCTGATATTGCTTGATCAGGCGCTGATTGCGGCTGCCAAAGATTTTCTGTAAGAAACCGGTGGTCATCGGATCGGTGTCTGCGTCGCGGCTTCGGCCAGGATTCCTGCGCGGCTCGTTGCAATCCATCTGGTTTGCATACGTTTTGCGCCACGCACCCGGATCGGAAGGACCTCGGCGGCTTAAGCCCAAATTGGTGGATTCGAATCGGGCATTTTAGCACGCACCCTGGGCACCGCCCGTGTCAGCACCATGATGGGTACAGCGTGAAACGCCCACGCTGACGCGCCTCGCGAGCCGCTCATGCAGCCCGTTTTCGAGCGGCATGACGAAAGCCTGGTGGTTCCGTAACGGAGCACAGCGCGTCGAGGTGAAACGGGGGCTGAAAAGCCGACGACATGCAGCCAGGACCCGCAAGCTACAATTCCATCATCGCCGCGCAGCCCGCGCGCACCTCTATTCGCCACATGAGCCGTTTTTCGCCGATTTCAAGGCCGGGAGCCGCCGCTGCGCCGCGCGCGCAACGCTCCACGCGCACGCTGGGCAAGGCCCGCGCGCCGCAGCCGCTCGTTGAAGTCCTGAGCCGCACCGACGCATTTGCGCCGCTGCGAGCCGGCGTCGAGCAGATCGCGGCGATCCAGCGCGACCTCAACGCGCTGCTGCCCGACTATCTCGCGGCCAGCATCGAACCAGGCTTCATCAAGGACGGCAAGCTCGCGCTCTTCGCGGCGCATAACGCGCTCGCGGCGCGTCTGCGGCATCTGGAGCCGCGCCTCGTGGCCGATCTTCAGGCGCGCGGCTGGGCGCTCGACGGCGTGCGCATCCGCGTGCGTCCGCAAGCCGTGAAGGAGCCGCCGCAGCCCAAGCAGGCACGTATGACGCCGGTGGGCGCCGCCGCCCTCGCCACCCTCAGCGAAAGCCTTCCGCCTTCGCCGCTACAGGAAGCGCTCGCGAAGATGGCGGCACGGCATCTGAAGCGGCGCTAAAAAGTCGCACCAAATGAAAAAGGGTGGCATGGCCACCCTTTTTCATTTTGTCTCACGCTTGATGCGGATCAGGCAAACGCCGTCTGCGCCTCGTAACCGAAGCCGCGCGGGGCCTTCTGCTTGTCGTCGAAGGTGACGATTTCATACGCATCTTCATGCGCCAGCAGCTCGCGCAGCAGCGCGTTGTTCAGCCCGTGCCCCGACTTGTACGCATCGTACGAAGCCAGCAGCGGATGGCCGACCACGTAGAGATCGCCGATCGCGTCGAGCATCTTGTGCTTCACGAACTCGTCGTCGTAACGCAGACCGTCGTTGTTGAGGATGCGGTACTCGTCGAGCACGATCGCGTTGTCCATGCTGCCGCCGCGTGCGAGGCCCAGCTCGCGCATCATTTCGACTTCATGCGCGAAGCCGAAGGTGCGGGCACGCGCGATCTCGCGCACGTACGACGTATTCGCGAAGTCGACTTCGAGCGCCTGACCGGTCTTGTCGACGGCCGGGTGACGGAAGTCGATGGTGAACTTGAGCTTGAAGCCGAAGAACGGATCGAGGCGTGCGAATTTGTCGCCATCGCGCACTTCGACGGTCTTCTTCACCTTGATGAACTTCTTGGGGGCGTTCTGCTCTTCGATGCCCGCCGACTGGATCAGGAACACAAACGACGATGCGCTGCCGTCCATGATCGGAATCTCTTCCGCGGTAACGTCGATATAGAGGTTGTCGATGCCAAGACCTGCGCACGCCGACATCAGGTGCTCGATCGTCGAGACGCGTGCGCCGTCCTTTTGCAGCACCGAGGCGAGGCGCGTGTCGCCAATCGCCATCGCCGACGCGGGGATGTCCACCGGGTTCGGCAAATCCACGCGCGAAAACACGATGCCCGTGTCCGGCGCCGCCGGGCGTAGCGTCAGATTGACTTTGCGGCCCGAGTGCAGGCCGATGCCAACCGTCTTCACGATCGATTTGATGGTTCGCTGCTTCAACATAGTGTTCTGCTCATTGAAAATCCCAATCGGGACTTTTTAACTCATAGCGGGAATTATACTCCAAGTATGGCAAGTCCGTCGTTGTCCCGGGCGTGACAATCTGTTTCCCGTTGTTACTCCACGGCGATGGACGACGGGCCGATGGCCGGAACGGAGGCGTTCCCGGCCATCGGCCCGCACGGCTGGTAGTAATAGCCCGTCACATTTGCCCTGCCGGCCCGTTGCATTGCGGCAACGCGAGCGCAGCAAAAGCGCTCATGTGGAGCTCAACGCGGCGAGTACGCTCGCTGCATCGCTGACTTCGAACTTGCCGGGCGCCTCGACATTCAGCGTCTTGACCACGCCGTCGTCGATCACCATGGCGTAGCGCTGGGACCGGATGCCCATGCCACGCCCCGACAAATCCTGCTCCAGACCGAGTGCACGGGTGAACGCCGCACTGCCGTCGGCCATCATGCGTACCTTGCCCGAGGTCCGCTGATCTCGCCCCCACGCGCCCATCACAAACGCGTCGTTGACGGATACGCACCAGATTTCGTCGATACCCGCCGCGCGCAGCGCGTCGTAGTGCTCGACATAACCCGGCACGTGTTTCGCGGAGCACGTGGGCGTGAACGCGCCCGGCAATCCGAAGATCACCACGCGTTTGCCCGCCGTCTGCTCGCGCACGCTGAAGCTGTTAGGCCCCAGCGTGCAGCCCGCGCGCTCGTCTTCGACAAATTCGAAGAGCGTGGCGTCGGGCAGCGTTTCACCCAGTTTGATCATCACTCGTCCTTCACATCGATGCGCAAAGCGCTTGAGTTCGCTGATGTTTGCTGATGAGTCACCAGCACGCCCGCCACCACGCGCGATATCGCGCCAAAGCCCACCCTGCCACCGGCGCATACGCCGTGCCGCGCGTCAAAACGCAGCGGGCACGCGTCCCTGCCGGGCATCCTCACGGATACGGCCTTGCGGGTCTTCCTCGCTCTCATCGCAACGTCATGCCGAACGCTCCGCCCGCGGACGGGCACGTTACCGCCGTGCCCGGCGCCGCAGCCAGAACTCGCTCGTCGCGCAGTCCGCTTGAAGCAGACCTTAGTCGGCCTGCTTGCGCAGGAACGCCGGGATGTCGTACGTATCGACGCCCTTTTCCTGCAGCGCCTGCACGTGCGAAGCCGCAGTGTCGCGCGACGTGCGCCAGACTGCCGGCGTGTCGAGCGCGCCGTAGTCGGCCGTTTGCGCCTGCTGCGGTGCGTAGGTGTGCTGAGCAGCGGCAACCGGATGGTTGTCCGTGCCCGTGCGCAGCAGCGTCATCGGCGCAGCCTGTTGGCGGGTCGAGGCCGCACGGCCCAGGCCCGTCGCCACGACCGTCACACGCAGCGCGTCGCCCATCGCGTCGTCATAGACCGCACCGAAGATCACCGTGGCGTCTTCCGCCGCGTAGCTCTTGATGGTGTTCATGACTTCACGCGTTTCCGACAGACGCAGCGAACGGCTCGACGTGATGTTGACCAGCACGCCGCGCGCGCCCGACAGATCGACGCCTTCGAGCAGCGGGCTCGCCACGGCCTGTTCCGCCGCGAGACGCGCGCGATCGACGCCGGCAACCGTCGCCGTGCCCATCATCGCCTTGCCCTGCTCGCCCATCACCGTCTTCACGTCTTCGAAGTCGACGTTCACCAGACCGTCGACGTTGATGATTTCGGCGATGCCTGCGACTGCGTTGTTCAGAACGTCGTCCGCGCACTGGAAGCACTTGTCCATCTCGGCGTCATCGCCCATCACGTCGAACAGCTTGTCGTTCAGAACGACGATCAGCGAGTCGACGTGATCCTCCAGTTGCTGCGAGCCGGCTTCCGCCACGCGCATGCGCTTGCCACCTTCGAATTCGAACGGCTTGCTCACGACACCGACCGTGAGAATGCCCATTTCCTTGGCGATCTGCGCGACCACGGGTGCTGCACCCGTACCCGTGCCGCCGCCCATGCCCGCGGTGATGAACACCATGTGCGCGCCGAGCAGCGAATCGGCGATACGCTCGCGCGCTTCTTCAGCCGCTGCGCGGCCCATTTCCGGCTTGGCGCCAGCGCCAAGACCCGTGTTGCCGAGCTGGATCACGGCCGATGCACGCGAACGCGACAGCGCCTGTGCGTCCGTGTTCATCACGATGAAGTCGACGCCCTGGACGCCGCGATTGATCATGTGCTGCACGGCATTGCCGCCAGCGCCACCTACGCCCACCACCTTGATGATGGTGCCGTTGGTTTCCGTTTCCAGCATCTGGAATTCCATGTTGCCTCCGTCAAGAAAAAGATTTCCGCTCCTCGGCCGTTATTCAGGAAAGAGTCGGGCAACCCTTTCCTGCGCGCTGGCCGCCGTCACCAGCGCTCATTCGGTCCCTGCGTTTACCCTTCGCGCCTGTCTTGCACCTGCAATGCGCGAGTCACTGCGTCAGAAGTTGCCGAGGAACCAGTCTTTCATGCGTGAAAAGACCTGGCCCATCGACCCCGACTGCACAGCGACCTTGCGGCCACGCATACGCTGCGCGCGGCCCTCGACGAGCAGGCCCATCGCCGTCGAATAGCGCGGATTGCGCACGACGTCGGCGAGACCGCCCGCGTACTCCGGCACGCCAATGCGCACCGGCTTGAGAAAGATGTCTTCGCCGAGCTCCACCATGCCCGGCATCATCGCGGCGCCGCCCGTCAGCACGACACCCGAACTGAGCAATTCCTCATAGCCCGACTCGCGCACCACCTGCTGCACGAGCGAGAACAACTCTTCCACGCGCGGCTCGATCACGGCCGCGAGCGCCTGGCGCGACAGCGTGCGCGGGCCGCGCTCGCCCAGCCCCGGCACTTCGATCATCTCGTCCGGATCGGCGAGCGCCTGCTTCGCGATGCCGTAGCTCACCTTGATGTCTTCGGCGTCGGGCGTGGGTGTACGCAGCGCCATCGCGATGTCGCTCGTCACCTGATCGCCCGCGATCGGAATCACGGCCGTGTGACGGATCGCGCCTTCGCTGAAGATCGCGATGTCGGTCGTGCCGCCGCCCACATCCACCAGCACCACGCCGAGTTCCTTCTCGTCGTCGGTGAGCACCGCCAGCGACGAAGCCAGCGGCTGCAAAATCAGGTCGTTCACTTCGAGGCCGCAGCGACGCACGCACTTCACGATGTTCTGCGCCGCGCTCACCGCGCCCGTGACGATGTGCACCTTCACTTCGAGGCGGATGCCGCTCATGCCGATCGGCTCGCGCACATCTTCCTGACCGTCGATGATGAATTCCTGCGTGAGGATATGCAGCACCTGCTGGTCGGTCGGAATGTTGATCGCCTTCGCGGTTTCGATCACGCGCGCCACATCGGTCTGCGTGACTTCCTTCTCCTTGATGGCGACCATGCCGCTGGAGTTGAAGCTGCGAATATGGCTGCCCGCGATGCCGGTGAACACATTAGTGATCTTGCAGTCGGCCATCAGTTCCGCTTCTTCGAGCGCACGCTGAATAGACTGCACCGTGGCCTCGATGTTCACCACCACGCCCTTCTTGAGACCTTTCGATTCGCTCTGGCCGAGGCCGATCACCTCGTAATGGCCATCCCCCTTCATTTCAGCGACGACGGCCACCACCTTCGACGTCCCGATGTCGAGGCTGACCAGCAGATCCTTATAGTCTTTACTCATATCGTGCTCGTTGCGTGTGATGTGCTGTTACTTCTTGCCCGGGCCTGGCGTGTCGCTGATGAAGCGCATGCCCGCCGCCCGAATCGCAAAACCGTTCGGATAGCGCAAGTCCGCATATTCGATGTCTTTCCCCCAACGTTGCGTGAGCGCCGACCACGCGGCGATGAGGCGATGCGAGCGTTCCGCCAGCGTGTCGGCGTTACGCTCGCGACCGAGTTCCACCTGCATGCCGTTCGACAACTTCACCGTCCATGCGTAGCGCGGCGTGAGCGTCACTTCGTCGGGCTCGAGGCCGAGCGGCGCGAACCACTTCACGAAGTCGCGATAGCGCGCGACCACTTCGGGCGCGGTGCCGTCCGGGCCGTCGAACGCGGGCAGGTCTTCGTCCAGCTCGCCCTGGTTGGCCGTGAAGAGCTCGCCATCGGTGCTCACGAGCTGATCGCTGCCCCACGTGCCAAGCGGCTTGTACTCTTCGAGCGACACCGCGAGCGCATTCGGCCAGACGCGGCGCACGCTCGCATGGCGCACCCACGGCATCTGCTCGAAGGCGGCGCGCGCCGTGTCCAGATCGACGGTGAAGAAGTTGCCCTTCAGGCGGCCCACCACGCTCGCGCGCACCGTAGGCGAGTTGATGTGCTCGGTGTCGCCCTCGATGCGGATTTCGCGCAGCGCGAAATTCGGCCGCTGCACCAGCCAGTAGCAGCCGGCCACCATGAGCGCGAGCACGAGCAGCACGTGCAACACGTTGGCGGCGAGGTTGAGCTGGCGTACGTTATTCCACATGTCGAGGTCGTCGGTTCAGTGCGCTATCGGCGAATCGGGTTCGTGCAACGGATTGGTCGGGGTGTTCAGGTTCAGTCTTTCAGCGTGAGCGCCAGCACGCGCACCACCAGGTCGCGATACTCGATGCCCACCGAGCGCGCGGCCTTCGGCGGCAGCGAGTGATCGGTCATGCCGGGCGCCGTGTTCACTTCGAGGAAGTACGGGTTGCCCGCGCCGTCCATCATGAAATCGGCGCGGCCCCAGTCGGTGCAGCCGAGCACGTCGAACGCGCGGCGCGCGAGCTTCTTCAGTTCTGCTTCCTTCTCCGGCGCGACGCCGCAGGGAATCAGGTACTGCGTCGTGTCGAGGATGTACTTCGCGTCGTAGTCGTAGAACTCGCCAGCCGGCACGATCTTGATGATCGGCAGATCGAGGTCGCCCGCCACGCACGCCGTGTATTCGCCGCCGCCTTCGATGCTCTTTTCCGCCAGCACGATCTTGTCGTGCTTCGCGGCTTCTTCGAGCGCCGGCACGAGTTCGGCTTCGGTCTTCACCTTGATGACGGCGACGCTCGAGCCTTCGCTCGCGGGCTTCACGAAGATCGGCAGGCCGAGCTTCGCGATGATGCCAGGCGCTGCGGCGGCATAGTCGTCGCCACGCAGGACAGCGACGAACGGCGGCGTCGGAATGCCGAGTTGTTGCCACACCAGCTTGCTGCGGAATTTGTCGAGGCCGAGCGCCGAACCCAGCACGCCCGTACCCGTGTAACGGATGCCGTAGAAGTCGAGCGCGCCCTGGATCTGGCCGTTCTCGCCATAGCCGCCATGCAGCGCGTTGAACGCGCGCACGAAGCCTTCGTCCTTGAGCGCCGACAGCGGCCGCACGGACGGATCGAACGCATGCGCGTCGATGCCCGCGCTCTGCAACGCCTGAAGAACGAGCGAGCCGGACTTGAGCGACACCTCGCGCTCGGCGGACACGCCGCCGAACAGGACCGCCACTTTGCCAAACTGCTTCGGATCGAATTTCGGATCGATGCTGCTCATGTCACTCACGCCTTCTGTTCCTGTTGTGCGATCCGGCCCGGCACACCGCCGATCGAACCCGCACCCATCGTAATCACCACGTCGCCGTCGCGGACCACCGCGGCCAGCGCGTCCGGCATCTCATCCACCGTTTCGATAAACACCGGCTCGACCTTGCCCGCCACGCGGATCGCGCGCGCAAGCGCACGGCTGTCCGCCGCGACGATCGGCGCTTCGCCGGCCGCATAGACTTCGGTCAGCACGAGCGCGTCGGTGGTCGACAGCACCCGCACGAAATCCTCGAAGCAGTCGCGCGTGCGCGTATAGCGGTGCGGCTGGAACGCCAGCACGAGACGGCGATCCGGGAACGCGCCGCGCGCAGCCGCAATGGTTGCCGCCATTTCGACCGGATGGTGACCGTAGTCGTCGATCAACGTATAAGTGCCGCCGCCGTTGACCGGAATTTCACCGAAACGCTGGAAGCGGCGGCCCACGCCGTTGAAGTCGGCGAGCGCACGCTGGATGTCCTCGTCCTTCACTTCGAGCTCGGTCGCGATCGCGATCGCTGCGAGCGCGTTCTGCACGTTGTGGGTGCCCGGCAGATTCAGCACGATGTCGATCGACGGTGCATCTTCGCGCATTGCCGTGAAATACATTTTTCCGTCGCGCGCGACGACGTTCACCGCGCGCACCTGCGCATCGGGCGCGAAGCCGTAACGGATGATCGGCTTCGACACGAACGGCAGGATTTCCTTCACGTTCGGATCGTCGACGCACAGCACCGCGATGCCGTAGAACGGCAGACGATGCGTGAATTCGATGAACGCCTGCTTCAGGCGCGCGAAATCGTGCCCGTAGGTGTCCATGTGATCGGCGTCGATGTTCGTGATGACTTCGATCACCGGGAAGAGATTCAGGAACGAGGCGTCCGATTCGTCGGCTTCCGCGACGATGAAGTCGCCCGTGCCCAGACGTGCGTTCGCGCCCGCGCTGATCAGACGCCCGCCGATCACGAAGGTCGGATCGAGCCCGCCCGCCGCCAGCACGCTCGCCACCAGCGACGTGGTGGTGGTCTTGCCATGCGTACCCGCGATGGCGATGCCTTGCTTCAGGCGCATCAGCTCTGCGAGCATCACGGCGCGCGGCACGATCGGAATACGGCGATGGCGTGCGGCCAGCACCTCGGGGTTGTCGCTGCGCACGGCGGTCGAGACGACCACGGCGTTCGCGCCTTCGATGTTCTCTTCGGCATGGCCGATCGCGATGCGCGCGCCGAGCGCGGCGAGGCGGTCGGTGACCGCGTTCTTCGCGAGGTCCGAGCCGCTCACGTGATAGCCGAGGTTGACGAGCACTTCGGCGATGCCGCTCATGCCCGCGCCGCCGATGCCGACGAAATGGATGTGTTTGACGATGTGTTTCATTGCTTTCCTCCCGCTACAGCGCCCGCCACAGTCGCGCAAATGCGTGCGACCTGTTCAGCGGCGTCGGGTTTTGCGAGCGCGCGAGCGCGCTCTGCCATTTCTGCCAGCGATTGCCGGGTTTGTTGCTTGAGCCAGTCTGCGAGCGCATCTGCCGACAGCTCGCGCTGCTGCACCACGCGCGCCGCGCCCTCTTGCGCGAGGAACGCCGCGTTGGTGGTCTGGTGGTCGTCCACGGCGTAGGGGAACGGCACGAACAGCGCCGCCACGCCCACGGCCGCAACTTCGGCCACCGTCATCGCGCCCGAGCGGCAGATCACGAGATCCGCGTTTTCGTAGGCGCTCGCCATGTCGTCGATGAAGGGCACGAGTTGTGCCGCAACACCGGGTTCGATTCCGGCGTCCAGATAGTTCTGCCGCAATGCTTCGATGTGCTTCGCGCCTGCCTGATGCACCACCTGCGGACGCTCGCCGGGAGCGAGCTTCGAGAGCGCGCGCGGCACGACTTCGTTGAGCGCCGCCGCACCGAGACTGCCGCCCACCACCAGCACACGCAGCGGACCGCTGCGCTGCGCATAGCGCGCCTGCGGCTGCACCACGTGTTCGAGTTCTGCGCGGATCGGGTTGCCAGTCCACTCGCCGTGCGGCAGCGCGCCGGGGAAAGCGACCAGCACACGCTTTGCGAGCTTCGCGAGCACCTTGTTCGCAAGACCCGCGATCGAATTCTGTTCATGCAGCACGAGCGGGCGGCCCGAGAGCGCGCTCATCACGCCCGCCGGGAACGTGATGTAGCCGCCCATGCCGAGCACAACGTCAGGCTTCACGCGGCGCAGCGCCGCAAGACTCTGCGTGCACGCGCGCAGCATGTTCAACGGCAGCATCAGCTTGGTCTTGAGCCCTTTGCCGCGCACACCGCCAAAACGCACGTATTCCATCGGGATGCCGTGTTTGGGCACCAGCGTCGCTTCCATGCCTGCGGGGTTGCCGAGCCATACCACGCGCCAGCCCCACTCCTGCATGCGATGCGCGACGGCGAGCCCCGGGAACACGTGTCCCCCGGTGCCACCGGCCATCACCATGAGCGTGCGCGTTTGCTGCGAGGACGTCATACCTTGCCCCCGCGCATCAACACCCGGTTCTCGTAATCGACTCTCAACAGCAAGGCCACCGCAATACAGTTCAGCAAAATGCCCGAGCCGCCGTAACTCACGAGCGGCAGCGTCAGGCCCTTGGTCGGCAACAGGCCGAGGTTCACGCCCATGTTGATGAAGGCCTGTGCGCCGAACCACACGCCCAGCCCCTTGGCGACGAGACCCGCGAAGGTGCGGTCGAGCGCGAGCGCCTGGCGGCCGATCTCGAACGAGCGGCGCACGATCCAGTAGAACAACAGGATCACGACCATCACGCCCACAAAGCCGAGTTCCTCGCCGATCACGGCGAGGATGAAGTCGGTGTGCGCTTCGGGCAGGTAGTTGAGCTTTTCCACGCTACCGCCCAGCCCCACGCCGAACCATTCGCCACGGCCGAACGCGATCAGCGAGTGCGTGAGCTGATAGGCCTTGCCCTGCGCGTAGCGGTCGTCCCACGGATCGAGATAAGCGAAGATCCGCTCGCGACGCCACGGCGAGAGCCACACGAGCATCGTGAAGGTGCCCACCGCCGTCAGCACGAGGCCGCCGAACAGCTTGCCGTTCACGCCGCCGAGGAACAGCACGCCCATCGCGATCGCGGCGATCACCATGAACGCGCCCATGTCGGGCTCGAGCAGCAGCAGCGCACCCACCACGCCCACCGCAAACGCCATCGGCAAGAAGCCCTTACCGAAGCTGTGCATGAACTCCTGCTTGCGCACCGTGTAGTTCGCGGCGTAGACCGTCACGGCTAGCTTCATGATTTCCGACGGCTGCATGTTGGTGATGCCGAGCGGAATCCAGCGGCGCGCGCCATTCACACCCTTGCCGATGTGCGGAATCAGCACGACCACGAGCATCGCCAGCGCGATCAGGAAGAGCTTGGGCGCGTAGCGTTCCCACACGGAAACCGGGATACGGAACGCCACCACCGCCGCCACCGTCGCGACCACGAGCGACACCATATGGCGCAGCAGGAACGCGTAGTCGTGGTACGAGGCGTACTTCGGCGAATCGGGCATCGCGATCGAAGCCGAATAGACCATCACGACGCCAAGGCCCAGCAGCGCGATCACCGCCCACAGCAGCGAGTAGTCGTAGTCGAGCATGCGCGAACGGGCCGGGCGCACGCCGTTGACCGCGCTCGAGATGCCGCCCGCGCGTGCGCCGGTGGAACCCAGCGAACCCGACGAGATGCCGTGGTCGGATGCGCCGCCGCTCGGTTCGCGAGACAGACGTGTGCCGAATCGCTCGGACCAGCTCATATCATCGTCCCCCGTTCTGCGGCGATTGCTTCCACCGTGTCATGGAACACGGCGGCGCGATGGGCGTAGCCCTTGAACATGTCGAAACTCGCGCACGCGGGCGAGAGCAGCACGACGTCGCCCGGCTCGGCGAGCGCGGCAGCCGCGCGAGTGGCCTCTTCGAGCGTCGTATGGTCGGTGAGCGCGATGCCGGTGCTTTCAAGCGCGGCGCGGATCTTCGGTGCATCGCGGCCGATCAGCATGACCGCATGGCACCAGCGCGCCACGGGCGCCGCCAGCGGCTCGAAGTCCTGGCCCTTGCCATCGCCGCCCGCGATCAGCACCGCGCGCTGCGCGAGGCCATCGAGCGCAGCAACGGTCGCGCCGACGTTGGTGCCCTTGCTGTCGTCCACGTAGTCGATGCCCTCGATCGAGGCGATCAACTCGACACGATGCGGCTCGCCGCGATACTCGCGCAGGCCGTGTAGCAGCGCGGCCGGCGACAGGTCGATCGCGCGGGTGAGCGCGAAAGCCGCGAGCGCGTTGGCTGCGTTGTGCAGGCCGCGAATACGCAGCGCGTCGACCGGCATCAGGCGCTTCATCGCCAGGTTCACCGGCGCGGCATCGAGCTGCTTGCGACGGCGCGCCGAAACCGGTTCGTCGATAGCGTCGCGATCGTGCGCCTGCACGAGCCAATGCATGCCGTTATCGCGCGAGAGGCCGTAGTCGCCATCGCGCAGCGGCTCATTGACACCGAAGGTCACGACGCGCGCGTCGCCGCTGTTTTGCACGCGCGCGAGCGACATCACGCGCGCATCGTCGCGGTTGAGCACGCGCACGGTCTGCGCGCCAAAGATGCGGCCCTTCGCAGCCGCGTAGGCGTCGAGGCCGCCGTGCCAGTCGAGGTGATCCTGCGTGATGTTGAGGACCGTGGCCGCGTCCGGCGCGAAGGTGTGGGCTGTTTCCAGCTGGAAGCTCGACAGTTCGAGCACCCAGACGTCGGGCAGCGCCGTGTTGTCGATGGCTTCGGCGAGTTTGTCGAGCATCGCCGGGCTGATGTTGCCCGCGACCGCCACGGTCTTGCCCGCGCGCTCGCAGAGCATGCCGGTCAGGCTGGTGGTGGTGGTCTTGCCGTTCGTGCCGGTGATCGCGAGCACCTTGGGCGCGTAGCCGCTTTCGCCCAGATGACGCAGCGCCTGCGCGAACAATTCCAGTTCGCCCCAGACTTCGATGCCCTGTTCGCGCGCGGCAGCGATCAGCGGCACGAGGTCGTCGGCCAGCGGCGACAAACCCGGGCTGATCGCGACGAGTTCGACGCCATCGAGCAGCGCCGTCGAGAACGGGCCGCCGACGAAGTTCGCGGGATCGATGCCGTGCACGGCGAGCTCGGCGAGATTGGGCGGCGTCTCGCGCGTGTCGGCGATGCGCAGGCGGCAACCTTGCCGCGCGCACCAACGCGCCATCGCGAGACCCGATTCGCCGAGTCCCAGCACGAGCACCATCGGCTTTTGCCGATCCCGAAACTTCTCGCCAAACATCGCTTGCTTTCCTAAGTGAGCAAAGTGGAATACGCCGAGCCGCTTACGAGCGGCTCACCAACCGATTAACGCAGCTTGAGCGTCGACAGACCGATCAGGCACAGCATCAGCGTGATGACCCAGAAACGCACGACCACCTGCGTTTCCTTCCAGCCGGACAGCTCGAAATGGTGATGCAGCGGCGCCATCTTGAAGATGCGTCGCCCTTCGCCATAACGCTTTTTCGTGTACTTGAACCACGTGACCTGCAACATCACGGAGAGCGTTTCCGCGACGAAAATGCCGCCCATGATGAAGAGCACGATTTCCTGGCGCACGATCACGGCGATGGTGCCGAGCGCGCCGCCGAGCGCGAGCGCGCCAACGTCGCCCATGAACACCTGCGCGGGATACGTGTTGAACCACAGGAACGCGAGACCTGCCCCGCCCATCGCCGAGCAGAAGATCAGCAATTCGCCCGCGCCGGGAATGTGCGGGAACAGCAGATACTTCGAATAGACCGAGCTGCCCATCACGTAGGCGAACACGCCGAGCGACGCGCCCACGAGCACGACCGGCATGATGACGAGACCGTCGAGGCCATCGGTGAGATTCACGGCGTTGCTCGCGCCGACGATCACGAAATACGTAAGCGCGATGAAGCCCCACACGCCGAGCGGATAGGTCATCGACTTGAGGAACGGCAGCAGCAGGTCGGCGCGCGCGGGCAGGCCCATCGACAGGCCGCTGCGCACCCATGCCATGAAGAGATCGAACACGCGCACGTTGTTCGCTTCCGACACGCTGAAGGCGAGATACACCGCCGCGAACAGACCGATCACCGACTGCCAGAAATACTTCTCGCGCGAAGACATGCCGCGCGGATCCTTGTAGACCACCTTGCGATAGTCGTCGACCCAGCCGATCGCGCCGAAGCCGAAAGTCACGAGCATCACGATCCAGATGAAGCGATTCGAGAGATCGCCCCACAGCAGCGTCGCAACAGCAATGCCGAGCAGGATCAAGACGCCGCCCATCGTGGGCGTGCCGGACTTGACGAGGTGAGTCTGCGGGCCGTCCGTGCGCACGGCCTGCCCGACCTTCATTTCGGTGAGCTTGCGAATGACCCAGGGCCCGAGAAAAAGCCCGATCGCCATCGCGGTGATGGTGGCCATCACCGCGCGAAACGTCAGATAACTGAACACGCGCAAGAAGCTTGCGTCATTCTGCAGCCATTGCGCCAGCGCCAGTAGCATGCCTTGTATTCCTTAAGATTTCAGTGCGCGCCGGACGCTGCGTCCGGTGCGGTGGATTGCGGATTCGTGAGCGGGTTTGTCAACGCAGCTACGACGCGCTCCATCTGCATGAAGCGCGAGCCTTTCACGAGGATCGTTGCGCCAGAACCGTAACCGGCGCCGGCGAGTGCGCGAACCAGCTCGCTCACGTCGGCGGCGTGCAGCGCGTTGGCGCCGAATGCCGTCGAGATGTCGCGTGCGGCGTCGCCGAGCGTGTAGAGCGCGTCGATGCCGCGTTCCTTCGCGTAGGCGCCCACCTCGCGATGGAATACCGGGCCGTCGTCGCCGACTTCGCCCATGTCGCCGAGCACCAGCACGCGCGGCGCGGTGTGCGAAGCGAGCACGTCGATCGCCGCGCGCACGGAATCGGGGTTCGCGTTGTAGGTGTCATCGATCACCTTGGCGCCAACAAGTTCCGCAAGCGCCGCGCGTTTGACCTGCAAACGCCCCTTTACCGGCTCGAACGCTTCGAGACCGCGACGGATCGCATCGAGCGATACACCTGCGGCCAGCGCCGCCGCCGTAGCGGCGAGCGCGTTATGCGCGTTGTGCGCGCCGAGCACCCGCAGTTCGACTTCGACATGGCCTTCGGATGTCGCGATCGCGAGGCGCGAGCCGCTGAGCTTGCCCGTCACCGCCGCGTCCACCGCGCGCTCGTCCGTATGCAGCGCGAAGTCGAGCACTTGCGAGCCTGTCGCGGCCACGCGCCAGATGCCGGCGTAGGCGTCGTCGGCGGGAAAAACGGCCGTGCCTTCGGGCTTGAGCGCGTGAATCACGCTCGCGTGTTCGAGCGCGACGGCTTCGACCGTCGCCATGAATTCCTGGTGCTCGCGCTGCGCGTTGTTCACCACGGCCACGGTCGGCTCCGCGAACTTCGCCAGCAGCGCCGTTTCGCCCGGGTGATTCATGCCGAGCTCGACCACGGCGAGCTGATGCGCGGCGTTCAGGCGCAGCAGCGTGAGCGGCACGCCGATATCGTTATTCAGGTTGCCCGCGGTCGCCAGACGCTCGTCGACGCCAACAGCCGCGGCAAAGATCGACGCGATCATTTCCTTGACCGTGGTCTTGCCGTTGCTGCCCGTCACGGCGACGAGCGGCATCGCAAAACGCCGCCGCCAGCCGAGCGCGAGCGCACCCAGCGCCGTGCGCGTGTCGTCCACGCGCAGCGCGGGCACGCGCCAGTCGCCGGGGCTGCGCGACACGAGCGCCGCGCTCACGTGACGGCCCGCCACTTCAGGCAGGAAATCGTGCGCGTCGAAACGGTCGCCCTTGAGCGCGACGAACAGGTCGCCGGGGCCGGTCGTGCGGCTATCGGTCGAGATGCGCTCGAAGGTCGCGTTCTCGTCGCCGAGAATGCTGGCGCCGGGAATCAGCGCCGCCGCTTCGCGCAGGGAAAGCATTGTCATTCACCGCCTCCGCGCCCATGCCGATCGGAAGTCGGACGGGCAGCGAGAGCAAGGCGCGCGTGATCCTGATCGGAGAACGCGCGCTTCTTGCCCATGATTTCCTGGGTTGCCTCGTGCCCCTTGCCGGCCAGCACGATGACGTCTTCCTTGGCCGCGCCGCGCACCGCTTGCAGGATCGCGCTTGCACGGTCCTCGATGCGGCGCGCCTTCGCGGGTTCGCGCATGCCGCCGACGATCTGGTCGATGATCGTGGCCGGCGTTTCGCTGCGCGGGTTGTCGCTCGTCACGACGGTTTGATCGGCAAGACGCTCGGCGATCGCGCCCATCAGCGGACGCTTGGTGGCGTCGCGGTCGCCGCCGCAGCCGAACATGCAGACGAGCTTGCCGCCACGCGCGATGGCGATCGGGCGCAGCGCGTCGAGCGTCTTTTCGAGCGCGTCGGGCGTGTGTGCGTAATCGATCACGACGAGCGGTTCGTCGTGATCGGCGCGGCCGCCCAGGCGCTCCATGCGGCCGTTCACCGGCTGCAGTTTCGCGATTTCGTTGAGTGCGGCGACGAGCGGCACGTTCGCCGCCAGCAGCGCGCCGAGCACGCCCAGCAGATTGCTCACGTTGAAGAGGCCGAGCGTCTGCACCTCGACATTGGCCTCGCCCCAGTCCGACGTTTCCAGATGGAACGCCGTGCCCGTGGCGGTCGCACGCACGTTGTTCGCACACAGCCAGGCGTCGGCCACAGGGGCGTCGGCGGCGGGCGTATCGATGCCGTACGCGATCGTGCGCGCCGTGCCGCGCGTGGCGGCGATCAGGCGTCGGCCCGCTGCGTCGTCGGCGTTGATGACAGCTGCGCGCAGGCCCGGCCACGCGAACAGTCGCGCCTTCGCGGCCTCATAGGCTTCGAAGGTGTGGTGATAATCGAGGTGATCCTGCGTGAGATTCGTGAAGATCGCGATATCGAACGACGTGCCGTTCACGCGGCCCTGATGCAGCGCATGCGACGACACTTCCATCGCCACGGCCTGCGCGCCTTGCTGGCGCAGTTGCGCAAGCGAGCGTTGCAGTTGCGGCGCGTCGGGCGTCGTGAACCCGGTGTGCACGAGCTGGCCAACAAAGCCGCTGCCCAGCGTGCCGACAATCGCGCACTTCTGGCCGATCGCCGTGAGCGCCGAGGCGATCCACTGGCTGCACGAGGTCTTGCCATTGGTGCCGGTCACGCCGACCACGAGCATCGCATCGCTCGGATCGGCGTACCAGCCGCTGGAGATTTCGCCCGCGAGCACGTCGAGTTGCGGCACGGCCAGCGCGTTTTGCGCCTGCGTGGCGTCGAATTGCCCGCTATAGCCTTCCGGCTGATACAGCACGGCCGCCGCGCCGCGCGCGAGCGCGTTCTCGATATGCGCGCGGTTATCCGCGCCTTCGACGGCGTAGGCGAGGAACACGTCGCCCGGCTGGAGCGAGCGCGTGTCGGCGTGCAGGTTGGCTGCGGGCGCGATGCGCGCGCGCAGCCACGTGAGTGCATCCGCGATCTGCCGGTGCGCGGGATGCTGGGTGCGCGTGGCGCTCATCGGATGACTCCGGGTCGGGTTTTAGCGTTGTCGGCGACGGTCATGTGATGCGCGCCGGCCGGATTCTTGACCGCAGGCGTATTGGCGACGTGCTTTGCGGGCGTAGCCTGGGCGTTCGACGTGTTCGATGCGTTCGGCGCATTCGCTACCGTCGGCGCGGAGGCGCTGTCGTCGGACACGACCAGTTGCTTGACCGGCATGTCGGGCGGCACGTTGAGCGAGCGCAGCGTATCGCCGACGATGCCCGAGAACACCGGGCCCGAAACCGCACCACCGAAGTGGCTGCCCGCAGTCGGCTCATCCACCGTGACCGCGACCACGATGCGCGGATTCGGCATCGGCGCCATGCCGACGAACGAGGCGCGGTACTTCGAGCGGTCGTAGCCGTGCGGGCCGTGCTTGTAGGCCGTGCCGGACTTGCCGCCCACGCGGTAACCCGGCACCGCGGCGTCGGGCGACGTGCCCTGCTTCGACACCACGCTTTCGAGCATCGTGCGCACTTCGCGCGCGGTCTGCGGCGCGAACACCTGGCTGCCGACCACGGGCTGATCGTCGCCGGGGTGACGGAAGATCGACACGGGCAGGATCTGGCCGTCGTGGGCGATGGCCGTGTACGCGCGCGCGAGCTGGAACAGCGACACCGACAGGCCGTAGCCGTACGACATCGTCGCCTGCTCGATGCGGCGCCAGCTTTTCCACGGACGCAGACGTCCCGGCGCCGCGCCGGGGAACCCGACTTTAGGCGCCTGTCCGAGACCGATGCTGGTGTACATGTTCCACATCTCTTCGGGCCGGAGCGTCATCGCGATCTTGGTCGCGCCGATGTTGCTCGACTTCTGGATCACGCCGCCCACGGTGAGCACGCCAAAACCGGCATCGTCGGTGATGGTTGCGCCGTCGAGGGTGAACTTGCCCCCACCCGTATCCACCAGTGTAGTCGGCGAGACGCGGTGCAAATCGAGGGCCAGCGACACCGTGAACGGCTTCATGATCGAGCCCGGCTCGAACACGTCCGTGAGAATGCGGTTGCGCAACTGCTCGCCGGTCAGGTGCGAGCGGTCGTTCGGGTTGTAGGTGGGATAGTTGACGAGCGCGAGCACTTCGCCCGTGCGCACATCCACCACCATCGCGGCGCCCGCCTTGGCCTTGAACTTCTCGACCGCGGCCTTCAGGTTCGAATACGCAATGTATTGAATCTTGCTGTCGATCGACAGCTCGACATCCTTGCCATCGTGCGGCACGACCGTTTCGTCCACATCCTCGATGATGTGGCCCATGCGATCCTTGATGACGCGACGGATGCCCGGCACGCCCGCGAGGATTTTCTGATCCGACAATTCGACGCCTTCCTGGCCTTCGTCTTCCACATTCGTGAAGCCGATCAAATGGGCCGTGACGTCGCCTTCCGGGTAGAAACGTTTGTACTCGTTGCGCTGATAGATGCCGGGGATGTCGAGCGCGGTGATCTGCTGCGCGACGTCGAGCGGCACCTGACGCTTCACGTAGACGAAGGTCTTGTCCTCGGAAAGCTTGGCGCGCAGATCCTTGTTGGACATGTCGAGCAGCTTGCCGAGCTGGTTCAGCTTGTCGGCGCCCAGATCGTCGGGTACGGCTTCGGGGATCGCCCAGATCGCGCGCACGGGCAGGCTCGTGGCAAGCACGAGGCCATTGCGGTCGAGAATCTTGCCGCGCGTGGCGGGCAACTCGAGGGTGCGCTGATAGCGGCTCTCGCCCTGCTTCTGATAGAAGGCGTTGCCCGGGCCCTGGATCCAGAACGCGCGTGCGGCGAGCGCGACGAACGCCATGAACAACATGAAGACAACGAGCTTCGAGCGCCACATCGGCAGGCGCACGGAGAGAATCGGATTGGCGCTGAAGGCGACGCTCTTGCGGCTATTGCCCTTTTTCATCGCGCGCCTCCACGGCGGCCGTTGGCGCTGGCCGGGGCCGACGCCATCGCAGGCGCGGAAACGGGCACGGGTGCATCCACGGCCGTGGTGTCACCTGGGGCTAGCGTCAGGTATTGCGTGCGTCCGGTCGTCACGGGCTGCATCTTGAGCGAATCGGTAGCGATCTGTTCGACGCGCGACGTCCGCGACAGCGCGCTCTGCTGATATTGAAGCTGTGCGTAGTCCTGCTGGAGCTGACGCTCCTGCGACTGCGCACGTTGCAACTGGATGAAGATCTGCCGCTGCTGATTGGTGGCATTGACGACCGACAAGGCGCAGCCCATGACAACGATCAGCAGGAAGATGTTCAGGCGATTCATGGCGTGACGCGCTCCGCAATGCGCATCACGGCCGAGCGGGCGCGCGGATTCGCGGCGACTTCTTCGTCGCTCGCGAATACGCGTCCGAGCAGCTTCAGGGGCGGGCTGGGCAGATCGACGGCACGAATCGGCAAGCGGCGATCGATGGCGGGCGCCGTGGCGTTCGCCTGCATGAACCGCTTGACGATACGGTCTTCCAGCGAATGGAAGCTGATGACCACGAGCCGCCCTCCCTGTTCCAGCAACGACAATGCGGCTTCTAGAACGACCTGCAGCTCCGCAAGCTCTTGATTGACGTGAATCCGTATAGCTTGAAAGGTGCGGGTTGCCGGGTCCTTACCCTTCTCACGGGTTTTGACGGCGTTAGCCACGATTTGGGCAAGCTCGCCCGTGCTGTCGAGAGGCCCGAGACGGTCGGACTCTGCCCGGCGAGCAACAAGCGCCTTTGCAATCTGAAAAGCAAACCGTTCTTCCCCATAATCTCGAATCACCTCCGTCAGTTCCTGCAACGTGGCCCGCGCGAGCCAGTCGGCAGCGGACTCGCCGCGCGTCGGGTCCATCCGCATGTCGAGCGGACCATTGGCGCGGAAGCTGAAACCCCGCTCCGGATCGTCGATTTGCGGCGACGACACGCCCAGGTCCAGCAGTACACCCGACACACGCCCTACCCCGCGCTCCGTCAAGGCGTCGCGCAGTGAAGCAAAACTTTCGTGGACGATCGAGAACCGCGCGTCGCCTACCTGTTCGGCAGTGGCGATCGCCAGCGGGTCCTTGTCGAACGCAATCAGCCGGCCGCCTTCCGCAAGCCGGCCGAGCACGGCGCGACTGTGCCCGCCACGCCCGAACGTGCCGTCCACATAGACGCCGTCCGCGCGCGTCACGAGCGCATCGACCGCTTCATCGAGCAGCACCGTGCGATGCTGCAATCCTTGTCCCATCGCAGATGCCATAGCGTTTTTAAACCGCGATCAGAACGTGAAATTCTTCAAGGCGTCGGGCATGCCTTGAGCCATCGCCGCCTGTTCCTTCGCGGCGTAGGTTTGCGCATCCCACAACTCAAAATGACTACCCATGCCAAGCAGCATGACTTCCTTTTCCATTCCTGCTGCGAGACGTAATTCAGGTGAAACGAGCACGCGGCCCGCACTGTCGAGATCGACGTCCGACGCGTTGCCGAGAAAGATGCGGCGCCACCAGTGCGCGTCCATTGGCAAGGCCGCGACTTTCGCGCGGAACACTTCCCATTCGGGGCGCGGAAATAGCAACAGGCAGCCGTCCGGGTGCTTGGTGATCGTCACCCGGCCTTCTGCCTGTTGTTGCAGCGCGTCCCGATAGCGCGACGGAATCGACATCCGTCCTTTCGCATCGAGAGTTAGCGCCGACGCCCCCTGGAACAATTTGCTCCCCTTGCGCGGCGCCGCTCGCCGCCCGTCTAAATCTCAGGAAATTTACCCGAATACATCTCTGAAATCACACAAAAATACACTTTCTCACACTGTCTCCCACTTTAGAGGAACGCCTTTCGAGGGTCAAGGTGGGCGGCACGTTTTTTGACGAAATTTATCCGATAGAACAAGGACTTAGCGGCACCTGTTCAAGTCAGCACTAAAACCAAAAACCGTTATGAATGAATGAGCTAACGCGGGTTGTGAAGGTGATACGTGAAATGCGCGGTAAAAACCGCGATGGTGCGGGGGCTTGGCGGGGTTTAGACGGGACGATGGAATGCGGTGAAAGGCGGTGCAAGACACGGACCGGCGAAGCATACCGGCCCGCGTGGACATCTCAAAGTGCGGCTTAAATATAGTAGGCGGTGCGGGTCATCACCT
Organism: Paraburkholderia sp. J67; assembly: GCF_905220265.1. NCBI lineage: Bacteria > Pseudomonadati > Pseudomonadota > Betaproteobacteria > Burkholderiales > Burkholderiaceae > Paraburkholderia > Paraburkholderia sp. J67. The sequence goes on from NZ_CAJMZK010000040.1 coordinate 69,977, forward strand.
TCGATGCGACGCGCATGAGCGAGCGCAACGGCAGCGGCAATTCGACGCCACCGAGGTCGGTCGCCGACTTCGCATGGGCAATCTCGTCGGTGCGCATCTGTTCGACGATGGCGCGCGATTCGAGGTCCGCCGGCGGCAGTGCGTCGAGGTGGCTGTCGAGGTGATGTTCGACCTGGCGCTCGGTCTCGGCCATGAAACCGAGACTCACCTTGTCGCCCAGACGTCCCGCCGCGAGTCCAATCGCAAGCGCCCCCGCGTACCAGAGCGGATTGAGCAGGCTGGGCCGCGAATCGAGCGCCTCAAGGCGGCGCGCGGTCCACGCCAGATGGTCTTCCTCCTCGCGCGCGGCGTGTTCGAAGGCTGCCTTGAGCGTGGGCGAGCGCGTGGCGAGTTTTTGCGCCTGATAGAGCGCCTGCGCGCACACTTCGCCGACATGATTCACGCGCATGAGACCGGCTGCATGCGCGCGCTCGGCAGACGTGAGCTCACCCGGCAGCGGCGCTTCAACGGCGCCGCCCGTGGCCACCGCAGCATCGGCGGTCGCGACTTGCGCGGCCGTGGCGTCGGGAGAAGGTTGCGGCATCGGCCGCGACATGCGCGACACGCCAGTGATCGAGCGCAGGCCGCGATCGAACTCGGTAATCAATTCGTCAAACATCATCCAGCCTTCCTCCATACCGACGGCAAAACGGGCCACCTGACAGGTTGACTCAGGGCCGCCCAATGACCAACCGACCGGCCGTTCAAAAATCTCTACAGGAACACTCACAGGCCCGTCAATCAGGGGCTGCTCCGATATCCAGGCGCATATTCTAGACCATGTTGTGTAAACGAAACAGGTACTTACGTGCGTCTGGCTTTTCCTTTGTCGCCCTAAACCCTTTTGTTACATTACGTGTCAACTTCTCGCGAAGTTCGATCGCAAGGCCAGCGCAAACCAATAAATCGGCCTTGTTAAAAAGACGCATAAAAGCATCAAGATACTGGAGATCATTCAATGAAGAAGTCGCTTCTCGCGCTCGCCGCGATGGGTGCGTTCGCGGGCGTCGCCCACGCTCAGAGCAGCGTCACGCTGTACGGCATCATCGACGAAGGTTTCAACCTCAACACGAACTCGGGCGGCAAGCACCTGTACAACCTGTCGAGCGGCGTGCTTCAAGGCAGCCGTTGGGGTTTGCGCGGTGCTGAGGACCTGGGCGGCGGTCTCAAGGCGATCTTCGTGCTCGAAAGCGGCTTTGACGTGAACAACGGCAAATCCTTGCAGGGTGGTCTCCTGTTCGGTCGTCAGGCGTATGTCGGCCTGAACAGCGCACAGTTCGGCTCGGTCACGCTGGGTCGCCAGTACGACTCCGTGGTCGACTACGTCGGCCCGCTCGAAGTCGGCGATCAGTGGGGCGGCTACATCGCTGCTCACCCGGGCGACCTCGACAACTTCAACAACGCGTACCGCACCAACAACACGGTCAAGTACACCAGCGCGAACTACGCTGGCCTGACCTTTGGCGGCACGTACAGCTTCGGCGGCGCAGCAGGCGACTTCACCCACAACCAGATCTTCTCGGTGGGCGCAGGTTACGCCAACGGCCCGCTGACCCTCGGCCTCGCCTATTTGAACGCGCGCACGCCGGCAGCGTCGGGCGGTATGTTCAACAACAGCGGCACGATCGCTGCCCCCAGCGCAGCGGTGACGTCGGCGGTCTTCGCGGGCTTCTCGTCGGCGAACACCTACCAGGTGATCGGCGCGGGCGGTGCCTACACGTTCGGCGCAGCGACGTTCGGCCTCACGTATTCGAACATCCGCTTCGCGAACCTCGGCTCGACCTTCTCGAACGCAGCGATCGCGGGTTACCGCGGCCAGTCGGCGACGTTCAACAACGCCGAAGTCAACTTCAAGTATCAGCTGACCCCGGCCCTGCTGGTCGGCGCCGCCTATGACTACACGCGCGGCGCGTCGATCGACGGCGCTTCGCGTGCCCAGTACCATCAAGGCGCGGTTGGCGTGGACTACTTCCTCTCGAAGCGCACCGACGTCTACGTGGTCGGCGTGTACCAGCATGCACTGGGCGAAACGCTCAATGCCGCTGGCGAACTCGTCGACGCCACGGCAAACATCAACAACCTGACCGGTTCGTCGAACCAGAACCAGTTCACGGCGCGCGTCGGTATCCGCCACAAGTTCTAAGAAAAACAGCCGTTTCAGTCTCGAAGGCGCCTGCGGGCGCCTTTTTTCTTGCCTGCGCACACCGCAAAAAGAAAAGCCCGCCCTTACGGGCGGGCCTTCGTCGCTCGTCGCCTGAGCGGCGCGGGCGGCGATGCGCTTATACGCGACTGTCGCGCAATTCGCGTCGCAGGATCTTGCCGACATTGCTCTTCGGCAGATCGTTGCGGAACTCGATGAGCTTCGGACGCTTATAGCCGGTGAGCTGCGTCTTGCAGTACTCGAACACGTCCTTGTCGGTCAGACCCGGGTCCTTCTTGACGATGAAGAGCTTCACCGCCTCGCCCGAATGCTGGTCAGGCACGCCGACCGCGGCGACTTCGAACACGCCGGGCAGCTTGGCGACCACGTCCTCGACTTCGTTCGGATAGACGTTGAAACCCGAGACCAGAATCATGTCCTTCTTGCGATCCACGAGCTTGATATAGCCGCGCGTGTTCATCACGCCCACATCGCCGGACTTGAAAAAGCCGTCGGCGGTCATGACCTTCGCCGTTTCCTCCGGACGCTGCCAGTAGCCCGCCATCACCTGCGGCCCGCGAATGCAGATCTCACCCGCCTCGCCGACGGGCAGTTCGTTGCCGCTGTCGTCGCGAATCGAAATCTCGGTGGATGGCAGCGGCAAACCGATCGTGCCCGTGTACTCGGTCGCCGTGGTCGGATTGCAGGTCACGCTGGGCGACGTCTCCGAGAGACCATAGCCTTCGACGATCGGCGTTTGCGTGCGCTCGTACCAGCGTTTGGCCACGGCTTCCTGCACGGCCATGCCGCCGCCGTTCGCCACCAGCAGATGCGAGAAGTCGAGCTTGTCGAAATCGGGGTGATTGAGGATCGCGTTGTAGAGCGTGTTGACCGCCGGGAACGTCGTGATCGAGTAGCCGTTCAGCTCCTTGATCATGCCGGCGATATCGCGCGGATTCGGAATCAGCACCGCCAGACCGCCCGTGCGCATCGTCAGCAGACCGCAGACCGTCAGCGCGAACACGTGATAGAGCGGCAGCGCCGCGACCGTCACCGGCTGCGTGCCTGCGGGCAGGCGCGCGAGCGCCGGCTCGGTCCAGGCGGCCGATTGCAGCACGTTGGCGATCAGGTTGCGATGGAGCAGCGTCGCGCCTTTCGACACGCCGGTCGTGCCGCCCGTGTACTGGAGGAAGGCGACGTCGTCAGGGCTCTGCTCGACCGGCTTGAAGCTCGCCCGCGCGCCCGCCGAGAGCGCATCGTTGAAGCGCACGTGGCCCGGCAAGTCCCATGCGGGCACCATCTTCTTCACACGGCGCACGACGAAATTGACGATGAAGCCCTTGGCGGCGCCAAGCAGGTCGCCCATCGACGCCACGACGACATGCTTCACGCGCGTCTGCGCCACGACGGCCTGAACCGTGGCCGCGAAATTCTCGAGGACGATGATCGCCTCGGCGCCGCTGTCCTTGAGTTGATGTTCGAGTTCGCGCGGCGTGTAGAGCGGGTTCACGTTCACCACGACATAGCCTGCGCGCAAAACCGCGGCCAGTGCGACCGGATATTGCAGCACGTTCGGCATCATGATGGCGATGCGAGCGCCGCGCGCGAGACCGCGCGACTGGAACCACGCGGCGAGCCGCTTCGAGAGTTCGTCGAGCTGACCGTAGGTGAGGGTCTTGCCCATGCACGCGAAGGCGGGCTTCGACCGGTTCGCGCTGAAACTCTCCGTGAGCAGCGCCGTGATGGACGCATATTGGCTCGCGTCGATTTCCGCGGGAACGCCAGGCGGGTACGATTTCAGCCAGACTTTATCCATGCGGCGTCTCCTCTTCAGTTATTTTCGAATGGTCGTGCTAAAACGCCGATCGTAGCATGCGATCTGCGCTTTTCTTCCACGAATCAGCGAGTTAGAAAGCCCCCTCGAAATGCGCGGGGGCGATTTTTTGGCGTGATTGGTTAAGGGTTTACGCGGCTTCGACTTCCACGAGGCAATCGTAGAACGTGGCCGAGCCACCTAGATCGGTGAGCGCCTGGCTTGTCACTTCGTTGGCATTGCGGCCGTCCGGCGCGAGCTTCTTCCACCAGATCGACAGCCCCACGACGAGGCCTTCGCGGGCACGCTCGGAGACGCGTGCCCGCGCCTGCATCGAGCCGCGATCGTTGAAGATGCGCACCTGATCGCCATCGGCAATATGGCGCTGGGCAGCATCGACGGGATTCAGATCGACATGCGGCTCGCCTTCGGTCGCACGCAGGCTTTCGACATTCACGAACGTGCTGTTCAGGAAGTTGCGTGCGGGCGGCGAGATCATCGCGAGCGGATAACGCGCGGCGAGTTCGGGCGCGTGATCGGCAGACTCGTGCGGCGGCAGGTAGTCGGGTAGCGGATCGAGGCCGGCCTTGGCGAGCGCCTCGCTGTAGAACTCGCACTTGCCCGTGGGCGTGCGAAAGCCGCCATCGGCGAACGGGGCATCGGCGATATTGAGCTTAAGCCAGGCGTTCTGCTTGAGCGCTGTCCAGTCTGCGCCATTGAACGCGGGGTCGCGCCAATCGAATGCGCAGGCGGCCACTTCTTCGTCGCTCTCGAACAGCGCGGGCTCGGTCAGTTTCATCGCGCGGGCGATCGAGCGGAAGATTTCCGTATTTGGTCGCGCCTCGCCCACCGGTGCGATAGCCGGCAGATTCGCCATCACGTGCGTGTGGCCGTAGGACTTGTGGACGTCGAGATGTTCGAGTTGGGTCGTCGCGGGCAGCAGCAGATCGGCGTAATCCGCGGTATCGGTCTGAAATTGCTCGAGCACGATCGTGAAAAGGTCCTCGCGCGCGAAGCCCGCCGCCACCTTCGCCGACTCCGGCGCGACCGCCACCGGATTCGAGTTGTAGACCACGATCGCCTCGATCTTCGGACCGAATTGCGCGTCGCCCGCATGCGTGAGCGCATCGCCGATCTGGTTCATGTTGACGATGCGCGGCTGATGCGTCGGCCAGCCAGGTATCAGGTCGGGACGTTGCAGGGCGTTCGCATCGACCGGCGCCCAACCCGACGACGACAGCAGTACGCCACCCGCACGATCGCGCCAGGCCCCTGTCAGCGCGGGCAGACAGGCGATCGCGCGCACGGCGTTGCCGCCGCCGCGCACACGCTGCAAGCCGTAGTTCATGCGAATCGCCGCCTTGCGCGTGGATGCATAGAGGCGCGCGAGGTCGACGACGGTCTGCTCGTCGATGCCGCAGATCTGCGCCACGCGCGCGGGCGTGTAGGTCAGCGCACGCGCCTTCAGTTGCTCGTAACCGTGCGTATGGGCGGCGATGTAATCATGATCGAGCCGGTCTTCGGTGATCAGCACATGCATCATGCCAAGCGCGAGTGCGCCGTCGGTGCCGGGCTTCGGCGCAATGTGCTGGTGGCACTTCTCAGCCGTGAGCGATCGATACGGGTCGATCGCGATCAGCTTCGCACCGTTGCGCTTGGCCTCCTGGGCGCGGGTCCAGAAGTGCAGATTCGAGGCGATCGGGTTCGCGCCCCAGATCAGGATGACTTCGCTTTCGGCGAAATGCTCGGTAAGCATGCCAAGGCTCGAACCGTAGGTGTAGCGCAGGCCCGCCGCGCCCGCCGCCGCGCAGATCGCGCGATCGAGCCGCGACGCGCCGAGCCTGTGGAAGAAGCGTTGCGCGATGCTGTCGCCCTGAACGAGGCCCATCGTGCCCGCATAGCTGTACGGCAGAATCGCTTCGGGCGCGCGCTGCGCAATTTCGCCGAGTCGCGTGGCGGCGATTTCACACGCCTCGTCCCAGCTGATCGGCTCGAAACGTCCCTCCCCTTTGCGTCCGACGCGCTTCATCGGCTGCGTCAGGCGCTTCGGATGGTGCACGCGTTCGGCGTAGCGCGTGACCTTCGTGCAGAGCACGCCCTGGGTCGGCGGATGCTCGGGGTCACCGCTCACCTTGATCGCGCGACCGTTCTCGACGGTGACGCGCATCGCGCAGGTGTCGGGGCAGTCGTGGGGACAGACTGCGCGGGCAAATTCGGCTCGGGCGTTCATGAGGATGCGTGTCGCAAGGGGCTATCGATGGCGTGATTTTATTATGTTCAGCACAAGCTACCGATGTGCACTCGGGCTGGTGCCGCGAAAAAAGAGCTTGGGCGTAAAATGATCCATCCAGACCCGCCATCCGTTCAGGGCGGGCGCTCCTATTCCCGCGCATTGTCGGCTGTGACATCGGCGCTTCATAGTCCGCTTCATAGTCCGATTGATAGTCATGAGTCAGCCATGAAACTGATCCCGGAAATCCAGGCCGCCCAGGGAGAAATCCAGGGCCTACGACGAACGATCCACGCCCACCCCGAACTGCGTTACGAAGAGACCCGCACGGCCGAGCTCGTTGCCACCAAGCTCGCCGAATGGGGGATCGAGGTGCATCGCGGGTTGGGCAAAACGGGCGTCGTCGGCGTGCTCAAACGCGGCAGCGGCACGCGTTCGGTCGGGCTGCGCGCCGACATGGATGCACTGCCCATTCAGGAACTCAACACCTTCGATCATCGTTCGCACAACGACGGCAAGATGCACGCCTGCGGGCATGATGGCCATACGGCCATGCTGCTGGGTGCCGCACAGTATCTCGCGCAGCACGGCCAGTTCGACGGCACCATCGTGTTCATTTTCCAACCCGCGGAGGAAGGCGGTGCGGGTGCGAGAGCCATGATCGAAGATGGACTGTTCGAGCGCTTTCCCGTCGACGCAGTGTTCGGCATCCACAACTGGCCCGGGATGCCGGCCGGGTTCTTCGGCGTGACCGAAGGGCCGATCATGGCGTCGAGCAACGAGTTTCGTATCGACATCAGCGGCGTTGGGTCGCATGCCGCGCTGCCGCACAATGGACGCGATCCGGTTTTTACCGCCGTGCAGATCGCCAACGGGCTGCAAAGCATCATCACGCGCAACAAGAAGCCACTCGATACCGCGGTGCTGTCGATTACGCAGATTCATGCCGGCGACGCCGTGAATGTGGTGCCGAATACCGCCTGGCTTGCGGGCACGGTACGCACGTTCACGACGGAAACGCTCGATTTGATCGAAGCGCGCCTGCGCAAGATCGCCGAGAACACGGCCGAGGCGTACGAATGTTCCGTCGAGGTGAGTTTCCTGCGCAACTATCCGCCGACGGTGAATAGCAGCGCGGAAACGCAGTTTGCGGCGGAGGTGATGCGGGAAGTCGTAGGCGCCGACCGCGTCGACGATCACGTCGAGCCGACCATGGGCGCCGAGGACTTCTCGTTCATGCTGCTGGAAAAGCCGGGCTGCTACGCGTTTCTCGGCAATGGCGATGGCGGACATCGCGACTCCGGCCACGGCGCGGGGCCTTGCATGCTGCACAACGCCAGCTATGACTTCAACGATCAACTGCTGCCGGTTGGATCGTCGTATTGGGTGAATCTGGCGACGAAATTTCTTGCGCAGAAATAGGTTGGGGTGAGGTTTAATGCAAAAAGCCGTCCCTCGGGGACGGCTTTTTTGTGGGCGCATTTCGGCGACGCCTTTTCACGCGCGTA